>CAYRSN010000012.1:0-40702 GCA_964427185.1 uncultured Piscirickettsiaceae bacterium | reverse complement strand
ACATAAATAAGGCTAAAAGCAATATAGTCATCCACGACAACGCCACTGGGTTGAATGGTGTTAACACCACTATCATCAGTGGTGTCGGAACATCCCTGTAGTGTCATAATTGCCGCAATGGATGTGGCCAGTAAGGTTTTGTTCAGGTTTTTGTGTGTCATAGTATGCCTCCTTTTTAGAATTGCAACTCTAGGCCAGCTTGCAGCCCTAAGCCTTTGGGAATGTTGTCTTCACTGACATTTTGCAAGCTGTCCAAGTCACTGAAGGTGATATCAATGTTCAGCACACCAAAAGTCAGACCGGTAGTGATATAGCTTTGTTCACTGTCTGCCAGGTTGGTGCGGTAGCTGAGGCGGATATCTGGAACAAACATATACCACCACGCGTCAGAGATGGAAGAGGAATATGACAGTGCTACACTCGCCCACTGATAGGGGTTGTTCAGCAGGTTATTGGCTTCGTTCAGGTCAATGCTACCGGAGAGCATCAGCTGTTTGCCTGAAGTATGTACGGCGGCAGTCAGTTTAGCCTGAGGATCAAGGGTGACGGTTTCTTTCAGTGCAATCTGATCACTGTAAAACTGTTCAGTCTGTGCCTGAATATCTGTGCCGACACCTAAGGTGTTATATGTAAAGGTAGGGCTGTTGATGTTGTAAACCGTTAAGCCCAGCAGGCCGTATCGGTGATTGAGCATAAAGCCCAGATCCACCCCGATTTGCGTTTCCGCTTCACCGCTGCCTAGTGTTTCTTGGATGTCGTCTGCAACCTGTTGTCCTACATCATTGTCACTGGTAAGCAGTTGGGCAAGGCTATTGATGTTTTTACGCAGTTTGGCCTGCATGTATTTTACGCGGAGCGCGCCGGTAAGTTGCATATTACGTACGGCAAGATACGGGTGTGCATAAAACTGGTACGCATAGGTGAGAGCAGCTTCTGCAAATTGTGCTGTTTTAGTATAGAGCGCTGTTTGGAGGATAAGACCGTTATTGATGATGTCATTTGTGGTGGCGTTGGGGTTGGCCAGCAGGTATTGTGTATCCAGCGCTACCGGTTTATTGGAGCTCAGCAGGCGTTCCTGTCCCTCTGCATAAGCGGAAATTTCTAAGCCGATTGCACCAAAGCTGCTGTGGGCGATTTGCAGTGGTATTGAAGTTGTAGCGGCAAAGTTGGTGCGGAAACTGTCCCGCGAGGTCAGCACCAGATTGTTAAGTTCGGTTTGCAGATCTTGCGCAAGGTTGAGCGCATTGCCGTTGTTGTTATCCATTTCCTGAAGAATGGGTTCAACTTTGTTTTTATACTGGTCAATGACCTGATCTGCGCCCTGTTGAGTAATAAGAACACCTCCTGTAATCCCAATGCCATAGTTGTTTTCTTTATATAGGTTGGAGCCAACCATGGCAGGGTTGACTGACACGGAAAAAATGGTGTTTTTGGTGGAGGCATCGCCGTAGCCCCAGTTTGCACCGACAGGATAGAAGTTTTCAGCAGCAAAGGTGTGGTTGCTGAATAAGGCAGCCACTGCGAAGGCGATGGGTTTGAGTCTTGAGGAAGTGGGCAGTGTTTTAATCATACTTGAGATCCTCTTTTGATTTGATTAAGTTAGGCCTTTGGCACAAAAGCGCACTGTTTTTGTCTGGCAAGCGTCATTAAGTGTGCGTGCCGCTCCTGCAGGCTGAAGATGGCCTGTTTTTCCTGTTCGTTCATGGTGGCAATGGGGCTGCGGTCAATATGGCTGGCAGCACCGGCTCTACCTTTGGAAAGAATTGTTAATGCAGTATCAAGCGCAGCAGCATAGGTAAAGCGAGCATTGGCATGTTGCTGGTGGGTTTCTATCATTTCCACAATACGCTTTTCCAGGTAGTTGATTTGTTCAGCAAGTTGTTGGCAGCTTAGCTGGCTGTCGTTTTCCTGTGTGATTTTGACCGGCTGAGTGGAAGACGGATGTGTGGCACACCCGCCTGCCAGCCCAAGTGAGAGGATCAGTATTAAGGGTATAAGATGTCGATTCAGCATGGTATGTCCTTCCTCGTTGGTTCATATCAGAAAGATGCAGAAGTGGTGATAAAGAAGTTGGCACCCGTAATGGTGACGCTTTGTACAGCGGGCGTGCTGTCGTTAAGGTCAGTATAGCCGCTTCCATGATACAGGTTTACCCCAGCTGTAATGTTACCCGCTTCCCCCTGGCGTGTGATGGAGAAGGCTGCACCATAGATATCGACATGTTCTTCCATGCCTTGAACTTTTTCCGCGGGAGTGTTGGCATTGTTCGTATAAAAACCGCCGCGCAATACCCAGTGAGGGTTTAGCTGATACTCTGTGCCGACAGCTGCATTCCAAGTGGCTTCATAGCGAGACGTTGCAGAGGCATAGCTGAAGTCGGCACTGATTAAGGTGGCAGGGGTAAGCTGTTTGGCAATGCCCAAGCTGGTTTCTATGGGAAGATCGTTGTCTTCAGTTGTTTGTGGCTCAGGCGGCAAGATACCCAGGTTGGTGCCATCAGCGTTGACAGCGGTGTAAGTTGTACCGTCATAAACCCAGTTTTTAACATATATGCGTGCTTCTGGAGTTTGACTGAGGATAGTTGTACCCTGGATCATGAAGCCGATTCTTAAGGTCTCATCGGGGGTGTAGAGCAGCCCGAAACGAGGTTGTAGCCCAAACTCTTCGGTTTGGATTTTTTGATAAAGCTCGCTTTCAAATTCATTATTATCAGTAGTGGTGGCCTGGACATATTGCCAGTTAGTCAGCTCCTGTTTGCGCATATAGCCATAAAGTGTTACGCCCCATGAAAGCGCTGATGTAAGCTTGCGGGCATAGGAAATACCGACCAGTGTTGTGGTGTCTTCGTTGTTGTAGTCGATCAGAAGCGTTTTAATTTGGTTGAGTGTGTAGCTTTGATTTTGACTGTCTTGTAAAGTGGCACCGGAGCTTGGGTAGTTGTAGAAAGCATCACTTTGGTCTTCCAGCTCATAGTTGGGAATGGCAATGGAGAAACCTACGACACCATTGAGCATAGGCTTGGTGACACCGAAGTAGTTGGCGACCATACCTTTAGAGGTGCGCTTCCAGGTTTGTGAAGTGTAGCTGTTCAAATCACCATATTCGGTCACTTTGACTTGATAGGCGTTTACCGAGGCGGAGAGAGAGGCTTCTTTGGTGGTGGCTACACCTGCCGGGTTGTAGTACCAGCCGGTGGCATCATTGGAAAGGGCTGTATAAGCGCCAGCAAATCCAGCTGCACGATCACCGACCAGAATATTACGGTAATGATAGGTATCGGCCATGGCCTGTGACAGGTAGAGTGCTGAAGTGGAGAAAAGCAATAATGACAATTTGCTTTTTTGAAAGATATATTCATTTGGCTGGCTCCTCTTATATTACTTTTATCTTTCAAAGAAGTTATGAATATTACCATGTGTTAGTTGAAGTTGAAATTTTGGAAGAAAGTTTAATAAGGGCCATTTGCGGTGTTGTGTTTTTGCAACAATAGGCTTTTAAGGGCGGCACAGGTATGCGACCAGTCGCAGTGGGTATTGATCAGGTGATCTGCAAGCTGGTAGCGCATTTTTCTTGTTGCTTGTGATTGTATGATGTTCAGGCATGTGGTTTGATCCAGGCCGCGAGCCATGCAGCGTTGTAGCTGAATAGTTTCCGGGCAGTCGGCAACCCATATTTCGTCGATATAGTCGGGTTTTTGTATTTCGGCGAGTAGTGGCAGTTCCACAAAAGCAAGAGGGCTTTTTAGGGTGTTGAGCTGCTGTTTAATAGCTGTGTGAATGGTGGGGTGGGTGATGGCTTCCAGTTTTTGCCGTGCTTTAGAGTCGGAAAATATAAGCTTGCGCAAATAGGCGCGGTTTAGCTCCCCATTTATTTCTGCCTGAACACCGAATGTGTCGATGATTTTTTGAAAAACAGGCGTGTGTGGCCGAGTGATTTGGCGTGCAACTTCATCTGCATCAATAACAGGAAGGCCCTGATTTTTTAACCAGCAGGCAATGCGGCTTTTACCACTGGCAATGCCACCGGTAATGGCAATGGTATAAGGCTTTGTATGCATGGTGGTTGCTGCCCCCTTGTAAAATAGCGTTATTTTAAAAACGGATAAACAGGAAATTGTATCGATGTGTGGTATTTGTGGAGAAGTTTTCTGGGATGGGCGCCGTGCTGGAAAAGAGGTGCTGGAGCCTATGTTGCAGGCTTTGCAGCGACGCGGCCCGGATGATAAAGGGTGTTGGATACATGAACAGGTGGCTTTAGGGCATCGCAGGCTGGCGATTATTGACCTTTCACCGGCAGGGCATCAGCCTATGCGGGATGGTGCTTTTACGCTGGTATTCAATGGCTGTATTTATAACTATGCCGCTTTACGCAAGCAGCTTTCTGCCCTGGGGCATGCTTTCAAATCTCATTCGGATACGGAGGTGATTCTTAAAGCCTTCCGTCAGTGGGGTATTGAGTGTTTACGGCATCTGGATGGGATGTTTGCTTTTGCAATCTGGGATGAAGAGCAGCAGCAGCTATGGCTGGCACGGGATCGGTTTGGCATTAAGCCACTTTACTATGCGCCTATGGCGGGCGGGATTCGTTTTGCGTCCAATGTGCAGGCACTGCTGGCGGCAGGCTGTGTGGATACGGAAATTGATCCGGTTGGGTTGCATCATCAGCTTACATTGCACGGTGTTGTACCGGCACCGCATACAATTTTGAAGGGCGTGCGCAAGCTTCCGCCTGCGCACTGGATGTTGATGCAGCCTAATGGGGAGTTGATTACGCGGCGCTGGTGGGCACTGAAAGCCCAGCGTCCCGTGCAGCCGAAAACTGAGTCTGAGTGGGTGGCGTATATTGAAGAGGGGTTGTTGCAAGCGGTTAAAAAGCGTATGCAGGCGGCGGATGTGCCGGTGGGAGTATTGCTTTCAGGGGGAATCGATTCCAGCCTGATTGTGGCACTGCTGGCGGAGCAAGGTGCGACGGATGTGCGAACTTTTACCATTGGTTTTGAAGATGCGCCAGAGGAAAAGGGCAGTGAGTTTGGGTTTTCCGATCTGGTGGCGCACCATTATCAGACACGTCATGAAAAGTTTCTAATTCCCAACACGTCGGCACTGCAAAGGTTGCCAGAAGCTGTACGCGCCATGAGTGAGCCTATGTTTGGCCAGGATGCGGTCGGGTTTTATCTGCTTGCAGAACAGGTGAGCCAGCATGTGAAAGTTGTGCAGACCGGTCAAGGAGCAGACGAGGTGTTTGGTGGGTATTTCTGGTATCCTCGCATGCAGCAGGCACAGGGCAGTGCCATTGAGCGCTTTGCCCCGCATTATTTTGACCGAGACCATCGGGAGTGGCTGGCGGCGGTGAGTGAGCGTTATCACACGGAAGATGTGACCCGTGCGCTGGTGTCACAGGCGCTGAATGAGCCTGAGGCGGATAGCTTTATGGATCAGGTGCTGCGTTTTGATGTGACGACCCTGATTGTGGATGATCCAGTGAAGCGAGTAGATAACATGACGATGGCCTGGGGCTTGGAGGCGCGGGTGCCGTTTCTGGATTATCAGCTGGTGGAGCGGGCATTTGAGCTGCCGACTGGCTTGAAACTAAAAGCGGGAGGCAAATATATTCTGAAGCAGATTGCTCAAAATCGCCTGCCTGAGCCTATCATTACCCGTCCTAAAGTGGCCTTTCCCATGCCGGCACTTAAATATGTGCGCGGGGAGTTTTATACGTTCATGCGTGAAATTCTAACTTCGGAGCGGGCGCGGCAGCGGGGATTGTTTAACGAAGCTTATGTGGAAAAGCTCTTGCACGCGCCGGAGGCGCCTTCGGCTTATACGGCCATTCAGGGCAGCAAGCTTTGGCAGCTGGCACTGTTGGAATTATGGCTTCAGCAAGTTGTCGAGGGCATTCGGTGGTAGAATGAACAGAAGTTGATTTCAATCAAGTTAAAGAAGGAGGCTGCATGATGGATCAGGCACGGTTGGAAAAAGAGACATTAGAAAAGATTGACCAGATTGTGAAAAATAACCCGGTGGTGATTTTTATGAAAGGCACGCCTCAGATGCCTTCTTGCGGCTTTTCTGCGCGTGCGGCACAGGCTTTGATGGATACGGGGGAGAAATTTGGATTTGTGAATGTGCTGGCGGATCCTGCGGTATTTGAATTTTTGCCTAAATATCAGGATTGGCCGACATTTCCACAGATCTATATCGATGGTGAGTTGGTAGGCGGGTGTGATATCACGCTGGAGTTAGCGGAAAGTGGTGAGCTAAAAGAGATGATGACAAAAGCCAATGCCAAGCAGGCGGAAGCGGCTTCGCAGGAAGCTTGAACTTCCCTGGTTGCCTGAAAGCACAAAGTTTCTAATCCAGTCTTTTAGACAAGGCGTCCGTTGGCATGCAGGTAGAGACGCAAAACAAGGTGACAGAGCGATCATTTTCTATTTCAGAGATACCTATGGAGGCTGTGGAAGCAGCCTTCACGGCTTTTTATGCTTATTTGACAGAGTCTGAGCACTTTTCAGCCTATTTTCATTCACAGGCGCAAATTGATCAGCTGATTGAAAAGCAAAAGCAGAGTTTTATTACTTCTTTAGCGTTAGACGAAGTTGCATTTGCAACTCATTACCAGTGGTTAGGGCGTTTTCATGCAGAGATTGGTGTAACGATCGAAGACTTGATTGCAGGGTTGAAGATTATACGCACCGAATTGCTGGCAAGAACGGTTTTACCGGCAGAGCAGCTGTATGACTTTATTGAGCATGCCGAAACCTATTTGGCGCACGGGTATTTTGATTATGAGCTGGAAACCATGCTGCGTCACGCTGAGCTGGTGTTGAAAAACGCGCCGGCGAGCATGCCGGAGGAATTGGGCTATGTAGTGAAGTGGTTTATCACGCTGGGAGAGACGTGGCGAGGGAGAAAAGATAGCGCAACTGCATTTGAAAAAACAGATGACTGCCCTTTTACTGAAACCATTAACCGTTATGTGCCGGATAACAGTGAACGAGCGCTTTTGCATCGTGAACATAGAATGCAGCATGTGATGGCGCAGCGGTGTCATCACTTTCTGCAGGAAAAAGACTACCTGTTGGCGAATTTTCTATTGGTCAGATTGTTTTCGATCAGTGTCGGGCTATTTAACCGTTTGCTCAGTGCCACTTCGCTCGAGCAGTTGGAGCAGGCGAAGCGGGATCCGTTGACGGGATTGCGCATGCGGCATGATCTGGATAAATTGCTCTTTCATGTGCGAAAAAAGTCCAGAGCACAGCGCCAAGGGTTTGGTGTATTGATGCTGGATCTGGACTATTTCAAAAAAATCAATGACACCTTTGGGCACGATATGGGCGACGCCGTACTCAAAAGCGTGTCGGCTCTGTTGCAAAAACTGGTTCGGGAAGAAGATGTGGTGATTCGCTATGGCGGGGAAGAGATTCTGATTTTTCTGCCGATGATGACCGCGGAGGTTTTAAGTAGGATCGCGGAGCGGATTCGCCAGAAAATCTCGCAGGAGCGGATTGTGCTGGATGACAAAGCTTTACAGGTGACAGTCAGTATTGGGTGTCTTTTCGTGCCCTATGACTGTTTGGATATACCTGATGTTGATCTGCTGAAACAGGTGGATGAGAATCTGTATCGAGCCAAGCGCAGCGGGCGGAATCAGGTGGTTTGTTCGGTTGCGACATCCAGCTTGCACAAAGGAAACTGATTGACGATCTTACAGAAAACCTCGGCGGTTTTCTGAGTGTCATACAGCGCGCCGTGAGCCTGCTTTTGATCCCAGGTGATACCGGCAGCTTTTACGATTTTGGCCAAGACCGTTTCGCCATAGATCAACGCACCTAAGGTGACCGTATCAAAGGTGCTGAACTGATGAAAAGGGCTTTTAACGCCGGTGCGCTCTGCCGCAGCCTTGATAAATCCCAGGTCAAAAAAAGCATTATGTCCCACCAAAATAGCGCGGGTGCAGCCTGTGGCTTTGATCTCGCGTCGGATCGGCTGAAAAAGTTTTTCCAGTGCGGCGCGTTCATCCACAGCACCACGGAAAGGATGATAAGGATCATCCATGCCGATGAATTTCAGCGCGTTTGCGCATAGTTCTGCACCTTCAAATGGCATGATGTCAGCTTCAAAGGACTCATGCACATAAAGCTCGCCGGAAATTTCATCCATACGCAGTAAGCAGACACCCACCTGAAGCAATGCGTTTTTATAGGGATCAAACCCTGCGGTTTCCACATCGACCACGACGGGAAGAAAGCCGCGAAAGCGCGCCTTGATGGTTTTGACAGGCTCAGTCACGCTTTTCTGCCTCGCATATGGTTTTGCAGAATACGCTGGACTGCCTCTGCACATTGTAAAGTGATTGGCGCTGTGGCGGCAGGCGGGCATGGTCAACCTCAATAAACCCGTGCTGAACAAACCAGTGGTGCGCCTGAGTGGTCAGCAAGTACAGACGGGAGATATGCTGGCTGCAGGCACGTTGTTCGATTGCATTGAGCAGTGACTGACCAATACCCTGATTACGATATTGTGGCGAGACAGCAAAGCAGGCCAGCTCTGCACTGTGTTCATCCAGTGGGTAAAGCGCTGCACAGCCGATAATGCATCCATCGCGCACCACAACGAGAAAATTGGCAATTTCAGCCTCAAGCTTTTCCCGGCCTCGGCGCACTAAAATCCCTTGCTCTTCCAGTGGCTCGATTAGTGCCAGAATGCCGCCCACATCATCAATAGTTGCCTGGCGCACTTCATGGTATTGATCAGCAAAGATCAGACTGCCGATGCCATCCAGAGTGAACAGCTCTTTTAACAGTGCACCGTGTGTAAAAGCATCCAGCAGGTGGATACGCTTAACACTGCCGGTGATTTCACTCAGTTTAGGCAGTAGCCAGTGCTGGTGCTGCTGCTTATGCAGCGTGTTGGCATTCAGTTGGCGGGGAAGTTGCGGCTGTTGCGTTTGAGGTAGCATCAGAATAAGCTTGTCCGCATGCAGGGCGCTGGCAACAGCACAGGCCTGGTCCAGTGCATTGAGATTGAACAGCTCGCCGGTAAAAGACGGGGTGATGGCCGTCAGCAGGGGAATCTGCCCGGCATCCAGTGCCCGATTGAGCGCCTCTACCTGTACTTTTCGCACCCGACCGGTGTGTTGAAAATCCACACCTTCCAATACACCGCGAGGTTGAGCAATGACCCAGTTTCCCTGTGCAATAACCGGCGGGAGTGTGCGCTGTTCATCCAGCTGGGGGCGGCAGGAGAGCAGTGCCTGAAGGCGTGTGGTGGTCTGGCCGCTGACACCTGCAAGCACACCAAGGTGTTCAGCCGGTGTAATGCGCTGATAGGCAGCGAACTCAAAAGAAATACCGGCTGCCCTCAGTGCACGGTTGAACTGTTGCCGTAAGCCGGCTACCAGAATCAGGCGCAGCCCCAAGCTGTGCAGTAGGCGGATATCCTGAAAGGTCGCATTCAGCGCATGCTCATCTTCCAGTAGCTCGCTGGCCAGATAAATCAGACAGGTTTTTTGCCGGTGGCTGAGAATATAGGGGGATGCCTGCCGTAAAGTGTCAATGAACGGATCTTGGTTCTGCATGAGTAAGTGCTTTATGCGAAAATGAACACATTATACAGAACAAATTAAGGAGTTCAGAAATGCCCCGGTATCGTTCCAGAACCTCAACCCATGGACGCAACATGGCCGGTGCCCGTGCACTGTGGCGTGCCACAGGTGTGAAAGGTGAAGACTTTGGTAAACCGATTATAGCCATTGCCAACTCTTTTACACAGTTTGTGCCGGGGCATGTGCACCTGAAAGACATGGGGCAGCTGGTGGCGCGAGTGATTGAGCAAGCCGGCGGGATTGCCAAAGAGTTCAATACCATTGCGGTAGATGACGGGATTGCCATGGGGCATGATGGCATGCTCTACTCACTGCCTTCCCGTGAGCTGATTGCGGACTCTGTGGAGTATATGGTCAATGCCCACTGTGCAGATGCGCTGGTGTGTATTTCCAACTGCGACAAAATCACCCCGGGCATGCTGCTGGCGGCCATGCGGCTGAATATCCCCACCATTTTTGTCTCCGGTGGGCCGATGGAGTCCGGCAAAACCGTGTTGGGTGGGCAGGAAATCAAGCTGGATCTGGTGGATGCTATGGTCATGGCGGCGGATGAACACTGCACCGATGAGCAGGTGGCGGCGGTCGAAGAAAGTGCCTGTCCCACCTGTGGTTCCTGTTCCGGTATGTTCACCGCCAACTCCATGAACTGCCTGGTTGAAGCATTGGGGCTGGGGCTGCCAGGAAATGGCTCCATGCTGGCCACCCATGCAGATAGAAAAAAACTGTTTGAATGGG
This sequence comes from uncultured Piscirickettsiaceae bacterium, assembly GCA_964427185.1. GTDB lineage: Bacteria > Pseudomonadota > Gammaproteobacteria > Thiomicrospirales > Thiomicrospiraceae > Sulfurivirga. The sequence goes on along the minus strand of CAYRSN010000012.1, from coordinate 30,364 downwards.
CCGGACGCCGTATTGTGGAGATCACCAAACGCTACTATGAGCAGGATGATGCCTCCGTGCTGCCGCGCAGTATTGCGACATTTGAAGCATTTGAAAACGCCATGGCACTGGATGTGGCCATGGGGGGCTCCACCAACACTGTACTGCACCTTCTGGCAGTGGCGCAGGAAGGCGGCGTAGATTTCACCATGGCAGATATTGACCGCATCAGCCGCAAGGTGCCCAACCTGGTTAAAGTGGCGCCCAACTCGAAAATCTATCACATGGAAGACGTGCATCGTGCAGGCGGCATTATGCGCATTTTAGGCGAGCTGGAGCGTGGTGGCCTGATCCACCGTGACGTTTCTACGGTGCATGCATCGACAATCGGTGAGGCGATTGAACAGTGGGATATTCGTCGTAACCCTTCCTCGGAGGTACAGCAGTGGTATAAGGCCGCCCCGTGCGGTGTCAGAACCACCGAAGCCTTTGGCTGTGACCGCCGTTGGGGCAGCTTGGATGATGACCCGGTCAATGGTTGTGTGCGGGATCTGGCGCATGCTTACACCAAAGAAGGCGGCCTGGCCGTGCTGTATGGCAATATCGCACTGGACGGCTGCATTGTTAAAACTGCCGGTGTGGATGAGGAGATCTTTAAATTTACCGGCAGGGCGCGTATTTATGAAAGCCAGGATGATGCCGTAAAAGGGATTCTGGGAGATGAAGTGCAGCCCGGTGAGGTGGTTATCATTCGCTACGAAGGGCCTAAAGGCGGGCCGGGCATGCAGGAGATGCTCTATCCCACCAGTTATTTGAAATCCAAAGGCTTGGGCAAGGCATGTGCGTTACTGACGGATGGGCGTTTTTCCGGTGGCACCTCAGGGCTCTCTATCGGGCATGTGTCTCCTGAAGCGGCAGAGGGCGGGAATATCGCCCTGGTAGAAGATGGCGATATCATCGAAATCGATATTCCCAACCGCACGATTGAGCTGAAAATCTCTGATGAGGAGCTGGCTCAGCGACGTGCCGCCATGGAGGCCAAAGGCAAAGCGGCCTGGAAGCCGGCACACCCGCGTCCACGTAAAGTCTCCGCTGCCTTGCGCGCCTATGCCGCCATGACCACCAGCGCTGCCTATGGTGCAGTGCGTAAAGTAGAGCAGATTGAACATTGTCACCAGAGGAGAGAGGAGGATGCCTGAAACACAGCGGCAGATAGGGTGTTATTTCCTATTTGTGGAAAACCTGACACCTGCGCAGCAGCAGGCACTGTTTGATCTGGCCGTGCAGCTGGCAGGTGCAGATGGGGAGTTCACTGAAGAAGAAAAGCGTTATCTCAACGCTTATATGGCGCATTTTGGCATTGATATTGATTTTGAAAGAGCCCAGCAGCGCTCACCGGATGAACTGGCGCAGGTGTTTGATACACAGGAATCCCGGGTGATCGCACTGCAACAGCTAATTCGTCTGGGTTACAAGGATGGCCACTTCAGCGAGCAGGAGCGGGAAAAGGTATATGCCTTGGCGCATAAACTTGGTTTGAATGATCCGGAGTTTCTGTTGCGCATGGAACGCTGGGTGCGCCAGCTGTTTGACTGGTTCTGGGAAGGCGAACAGCTGATTGAGGCGGCAGCCAAACTGCCCAGAGGTTAAAAAAGGGGGTCTCCCCCCTTTTTTGTGTGTGAAATTTTTCTGAGTTTGTATTTGTAAGGCGTGTTTTACGGGGATTTTTGTGCTTTTATCTGGCGAATCAGAGCATTTTTAGCCTCTTTTTGAATGCGCTTGATCATGTGATACAGGCCATTGGCGCGGTTAGGAGACAGATGTTGTAAAAGCCCCATTTCTTTTAAGAAATCCAGAGGGGCTTTGAGAATTTCTTCCGGTGTACGGCCGTTATACACTTGCAGTAGGATGGCAACCAGTCCTGACACAATGGCAGCATCGCTCATGCCGGTGAAAAACAGCCGCCCTTCCTTCTCTTCAGTGTGCAGCCAGACTTGCGACTGGCAACCGTGAATGCGGTTGGCTTCCGTCTTATAGACTTCAGGCATGTTTTGCAGCTTTTTACCCATATCAATGAGCAATTTGTAACGATCCTTCCAGTTGTCGTAGCGGTTGAACTGCTCAACCAGTGCCTGCTGTACGGCTTCAATGGAGTGTTCCGGTGTGTGAGTGTCCATGCTTTATCCTCCTTGTGCGCGGCATTTTAACGCAGTTGATAACGGATCGGGATGGTGATCTGTATGGGCGTTGGAGGAAGTGCGGGCGGGAAGGGTTTGAAGCGACTGTTCATTTCATCTTGAATCACGGCGGTTGCGGCTTCGTCCAGCAGGTAGAAGCCGCTGCTTTTTAAGACTTCGAGGGTGTGGATGGTGCCATCGGCATTCAGGGTGAAACGCAGAATAACCTCGCCACTTTGACCGCGTCTGCGTGCGCGGCGCGGGTAGGTGTCTTGCGCCAATTGTGCGATTGTTCGCTGGAGCTGATTCAGGTAGGTTTGTTTGAGTTGCTTTAACAACTGCTCATTTGCCGATGGAGGGGTGTGTGCCGGGGGCGCAGGTTGAGAGGGTGGGGGTTGTGTATCTCTCTGTGATTTTTCAGTAGGAGATAAAGAGGGCTGAGAGGCTTTTTCAGGGGGAGAGGGTGTTTGTACGGGTGGCATGCTTTTCTGAGGGAGGGGCGCAGGCTGGGCGGATGTATTTGGTTTTTTTACAGGCTCTGGCGCAGGGTGTGTTTTGGTGACAGTTTTGGGTTGTGGTTTTTTAGGGGGTATTGGTTCAGGGTTGATAGGTGGCATAGGCTTGGTGGGCGGTGCAGGTGGTTCGGGAACAGTGGTGTTTGTTTGAGCTGGCTCAGTTTGAGGGGATGGGGGTGTCTTTTTGGATGGAGGGGCGGGTTGAGCAAACTCTGCCAGTGTTAGGGGAATAGGGTGCAGTGATGTCTCGCTGATGGTGTGGTGCGAAGGCCAGTAAAGCAGTGCGGCGACGAGCGGGAGTGCAAATAAAACAGCAGCCAGGATAAAGGCTTGTGTATGACGCTTACGGTTGGACATGCTCAGTGAGTATGGTCAGCCTGGGGGTGGGGTTGGCGGCTTTGATACGCTCTATGACGGATACGAAATGTTCGAAATCACAACGCCGGTCAACTTTCAAGGTGATATGTGCCGGTGGGCGCTGTAATTGGGCGCTTAAGTCCGCAAGGGACAGTGGCGTGTCTTCAAGGTATAAGCGGCCTTCGGCATTGAGTGCGAGACGCATGGCTTTGGGGTCAGGTGTGGCTTGTTGTGCCTGTTGGGTTTGCGGCAGCTCCAGGTTGAGCTTGTCCAGAGTGATGAAAGAGGCTGTGACCATGACGACAGTCAATAAGACCAGAATGACATCAATCAGCGGAATAACGTTGATCTGATCAAACTTTTTCATGGCGTGCACGCACTTTAAGCTGTAGCACCTCTGCCTTGCGCATCAGCATGTTATAAAGCATCATGCTGGGGATGGCGACCAGAATACCACCTGCGGTTGCTTTCAATGCCATGGCCAGGCCTTGCATGATCGCCTGGGTGGAAAGGTTACCAGCCTGGCCGATTTGCCAGAAAGTTAGCATGATGGCCAATACTGTTCCCAGCAGCCCCACATAAGGGGCATTGGCACCCATGCTGGCGATGGTGGTGAGGTTGCGTGTGGTTTCTATTTTGGCGGTTTCAAGGTTTGGGAAATCCTCAGGGCGTGCGTTACGAAAATAGAGCCAGCGCTCCAGGCTGAGCCAGAGGACGATAAACCCCATCAACCCAAGTATCGAGAAGGTGATCGGGTCAAGCCAGGTTTGCAGCCAAGTCATAAGGGCTCCCATTCTGTGGAGATGGATACTTTACAGGCGCACTATTATAAAGTGGGTGATGCGCTAAAAACCTTGAAGAAAGTATGGACTTGGTTTTGAATTGTATGTTTGGCACTGTTAAACTTGATCTGTCAATTTTAAAGAGGAGTGCATGGTGGAGCGTCGGGATTTTTTACGTTTGTGTGCAGCCGGTGTAGGTGCCAGTGCGTTGGCACCTTTATATGGCTATGCGGAGGATCTGCAGGATTTTAAAGCGCCGCCTATGCCTGATGTACCGGCGACGAAAATCAATGACCGTGTTTACTATATTCATGCCAGAGACCCTGAGCCAACACCGGAAAATCACGGGTTTTTCAGCAACCCTGTCTTTATTGTGACCTCAAAAGGGGTGGTTGTTGTGGATACGGGCAGTTCCGTTCAGATTGGTGAGATGATCTTGCGTCAGATTAAAAAGGTAACGGATAAGCCTGTGATTGCAGTGATCAATACCCACTACCACGGAGATCACTGGCTGGGGAATCACGCATTTGTGGCGCAAAACCCCGATGTGCCCATTTACGCACACCCTGCCACATTGAAAAATATTAAAAGAGGGGGCGGTGAATTCTGGTTTAACTTCATGCAGCGGCTGACAAATAATGGGATTAGCGGCACAGTCATTACACCGCCGAACAAAACTTTTAAAGGGCATGAGGTATTGTCATTTGGGGATGTATCTTTAAAGTTGCACCACTATGAAAACCCTGATTATCAGAATAAGGTGCACACGGAATCAGATGTGCTGGTAGAGCTGCCCGAAGACAAGGTGCTGATTATCGGTGATGTGGCGATGCGCCGCGTGGCGAATGCTTCGGACGGCTCATTCCGCGGCACGATTGAAGCCATGGAGACGTGGATCCCGCAATTTAAGGACTACACCATTGTGCCCATGCACGGGTTTCATGATGATGTGAGCCTGCTGCAAGACCAGCTGACGTTTTATAAAACCATCTGGGATAATGTCGTGAAATACTATGATGAAGGGCTGAGCGATTTTGAGATGAAGCCCAAAATCATGGCGGAGCCTTTTATGCAACAGGTGGCCAGCAAGTGGCCAGGTTATCGCTCCACGCTGGGCAAGTTTATTTCCGTAGCTGTTCAGGAGTATGAGAATAGTCAATTTTGAGGGATGCGGAGGCGGTACAGGTGTGCTGCCTTTGTATGACAATCAAAACCAATAAAGCCGGCAATGCCGGCTTTATTGGATAGAGAGGTATGGTAATAAAATGGGGATTACTTTTCCCACATGGGTTTTTCGTCTGCATAGCGGTTGATTTGGTCTACTTCCGCGCGAGCGACTTTAAGTGCCAGTCGTGCATATTTCATCGCTTCTGCATCTTTGCCTTGCTTTCTGGCTTCTTCCGCTTTGGCCAGATAGTGCTCAACGTAAGGTTTCTTCATTTTTTTCTGCTTCCACACGTTTTTATGTTTTTTAGCTTCTGCATGGGCAGCTTTGGCCGCTTCTGTAATTTCCGCATAGGTCGTCGGCTGCGCTTTGCTGCCGGTGGAAGAGCAGGCACCCAGGGTTAGCGTAGCGGCTACAGCAGCGGTTACCAGTAGTTTTTTCATTGTTCATCCTCCTGAAATCAGAGCTTTGCTTATGGTTCGATCCGGTTTTCTTCCGGTTGCAATACACTATAAAGTTTACCCTGCTTATGTCAATCCTTATAATGGTGTCTTAATTGACAAACTGATCTGTATCAGCCGGGGAAGTTATTGCTTTGTATAGGTAAGTGATTGAAAAATATTGGGAATATTGTGAATTGCCCCCCTGCTTTCAGGCTGGATTGAAAAAACTGATTCCAAGATAAAATACGTTTAACAGGATGCCAATATGCTGCGGATTATTGAAGAAGCTTACACATTTGATGATGTTTTACTGGTGCCGGCACACTCTACGGTGCTGCCTGCGGATGTGGATCTGTCCACGCAGCTGACACGAAATATTCGTTTGAACCTGCCCTTTGTATCTGCGGCAATGGATACGGTTACGGAAGCTCGGCTGGCTATTGCCATCGCACAGGAGGGCGGAATTGGCATTATTCATAAAAACATGACTGTGCAGCAGCAGGCTGAAGAGGTCAGAAAGGTTAAAAAGTATGAGCATGGTGTGGTGACCGATCCGATTACGGTGGAAGCGGATGCCTCTATTGAATCAGTGCTTGGCCTGACGCGTCAGCACAATATTTCAAGCGTGCCGGTGATGAAAGACGGTAAGCTCTATGGTCTGGTGACCAGCCGAGATTTGCGCTTTGTGAAAGATGTGACTCAGCCTATTACTACCGTGATGACTCCACAGGAGAAACTGGTCACTGTTCAGGAAGGGGCATCAGAAGGGCGCATTCGCAAGCTGATGCATGAGCACCGTATTGAGCGGGTGCTGGTAGTGGATGATGCCTTTAATCTGAAAGGCATGATTACGCTGACAGATATGCTGAAAGAGACAGAGCACCCTAATGCTGCGAAAGATGAAGCAGGTCGGCTGCTGGTAGGCGCTGCTGTTGGGACAGGATCTGGCACGGAAGCAAGAGTCGAGGCGCTGGTAGAAGCGGGTGTAGATGTGGTTGTGGTGGATACGGCACACGGTCACTCCCAGGGCGTGCTGGATCGTGTGCGCTGGGTAAAAGAGCATTATCCTGATGTGGAGGTGATCGGAGGTAATATTGCCACGGCTGAGGCAGCGCTGGATCTGGTAAAAGCTGGCGCGGATGCGGTAAAAGTGGGCATCGGCCCGGGCTCTATTTGTACGACCCGCATTGTGGCAGGTGTGGGGGTGCCACAGTTGAGCGCCATTGCCAATGTGGCTGAAGCTTTAAAAGAGACTGGCGTGCCTTTGATTGCCGATGGCGGTATTCGTTTCTCCGGTGATATTGCCAAAGCCATTGCTGCAGGCGGGTATGCTGTCATGCTGGGCAGCATGTTTGCCGGTACGGAAGAAGCACCGGGTGAAGTGGAGTATTATCAGGGGCGTGCGTATAAATCCTATCGGGGTATGGGCTCTTTAGGTGCGATGGCGCAGAAACAGGGTTCCAGTGACCGCTATTTCCAGAGTACCAATGCTGAAGATAAGCTGGTGCCAGAAGGCATTGAAGGTCGTGTCGCGTACAAGGGGCCGATGAGTGCGATTGTGCACCAGCTGGCAGGCGGCTTGCGCGCCAGTATGGGATATACCGGTTGTGAGAATATTGAACAGATGCGCACGAAGCCAGTTTTCGTAAGAATTACCAATGCAGGTATTACTGAAAGCCACGTGCATGATGTCACGATTACGAAAGAAGCCCCCAATTACCGCGTATAAATTAGACTTAACATTCAAGCTGCAGGGGCGCAGGCCCCTGTTTCTGTTTTAGGAGCACCGCTATGCAAGACATTCATCAGGACAAGGTTCTTATTCTGGATTTTGGATCGCAATATACCCAACTGATTGGACGCCGGGTACGTGAAATTGGCGTGTATTGTGAGATTCTGCCCTGGGACATTGGCGATGAGGCGGTGCGAGCTTTTAATGCCAAGGCAATTATTCTTTCCGGCGGGCCGGAAAGTGCAACAGGTGAGGATGCGCCCCGCGCACCTCAGGCCGTATTTGAAGCTGGGGTGCCCATTCTGGGGATTTGTTACGGTATGCAGACCATGGCGGAGCAGCTGGGCGGTAAAGTGATTCATGCGGATACCCATGAGTATGGATTTGCGCAGGTGCGGGCACATGGCCATACGCCGCTTTTAAGGGATATTGAAGACCATGTGACACCGGAAGGCTATGGCATTCTGGATGTATGGATGTCTCATGGTGACCGGGTCGCGGAAATGCCGGAAGGCTTCATCCTGATGGCCAGTAATGAAACCTGCCCGATTGCCGGCATGGCGAATGTGGAGAAGCAGTGGTACGGTGTCCAGTTTCACCCGGAGGTGACGCATACCAAACAGGGTGCCAGGATTCTTGAACGTTTTGTGGTGGAAATAGCCGGTTGTCGCAAGCTATGGACGACAGAAAACATTATTCAGGACAGTATTGCCCGTATTCGTGCTCAAGTGGGGCAGGATGAAGTACTGCTGGGGCTTTCCGGTGGTGTGGACTCTTCCGTGGTGGCAGCCTTATTACATAAGGCGATCGGCAAGCAGTTGACCTGTGTGTTTGTGGATCATGGGTTGTTGCGCCATGAGGAGGGGGATCAGGTAATGGCCATGTTTGCGCGCAACATGGGCGTAAATGTGATCCGTGTCGATGCCCGTGAGCGTTTTTTCTCGCGCCTGCAGGGCGTGACGGACCCGGAAGAAAAACGCAAGATTATCGGCCATACTTTTATTGAGGTGTTTGATGAAGAGGCATCTAAGCTGACCAATGTGAAATGGTTGGCACAGGGGACCATTTATCCGGATGTGATTGAATCTGCCGGCTCAAAAACAGGCAAGGCCAAGGTGATTAAATCCCACCACAATGTGGGCGGGTTGCCGGAAGAGATGAACCTGAAGCTGCTGGAGCCACTGCGTGAGCTGTTTAAAGATGAGGTGCGCAAGCTGGGGGTGGAGCTGGGATTGCCTTATGAGATGGTTTACCGTCATCCTTTCCCCGGGCCGGGGCTGGGTGTGCGTATTCTGGGAGAGGTCAAACCAGAGTATGCAGATATTCTGCGTCTGGCCGATCACATCTTTATAGAAGAGCTGCGCGCAGCGGATTTATATGACAAAACCTCGCAGGCTTTTGCGGTGTTTCTGCCTGTTAAGTCTGTCGGTGTTGTCGGAGATGCCCGCCGTTATGATTATGTGATCGCATTGCGAGCGGTAGAAACCATCGACTTTATGACGGCACGCTGGGCGCATTTGCCTTATGAGTTTCTGGAGCGTGTCTCTACGCGTATTATTAACGAAATTCCGCGTATTTCCAGAGTGGTATATGACATCTCCAGCAAGCCGCCTGCCACTATTGAGTGGGAATGATTCTGAGCTGGAAACCCTGCCGGACACCTGTCCGGCAGAGCTTTCTTCTGATTTGCAAGATCAGTTCTGGATGCAGCAGGCCTTGCAGCTGGCAGCATATGCTCAGCGGCAGGGAGAGGTACCGGTTGGTGCGGTGATTGTCAGCCAGCAGCAGCGGGTGGGTTGGGGCTGGAATCAGATGATTGCCTTGCAGGATCCGACGGCGCATGCGGAAGTGATGGCACTGCGTCAGGCTGGACAGGTGCTGCAAAACTATCGCCTGTTGAATACGACCCTGTATGTCACATTGGAGCCATGTCCCATGTGTGCAGGTGCACTGGTGCATGCGCGTGTGCAGCGAGTGGTCTATGCGGCTTCGGATGCACGCGTAGGCGCTTGTGGCAGTGTGTTTAATTTATGCCGCTCTTCACTGATGAATCATAGAATTCAAGTAGTCTCCGGCCTCTGTGCACAGGCTGCACAACAGCAGTTGAAAGCCTTTTTTCAAGTCAGGCGTTGAAGCAGACCTCTGCCTGCTTGAATCTTGATCTTCTGTCCCCATCTATGAGAATCGAACTTTTAAATGAGAGGAGAACACCATGGCGCAGCTTGAAACACATGCTTTCCAAGCGGAAGTGAGTCAGGTATTGAACCTGGTGATCAATGCCCTGTATTCCAATCAGGATATTTTTCTGCGAGAGCTGGTTTCTAATGCTTCGGATGCATTGGATAAATTGCGTTTTGAGGCTATTTCTAATGATGCACTCTATGAGGGTGACTCAGAGCTGGCCATCCGGGTCAGTTATGATCCAGAGGCCAAGACCGTGACTGTGGAAGATAACGGCATCGGTATGACGCGGGATGAGGTGATTGAAAATATTGGCACCATTGCCAATTCCGGCACTAAGGCTTTTCTGTCTCAGCTCAGTGGCGATCAGAAAAAGGACAGTGCGTTAATTGGTCAGTTTGGGGTTGGATTTTATGCGGCATTTATCGTAGCGGATAAAGTAGTGCTGGAAACACGTCGTGCCGGACATGCGCCGGATGAAGGTGTACGTTGGTGTTCAGATGGGCAGGGCGCCTATACGCTGGAGTCGATTGAAAAATCACAGAAAGGCACCCGCATTACTTTGCACTTAAAAGAGAGTGCGCAGGCGTACTTGGATGGACACAAGCTGAGAGAAATCATCCGCACCTACTCCGATCACATCAGCTTTCCGATTTTCATGCCAAAAGAGGAGATCAAGGACGAGAAAACCGTATTGCTGGATGAGTGGGAGCAGGTTAATAAAGCGACAGCACTTTGGCTGGAGCCGAAATCCAAGCTGAGCGATGATGAGTATATTAACTTTTATAAACAGACCTTTCATGATTTCGAGGCTCCGCTCAGCTGGCTGCATAACCGTGTAGAAGGCACATTGGAATATACCAGTTTGTTTTACCTGCCAAAGGTGCCGCCTTTTGACCTGTATGACCGCGAGCGCCGTTACGGTGTGAAGCTGTATGTGAAACGGGTCTTTATCATGGATGATGCGGAACATCTGCTGCCGCCTTATTTGCGCTTTGTGCGCGGCATTATTGATTCAAACGATCTGCCATTGAATGTTTCCCGTGAGATTCTTCAGGATAACCAGGTGGTGCGCAAGATTCGCAATGCTTCGACAAAACGTATTCTTGACCACCTGAACAAGCTCAGTCAAGACGATGCTGAAAAGTATGGGACATTCTGGGACGCCTTTGGTCAAGTACTGAAAGAAGGCATTGTGGAGGATCTTTCCAATCAGGCGAAGATTGCCCGCCTGTTGCGTTTTGCTTCTACCTTTGAGGATAAACCTGAACAGCGCACCAGTCTGGATGAGTATATTGCGCGTATGCAGCCGGATCAGGAGGCTATTTATTACATTGTGGCAGATAGCTTTGCAGCGGCGAAAAACAGCCCGCATCTGGAAGCGTTCCGCAAACAGGGTGTTGAAGTGCTGTTGATGTATGATCGCATTGATGAATGGGTTGTCGCACACTTGCATGAGTATGAAGGCAAGCCGCTGAAACCTGTGACCCAAGCAGCGCTTAAAGCCAATGAGGCGGCGTTGGATGAGCAGACGCAAAAAGCGGCGCAGACGCTGGTCAAAAAACTGAAAAAGCTGCTGAAAGATGAGGTAGAAGATGTACGCATAACGGCTGCATTGGTAGATTCACCAGCGCGTATTGTGCCGCCTGAAAACGGCCTCAGTCCTCATATGGTGCAGATGCTTAAACAGATGGGGCAGGCAGTGCCAAAACAGAAAATGGTGCTGGAGCTTAACCCTGCACACCCTGTGATTAAAAAGCTGGAGGCAGTCAGTGAGGATGAAAAACTGCAAGAGTGGGGAAGCTTGCTGTTAGAGCAGGCAGCGCTTGCAGAAGGCCAGGCTTTGGAAGATCCAGCGGCTTTTGTGAAGCGTCTAAACCGCCTGTTGGCTGAGCTGTTGTAACCTGAGTGCGTCAGAACAGCGAAGCAAAACCCCCTTTTTAAAGGGGGTTTTGTTTTTACAGGTTGTCCAGAAATTTCTCTGCGTCCAGTGCGGCCATGCATCCTGCACCTGCGGAAGTGATCGCCTGCTTATAGTGCTGATCCATGACATCTCCTGCGGCAAAGACACCGGGTACGCTTGTGGCCGTGGCATCACCATGCAGGCCGCTTTTCACCTTGATATAGCCGTTTTCCATGTCCAGCTGCCCTTGGAACATGTCTGTATTAGGGTGGTGGCCGATGGCGATGAAGACTCCCATCACTTCAATTTCTTTTGTCTCACCGGAGTGTGTGTTTTTGGTGCGCACACCGGTTACGCCTTGTTCATTGCCCAGAATTTCATCGATTTCCTGATGCAGTTCCAGTTTGATTTTGCCCTCTTCGACTTTGTGCATCAGGTGATCAACGAGGATCTTTTCCGCACGGAATGTGTCACGGCGGTGAATCAGCACGACTTCTGATGCAATATTAGCCAGATACAGAGCTTCCTCCACGGCAGTATTGCCTCCGCCGACCACGGCGACACGCTGTCCACGGTAGAAGAATCCATCGCAGGTAGCACAGGCAGAAACGCCTTTCCCTTTGAACTTCTCTTCAGAAGGCAGCCCCAGGTATTTGGCTGAAGCCCCCGTGGCAATAATCAGCGCATCACAGGTATATTCCCCCGCATCGCCTGTGAGTCGAAAAGGGCGCTGGCTTAAGTCAGCCGCTTTAATATGGTCAAAAATCATCTCTGTGCCATATTTTTCAGCGTGTTTGCGCATACGCTCCATCAGTTCAGGACCTTGAACGCCCTCAGGTTCGCCAGGCCAGTTGTCCACGTCGGTAGTGGTCATCAGCTGTCCACCTTGCTGCATGCCGGTGATAATGGTCGGCTTCAGGTTGGCGCGGGCAGCATAGACGGCGGCGGTATAGCCTGCAGGGCCGGAGCCCAGGATAATAAGTTTTCTGTGCTGTGTTTCCATGGAAAGCTTCCTCTCTGTGTTAGAATTTTTAGTTAACTTAATAGCTTAATGCTATTGCTTGGCAGTAATTTCTTAGTGTTTGTTAATTCTATCATGGTAGCAGTTTAGAGCGGAGCGTGCACTTGTCTCAGACAAAAGATCAAGCTGAAGAGCTTAAAAGCTGGGTGGTGAAAGAAGGAGGCTGGCTGGCCTCACTGATTGGCAGTGTTTTTTTGTTTTTAATTTTGTTCAGTTACCATCCGGATGATCCGGGCATCAATCATGCGGTTGAACCGGGGCAGTTGGTGCAGAATTATGGTGGTGTCACGGGTGCCTGGCTCACTTCGGTGCTGCTGTTTGTGCTGGGCGTGTGGGCATTCAGCCTGCCTTTTTTACTGCTGGGTGTGGCCTGGCGTAGCTTTCATACGGCGAAGGATGCGGTGGATACGGCGGATCACTTATTGCGCGGGACGGTGGGCTTGTTATTGATGGTGCTCAGCGGCAGTGCTTTAAGCGCGCTGTTTATGACGCCGTCTGTTTTTGGACTGACGCTGCCGCACTCTGCGGGAGGGGTGATTGGATACGCCATTGGACAGAGCATGGTGGATGTGCTGGATTTACTGGCTGCTACCCTGGTGCTGTTATTTTTCTTTTTTCTTTCTTTTTCACTGATCATTGGTAAAAGCTGGCTGTGGATATTTGAACAGACCGGCAGCGTTTTCTGGTCTGTATGGGAAAAAGTTGCCAAGCAAAAAAACAAGCTTTTCAAAAAAACTGGCTTACAGCCGCCTTTGTCTTCTGGGTCTTCCGAGCGTCCCTCATTGCAAGAAACGTCCAAGCCGCGTCCGGCTTTAAATATCTTCCGTGAAAAATTAAAAAAACCTCGGACTGCAGCTTCACCTGCTGCGGACTCAAATGTGCAGGTGAAAACCCATACGCAGGTACAGGCGGCAGTGTTTGATTCGGAAAACGCTGCATTGCCTGGGCCGGATTTGCTGGATCCGCCGCCTCCAAGGGAAGCCGGCTACAGTGAGGACATGCTAAAAGCCATGGCAACACTGCTGGAAAAGAATCTGGCGGATTTCGGGGTAAAGGCGACGGTGGAAACAGTTCAGCCAGGGCCGGTGGTGACTCGTTTTGAGATCTTGCCGGCAGCCGGGGTGAAGGTCTCACAAATCAGTAGCCTGGCGAAAGATCTGGCGCGAGCTTTGTCTGTGCCATCCGTGCGAGTGGTGGAAGTCATTCCAGGCAAATCGACGGTGGGGATTGAGATTCCTAATCTGAAGCGGGAGCTGATTGCGTTGCGAGAGATTATTACGGCGGAGAATTTTGTGCAGGCGGCCTCTCCTTTAACCTTGGCACTGGGGAAAGATATTGCCGGCTCGCCTGTGGTGGCTGATTTGGCAAAAATGCCCCATCTGCTGGTGGCCGGTACCACAGGCTCGGGTAAATCAGTGGGGATTAACTCCATGATTCTGTCACTGCTGTATAAAGCAACACCTGATCAGGTACGCCTGATTATGGTGGATCCTAAAATGCTGGAGCTGTCCGTGTATGAGGATATTCCACATCTTCTGACGCCAGTGGTGACAGATATGAACGATGCGGCAAACGCTTTGCGTTGGTGTGTGTCCGAAATGGATCGGCGCTATCAGCTGATGGCTAAGCTCGGTGTCCGTAATATTACGGGCTTTAATGAAAAAGTACAGGCAGCTATTGATAAAGGAGCGCCAATTGTCGATCCGCTATGGAAGCCGGATCCCAACTTTGGGCATGAGCTGAGCGAAGAAGCGCCGACTCTGACACCTTTGCCGTATATTGTGGTGGTGATTGATGAATTTGCCGATATGATCATGGTGGTGGGAAAAAAGGTCGAAGAGCTGATTGCACGTTTGGCACAAAAAGCGCGTGCTGCTGGGATTCACCTGATTCTGGCCACTCAGCGCCCATCAGTCAATGTGATTACCGGCCTGATCAAGGCGAACATTCCTACTCGGATCTCGTTTCAGGTGTCTTCCAAAGTAGACTCACGTACGATTCTGGATCAGATGGGCGCTGAACACCTGTTGGGGCAGGGGGATATGCTGTATCTTCCACCGGGCACCAGTGCGCCACTGCGGGTACATGGGGCATTTGTATCGGATGACGAGGTGCATCGGGTGGTGGAGTTTGTGAAGCGCCAAGGCGCACCGCAATATCTGGACATTCATGCTCAGCAGGGTGATGAAGGGGGGCGTGCCGGTGTGATTGAGGGAGGAGATGCCGAGCAGGATAGTCTGTATGATGCGGCTGTAGCGTTTGTCATTGAAAAGCAACGGGTATCCGTTTCGCTGATACAGCGTCAGTTCAGTATTGGCTATAACCGAGCGGCAAGAATTGTAGAAGCTATGGAAAAAGCCGGCGTGGTGTCTGCGATGGAATCGAGCGGCAGCCGGAAAGTACTGGTGCCAAAGGAGCATTGATGCGAGCAGTGATGGTGTTTTTAGGCACGATGGTATGGAGTGTCAGCCTCTGGGCGGAGGCGGATCTGGCACGGTTTGCACAGCAGCTCCAAACCTTTCAAGCGGATTTTGTGCAGGAAACGCCGCGTGAAACGGAGGAGCTGATGGGGGTTATTCTCAGAAGCGGTCGGGTAGTGCTTAAACGTCCAGGGAAACTTTACTGGCATTATCGGCAGGCGGGGTATGAGCCACAGACCATTGTGGTGGATGGGCGTGCGCTGTGGCTGTGGGATCCTGAGTTAGAGCAGGTGACGGTGCAGCCCTTGGAAAAAGTGATTAAAGAGCTACCTTTAAGCTGGCTGCTTTATGATTACCCGCTGCAGATGCGCTTTTATGTGCGCAATCTGGGGGTTAAAGCGGGGTTGAGCTGGTTTGAGCTGATTCCTAAACAAGAGACTTACTTTCAGGCCATGGAAGTCGGCTTGGATGAGCATAATGCGCTAAGACAGCTGAACTTTTATCAGTCTCAGGATCGAGTTACCCGACTTAAGTTTTCCAATGTGAAGCTGAATGAGCCAGTGGACGACAGTCTGTTTTATTTTCGTATTCCAGAGGGGGCGGATCTGGTAGGAGAGCTACCGAAATGACCCAGCCTTTAGCGGAACGCCTGCGCCCTAAAACCTTGGCAGAATATGTAGGGCAGCAGCACCTGCTGGCACCTGGGCGGGCTTTATCTAAAGTTGTGCAGAGCGGTCGGCTGCATTCGATGATTTTCTGGGGGCCGCCCGGTAGTGGCAAAACAACACTGGCACGGTTGCTGGCCAGCCACGTTCAGCTGCAGTTTATACAGTTATCCGCCGTGCTGGCTGGGGTGAAAGAGGTACGCCAGGCAGTGGAAAAAGCCAGAGCACACCACGAAGAAACGGGGGAGGGCACACTGCTGTTTGTGGATGAGGTGCATCGCTTTAATAAGGCACAACAGGATGCGTTTTTGCCATTTGTAGAAGATGGCACCTTTGTATTTATTGGTGCGACGACCGAAAACCCCAGTTTTGAGCTGAACAATGCCCTGTTATCCCGCGCACGGGTCTATGTGCTTAAGCCTTTGCAGACCGAAGCGCTGCGTTTGGTGTTACAGCGGGGGCTGGCGGCTCTGGGAGGGCTGAGTCTCAGTGAAGCAGCGGAAGCGCTGCTGCTGCATGCAGCAGACGGTGATGCGCGCAGGCTATTGAACTATCTTGAGCAGGCCAGTGATTTTGCTGAGCAGGGGCGGCTGGAGGCGGATTCTGTGCGAGAGGTGATTCAGGCGGGGGTGCGCAGGTTTGATAAAGGCGGGGATGCTTTTTACGATCAGATTTCCGCTTTGCATAAATCCGTACGGGGCTCTGATCCGGATGCGGCACTTTATTGGCTGACCCGTATGCTCGATGGGGGCGCTGACCCCCGTTATCTGGCTCGGCGGTTGATTCGCATTGCCAGTGAAGATATTGGGAATGCTGATCCACGCGCTTTGGCATTGTGTCTGGATGCAGCACAGGCTTATGAGCGGCTGGGCAGCCCTGAAGGAGAGCTGGCGCTGGCGCAGGCGGCCATTTATCTGGCAGCGGCACCAAAGTCCAATGCAGTGTATAGGGCTTATAAGGCTGCACTTAAAGATGTGCGTCAGCACGGCTCTTATGCTGTGCCCATGCACTTACGTAATGCACCGACCAAGCTGATGAAACAGCTGGGATACCATGAAGGTTATCGCTACGCTCATGATGAGCCGGAAGGATATGCGGCAGGTGAAGATTATTTCCCAGAGGAAATGATACCCAGGCAGTATTACCAGCCCACAGCACGGGGATTGGAGGCTAAAATTGCTGAAAAACTGGCGTATCTGAAGCAGTTGGATGCACAGGCGCCTCATAAACGGAGAAAATGAGATGCAGTGGGTGGCCTTAGCATTGGGGGGCGCCATAGGCGCTGTAGGACGGTTTTGGCTGTCACACCATGTATATCAGTGGTTGGGTAAAAATTTTGCCTGGGGCACTTTGGCGGTCAATGTGCTCGGTTCGTTTCTGATGGGGGCGCTGGCAGTATGGCTGATCAATAAGATCGATGCCAGTGTAGCGTGGCGGCTGTTTATCATGACGGGCTTTTTGGGCGCGTTTACGACTTTTTCGACTTTTTCATTTGAAACCTTACAGTATTTGCAAACCGGTGAGTTTAGTAAGGCACTGTTGAATATTATGCTCAATGTATGCCTATGCCTGGGGGCTGTCTGGCTCGGGTTTCATGCCGGAAAAATGACTTTAACGGAGTAAAGACATGTTGGATGCCAAATTATTGCGTACGCAACTAGCGGAGGTTGCTTCGCGCTTAAAAACACGCGGGGTGGAGGTGCCTGTTGAACAGATCGAGTCACTGGAGGTGAGACGTAAAACGTTGCAGGTTGAGGTGGAGCAGCTTCAGGCGGCGCGTAACCGTTCAGCCAAGGCTATTGGAAAAGCCAAGGCGCAGGGCGAAGATATTCAGCCGCTTTTGGATGCGGTGGCGGATCTGGGCGGACAGCTGGATGCCGCCAAATCCGAGCTTGCGGAGATTCAAACAAAGCTTAATGACATTTACGCCAGCCTGCCTAATCTGCCTCATGAGAGCGTGCCAGTGGGTAAGGATGAAAACGATAACGTAGAGGTACGCCGTTGGGGCACACCACCGGAATTTGCATTCACCCCTAAGGATCATGTGGATCTGCTGACGGAGCGTGGCTGGTATGACAATGCAGCGGCAGTTAAGGTGGCACAGTCTCGTTTTGCTGTGCTGAAAGGCGCTGCGGCACGGTTGCAGCGGGCTTTGATTCAATTCATGCTGGATGAACACACCCGCAATCACGGTTATGAAGAAGTGTATGTGCCCTATCTGGTGAACAGAGAAAGCCTTTTTGGCACGGGTCAGCTCCCTAAGTTTGAAGAAGATCTTTTTAAAATCGCCAATCAGACTGAAGCGGAAGATAGCCGTGAGCTTTATTTGATTCCAACGGCCGAGGTGCCGGTGACCAATCTGGTGCGAGATGAAATTATCCCTATGGAAGCGCTGCCGATTAAGCGCACGGCGCATACGCCATGTTTCCGTGCAGAAGCCGGTTCTTCAGGTCGAGATATTCGCGGGCTGATTCGTCAGCATCAGTTTGAAAAGGTGGAGCTGGTCATCGTGGCACATCCTCAGCACTCTTATGATCTGCTGGAAGTATTGACGCAGCATGCGGAAGCGGTTTTGCAAAAGCTGGCGTTGCCCTACAGAGTGATGAGTTTGTGCACGGGCGATTTGGGCTTTTCCGCTGCGAAAACCTATGACCTTGAGGTCTGGTTGCCCGGGCAACAGGCTTATCGGGAGATCTCCTCCTGCTCTAACTTTGAAGATTTTCAGGCGCGACGTTTAAAAGCGCGTTTCAGGGATGAAAACGGGAAGCCTCAGCTGGTGCACACCCTTAACGGCTCCGGTTTGGCGGTTGGGCGTACACTGGTTGCACTGGTGGAGAACTATCAGAATGAAGATGGCACGATTTGCGTGCCGGAAGCATTGCAACCTTATCTGGGGGGTGTGAGCGTGCTGTAAGGCAGCTGCTCCCCTGGTCTGAAGACATGGGGGGCAGTTAGCGAAAAGAGGTGATCGGCCACCCGTGCCGTGTGGCATGATGGTGGAGTTTTTCATCCGGATCTACAGCAACGGGGTGGCTGACTTGTTCCAGCAGAGGGATATCGTTGTGCGAGTCGGAGTAAAACCAGCTGCCTGACAAAGTGGCCTGGTGTGTCTGCATCCATTGTGCAAGCCGTTTGACCTTGCCTTCCTGAAAGGTGGGGGTGCCCACAATGTTACCGGTATAGAAGCCTTTATCATCGACTTCAGGCTCTGTGCCCAGCAGAATTTCCACCCCCAGGCGTTTGGCAATAGGGGCGGTGACAAATGTATTGGTGGCAGTAATGATCATCACCGTATCGCCTTTTTGTTTGTGCCGGGCAATGGCAGCCTCCCCCTTAGGCAGAATGATCGGCTCAATATAACGTTGCATAAACTCCTGATGCCATCGGCTCAGCGTCTCTGGAGCGCGCCCCACCAAAGGTGACAGTGCAAAACGCTGATAAGCGTAAATATCCAGTTTTCCTGCGCAGTAATCCGCATAAAAGCGATCGTTTTGTTTGCGGTGTGTTTCGGCATCCACAATCCCTTTTTCAATAACGAACTCGCCCCACAGGTGATCGCTGTCTCCTGCCAGAAGCGTGTTATCCAGATCAAAAATTGCCAGCGCCATGTTTGGCTCCTAAAATAAGTGAAATAAATGAATTCATTCTGAGGGCAACTATGCCAAGGCATTATAACGATCATGATGATAATTCCGTAATCGATGAAGCGGGGTATCGACCCAATGTGGGGATTATCATTGTCAACCCGCAGGGGCAGCTGTTTTTGGGCAAGCGTATTAACCAGGATGCCTGGCAGTTTCCGCAAGGCGGTATTCAGGCACATGAATCACCGCAGCAGGCACTGTTTCGCGAGCTGAAAGAAGAAGTCGGCCTGAACCCGGCGGATGTGCGTATTTTAGGGCGCACACAGGACTGGCTGCGTTATGAGCTGCCCGCGCACCTTGTGCGACAGCACAACAAACCTGTCTGTATCGGGCAGAAGCAGATCTGGTTCATGTTGGGGTTGGTGGGGCTGGAATCGCACATTCAACTGGATCTGTTTGACAACCCAGAGTTTGAAGCCTACCGTTGGGTGGACTACTGGGTGCCTGTGCAAGAAGCAGTTGAATTTAAAAGAAATGTTTACCAGCAGGCGCTGACTGAACTGGAGCCCTTTCTGCATCAGCTCTGGCTGAAGCCTTAAGCTTCATCTTCTGTCGTGATAATATAAGCAGGTTTGTCAGCAGGCGGTACCCCAGTGTCTGCTGCTTGAAATCAGCGCCACAAGCGCTTATAAAAGAGGAAACAGTATGACAGACAAGTTCATCGATCATGATCCCCAGGAAACTCAAGAGTGGCTTGAAGCCCTTGAGGCCGTTGTTGAGTTTGAAGGCTCACAAAAAGCACAGCATCTGATTGATCTGTTAATTTCCAAAGCCCGTCAGTTTGGCATTGATACCCCTTATTCAGCCAATACCCCCTATATCAACAGTATTCCTTTAGAGCAGCAGCCCAAATATCCAGGTGATCTGAAGCTGGAGCAGCGTTTGCGCTCTATTCTGCGCTGGAACGCCATGGCTATGGTGGTGCGTGCCAATAAGCATACCGGTGTCGGCGGGCATATTGCCTCTTACGCTTCCAGTGCCACACTGTATGAAGTGGGTTTCAACCACTTCTTCCGTGGGCCGCAGGCAGAGCAGGGGCATGATATGGTCTTTTTCCAGGGGCATACGGCACCGGGTATGTATGCCCGTGCCTATCTGGAAGGACGGCTGGACGATGAACATTTGAAAAACTTCCGCCAAGAGGTAGATGGCCACGGCCTTTCTTCCTACCCGCATCCCTGGCTGATGCCAGGCTTCTGGCAGTTCCCCACCGTATCCATGGGATTGGGGCCGATTATGGCCATTTATCAGGCGCGTTTTATGAAGTACATGCATGCGCGCGGGTTGGCACAGACAGATCAGCGCCGTGTGTGGGCGTTTCTGGGGGATGGTGAGATGGATGAGCCGGAATCCCGCGGTGCCATTCATCTGGCCAGCCGGGAAAAGCTGAACAACCTTACCTTTGTCATCAACTGTAACCTACAGCGACTGGATGGCCCGGTGCGAGGCAACGGTAAGATTATTCAGGAGCTGGAAGCCTTTTTCCGAGGTGCCGGCTGGAATGTCATCAAGGTTATCTGGGGAACAGGCTGGGATCAGCTACTGGCGAAAGATACCAGCGGTAAGCTGATTCAGCGTATGGGTGAGGTCGTTGATGGTGAATATCAGGCCTATAAGGCCAAAGATGGCGCCTATGTGCGCGAACACTTCTTTGGCAAGTACCCTGAAACCGCCAAGTTGGTGGAAGACTGGACGGATGATGAAATCTTCCGCCTGACCCGCGGTGGACACTGTCCACGCAAGATTTATGCAGCTTATAAGGCCGCCACAGAGTCCGACCTGCCCACGGTCATTCTGGCGAAAACCGTTAAAGGCTACGGCATGGGGCCTTATGGCGAAGCAGCCAATACCACTCACCAGCAGAAAAAGCTGGACCTGGAAGGGCTCAAGTATTTCCGCGATCGCTTTGCCGTCCCTATTTCCGACGAGCAGCTGGAAAAAGATGTCCCTTTCTACCGTCCACCGGAAGATTCAGACATTATTCAATACATGCATGAGCGCCGCAAAGCACTGGGCGGCTATCTGCCTGAGCGTCATGCGGAGTGTGACACCTTGCCGGCACCTCGGTTGGATGTGTTCAAAGCCTTGCTGGAAGGCACCGGTGAGCGGCAGATGTCCACTACCATGGCGTTTGTGCGCATTCTCTCCATCTTATTGCGGGATAAACAGTTAAAACAGCGTATTGTGCCCATTATTCCCGATGAGGCGCGCACATTTGGGATGGAGGGTCTGTTCCGACAGATCGGTATCTATGATCCTGCCGGTCAGCTCTATGAGCCGGTGGATATTGACCAGGTTTCTTATTACAAGGAATCCTCCAAAGGGCAGGTGCTGGAAGAAGGCATTAACGAAGCCGGTGCCATGTCCGACTGGATTGCTGCGGCCACCGCTTACGCCAACTATGGCGTGAGTATGGTGCCGTTTTATATCTTCTACTCCATGTTCGGTTTTCAGCGTATTGGTGATCTGGTTTGGGCGGCGGGCGATATGCGCTGCCGCGGTTTTTTGATTGGTGCCACCGCAGGGCGCACTACCTTGGAAGGGGAAGGGCTGCAGCATGATGACGGCCATAACCTGCTGTTCTATGATGTGGTGCCTAACTGCCTGAGCTATGACCCCACCTTTGCCTATGAGATGGCGGTGATTATTCGTGATGGCATTAAGCGCATGTATGAAGACAAAGAAGATATTTTCTACTACATCACTGCCATGAATGAAAACTACAGCCATCCTGCCATGCCGGAGGGGGCTGAAGAAGGTATCTTAAAGGGCATGTATCTGTTCAAGGCGGCAGACGCGAACGATGCTCAGCCGCAGGTGAACCTGATGGGTTCCGGCACCATCTTCCGTGAAGCCATTGCGGCTGCAGAACTGCTGGCTGAAGATTGGGGCGTGGCCGCCAATTTATTTGCCGCTCCCAGCTTTAATCTGCTGGCGCGAGAGGGCAAAGAGGTGGCACGCTGGAATCTGCTGCACCCGGAAGCAACGCCCAGAAAGCCTTATGTCACCGAGCTGCTGGAGCAGGTAGAAGGGCCTTATATTGCGGCCACCGACTATATCCGAGATCTGCCAGAGAAAATCCGCGCCTATGTGCCCGGAACCTATGTCACTCTGGGCACGGATGGGTTTGGCCGCTCCGATACCCGTGAGCGTCTGCGCCGCCATTTTGAGGTGAACCGTTATTACATTGCCGTTGCGGCCTTAAAGGCATTGGCCGATGAAGGCAAGCTGGAACGCAAAGTTGTCAAACAGGCCATTGAAAAATACGGCATTGACGCGGATAAAACCTACCCATTGTATCTGTAATCATCTGGCCGCCTTCGGGCGGCTTTTTGCATAGAACGAATTGAAAAGGAAAGCTCGCATGAGTGTAAAAACATTTACCCTGCCGGATATTGGTGATTTTGATCAGGTGGATGTGATCGAAGTCCTGGTGAACGAGGGCGATACGGTCGATGTGGATGACTCTATGATCACCCTGGAATCTGACAAGGCCACCATGGAAGTGCCATCTCCCTGGAAAGGCAGTATTGTGAAAATGCTGGTTAAAGAGGGGGATAAGATTAAAGAGGGGGATCCTATTGCGGAAATTGATGTGGCAGAAGCCGAAAGCACCGCATCAGAAGAAAAACCAGAAGAAAAACCTACTCCAGCAGCGGCCAAGCCGCAGCCTGAACCAGAAAAACCTGCACCCGCTGAGCCCAAACCGGCGCCTGTATCTGTGGCAGCAGAAAAACCCGTTAATAAACAGACAGTCGGTGCCCGTTATCATGCCAGCCCGGCAGTACGCGCCTATGCCCGCATGCTGGGTGTAGATCTGACACAGGTGTCCGGTTCGGGACCTAAAGGGCGTATTACTAAAGAAGACGTGCAGCAATATGTAAAAGGCATTTTGCAGGGCGCACAGGCCATGGCGCCTGCCAGTGGTGCAGGTATTCCGTCCATCAAGCTACCTGACTTCAGTCAGTTTGGCGAAGTGGAGCAGGTAGAACTCTCTCGCATTAAAAAGATTTCCGGCAAGCATTTGCATGCCTGCTGGCTTAATGTGCCTCATGTCACCCAGTTTGATGAGGCGGATATTACCGAGCTGGAGGCTTTCCGTAAGTCCTTGAAAGCACAGACGGAAAAACAGGGGCTCAAGATCACCCCACTGGTGTTTATTATGAAGGCTGTGGTCGCCGCATTGAAGCAGTTCCCCAATATGAATGCTTCTCTGTCTGAGGATGGCGAGCACCTGATTGTGAAGCGCTATTACAACCTGGGCATTGCCGTGGATACACCCAACGGCCTGGTTGTGCCCGTAGTGCGGGATGTAGATCAGAAAGGCATTTTGGATCTTTCCCGCGAGTTGATGGAAATCAGCGCCAAGGCTCGAGACGGCAAGCTGGGGCCGAAGGATATGTCCGGCGGTACCTTTACCATCTCCAGCCTGGGCGGCATTGGCGGCACCAACTTTACGCCAATTGTGAATGCCCCTGAAGTGGGCATTATGGGCGTTTCCAAAGCCAAAATGCAGCCGGTGTGGAACGGCAGTGAGTTTGAGCCGCGTCTGATCCTGCCTTTCTCTGTCAGCTATGACCACCGTGTGATTGACGGTGCAGAAGGCGTACGCTTTACTCAGACCGTGGCACGCTATTTGAGCGATATTCGCCAGTTGATTTTGTGAGAGGTGGCCTGATATGAGCGAAATTAAAGACATTGTGCTACCGGATATCGGTGATTTTGATCAGGTAGATGTGATTGAAGTGCTGGTACAGCCCGGTGATGAAGTGGAAGTGGAAGATTCCCTGATTACGCTGGAGTCGGACAAGGCCACCATGGAAGTGCCGGCACCTTACAGCGGTAAGATTGTGGAAATGCACGTTGCGGTAGGCGACAAAGTCAAAACAGGTGATTTAATCGGCAAAATAGAGGTAAAAAACGCTGAAAAAAGCACCTCTACAGCACGCTCACAAAGCACCGAGTCACAAAATTTTGATTTTGAAAAAAAGGGGGAGACCCCTGCTGCGGCCACCTTTACGGGTGAAGCGGAGCTGCATGCCGAAGTGCTGGTGCTGGGCGGCGGGCCTGGTGGTTATACCGCAGCCTTCCGTGCGGCAGACTTAGGCAAGAAAGTGGTGCTGGTAGAGCGCTACCCTGTGATTGGTGGTGTGTGTCTCAATGTGGGCTGTATTCCTTCCAAGGCATTGTTGCATATGTCCGTTATTCTCAACGAAACCCGTGAGCTGGCGGAACATGGTTTGAAGTTTGCCGAGCCGGAAATCGATCTGGACAAATTGCGGGAGTATAAAAACAGCGTCATTAAAAAGCTCACGGGTGGTTTGGCGGCATTGGCTAAGCAGCGCAAAGTGGAGATTGTGCAGGGCTATGGCCGTTTCTCCAGCGCCAATACGCTTACCGTTGAGCTTACGGAGGGCGGCAGCAAGACTATTTCTTTTGATAACGCCATTATCGCTGCCGGCTCCCAGCCTATCAAGCTACCGTTTATTCCCCATGACGATCCACGGGTGATGGATTCCACGGATGCACTGGAGCTGGCGGAAATCCCCAAGCGTATGCTGGTGATCGGCGGCGGAATCATTGGCCTGGAGATGGCGCAGGTGTATGACAGCCTGGGCGCGAAGATTACCGTGGTGGAGTTGGGCGATACCATTATCCCCGGTGCGGATAAAGATATTACCAAGCCCTTGCTTAAGCGCATTCAGCAGCGCTATGAGAATATCTATCTCAATGCCAAGGTGACCAATGTGGAGGCCACCTCAGAAGGCCTGAAAGTCACCTTCGAAGGTACTGGTGTGCCGGAAACGGATACGTTTGACCGTATTCTGGTAGCGGTCGGGCGTGCACCCAATGGTCAGAAAATCGATGCTGATAAGGCGGGCGTGTTTGTAGATGAGCGCGGCTTTATTCCGGTGGATGCGCGTCAGCGCACCAATGTGCCGCATATCTATGCCATTGGCGATATTGTCGGTCAGCCCATGTTGGCACATAAGGCCGTGCATGAGGGCAAGGTGGCGGCGGAAGTCATCTGCGGTATGCCCTCGGCCTTTACTCCGATGGGAATTCCTTCTGTTGCTTATACTAATCCAGAGGTGGCTTGGGCAGGTAAGACGGAAGAGGAGCTTAAGGCGGAAGGTGTTGAGTATGAAAAAGGTGCCTTCCCCTGGGCGGCATCCGGTCGCAGCCTGAGTCTGGGGCGGGATGAGGGTATGACCAAGGCGCTATTTGATGCCAAGACGCATCGCATCCTTGGCTGCGGTATGGTTGGCCCCAATGCAGGAGAGCTGATTGCTGAGGCCATGCTGGCCATTGAAATGGGTGCAGATATGCAGGACATTGGCCTGACCATTCACCCGCATCCGACCCTTTCTGAAACCTTCGCCTTCGCCGCCGAGATGGCCGAAGGCACCATCACCGACCTGATTGCGCCGAAAAAGCGGAAATGAGCGGTGCGCAATACTACGTAATAAACCGCCTTCGGGCGGTTTTTTGTAGGGTGGTACTATGGAAAACCTGACGTTGGTCGCGCTATGCATTGTACTGGGGTGGCTGTTACAGCGGGTGCATGTGTTCAAATCAGCACCGGAAGTACTGAATGCTTGGGTGATTTGGGTTGCGCTGCCGGCAGTGATTTTCTTTTACCTGCCGCAGATACGTTTTGATGAGCGCTTGCTGGGGTTGGTCGCAGTGCCGTGGGTGTTGCTGGCATTGACAGCAGGTTTGGTGCTGTGGCTGAGCCGCCAGCTGAAGTTCAAGCTGCCGCAAGGGTTGGGTCAGCCCTTTGCGATAGGTATGGCGATTAAAATGGGGTTGATGCCACTGCTGGCTTTATGGCTGATATACCTGCTGGATATGCATGGTTTGCCGGCACAAACAGCCTTGTTGGAAGCCGCCATGCCCACGATGATTACAGCTGGGGTGGTCGCCGCCAGCCATCATCTTCAGCCCAGGTTAGCGTCTGCCATGGTCGGTTGGGGGTGCTGGTCAGCTTTTTTACTTTGCCGCTGTGGGCGCAGTTAGCCCATCAGCTGTAGGGCGCCAGCTTTTTGGTGACAGGCGGGAATGTGACCGGTGTTAAATTCGGCAGGCCGTGATGCCAGCTCAGAGGGCGCTCTCCGGTAACCAGCGGTCTTAGATAGCGCAGCGCCTGATGAGTGACGTGGTAGCCGTCTGCCGTAATAAATGCATCGGGTACGGGGCGTTCCAGATCCGCCACAGTTTCAATGGAAATCAACTGTGTTGTCCAGTCAAACGGTTCGTTCAGGGTTTTTACGATGATGGGCAGCTTACCGTGCTCCCCTTGTACGGCAGCCATCACCGCCGCTTTGCCTACTTCATAGGCCATCTCCCAGTCGGTTACGGAAACCAGATGGGCAGCACTGCGCTGCAGGTAGTCTGGAAGTGCGACATGGACTTTGGTGTTGAGGTCGTGCCGTAAAGTATCTGCCAGCTTGCAGGCTGCCCCTCCCATCTGGCTCCAGTTCATGTGGGCATGATTGGGGCGTGCGACAGCGTAAAACGCTCCATCGGGTGTTTTGATGCCTTCCCCGACAATCACTACGCTGTAGCCGGATTGGGCAATCTGCTGTTTGACCCGCTTGAGAAAGTCTTCGTAGTGGAAGGGGCGTTCTGGGAACAGGGTAAGTAATGGGGTATCCGGTATCAGATCCAGAATCAGGCTGCCGGCCAGTGCCAGCCAGCCGGTATGGCGTCCCATAGCCTCTATCAGGAACACTTTGGTAGAGGTGGGATACATGGCGCGTAAATCCAGTACGGCTTCCAGGAGGCTGGTGGCGATAAATTTAGCCGCCGAGCCATATCCTGGGCAGCAGTAAGTGTGAGCCATGTCATTATCAATGGTTTTGGGGATGCCGATTACTTGCAGGGGATGGCCTTTTTGAGCACAGAAAGCAGCGATTTTCAGTGCCGTGAGCATGGAGCCGTTACCGCCGTTGTAAAAAAACACACCGATGTTGTGTGCTTTGAGCACCTGATAAACACGCTCATACTGTGCAGGGTTTTCATCAATAGGATCCAGATCAAAGCGGCATGCCTGCAGCGCTCCACCGGGCAGATGCATCAGCTGATTTAACGTGGCGGTGTCTGTATGGGTCAGCTCCACGAGATCCTCATGCAGGACACCCAGAATGCCATTACGGGCGCCATAGAGTTTGCCGAAGTGGTTGGAAAAACGTCGGCAGGTTTCAATGACGGCTGCCATGGAGGTGTTGATGACAGCTGTCACACCGCCTGCTTGGGCATATAGTGCGTTAGGACGTAAAGAGCGGTTCATAAGGAATCTCAAGCTTGTTGCGTTTAAAGACCAGGGGGGTTCCCTGCTGTATTTTACGCAAAGGTGCGCCGATCAGCAGATGGCGCCAGCCAGCTGACAATGATCCTTGTTGGTTGCGTAGCCAGTCGAGCAGGACATGGGAGGTTATGCCGTTGGCATTGAAGCCGAAATTCTGTGCCTGTTGGATGACGATGGCCTTGGCAAGCTGTAGCAAGGGTTCTTCTTCAGGTGAGGGATGCAGTTTTGCATGCGCCTGTTTTGTCCAGTTGTCTTCACGAAAGGTTTGATCGAGCACTTCCAAAATGGCTTCGCCGTATTGTCGATATTGAGGTGCGGAAAGCCCAGGTACATTTTTCAGTTTGTCCAGATTGGCGGGAGGGCGTTTGGCCAGCGCCATCAAAGTATCATCGCCAATAACCCAGCGGCGGGGCAGGTTCTGCTGTTGAGCGGTTTGTTCACGCCAGGCTGCCAGCTTGCGCAGCAGTGTTTGCTGTTTGGCTGAAAAACGTTGGCCACCGCTTAACCTTTGCCAGGCATCTTCAGGGGGTAGTGTGTATCTTCCTGGCGTGCATAGGGCGTCAAAGTCTTCCTGTAATGCAGCTTGAGCCTGCACAGTGAACTTGTCTGACAGTGCATGATAGAGGGGGATCAGGTAGTGCACATCATTTGCCGCATAGGCATGCTGTTTTTGTTCCAGAGGGCGTTGACACCAGTCTGTACGAGTAGCATCTTTTGGCACACTGACATGCAGAAAATGCTCCAGCAATGTATTCAACCCGCTCTGATCGCCAAATCCATGCAGCAGGGCAGCGATTTGGGTGTCGAAGATGCGGGCGGGTAAGGTCTTGCCCGCCTGATACAATACCTCCAGATCTTGAAAGGCGGCATGGAGAATAAAGGTGATCTCCGTATGGCTGAAAGCCTGCCACAGCGGGGACAGGTCGCAAGCCAGCGGATCCACCAGTGCGATGGTGCCATCTTCCTGTGCCAGCTGCAGCAGGCAGAAGCGGGGATAGTAGGTTTTGGTACGCAGAAATTCCGTATCCAGCGCCAGCAGCCCGCCGCTATTCAGCGGTGCGAGAAAGCGTTCAAGGCTTTGAGCATGATCAATCCATAACATGAGGCACATTATATGAGGATTCACATTCTGGGTGTGGCGGGAACCTTTATGGGGGGGCTGGCGCAGCTGCTTAAAGCGCAGGGGCATGTGGTCAGTGGCTCTGACCAGGCGATCTATCCCCCTATGAGTGATCAGTTAGCGCAGGCGGGTATTGAAGTATATGCCTATGGTGAACGTGGCTGGCTGACAGAAGCACTGGATATGGTAGTCATTGGCAATGCACTATCCCGTGGGCATGAGGATGTGGAAGCGGTACTGAACCGGCAGTTGGACTATGTCAGCGGGCCGGAAATCCTGCAGCGTCTGGTGCTGAAAGATCGCTGGGTGTTGGCAGTCGCCGGCACGCATGGTAAGACGACCACCAGTAGTTTATTGGCCTGGATATTGGAATATGCGGGGTTGCAGCCGGGGTTTTTAATCGGTGGTGTGCCGGAGAATTTCGGGGTTTCTGCGCGTCTGGGTGAGGCTCCTTTTTTTGTGATTGAGGCGGATGAATATGACACGGCTTTTTTTGACAAACGTAGCAAGTTTGTCCACTACCGCCCGCGTACCTGTGCGATCAATAATCTGGAATATGATCATGCGGATATTTTTCCTGATATAAGCGCCATTCAGTGCCAGTTTCATCAGTTTATCCGCACGGTACCGGGTAATGGACAAGTGATTGCTCCCCTGCATGACAAGGCTGTCGCAGAGGTGCTGGAGATGGGGGTATGGACTCCAGTACAGGATCGCGCGGCATTGTGTATTGAGCCGTTAAATGCTCCGTGCAACCATTTTAAGGTGATCTGGCAGGGTATGCAGGTCGGTGAGGTGCATTGGGATTTGACCGGTCAACATAATTTGGATAATGCTGCCAGTGCACTGTTGGCTGCGCACCATGCTGGTGTGCCGATGGCGGTGGCCGTTGAAGCGCTCAATGGCTTTAAAGGTGTCAGGCGGCGTCAAAGTTTGGTGGGGGAGGTGAACGGTATTCGTATTCTTGAGGATTTTGCACACCATCCCACTGCAATTCGCAGCACTTTGGCAGGCTTGAAAGCTCAAGCCTCCGGGCGGTTGTTGGTAGTGCTGGAGCCGCGCTCGAATACCATGCGTATGGGTGTGCATGCTCAAGCGCTGCCCGAAGCACTGTCCGTAGCGGATGGTGTGTGGATTTATCTGAATACTGAATGGAGCTGGAAGATTCCTGCATTTTCTGCTCTGAAAGGCACGGCGGGGAGCTATGAAAAGCTCTTGCAGCAAGTTAAGGCGGCTGTTAAACAGGGTGATACAGTCGTCTTTATGTCAAACGGTGCTTTTGGTGCCCTGCCCGAGAGATTGCTGGCAGCATTAAAAAACCCGCCAGAAGGCGGGTAAACTACAGGAAATTTTTAAAGCAGTCTGGTGGTTTATCCACGCCAAGTATCGTGGGTAATGCTCTTATACCAGCCACGCGCATAGGTGGCTTCTGCCAAAAACTGGCTGGCAGGTGCATTAAGCGGCGTAACACCTCCAGCGCCTTTCACCTTGTTCATGAGCTTGCCGTCATACTGGTAGACGGCCACGACACTGATGCCGTAGTCGCGTGCGACCAGACTGTAACAGGTATTTGCCAGTTTCGGGCTGGGGGTCTCCCAGCCGTTGAGTGCAGTAACAATGGCACCGGCGCAAAGCTTGCCCTGGCTGTTGGCGGAGTGCCCTGATTTCGGCATCTTGCCGGCAATGGACGCATCTCCAATCACATATACATCTTTATGGATGCTGGATTCAAAGGTTTGCTGGTTTACAGGACACCAGCCTTTGTCGTTGGTCAGGCCGGCCTCAAAGGCGAGCTTGCCAGCTTTTTGTGCCGGAATGACATTCAATACGTCGGCTTTGAATTTTTCACCTTCCGTGGTGGTAACCGTTTTATTCGCCACATCGACGGACTGTATTTTTCCGCCGTCTGAGGCGCCGATCCACTCGATCATATCGCCATAAAGCTCCTG
>CAYRSN010000011.1:0-42117 GCA_964427185.1 uncultured Piscirickettsiaceae bacterium | reverse complement strand
TAAAATCCTACTGAAATTACTGCGAGAAAAACCCCTCAACTAGTCATGACCCTAGTCATAAAGTTCAATCTATATAAATTGAGTTTAAATTACCTGATTTATTAACGCCTTTGTAATCAGACTTCTTTTTGATATGCTGTTTTAGAACAAATTTACACAGCTTCTGTATGACTTCTCTTGCTTCTTTCTCATCTTCTCTCAAAAAAAGAGCTTTTTCAAGCTGACATTTCAAAACATCTGCCGATGCCGGCAAAGCCATCTGCTGTAGCTCAGCATAAAACTCTAATGGAATTTTTTCACATAACATGGAGTACCCCTGTTTCCGCTTAACATACATACGCCACAGCCAGACAAACATGATGACTACCACAAAAGTCACCAAGCTATAAAGCAGCAACCCATTAGAAAATTTTGAATCAATAGAGACGACATTGTCCACCCCCTGTTCATAGGATAAGGGCAATAAAACTTCTTGTTGTTTTGCCTGTACAGTGTAAATTTCTTTTTCCTCTATCTTTTCCACCAAAAGCTGGCGCTGATCCAGATTCCACCAAAATACCACTTGCCGAGGCACTTTAATCTCTCCTGCCTTCTGAGCAATAACTGTCCAGCGCAACTGTTTTTTACCGATCACACCGACTTCTGTCAGCTGCGTCTGCACCTGCTCAGGCTCTGTATAAATCTGTAGTCCATCAACTTTTGGCGGCATCAATGTTGGCAGCTGCTCTCCCCTTACACCCTTGCCATAGATTTGAATCTGCCATATCTGTGCTTCACCTACTGCCAAGGCTTCTTTGTCAGGCTTTCTTACTAAAGCCACTTTCAAGTCATAAGCCGGCAACCAAGGCTGATGCGAAGGCCAATTTTTCGGAACGGGTTTTACATTTAATGTTACAGCTCGTGTACGCGCCTGTACTGGAATAAGCTTTTCCTGCACATACAGCTGTCCTTCTGCCTGAAGCGGCGGTAAAAGCAGCTTACCTGCCTGCTGCGGGAAAAGCACATAACGACGCTCCACCACCGTATATAACTTGCCTGTTACCAACTTGGCAAATACTTGTTCACTGCCTAACGGCAACAGCTGAAACCCTTGCGCCACGGGCGTACTCAGCAGGCCATTATGCAAGCTGCCCTGATGATAAAGCCGAAATGTATAGATCACCTGCTGTTGTAAGTAAGGCGTTTGTGTATCTACCTGTTGTGTAAAAAGTATCCGTGGATGCTTTTTTAACGCCTCAGGAAGCGGACGGACATGCAAGGTGACCGGGTCGGTTTGTAAACTGTCCACCGTTAAAGGCGGTATCCTTATCTCACCGGCCTGTTTTGAAACAAGCTGCAGCGCCCAAATATAATTATGTTGCCTCTTTCCCTGTTGCATCTGCAGCTGACTATGTTGCTGTACCGAGATGATCTCAAATGCCTTATTAAGCGGCGCAAGCTTCAACTCAGGCGGGGATGCTTTTTCTGAAACGCCTGAGAGCGTAATTTTTAAAGTAAACACATCCCCCTGCTCCAACCATGTGCGATCAACATGGGTAACAAGCGCTTGTGCCCAGCTTTCTCCTGCCCACAGCCCTAACAGCAACAGAAAAACCCGCCTTACCATGTTTTCTGCTCCCGCTGCTTAGGCTGCTGCTGCAGTTGATATTCAAATTTACGCTGTAAATAAAATGCCGGTTGATCTGGAATCAGCTGCAGCCACTGATCCAGCCCATTCACCTGTCGCTGAACCTTACCTTTCTGTAAAGCTGCTACCCCTGTCTGTTCGGACTTGCCTGATACTGCTTTTCCAAGCATACCCTGTGCGACCTTTTGGGTACGATCAGCCTCTGCATGATCAGCGCTGGAGGGGTCTCCCCCTTTTTTTGGCGCAGCATTTTTTTGCAATGCTGTCTTATTTTCCGTTTGTTCAGCCGGTTTTTCAGGCTGTTTTTGAGGTTTTTTTACCGCTTTAGTAGTTAAAACCGGGGGTTCTGATAATGAAACTTCCTGCGGTACGGCTGGTTTGGAAGGCGTTGTCTCAGGCTCAGCAGCCTCAGGTTGCCTGGTGCGCTGAAGCTGCTTGAGTAAGTTTAAATTTTCTCGTGCCACAATCAGTGCAGGCTCTTGCGTCAGTGCTTGTTGATAAGCTTTGATGGCCGCCTCATAACGATGCTGTTTTGCCAATGCATTGCCCAAGTTGTAGTACCCTCGAGCCGTTTTGTCCTGACGAAAAGCTCGCTCTGCCGCCTGATAGTGTCCTGCCCGATAACAGGCCACTCCTTTCCAGTCTGCACGCTGAAAACGATCACAGGCGCGGTCGAACTGTTTCTGCTGCCACAAGCGGTAAGCCTGTTGATCCGGAGTGCGGAAAATATCACGCCAGTCACTTAATGCCTTCTCTTGTTCCTGCGCCTGTGCCCAAACCGGCTGCGGCATTGCGGGCAGCCAGCACAGCAGCCATAACCACACCCAACCTCTACGAAACAGAAACACTGCCAGCAAAGCAATCAGCGGTAACAGGTAAACGCCAAAATCTAACCACTGCATGACCACCTGGTCTGTTTCTTCTCCCCCTTGCACAGAAAAAGGCGGCAACAGATAAGCTAAATCCTGATGATCCAACCGCACTGGAGTGAGCGTAGCACGGTGTAACTGAGCAAACTGTTTCAGTCTGTCCCAAGGGAGTTTGGCAATAATCGCCTGCCCGGATTTATCCAATAAAAAACCGTTTGATGTAGGAATCCGTGCACCCTGTTCCGTACCAACCGCCAGAATAGAAAGAGTATAGCGGTGGTGCACAAAAAACGCATTTAAACGCTCTGCCTGATCCAGATCATCCGTCACCCAGATGATATGCCCTTTCTCCACACGCGCACCTGCAAGCAGCTGATGTGCTTTTTCCATCGCTAGATCCGGACGACTTCCCTGCTGGGGCATAATCAGCGGGCTCAACGCAGGCAACAAGTTCAACAAGGTTTCATTATCTTCCGCGATGGGCGTAATCACATGCGCACTTCCGGCATAAGCCACCAGGCCAAATTTGAGCTCAGGATGTGCTTTTACCAAATCCGTCAGGGTAAAAATCGCCCGCTTATAACGGCCAGGCTGTAGATCCTGAGCCAGCATAGATAAAGAAAGATCCAGTACAATCACGGTGCCTTCCCGTGATTTATGCGCCGGGACAGGCTGCTGAACCCAACTCGGTCCGGCCAGCACAAAGGCTGTCAATACCCAAAGCGCCAGCAGCCCGTTTACAGGCCAACGCTGAGGTACTGAGCTTTCAGACTGAAAATATCGCAAGAAACGTGATTCAATAACCTTACCCCACTGCCCTAAAGGGTGCTGCTTTTGTCGCAATCGCCACCAGATCCAGCATGCCGGTACCACCGCGATCAACCACACAGGCCTGAGAAAATGAAACGCACTCCAGTCCATCATCCCCCCTCACGGCGGCTGTACCAAAAAGCAACCCCCATGCTCAGCAAAAAAGCCACCCCTAACGGCCAAGGATATAGCTCCGTATGTGCTCGGTAATGATGCACGGCATATACCGTACTTTCCAGACGGCTAATCTCCTCATAGATATCCCGCAGCTGCTCAGGGTTGTGTGCCAGATAGAACTGGCCACCCGTAAGTTGTGCAATCTGTTTTAATGTTGTCTCATCATAGTCATACCCGCCCCCCGCATGGCTACGCCCAATAGCAACGGTATAAATCTTCAACCCAAATGCGCGCGCCTTTTCCGCCGCCTCCAAAGGTTGCACCCTGCCATCCGTATTGGCACCATCAGTCAGCAAAATCAGCACACCCCGATGCTTGCCTACCTTTTTCAAGTGCTTAATCGTCAACCCAATGGCATCACCCAGAGCCGTGTTTTCACCCGCCATGCCTATTTGAGCATCCCGTAGCTGTGCTTTCACTGTATTGTGATCATAAGTCAACGGACTGATTACAAATGCTCTCGAGCCAAACACAACCAGCCCCAGCCGATCATGCTCCCGCTGAGCGATAAACTCATCCACCACTTCCTTGACCACCGTCAACCGCTCCACCGACGCACCCCGCAAATGCATATCCGGCTTCTGCATCGAGCCGGATAAATCCACCGCCAGCATAATATCCTTGCCCTCCTGCATAAACGAAGTCGGTGTGAGATACCATACTGGCCGCATCACCGCCAGCACCACCAGAAACCATATCCACCAAGCCCAAATAGGTATCGGGAAACGCTGCACCCTGTGAACAGGTAACCTTTCCATAGTTTTTAAGGCTTCCCGCGCCGTAACATAAAGAGTCGGTACTGCCAGCGGTGCGCCCCGCCGTACAGGCGGCAACAGCTGCCGCACAACCCAGGGCAACGGCAACAGTATCACCCACCATGGCCACAGAAACGAGAGCTGATCAACAAAATTCCAGCCACCTGTCACTGGTGATGTCTCCTGATCCACTGTTCTGCAAATAAAAACAGTCGCTCAACCGCTTCTGTTTCACGTGAAACATCCTGCCGATAAGCCAAACCCAGTAAATAGGGCAAATCATCCGGTGCTTTTACCCGCACCGCACTTTTGCGCAAAAAATCCACCCATGCATCACCATACATCCTGCCTCGCTGCTCGGGGGTATAGGCTGTCACCGCCACCTGTTTCATCAGTACATTGATCGCCTCCACCGGGTTGTGTACCTTGCCTGCCTGCCAGTCAGCATGCAGCTGATGCAGGCGTTGCACCGCCTCACGGCGATAAGCGGCCAAGTGCCAGTTGCGCCACAAAAACCAAAGAAACCAGGTCACAAACCCCAGCAGACCCACGATAATGAACCACCAGACTTCCGCCAGCGGCCACCAGCCCACAGGCGGCGGCAGCAATACATCATGCAGCCGGCTGAGCACAACTTCAGGGTCTGAGTTCATCCCACCACCCCTTGTTGCTGTAGTTGCACTAACGCATCTTCATGGGTGGAAAAGCTGAACACGGGTATCTTCAAGCCAAGCAGACGTTTTCGCAGCGGCTGCCATTGACGCACAAAGCTTTTTGCATAAGCTTCCCGCATCGAAGCCCGCCGGGTATCCAGCTGCAGCACCTGTGCCTCATCCTGCACCTGCACTGCTCCTATATTTGGCAATCCCGCTTCCAAAGGGTCAAAAATATTCAACGCTACCACATCATGGGAACGACGCAGCTGATGTAAAACTCCCATACCTGCCATATCAAGCGCCAGCAGATCACCGACGAGTACCACCTTACTGCCATGGGGTAAATGCTGATTTACCCGCATCAGTGCCTGCTGCCAGGCTTCAGCCTGCCGCTTTCCCGGGTATGAAAGCTTCTGATGCAGTCTTAGCGCCTGGTGTAATACCGCCATCAGCGTCATATGGCTGCGCTGAGGCGGTACCCAGTGCACAGCCTGTTCATCAAACACCAGCCCACCAATACGATCCTGCTGCTGCAATGTAACCCAGCCGATAATCGCCGACAAGTGTAACGCCAAGCTGCTTTTTAACTGCTTTTGGCTAGCAAAAAACATGGCTGCTGTCTGATCTATCAGTAGCACAGTAGGGCGCTCCTGCGCTTCCGTAAATACTTTGATATGGGGTTTTTGCGTACGCGCGGTGATTTTCCAATCCATCAGGCGCACCTCATCCCCCGCCTGATAAGGACGGATATCGGAAAACTCCATGCCCCGCCCTTTACGAATCGTGCGATGCCCACCTCCACTCTGCGCCATCAGCTTCTGAAATGGCGCAAGCTTGCGGCGACGCACTTTAGCACGCCAGGCAATCAGTTCGTCCAGTGTCAAATAAATGTTCATTAGAGCGGGTTGTTTTTGTATGATCACAGTATCACGGCCTGAACCGAAATTGTTACTGTCATGACAGTTCCGGGGGGCTTTATATACAGGAGAATTATAACGGTGTCCCATAATACGCTTGATCATTTTGACATGGAATCGGATCTGAAGCCGCTGGAAATATTACTGATAGAACGGGTGCCAGACGAGCTGTCGGCGGGTGATGAGAAAAAACTGGATTTTGGTATTGTCAATATCTTCCAGCTGGAGGGTTTCTTTGCAGGGCTGCTGACTATGCCTGAGTTTATCAGGCCAAGCGAATGGTTGGCGGTCATCTGGGGTGATTTTCCTCCGTTATTTGAAGATACGCAGGATGCAGAGGAGCAAATGGCCAGGCTAATGCGCTTCTATAACAATGTGAATCATCGGTTGCGGGAGGGTGCGTTTTTCCCCTTGTGGTCACCGGAGGTGGAAGATCCTGCCTGGGAAGAGCTGGTTGAAGCGGTACAGCAAGGAGGCGATATATTGCCGGAGACGCTGTTGCCGGTGGCCATGTGGTTCCAGGGTTATCTGATGGCATTTGCGCGCTTCAGCCCGACTGTGATGGCACTGCTTGAAAGCCTGGAAGAAAAAATGACACAGGAGGCTGAAGGCGAGCAACTACCGGAAGATGAGGCTGTTCTGGTGGATCGTGTGATGTATCCCATGGTCTATGCACAGGTGTTAATGCAGCAGGTTGTCGATCCGAACCCGGGGGCTTTCAAGGGGCTTGAACAATATAAACTGGCAGAGCAGGCCATGGAGATGTTGGAAGAGCTGCCAAACCTGCTATTTGATGTGCTGGAGCCGGAGCGAATGCAACCGCGTGCAGCATCCCCTGGTCTTCAGCAGCCTTTCCAGCATGATCAGCCTAAGGTAGGGCGTAATGACCCTTGCCCTTGTGGCT
This sequence comes from uncultured Piscirickettsiaceae bacterium, assembly GCA_964427185.1. GTDB lineage: Bacteria > Pseudomonadota > Gammaproteobacteria > Thiomicrospirales > Thiomicrospiraceae > Sulfurivirga. Next base: position 35,402 of record CAYRSN010000011.1, on the reverse strand, counting down.
CCGGCAAAAAATACAAGCACTGCTGTTTGCAATGAAGCCGGTTTGAGCTTCTGTAGTTTGTTTTGAGCCGTTACACAATAGGCACTTTCTGCAGCAGGCGGAGGATGATTTCATCAGGGTTGAGTCCTTCGGCTTCTGCCTCAAAGCTGAGCAGCAGGCGGTGGCGGAGGACATCGGGAGCAATGGACAGCACCTCATCGGGGCTGACGAAGTCCTTGCCCCGTAGCCAGGCCAGCGCACGGGCGGCACGGGCCAGTGCAATGGTAGCGCGGGGGCTGGCACCGTATTGAATCCAGCTGGCCAGCTGTTTGTCATAGCCCTGCGGTTTACGGGTAGCCAGAACCAGCTGCACAATGTAAGTTTTCACACTGTCGGCCATATGCATCTGCATCACTGCTTCCCGAGCATCAAACAGCTGTTTCTGAGAAACCGGCTCTGGCAGAGCGGGCGCACTGTGCCGTATTTCATTTTCCACTATTTCCAGAATCTGCCGTTCCGACTCCGCATCCTGCGGGTAATCAATATTCACTTTGAACATAAAACGATCCAACTGCGCTTCCGGAAGCGGATAAGTCCCTTCCTGTTCTATGGGATTTTGCGTAGCCATCACCATAAACAGCCTGGGCATGGATAACGTGCGATTCCCCACGGTAACCTGATGCTCCGCCATAGCTTCCAATAGAGCAGACTGCACCTTGGCCGGCGCACGGTTAATTTCATCCGCCAGAATCAGGTTATGGAAAATCGGCCCTGGCTGAAACTCAAACGCTCCCGTTTCTGAACGCCAGATTTCCGTGCCGGTAATATCCGCCGGCAGCAGATCTGGCGTGAACTGGATACGGTGAAAATCCCCTTCTATCAGCTGTGCCAAAGTACGCACTGCCTTGGTCTTCGCCAACCCGGGCGGTCCTTCTACCAAAAGATGGCCTTCACTTAACAGCGCAATCAACATCCGCTCCACTAAGTGAGCCTGACCGATAATCTGTTGATTAAGCGTCTCCAGCAGAGTCTGAAACTGTGTTTGCATGGTATATCCTTAAGGTTTTTCCGCCAGCACAATGGCTCGCAGAGGAGCAGGGTAGCCTTCCACAGTGCGGCTGTGGTCGTTTGGATCAAGAAAATCCTGCAAAGACTGACCTTTCGTCCAGTCAGTGATACGCTGCTCATCCGGTGTAGTAGGTGTGGTATCCACATGGCGAACGTTCTGATAACCACAGCGTTCGAGCCAGCGAACCAGCTCCACAACCGCAGGAATAAACCAGACATTTTTCATCTGCGCATAACGATCTTTCGGCACCAGCAGCTGGCCGTAATCCTCCGGCACCACCAAGGTTTCCAGCACCAGGGTGCCGCCCGGTTTCAGCTGCGCTTTCAACTCCAGCAGGTGATCCACGGGGCTTCTGCGGTGATAGAGCACGCCCATGCTGAAGACCATATCAAAGGCACCGTTTATTGGTGCGGGCAGCTGCTCCAGCGGCAGAGGCAGGAACCACACCGGCTGCTCATCACCCAGCAACTTGCGCACCAGTAGAAACTGCGCCAGAAACAGCTGAGTGGGGTCAATGCCCACCACCTCTGCCGCCCCGGCACCCGCCATACGCCACAGGTGATAGCCGGAACCACAGCCCACATCCAGCAAGCGTTTGCCAGTAAGTTCGGGCAGGTGGGGCAACAGGCGTTCCCATTTGGCATCGGAACGCCACTCGGTGTCGATAAACAGGTCAAACAGTTGATAAGGCCCCTTGCGCCAGGGCATGAGCATTCTGGCGGCGCTGCGCAAGGTTTCCTGCTGCACGGGCGGCAGAGTGCCACAGGCGCAGACGGCGGGTTGATCCAGTGCCGTCCGCTCTGCCGTAGGCAGTGTGTCAATGAGGCTCAGCGCCCGGCTAAAGCGGGGATGATGACCATTTGCATCCGGATCCAACGCCTGCGCCAGCAGTGGTGGCAGCCCGGTCAGCCAAGGTTTGAAGGCTTTTTCCCGCTCCAGCAGGAGCCAGAAGGTGTTCAGGTGCTGGTAGAAATGGCTGATCATGGCGACACCACCTCATCCACAAACAACCGAAGGAGAGCACAGAAAATCATGTTATTTCACACATAAAACGGAAACAAAATTATAGGCTTGAAACCAAGCTCCTGCATGAGCAAAGCCCACTGCCCGCAAGCGGTTTAAGTGCGCCGCCAGAGTTTCTGTAATCAGCACATTTTCCAGCGCCGCCCGTTTCTGGCTGATTTCCAGCTCTGAATAACCATTGGCGCGTTTAAACTGCAAATGCAAATGCTCAATACTCTGCTGCAAGACAGCATCTTCAAAATGCACCTTCTCCGAAAGAATCAAAATCCCGCCGGGATTCAACCCAGCATAAATTTTTTCCAACAAAGTACGGCGGCTTTCGGGCGCCAGAAACTGCAATGTAAAGTTCAACGTTACTACAGAGGCGTTTTCAATGACCGTATCCTGGATATCCTCACAACGCAACTCAATGGAAATGGAAGACTTATAAGCCTTTATATACTCCTGTGCCCGCACCAACATGGCTTCCGAATTATCTACGGCAATAATCCTGCACCCACAATCTTCCGGAAGATGACGTCGTAAGGTCAACGCCGTCGCCCCCAGCGAACACCCCAGATCATACAACTGTGTGCCAGGCTGGTGATACAAAGCCGCCAGCTCCCCACAGCCTGTCAAAATCGTCTGGTATCCCGGCACTGAGCGTCTAATCATATCGGGAAACACAGCAGCAACCGAACGATCAAACTGAAAGGCACCAACCGCTTCCGTATGTGCAAATAAAGTATCTTTTTGATTAACATCCGAAGTCATGATCTACTACCTAACACTCTCCTAAAACGCCATCCCGAAACAAACACTCAACCCAGCTGAGCTACTCCCACACTGCCTAACAAAATAGTCAGCAGACCCAATACACTCAACCACAGCGCACTGACCCTGCCCATGCGTTTTTCCCCAAGCCAAAGCGCATACACCGCTTTCAAAAAGTTATTAGAACCTGCCGCAATCAACACCGCTTGCGCCAGCGTCACCACATCCGCTTTAAACTGACCCGTCAAAAGAGAAAGCACAAAAGGATCAATATCCGTAAAACCCACAATCAAAGCCAATATGCTCAACCCAGCACTGCCAAAAGTATGGCTTACCCAGTCCGTCAACGCCGTCATTAAAATAAACAGCCCCGCAAAGGTAAAGGCAATCTTCAAATCCAGCGGATTCGCATGGTGCTCCTCCACAAACGGCACACTCTCCGCTCCCTTGCGAAGCTCCTTTTTCGTTAACATCAGGCTGATCATCCATGCAACGGCTGCAAGGACAATCATCGGTAAGGCCAGCAATACGGCAATTTGCCACTGGAAAATTGCCGCAATCGCCAGCAACCGCAGATACATCATGCCCGTTGCCAGCACAACGCCCGTACTCCAACGGTAATAAGGTCGTGGTTGAGCTTTAGACTGACGCGCCAATACCACCGTAGTCGCCGTAGAAGAGTAAAGCCCTCCAAATAACGCCGTCACCAGCACCCCTTTCTCCTTGAAAAAGTAACGCTGCGCCACATACCCCATATAAGAAATCGTAGAAACCACCACCACCGCCAGCCAGATTTTAAACGGACTGACAGGCAGTCAAGCCGCCACTGGCTGTTGCGGCAGCAAAGGCAGAATAACCGCCGAAAGCAGCAACAGCTTTGCAAGTGTGAAAATCTCCTGCGGTGCCAGCGTGCGTGTAATCTGAGTAATCTGTTCCCGCATATGAAGCAAAAACACAATTGCAACAAATACCGCCACCAGCAGCCACAAAGAAAAATGCATCAGCAACACGCCATAGTGATAAACCAACAGCGCGATTAAATACATCAGCAAGCTGGTCTGCTTGCACTGCAACTGCTTCCAGTAAAGCAACAAATAAAGCAGCGTAAACGCCACCAACCCGATATAAAAACTGACAGGATGAACCAGATTTAGCGCCCAGCCCACCAAAGCAAGAAATGTAAATGTACGTGTCGTACCGAAATAAAGCTGAGGCTCCTCTTTCCCTATCGTTAAACGATACTCTCTAATTTCAAGCCCCGTCAGAAAGCCAAACAGCACCACCACCAGAAACTGCAACCAAAGTGTATGATGAATATCCGGAAATGCCCACATCGTCATAAATCACCTTTATCAGCTTGTTTGCCTGCATCATGGGTTATAATAGAACAAGAAAAACACCCCTACCGAAAAGCAAACCCATGTTCAAAGATTTCAACGCTGTCATTCAAACTGTAGGACGCGGGCCTACCAAATCCCGCCACCTCACCTTTGATGAAGCCCGCTGGGTAATGGAACAAATCTGGACGGGCAAAGTCTCCGACCTGCAGATCGGCGGTCTGCTGGTCGCCTGGCGGCTGCTGACAGAACAGCCGGAAGAAGTAGCCGGCCTGGTCGCCGCCGTACGGGAAAAGCTACCTGCCATAAAAGCAAATATCGATCTGGATCTGCCAGCCTATGCGGGCAAACGGCGTTTCCCTCCCTATTTCATCTACGCCGCCTGGCAGCTGGCACAACAGGGCAAAAAAATCCTTATCCATGGCAGCACTGATGCCACAAGTGGCCGCTACTGTGCCGAACAGGCCTGTCGCACGCTGAATGTGCCCATAGCCGCTTCACTGCAACAGGCCGCTGACCTATTCGAACAGCATAACCTGGTCTATCTGCCCTTTGAAGCCTTTGCCAAACCCCTGGCACCCTATCTGTTTCTCAAACCCCGGCTTGGTGTACGCACCATCTTCAACAGCCTGTGCAAAATGATCAACCCCCTGCAAGCACCTGTCAGCGTGCAGGGTATCTTCCACGGTGTCTATGCCAACCTGCACGCCGAAGTAGCCGCACGACTCAACGACCCTTGCGTCATCTCCTTCAAAGGTGAAGGCGGCGAACCGGAAATCCGCCCCACCGCCACTACCCAACTGCAAATTGCCAAATACAGCTCGCTTCAAACCAAAACCTGGCCACAAAGCCTTAAAACCCGCCCGGAGCCTATAGAAGACATCACCCTGAAAGGGTTGCTGAAACGTATTGAACAAAACAGCCTCACACCTTATGACCAAGCCGCATTAGAGACTAACATCAGCTTTCTAAAACAAAGTTTGAAAGCACCCACAGACTGACCCCTGTTTGAAAAACGATACAGGAACGCTGACCATGCTCACTCTCCACTACCATCCTGAAACGGAAGCACTATTTGAGCAGCTTTATGTGTTGTTGAAACATGCTTCCTCCAAGCCGCTTGAGCGCATCCCCTTTCTGATCCAGGGACGAGGCATGGAGCGTTGGCTGCAGATGCGCCTGAGCGAACGTATGGGGGTATTCGCTCAGGGGGATTTTCTCTTTCCAGTGCATTTTTTCAATCAAACGGCACAACGGTTGGGGCTGACCCTTTCCAAAGAAGATTTAGACCGTGAAGTATTACGCTGGCGCATTGATGACGTGCTGCAAACCATGGTAAAAGAAAGCAGCGCACCGTCGGCACTGGCGCCTTTTCTCAGAGATTCCACCAAGCGTTTTGCCCTGGCCATGCAGCTGGCAAACATGTTCGACCAGTATCAGATCATGCGCCCAGAGTTGCTTAAAGCTTGGTCGGAAAACAGATGCCTACTCAGCCACCCCCATGAAGCCTGGCAGATGCAGATCTGGCAGGCACTTAAACTTAATCTGAAATCTCACCGCGGCGAGCTTTGGCAAACCCTGATTGAAACCCTCCTGCAAGCACCTGAAAACAGTCTTTCGGCACAACTACCCTCACAAGTTTTTGTATTCGGCATCAGTTTCATGCCGGAGCTCATGCTGCAGGTGCTCGATGCCCTCTCCCGCCACATCCCCGTACATCTCATGCTGCTTTCCCCTACTGTTGACTTCTGGGGCGACCTGCCCGGCAAAAAGGAAGCGACAAGACTACAGGTATTTGAGCTGGACAATCCCTTTTTTGCCGACACGAATTTCCACCCCCTGCTGATCAATCTGGCTCAGCAAGGCGCACATTTTCAGAATCTGCTGCTGGATCTGGAAACCCTCGAGCTTGGTAAAGAAAAAGAAGCGCTCTCCTTCCGCCCGGAAAAAGATCAGTTTGAAAAACCCGCCTCCACACTGCTCACACAACTGCAGCAGGACATTGTTCTGGGCAAGCTGCCCAAGGACACAAAAACTGTCCAAACACTGGAAAAAAATATCGAATTCCACCGCTGCCACACCCCTTTGCGGGAACTGGAAGTCGCCCGTGAACGCATCCTCGGTCTGCTCCATGAAAATGCCACCCTCACACCGGCGGATATCGTGGTTGTCTCTCCCGACATGACCGCCTACCGCCCCTATATCTCCACCGTGTTTTCCGACCTGCCCCACAGCATCGCCGACCGCGCCACTGCGGTAGAAACCCCCTCTCTGCAAAGCATGAGCCTGTGGCTCAAACTGCTGCGCAGCGGGCATCTGGGCTGGGACGCGGTGTTTGATTTCCTCTCCCGGGAAGATGTGAGCACAGGGCTGGGAATCACCCCCGGACAGCTTATGCAGTTGCGCCAACTTGTGGTGGAACAGGCGCAAGTACGCTGTGAACTGGAAAGCAATCGGCACCGGAACAGCTGGCTGGAGGGTGCAAAACGCCTGCTGCTGGGTGCCATCATGGAAACCGATCGGCTCTGGCAAGATACAGCACCCATACAAGCTCTGGAAGGGCAAAGTATCCACCTGCTTACCCCCCTGCTCACTCTGCTGGAACTGCTGCAAACCCATCAGTCACTTGCCCGTGAACCCAAACCCCTCGACGTATGGCTCGATACTCTGGAAGACTGGGCCAAACAACTCTATGCCCATGCACCAGAGCATACCCACCAGCCCGTGCATGAAGCCCTGTCCACACTGAAAAAACAATATGATGGCCTGGATGCCCCACTGGATCTGGACATGCTCAGCCTCTGGGCCGATACCCTGGCGGAGGAAAAACGCAGCTCCAGCGGCTTTCTCGCCCATGGCATCACCTTCTGCGATCTTTTGCCCATGCGTGCCATTCCCGCACGGGTGGTGATCATGCTGGGCATGAATGATCAGGCCTGGCCGCGACCCCATCATCCGGCAGATTATGACCTGATGGCCGCCTTCCCACGCCGGGGTGACCGACTACCCCGTCAGGAAGACCGCTACACCTTTCTGGAAATCCTTATGGGCGTGCGGGATCGGCTTATCATCACCTGGCAGGGACTCAGTGCCGATAAAAACACCAGGCTCCCTCCCGCCCAGGTCGTGGTGGAACTACGGGATGTCCTCTCACAGCACTATGGCGTGCAGGTGGAAGCCAAAAAAGGTGAGGACGAAAAACACACCCTCACCCGCAACCATAAAGCCTTTCCCTACCACAGCCGCTACTACACCGAGCACGACGACACCTGGTGCCAGGGCTGGTCGGAAAAAACAGCAGAAATGACCCGCCGACTGCATGAGACGGCACCCACGCAAGAAAGCTTCCTCAACCAACCACCAGCGCTGGAACCGCCTGACCCGCTGCCCCTTTTCACACTGCAACATGCCTGCGGCGAACCGGTCAAATGGTGGCTTACACAGCAGCAGCTACAGGCAGACGAAACCCTTTCCATGCCGGATGCCCGCCCCGTGCTTGCAGCTGATGGCCTTACACGTTGGCAGATGCGCCAGCAACATCAATGCAACCTGGATGAAGCACAAAGCCTGCAGACCCTGCGCTGGCAGCAGGCAGAAGGCACCTGGCCGCCAGATCCTGTTGGCACCACCCTGTGGCAGGCACAGACTGCACCACTGAAAACCCTTAAAACCGTCGCTGACACCTTGCGAGAGACCTTAGGCGACCCCCTGCCACCCAATCAGCCCCTGCTGGAAATCGATGCATTTACCCTGCAGCTACAGGAAACCCAGCGCCATACCCACGGGTGGCTGCACTGCCAGCCCCACCGCCTCAAGGGCAAACATATGCTGAACACCTGGCTGGCGCACCTGGCCGCCTGCAGCCTGCAGCCCGCACCCACCCATCTGCTCTATCTGGAGCAACATCAACCTCATCAACTATGTTTTAAAAAAGTGAGCCAGGATGAAGCAAAAACACTACTTTCCGAGTGGCTGATGCAGTTCAAAACCATGCTGAATGCTCGCCCCTGGCTGTTTGATGCTGAGTGGCTGTTTGATGACAAAAAGCAACTTGCTGACTTGCCGCACTGGCACAATGAACTGAAGCTGAAACTGGGCTTGCGCACCGACTACAACCGAAAATATGTGCAGGATGCGGATTTTCAGCTACTGTGCGACGGCCTGAGCGAACAAGCCGTGTATGACTGGCTTGAAGAAACATACCACAAGCTTTCCCCCCTGCTTGAAGCCATGCAAAACCATATGGAAATCATCAGCCATGAGTGAAGCCTTCAACCCTTTCTCCACGCCCCTGCAAACCGGTGTCCACGCCATAGAAGCCAGCGCGGGCACCGGCAAGACCTACAGCCTCACCCAGATTGTCGCCCGACTGATTCTGGAACAGGCTATTCCCATTGAAAAGATTCTGGTGGTCACCTTCACCGTGGCCGCCACCGCCGAAATGCGCGAGCGTATTCAGGAGCGTCTTTCCTGTCTGCGCCAGATGCTGCAGTCTGACAAAACCGACTGTGAAGATGACAGCCTGCGCGCATGGCTTGACAACCTGATCCAACAGGAAAGCGCAGACACGCTCTCCCAGCGCCTGAGCACCGCACTGAACAACATGGATCTGGCGCCCATCTTCACCATTGATGGCTTTTCCGTGCAACTGGCCAGAACCCATGCCTTAAGCCTCAACCTGCCGCCCAATGCCGCACTGCTGGAAGATGCAAGCGCCTTAAACGAACGCATTGTGGATCGCCTCTGGCAACAGAGCATGCAGGCACTCAGCCAGCAAGCACCGCTGGCCTATGAAGTGATTCAACAAGCCTATCCCTCCCCCGATAAGCTGAAAGAGCCCCTTGCTGAAATCGGCCTCTATGCCCAGTTTGACACCCAATACCCGGACTGGGAAAAACAACTGCAAAAGGCGCAAACCCTCACCCTGCCTGAAAAATCCGAAAGACAGGCGCTTGGTGCACGGCTACTTGATCTGGTCGCCCAGCACAAACAAAGCTTAAACGGCAACAAGGTCAAAAAAGCCACACGCATCCTCTCCACCCTGAAAGAAACCGGCTGGCCAGACTGGACAGAAGCGGAAAACGCCAGCGACTATCTACAAGGGCTTGCCAAAAAAGCTTTCCAAAAACAGTGGGCGCAACTTTTAGCTCAAACACTACCCCTGCTGCAACAACTGGATGATGCAAAAGAAACACTTGAGCAGCTTTCCCTTGCCTGGTTCAAACACCAGCACCAGCAATGGAAAACCGCCTTTGAAACCCTGCTGACCCAGGAAAGCAGCTTCACCTTCAGCAGCCTACGCCATACCATTGCCCACAACCTCAATGATCAGCTGATTACACACCTGCAGGCTCAGTATGCTGTGTGCCTGATTGATGAGTTTCAGGACACCGACCCGGATCAATGGCGCATCTTTTCCACCCTGTTCGCCACCGACCGCCATCAGCTCTACCTGATCGGTGACCCCAAGCAGGCCATCTACGGCTTTCGCGGTGCCAATATCGAAACCTACTATCTGGCGACCAAAACCGCACAGCACCACTATAGCCTCAATACCAACTACCGCACTCACAGCAAGCTGATTGAAGGCTTCAACACCCTGTTTTTTGAAGAAGACAGCCCGCATACCTTTCTGGATCACCGCTGCCTCTACACACCCGTGCAGGCGGGCATTGAGGATAAAAAAGTCACTCTCTCCTGCGAGGGAAAAAACCACAACATCCTGCAGCTCATCCAGAAAGGCAAGGACAATGGAGAATACGCCACCCTCAACCACCTGTGCCGAGATGTGGTGCAGCTACTGCAATCAGGACGGCTGGGTGAGGCACAGCAGCCTGTCAAACCCGGCGATATTGCCATTCTGGTCAAGAATCACAGTAACGGCGAGGCCGTGCAGCGCGCCCTGCGCAGGCTTAATGTCCCCAGTGTGCGCACCACGCCTCACAGTGTCTGGCAGAGCGACACCGCAGAAGCCCTGCTGCTGCTTATGCAGAGCCTGCTGAACCTGCGCAACACCGGTCTGCTGCGCTATGTGCTGGCCGGGTCGCTGTTTCGATGGCCACTCAAAAAGCTGCATAATGACACCGCCCTGCAGGAAGCCCAGATTCGCTTTGCCGAAACGGCTGCCCAGTGGCGAAAGACAGGTTTTCTTGCAGCACTCAATACCTTGCTGGAAGAAATGGGCGTGTGGACACGCCTGGCTATACGGGAAGACGGCCAGCGGCGCATGGCGGATCTGCGCCATCTGCTGGAACAGCTGCAGCAGGCCGCCACCGCCCACCAACTGCCCCCGCAGGCACTTTATCACTGGGCGATCAAAAGTGTCGAGCAGGGTGGAAACGAAGACAAACTCCGGCTGGAAAGCGATGAAGATGCCGTGGAGATTGTCACCATCCACAGCTCAAAAGGGCTGGAATACCCCATTGTCATGGTCTATACCGGCTGGTGGCTGAAATATGATTACCCCAAACCCATGGTGACCATGACAGAAAATGGTCCCCGAGTGCATTGGGATGAAGAGAAAGGCAAAGAAACCTTCAAACAGGCGCAGCAGCAGGAGATGGTGCGCCTGTTCTATGTAGCCTGCACCCGGGCAAAGAGCTTTCTGGGGCTTTATATCACTACCAAGAATCTTAACGATAACAGCTTTGGCATTAAACATCTGCTGGGGTCGGAGAGCAAACGCCGTAAGGCACTGCAAACCCTGCCCCAATGGCGCGAAGCCGTAGCGGAAGATGACCGTGTTTCCCCCTGGCAACCTCCCGTTCAACACTATCACTGGCGCAGTTTTCAGCCTTTGCCAAAATCACGCCTGCTGGCACCACGTTTGACCAGCTATAGCAGCCTGGCGCGCCAGCAGAAACATCAGGACACCCTCACTCCCTGGCAAGATGAAACGCTCGGCATGCCCGCACCCGACGACAGCACCGGCACCCCTTTGCGGGGTGCCACCTATGGCAACCTGTTCCATGCCATTATGGAACAATTGCCCCACTTTCAGGCTGACGATCAGGACATTGCCGAAACCCTGAAAACCGTCCTGCTCGCCACGAACCTGAAACTGACCGACACACAAAAACAGCAAATCATCCAGCAGGTGCAAAACACCCTGCAGGTGGATTGCCGAGGCTTTCAACTGGCAGCTTTACCGCTCCATGCCGTTCAGCGGGAGCTGCACTTTGTGCTCCATGCACCTCGGGTAGATGCCGAACGATTGAATGCCCTGATGGAAAATATACCGGGTTGGCGTCCTATCCGTCTGGATAAAGACCTTGTGAAAATCAAAAACTTCCTGCAGGGGTTTATTGATCTGGTAGCGGAACACGGTGGCCGCTACTACGTGGCAGACTATAAAACCAATACCCTCATCGACTACACTCCAGATCAGCTGGCACAGGCCATGGCCGGTCATGACTATCTTCTGCAAGCGCTCATTTACCAGCTGGCACTGCACCGGCTACTACGCAATACTCTGCCCGGCTATGATCCCGATCAACATCTGGGCGGCGTGCGCTATCTGTTTGTGCGCGGGTTGAGGCCTGACCAGCAAACCGGCGTATTTTCCATGCAATGGAATGCAGAAACCCTCAATGCACTTGATGCCTGTTTTGGAGGTAGCCATGGCTGAAAACATCCCAACCCCCACACTGCTGGCAAAACACCTTGCCCGCACCCTGGCTCCACACCATGCCGAATTGATCGAACCCTTTCTGGTACAGCTGCTGCAGGCGCAGGCACAAGGACACACCGGCTGCATGCTGGATCAGGCACAGGCGGATAAACTCTCCGGGCTGGCATGTGTCAGCGATCAGAGTGATGCCCCACTGGTGCTGAATGGACACTGGCTGCAGTTTCAGCGCCTGTGGCGCAAGGAACAGCTGATTCTTCAGCACCTGCAGGCTCTGCAGCATGCGCCCATCCAATCCGCCACCTTGTCAGACTCATTGAAACAGGCCGCGCAAAACGCCAGACTGAACAGGGAGAAATTCCCCCTGATCCAAAAGGCGCTCAACCAGCGCCTGACCCTACTCACCGGCGGGCCGGGAACCGGCAAAACCACAACCCTTGCCTGGCTGCTGGCCGCCTGGCTGGAAGCGCGTCCCGATACCATCATTACCCTGTGCGCGCCCACGGGCAAAGCCGCCCAGCGCATGCATCAGGCATTGCAAAATGCGTTAAAAAACCTGCCGGAGTCCCTCAAAGCGCCGCTGTCTACGCTCAAACCCGCCACCCTACACCGCCTGCTGGGCATCGAAGCCCTCTCCGGTCAGCCAAAATACCATGCGGAACGCCCTCTACCTACTCAACTGGTGGTGGTGGACGAAGCCTCCATGGTGGATGTCTTTACCATGGCCAAACTGGTAGATGCACTTCCCGACAACGCCAGCCTGATTCTCATGGGTGACCCCAATCAGCTGGCTTCCGTGGAAGCCGGACAGGTGCTCGGTGCATTGGTGGACATACTGCCAGAAGCCCATGTAGCGCTGACCCGCGGACATCGCTCCGACGAAATCATTGCCCAACTGGCGGATCTTATCCTCGCAGGCGAGGATGACAAAGCCTGGTTAATGCTTGCTGAAAACGATACACCGCAACTCAGTTATCTGGGCAGCAATCCCCATCTGCCTCAATTAGCGCAAGGCTATGCGCCTTATCTGACCCTGCTGACAAATCAGACACTGCCTACTGAAAAACATGCTCTGGCATTGCTGAAAGCGCTCGCCCGCTACCGCATTCTCACCGCCCTGCGTCAGGGATCCTACGGTGCCACCTGGCTCAATCAACAACTGATTGAATACTTCCGTAGTCAACAGCAGCTTGCTTTCGGCAAAGGAGACTACTTTGCAGGCCATGCCATTCAGATTACGGAAAACGACTATACCCTGGGGCTGTTCAATGGAGATATGGGTGTGATGCTGCCTGCCCATAAAGGAGATCAGAGCGTGTGGTTCATGGATGAGGGCGACAGCGTCAAACGCGTGCCTTACCTGCAACTCCCCGCTTATGAAACCGCCTTCGCCACCACTGTGCATAAAGCACAGGGAGATGAATTTGATACCACTTTACTGCTTCTCCCGCCCGAACCCCACCCGCTGATCACCCGCGAGCTGATCTACACCGCACTCACCCGCGCCAAAAATCAATTCCAGCTGGCAGGTGCTGAAGCCTCATTCAAAGACGGCATAAACACCCCTACCCAGCGCAAGAGCGGGCTGAATATTACCCATCCTGTGAAAGAAAAATAGAGGGGCGTATCTGGTCGCTTTGATCCTGAATGATCAGTTCAAGTGCTTTCAATTTATGCAAATCCCGCTGACGGGTTTTATCCGTAAGGCGCATATACAGTGCCTGATACCAAGGCGCAGCCCGCAACTGACGCAAGGACATGGCACCTTCTTTCATCAATTGGGTGACAATAGCATATTGTCGAGGATTGATAACTTTCTCATCCAAATAGCGTTTGAGCTGCATTTCAAACAATAGAATGGAAACCAATTGATTCACTCGATCATGTAGTCGATTGATCGAATCCAAAAACCCTTCCAGAAAAAAAACCACAAAAGGTGTATTTGGATAAGGTTCATGGTGGTTTTCTGCCTTTCTGCACTGATTGAACAACATAAAATAACGATCAATATGTTCAAAGTAATAGCGTGACAATGCAAAAGGCGCATAGCGATAGCCTGCCTGCTGCAACAGGGTTGCTTCAATAATACGCCCCACTCGTCCATTCCCGTCCCAAAATGGATGAATACGTTCAAAATAGTAATGAACCAAAGGCGCACGCAAAAGAACAGGCACCTCAGCCTGACAAAGCTGCTGATACCAGTCTATCAATGCATCCAACAAACGCTCGATATCCCGCCCGGATTGAGGCGGCTTGTAGCGCCCACCATGATCACTGTCGCCTACATGAGTATGAATACCTTTTGGGTTATCCCGCAATAGACCGGGACGATTGTAAGGGTGCGGCAACCCTTCAGTCACCATAGCATGGAGCTGGCAGATAAACGCCACATTCAATGTCCAGTTGTGGGTTTGTGCTACGTCTACAGCCAATTGATAAGCCTGCTTCAAATTCCGTGCCCTGCGTTTTTCGACATCTGCAGGCAATGATATTTCTGAATGCTCTGTTTCCCGCAGTGCCATTGCAGTTTCACTTTCACTCAACGTGCCTCCCTCAATGCTATTGGTGCCAAAAATACTGGACACCACCACTTCCTGTTCCAGTTGATTGGCTACCTGTGCCAGTGGAGAGCTGTCAAAGCGTGCATAGGCATCCTGAATCCGGATCAATGGCAGTTTGACCGCGTCTGGCTCTACACCCAGCTGAAAAGTAAAGAAACCTGCCCGTTCGGTTTCAATTCTCAGCATTATATTTTCCATCATAATGTCTTTTTTAATGTCCGATTAAGTATTTTCATATCTTACTGAAAATAAAAGATAAATTTTATATTAAATTGAAAAACTGTCACTAAAAAATGTCTGTAATAAAAAACCGGCCAGAGGCCGGTTAACAGAGGTAAACAAATTGGTCTAATTACTGGTATTTCTGCCGCAGGGTTTTGGCGGCGGTGACCAGGTGTTCCAGTGCGGGGATGACTTCTTCCCAACCGCGGGTTTTGAGGCCGCAGTCCGGGTTCACCCACAGGCGCTCAACGGGAATGACCTTGATGGCTTTTTCCAGCAGTTCGATCATCTCCTCGCTGTCCGGCACATTGGGGGAGTGAATATCCCACACGCCGGGGCCGATGTCATTGGGATAGGCGTGATCCACAAAGGCACTCAATAGCTCCATACGGGAGCGGCTGGTTTCAATGGAGATCACATCGGCATCCAGCGCTTCAATGGCATCGATAATGTCATTGAACTCCGCATAACACATGTGGGTGTGGATCTGGGTGTCATCTTCCACACCGTTTGCACTGAGCTTGAAGGCATGCACGGCCCAGTCCAGATACTCGGTCCAACGGGATTTTTTAAGCGGCAGCCCTTCGCGCAGCGCAGGCTCGTCAATCTGAATGACTTTAATGCCTTCCGCTTCCAGATCCTGCACTTCGTCTCGAATGGCCAGGGCGATCTGCCGCGCGGTCAGGCTGCGAGGCTGGTCGTCACGCACAAAGGCCCACTGCAGCATGGTGATAGGACCGGTGAGCATGCCCTTCATGGGGCGGTCGGTGAGGCTCTGAGCATATTTTGACCAGGCCACGGTCATGGCCTTAGGTCGGCTTACATCCCCAAAAATAATGGGAGGCTTAACCATGCGGGAGCCGTAAGACTGCACCCAACCGTGCTGGGTGAAGGTGTAACCTTTCAGCTGCTCGCCGAAGTATTCCACCATGTCGTTGCGCTCCGGTTCACCATGCACCAGCACGTCGATGTCCAGCTCTTCCTGCGCCTTGACCACCCGGGCGATCTCACTGTGCATGAAGGCTACATAGTCCTGCTCGTTGATCAGCCCCTGTTTGAACTCCCGACGCATTTTGCGGATTTCGGATGTCTGTGGGAAAGAACCGATGGTGGTGGTAGGCAGAAGCGGCAACTTCATCCAAGCCTGCTGTTTGACCTTACGTTCTTCAAAAGGAGATTTACGCTCTACAGAGAGGGTTTCTGTCTCTTTCAGACGCTGCTGCACGGCAGGGTCATGGATCTCCTCAGCCGTCTTGCGGCTGTCCACGGCCTGTGCATGGGTCTGCCAAGCCTCACTGTCCACCACGGCAGGGTTTTTAAGGCTTTCCGCCAGCAGATTGAGTTCTTCCAGCTTCTGCTTGGCAAAGGCCAGCCATTGCTTGATGGTGGGGTTGAGCTTTTCCTCCAGCGCCAGATCCACCGGCACATGCAGCAGGGAGCAGCTGGGTGCCAGCCACAGGTTTTCCCCTCGCTCCTCATGCAGTTTCAGCAGACGACCGCGCAGTTCATTAAGATTGGTCTTCCAGATATTGCGCCCGTCAATGCCGCCTACGGAAAGCACCTTATCGGCAGGGAACTGCTCCAGCCACGCCCACTGGTCTTCACCACGGGTGACATCAATGTGCACGCCATCCACCGGCAAGCGCTCAATCAGATCACGGTGCGCCAGCACATCGTCAAAATAGGTGGTCAGCAGCAGCTTCACGCCCTGCCCGCTCAATGCGGCATAGGTTTTTTCATAAGCAGCCTGCCAGTCGGCATCCAGCTCCATCACCAATGCCGGCTCATCAATCTGCACCCATTCCACGCCCAGAGTTTTCAGACGATCAAGAATCTGCTGATACACGGGCAGCAGCTTATCCAGCCAAGCCAGCTTGTCACCCTCGCCCTTGGCCAGGTACAGATAGGTCACCGGCCCCACCAGCACCGGCTTGGTGTTAAAGCCTGCCTGCTGGGCTTCTGCCACCTGATCGAACAGGCGCTCATCCGTAATGGCAAAAGTAGTGTCCGCCTCTAGCTCTGGCACAATGTAGTGATAGTTGGTGTCAAACCACTTGGTCATCTCACAGGCGGCCGTCGGGGTACCGGAAGGCGCACGGCCACGGGCCATGCGGAAATAGGTATCCAGGTTATACTCACCATCGCGGAAACGGGCGGGAATATGCCCTAACAATGTGCTCATATTGAGCATATGATCATAAAAAGCAAAATCCCCTACCGGGATCAGCTCAACGCCGGCATCCTGTTGTAGCTGCCAGTGGCGCTGACGCAGTTCCTTTCCGGTAGCCAGCAGTTCATCCTGTGAAATCTCACCGCGCCAATACTTTTCCAGTGCAAATTTCAATTCCCGCTGGGCGCCAAAGCGGGGAAAGCCTAAATTATGTTTCATGGTTCTACTCCTGATTTAAGATGCCTACAATGTTAAGGCGCTTTTCAGCTTATAAATTGATTGTTATTTAACTGTTTATGAATTTTTTTCATACAGGAGTGTGTAATGAAACTCTGGCAGGAGACCCTTTCCTTTGAAAGCCCGCGCCGCGGCACCTTCAATATCACCGAGGCCATTAACCAGGCGGTAGCGCAAAGCGGCGTGCAGACCGGGCTGTGTAATCTGTTTATCCAGCATACCTCCGCTTCACTGATCATTACGGAAAACGCCGACCCTTCCGTGCGTCGGGATATTGAATACTGGATGCAGAAAAACGTGCTCGATGGCGACCCCAACTATGAGCACAACTATGAAGGGGATGATGACATGAGCGGACACATCCGCACTCTGCTCACAGAAACCAGCCTCACGATTCCCGTGAGCAACGGCCAGCTGAACCTGGGCACCTGGCAGGGCGTGTTTCTCTATGAACACCGTACCGGGCGCTTCCAACGCAAGGTGGTCGTTACCCTTCAGGGAGTTTGATCAGGCACCAGACGGGCAATGCGTTTCGCCAATGTCTGCTGACGCTTGAAGTAGTTGATCAGCTGGATTTCCAACCTGAAAATCATCACCCGCTTTTCGGTCGCCTGCAGGTGTTCGGCCTGATAGGCGATCACGGTTTCAATGAGATAGTCTACTTTTTCCTTTAAGGTAAACACTTCCATGGCCTGAGTGCTGTCCTGATGAATCACCGCAGACATGGCTTTATCCAGGCTGATCTCTACCGTCTCCGCCAGTGTCTTAAACCAGTTTTTGATTTTTTTGCTCGGCTCGATATTTTCTTCAATTAGTTTGCGCAGTACCTGAAGATAATCCGTCTCAATACCTTCAAGCATGTTTTCTAGCAGGCTGAGCATACGCGTCAGGGTCAAAAGCTGGGCTTTTTCCCGTTCCGACAGTGTTGTCTGATTGAGCTTACCCAAATAAAGCGTCAACGCTTCCTGATAGCTGACAAACTGCCGATGGGTAAAAGCCTGTTGGGTCAACTGATCAATGGAAGTATGCTCCACCTGCCTATGCAGCTGATGCAGATAACTTCCCAGTTGATGACGGTAATGATCCAGCTCCTGAAAAAAAGCTTCAAAGGCCAGCTCCGGCGTTTTTAAAAACTGATCATCCAGATACTTAGGCCCGAGCGCATGCTGTATTTTTTCCTCCTCTTTCAGCGGCACCAACCAGTAAGCAGTTCTGACCAGCCAAGGAATTAAAGGCAGAAACAGCAGCAAATTCACCACATTGAAAATCGTATGTGCATTAGCGATTTCTCGAGGCAGATGCCCCAGCACATCCGTATCCTGCGTAAACAGAAAAGTCACCCACTGGCTTAATGCTGCAAGTTGCGGAATAAAAAATATCCAGATCAAAGCACCAAACAGATTAAAGGCCGTATGAATCCAGCCCGCCCGTAATGCATTCCTGTTGCGGGCACCCACAGCTGCCAGCATAGCCGTCACCGTTGTACCTACATTAGCACCCAGAATCAATGCAATGCCTCCTTCCAGCGACACCAGACCATTGCTCACCAATACGATCACCACACCTGTGGTGGCAGAAGAAGACTGCACCAGTGCCGTAAATACCAACCCTACCAGCAAACCATACAAAGGGTTTTCAATATGATGCATCCAGGAAAGGAAAGGCGGATAATCCCGCAGAGGCGAAAGCGCCTCACTCATCAGAGACATGCCGTAAAACAACAGCCCCAAGCTGAAAAGCAGCTCGCCCAGATATTTCTGACGAGGTATACGGCTTAAAAAATAAGCCATCACGCCTGCCGCCATCATGACAAATGCCAGGCTTTCCAGCTGAAAGGCAATCAGCTGTGCGGTGATCGTCGTGCCCACATTAACACCCAGAATCACGCCTGCCGCCTGATAGAGATTCATCAGGCCGGCAGATACAAACCCCACAACCAACACAGTAGTAATGGAAGAGGATTGAATAATCGCCGTGGTTGCCGCCCCTGCCAGTGCACCTGTAAAACGGTTGGTGGTCAAACGGGCAAGGAAATACCGTAACTCCTTACCTGTCAAAGCCATCATACTATTTACCAGCATGGTCATGGCAAACATAAACATTGCCAACCCGCCGATAAAGACTAACAGCAAAGAAACCCAGTCAAT
The DNA here is from genome assembly GCA_964427185.1 of uncultured Piscirickettsiaceae bacterium. Lineage (GTDB taxonomy): Bacteria > Pseudomonadota > Gammaproteobacteria > Thiomicrospirales > Thiomicrospiraceae > Sulfurivirga. Next base: position 16,277 of record CAYRSN010000011.1, on the reverse strand, counting down.
TCCCGTTTCCATACAGGTTTTATACCTTATCCGATGAATAAAAACAAGAAAGCCGCAACTTAATAAGCGGCGGCTTTCATAAAAGAAACAACCTGCTCGGTCTTTTACCTGATCACACCATACTGACCCAAAATCCGATTGACCGCTGCAATATCCGGACGGTAACTTGCAGGCGCATCTGCAGGGCGGCCATCACTCAACGCACCGCCGCAAGTCAAACGCATCACATCCTTATCCTCGCCTTGCAGATAAAAATGCACCACATCCATCGTCGGTGCAGGCAGGCTGTCACTTTCGCTGGCATAAAACAGCCCGACAAGCCGCTCTTGTCCGCCTGCAAAGGCCAGTTGAACTTTCTGGTTTGATGCCACTTCCATTTCATCCAATCGGGTTTTAATAATGGTATAACGACCGGGTAGCACCTTTTTCGGCTGGGAACGCAGCGCTCGCACCTCCAAAGCACACCACTGGTCATACCAGTTCACGCCATTGTAAGAACGTATCTGACCATACTGAAAGAAAACCCGTGTAGTATCCGGCACAATGGTTACCGCCTTTTTCAATTCAAACACGCGGGATTTTGTTGTCGTATCCTGTGTAAGACTTGCGCAGCCGCCTGTCACCACCATCAGCATAATCACAAACCAGCGTAACATTTCTGTTTCTCCCTTATCAAAACAGAGGTTTATTCTGGATGAACAAGCTGAAAATAAGCTTAAAAAGCGCAATAAAATTCAAGAAATCAAAAAAATTTTGATTTTTAAAAAAGGGGGAGACCCCCTTTTTAGTTAGAAATCATCCAGGTCGATATCGTCTATCTCGGCAACAGGTGGATTGCCGTCGTACAGTAAATTTAACCGATGTTGCAGATAGGCTTCCCGCACAAACAGATAAGGATCTGGCTGATCCTTCAATTGATCAATCAGCTGAACATTGTTGCTGTAAGTGTCAATGCCCTCAAGAACATATAAAGCCGCCCGGGTGTCACCGTTGGTTTCCAGCAATGTGGTATAGACCGGATCTGCAGCTGCGTCTATTGGTGCGCCTACTGCTTCACGCGTGGTGTAAGGGCCTAATATCGGTAGCATCAGATAGCTGGTCTGTTCCCATACGCCCCAGACATAAAGGGTTTGCCCCAGATCTTCCGGCTGATAGGTCATACCTGCCTCTGAGGCGATATCCAGCAAGCCGCCCAGACCAAACACGGTGTTAATGCTAAAACGCATAAAGTCTGTAGCGGCTTTTTCCACCTTGCCCTGCAACAGGTCATGCACCACTGTCAGCGGTACACCCAGGTTGGTAACAAAGTTATGGGCACCTGTTTTAACCGGAGATGGCAAGCTGTTATAAGCACGTGCAATAGGTTTCCCGACGGTTTCATGCACAGCCAGGTTAAACCGGAACATGGCGCGGTTGAAGTCTTCATAGGGATCTTCCACTACGAAAGAGGTCGGCTCAGCCGGTATTTCTGATTTTTTAGTCGGTTGTGTGCTACAGCCGGTTAAGGTTAAAAACAGAAGTGTGAGGGCTAAAAAGGCTTTAATCTGTTTCATACTGGTTTCGTACAGAGCAGGTTAAGTTTTTTAAGGGTTGTTTTTACCGCTTCCAGTGCCTGAACGCGGGGGAAACTCTTACGGTAAGCCAGTGCGACCGTTCGTTTTGGTACTGGCGCTGCCAGAGGCTTGACGATGATATCTTCCATGGTTTTTTGTGCTGCGGTACAGGGAATAATCGTCATGCCAGCACCGGATGCCACCATGTACATTAAGGTTTCCAGTGAACTGCCTTCCAGTGTCTTCTGCATGCTGTGGTGAGAGGCATCTGCCAGAAATGGATAGGCTTCGATAACCTGGTCTCTGAAGCAGTGGCCGTCTCCCAGCATCAGGACCGTTTCATTTTTTAGATCTTCCATGGTAATGATTTCTTTATCCGCAAGGGAGTGATCCTTACCGAGTGCGGCCATAAATTCTTCTTCATACAGAGGATAGGTGGCAATAGCAGGGTCAGAGAAAGGCAGAGCAAGAATTGCCATATCCAGCTGTCCGCTGGCAAGCTTTTGGGACAATCCTGCAGTGTAGTCTTCCTCTATCAGCAGAGGAAGAGAGGGGTAATCCTGATGCAGCTGATGGATAAATTGCGGCAGTAGGTAAGGCCCTATGGTGTAGATGGCACCTACGCGAAGTTCTGAATGCAGTGCATCCTGATCTGATTTTGCGATCTGTTCAATCTCATTGACCTTGGCAAGCAGTTCTCTGGCGACTTCGATAATGCGTTGTCCTGTCGGGGTAATGATGATTTCGTTTTTACGGCGTTCGAAAAGGATGACTTTGTGTTCATCTTCAAATTTCTTAATGGCAACACTCAGTGTGGGCTGACTGATGCCACAGCTTTGTGCTGCTTTTCTGAAGTGTTTGTGATCTGCGACGGCGATAATGTAGCGAAGTTCGTTTAAGGTCATAGTATTAGATTAAGGTTGTTTATATTTCTTTGTTGTTGTTTTTCTTGATCTTGCAGATTGTACTGGATAAGTCTGGATTTTTTATCATTATCAATTGGTTAAGATGTGAAAAACAATAGGGAAAACTTTTCTTATGTTGCATGCATGGGGTGTGGATGAAGTGTGAATAAAATTTCATTTTATAATATCGTAAACTTTATCCATATTTTACCCACACTTATCCACAGAGGTTATCCCCATGGAAAACAACTGCTTAGATCTCCTGTGCCAGCGCAGAACAGTCTATGCCTTTAAGCCGGAAGCGGTTGCTCAACATCTGGTTGAGCATGCATTGGAAGCGGCCACCTGGGCACCTAACCATCATCTTACCGAACCCTGGGTGTTTTACGTGCTGGGACCACAGGCTCGTAAAACTTTAGCTGAAACCTACGGCAAGCTGCGTGCCGATAAGCGTCATACTCCCGGATCAGAAGCCTGGCAGCAGGCTTATACGCAGGCTGTCAATCGGTTTCTTGCCATACCCGGTATGGTACTGACAGGGCAGCTGTTAACGGATGATCCGATACAACGGCAGGAGGATTATGCCGCTGTATGTTGTGCGATCCAGAACTTTCAGCTGGCCATGTGGGCACAGGGGGTAGGGGTACAGTGGAGCACCGGACCGGTTATCCGCGCACGGGAAACTTATCAGCTGACCCAGACGGATGAAAAGCGATTGCGCTGGGTCGGTATTCTCTACTATGGTTATCCTGAATGTGTGCCCAAGGGCAAGCGTACCTGCTGGCGGGAGAAAACCTATTTTTTAAAATAGCAGGTCATCCTCATGTATGATGGACTGGTTTTGTGATTTCAGGTTACGCAGAGAGCGTTTGAACAGGATCTTATTCTGCACTGGTTCGGGCAGATCCGTAAACAGTAACAGCCCTTTTTCGATCAGCACTTCGATCAGATCCTCCATGGCGCGTGCCATTTCCAGATCCAGCCGTTCCAGCGTCTGGGTGATAAAGCTCTGGTTGTCCGGTTTTTGCAGCCATGCTTTGAAATCGGGATCTTCAAAGGAGGCTAATTGAAATCCCGACTTAGGCGTAAAGGCAAAATCTTCAATCTCTCCTGATGCATTTTTTTTCACATAGAGCACATTCCCCTCCTACTCTTGTGCTTCTGCTAAAACAGGCCCCAGCAGCTGGATCAGGCGGTAATTTTCCGAATAGTCTACCGGGCAGTCGATCAGGTGCACACCGGGGGTGTTCAATGCTTTTTTCAAAGTAGGCAGTAAGGTTGCTGCCTCGCTGATGCGGTGCCCTTGTGCGCCAAAACTTTCTGCCAGTTTAACAAAATCCGGGTTGTTAAAGTGTACATAGGCGCTGCGCCCGTACTGACGCTGCTGTTTCCATTCAATCAGCCCATAGCCGCTGTCGTTCCAGATCAGCACCACCATGTTCAACTTCAGGCGTACGGCGGTTTCCAGTTCCTGCACATTCATCAGAAAGCCTGCATCACCGGTGACAGCCACTACTTGCCGTTCAGGAAAGGTGAGTGCGGCAGCAATGGCACCGGGCAGAGCAATCCCCATGCTGGCAAAACCATTGGAAATAATGCAGGTATTGGGCTGTTCGGCGCGGAACATACGTGCCATCCACATTTTGTGGGCACCTACATCTATAATGGCAATACCGTCTTTGTTCAAGGCTGTGCGCAGATCCCAGATGATTTTCTGCGGTTTAAGCGGAAAGACCTCGCTGGTGCTGCACCGGTTCATTTCCTCAATCAGGGCTTCACGCAAATGCGCATGCAGTTGGAGCTGCTTGGGTGGCAGGTTCATGAGCGTGATGCGTTCCAGATTACGGGCAATATGCCCGATCAGCTCCACATCGGGCAGGTAGTTCTGATCTACTTCCGCGGCAACCGTATCAATATGAATCAGGTGATGTCTGTGATCGGGATTCCACAGGTAAGGGTGATACTCCACCATATCAAAGCCAATGGTAATGACCAGATCTGCATCCTTAAAGCCGCAGTTTTCATAATCGCCTGCCTGGAGACCTGCAGTACCGATAGCAAGCTTATTTCTGAAAAAAGGCACAATACCCTTGGCCATAAAGGTATTGACTACCGGAATATTCAGGGCTTTAGAAAAGGCTTGCAGGGCAGCCTCACTACGGGTACGAATGACACTATTGCCGGCAAGAATCAGCGGGTTTTCCGCTTCTTGAATCAATTTGACGGCTTTTTGCAGAACCTGTGGTGGTGAAGCCGGCATGGCAGGCTCGCGCACCGGCAGGGGAGAAAACTCACAGGGTTGATCGGCGATATTTTCAGGGAAATCAATAAAACTGGCACCGGGCTTTTCGTTTTGTGCCACCTTGAATGCTTTGCGCACTACTTCGGGTACGGTTTCCGGCTCCAGAATCTGGGTAGCGTATTTGGTGATGGGCTGGAACAGATCCACCAGATCCAGGACCTGATGGGATTCCTTATGCATGCGGGTGGTGGCGGCCTGCCCGGCAATGGCTACAATGGGCGCACGATCCATATTGGCATCGGCCACCCCTGTGACCAGATTGGTAGCACCGGGCCCCAGGGTGGAAAGACACACGCCCGCCTTACCCGTCAGACGGCCATATACATCCGCCATGAACGCCGCTCCCTGTTCATGGCGGGTGGTAATGAATCGAATCGGGCTATCCAGCAGCGCGTCCATTACCGCCAGGTTTTCCTCTCCCGGAATACCGAAGATAAACTCAACCCCTTCGTTTTCCAGACAGCGGATCAGTTGTGTGGCGGCATTTGGCATGGTATTTAGCAAATTATTGTGTGACTAACCAGTTTACGACCTTCCACAGGTTAGCACGGCTGCCAGCCATGCCCACATCGGTCAGCCAGGTGCCGTTAACGACAATGGCCGGCACTCCGTCAATCCCCATGTCTTCTGTGCGTTTTTTGGCTTCCTGTACCTGGGTCTGCACCTTGAAGGAGTTGAACATGGCCACATATTTGTCCGGTGCAACACCAAATTGAGTATACCAGGCAGCCAGTTTTTCCGCGCTGAACAGCTGCAGGCGTTCATCGTGCAGAGCTTTGAACAGTGCGGGGTGAGACTGTTCCAGCACACCAAGGTTTTTAGCGGTGTAGAAGGCTTTGGCAAAGAAGATCCAGCTGGGGCTGTTGAGCACTGCGGGTACCCGCTCAAAGGTGACATCTTTAGGTTTGGTTTTCAACCAGGCTTCAATACTGGGCTCCAGATGGTAACAGTGCGGGCAGCCGTAGAAGAAAAACTCCGAAACCAGTTTTTTCTGCGGGTGGGGCTTGGGCACCTTTTTGTATTCCACGCCCAGCATGTAGGGGGCTTCCGCCCAGGCCAGTGGGGCGGTGGCAGATGCTCCCATCAAAGCAAGCAGTTGTCGACGGTTCAGTTTCATGGCAAGACCTCCTTTAGAGCTGACCGTAAGAGTGCAGACCTGAGAGGAACATATTCACACCCAGGAAGGCAAAGATAGTTACCAGTAGCCCGATAATAGCCCACCAGGCCATGGGGCGACCACGCCAACCCTTGCTCATGCGGATATGCAGCCAAGCGGCGTAGTTGAGCCATACGATCAGCGCCCAGGTCTCTTTAGGATCCCAGCTCCAGTAGCCGCCCCAGGCTTCTGCCGCCCAGACGGCACCCAGAATGGTGGCAATGGTGAAAAAGGCAAAACCGAAAGCGATGGATTTATACATCAGATCATCCATCAGCTCCAGTGACGGCATGGTTCTGACAAATGGGCTGTCAGGATTTTTGCGCGCGAGACGGTCGGTAATCAGATAGGCAATACCCACCATGGCTGCCAGCGCAAAAGCACCATAGCCGAGGAAGTTGGTGGGAACATGCAGTTTCATCCAGTGGCTTTTCAGTGCCGGCACCAGCGGTTGGATATGGTAAGCCTCACGGTCAAAGGTGTACCACAGTAAAAAGGCGATGGCGGCGGAAACGATCAGCATGACAAACCCGCCCAGTGCCCGGGTTTTGTATTTCTGCTCAAAGTAGAGATACACCAGTGCAGTGATTACAGAGAAAAGGATGAAGACTTCATACAAAGAGCTGATGGGGATATGGCCATAGTCCGGGTTGATCAGATAGGATTCATACCAGCGCATCATCATGCCGGTCATACCGAATATAGCGCCTGCCCAGGTCAGCCCACTGGCGATCTTCCCGGCGAATTCAGAGCGGATGAACAAGGCGAAAAAATAGGCGGCGGTAGCCATAACAAACAGTGCGCTCATCCACATGAAGGCGGACTGGCTGGAAATCAGATATTTGAGCAAAAACACCTGATCCTGAAGGGCAATGTCGTTTCCACCGCTGACATAAAGCCATTTTCCTAACAGGGAAAGAGCGGCGACTGCCAGCAGATAATGGCGGATGCTGGGCCAGAAGGCACCCAGCCAGATAAAGGTGGGGACAGCGCCGATCAGGATGGCTTTTTCATAGACATCCATCAGCGTATGGTATTGCAGCCAGGTGGCAATGGCTCCCAGCACTACCAGCAGGCTCCATGCCCAGCCAAACCAGCCGAACCGCTTCAGCCAGCTGTCTTGTTCCATGTTAAAAGAGGTTTCTATTGTGTTCATGCTGTTTTCCCTCTATGTGAGGACGCTTCACAGAGCGCCTGTAGTCTTTGTTGCCAGTGTTTAAACTCTTTTTCCATTTCCGGAGTGTTCTTATTATCTTTACCTGCCAGGATGACATGCTGACCGGAAACTGACTGATCAAAGTGTACCCAAATCCGGCGCTGACGTACATAAAACAGCAGGAAAACTCCCAGTGTGAGCATCAGGCTGCCGAGATAGACAATATCTTTGCCAGGAGATTTTGTCACCTGCAGACCGGTGGCTTCGATCAGCTCGAAGCTATCCAGTTTCAGGAAAATCTGTGGTCCGTAGGTGGGCAGGCTGTTGATGGCCAGCAGTGCATCTTCAAACCATTGTTTATCAAAATCGCTTAAGTCTTCACGGTTTTTGATCGTACCTTGCTGTTTCAGCATCTGCACATACAAAGTTTGCAATACCATAGACAGCTGACCAAGATAAAATTCCCGCACTTCTTTTTGTTTATCTTCCGGCACGTTTTCCGCTACAAACTCGTCAACTCCCTTAAAACCACGGTCGCGGAACAGTTTGATAAGGTTCTGCCATAGCTGAACCTGCATGGCCTGTTCCTTAATAGGCAGTTTGGCAAAATCAGGGTCGGTTTTGATATATCTTGCCAGCAGGTGCAGGTGTTTTTGGTCGTTGTTCAGCAGCGTCAGAAAGGCCATGAAGCGATTCAGGCTGTGTTTTTCATCAGCAGGCAGAAACAGGTAGCGATAAGGCTCGGAGACAGCATTGCGCACACCAGAAATAAAGAACCAGCGTCCCTGCTGTTTGTTCGGCATCATGTAGGTTTCATATTCCCAGGCGATCCCCTGCTTATTACGGATTTTATAGACGATTTTCGGGCCGTTATTGTGCATCTTCTTGCCGGTGGCCTGTTCTTCTTCCGGCTCTGCGGGGACGATGTTATGCAGTTTGAAGTCATTAAATTCCAGTCGATAGCTGCCGCGGTTGGTGGTGAGTTTTTCTACCTGATTGATGGCGGTTTTCATTTCGACCGGCTGCATTTCAGCCGCCGCCAGCGGGTAGAGCTTCAGATTCAGACGGGTACCGCCATCGGAAAAGGAAGATTGATAAATGGCATAGTTGCCGTAGATCAGCGGATGATTGACCTCAAGGGTTTTTTCTATGGTCTCACCGGTCTGTTTATCTTTAAGCACCAGCTGGGTTTTATAGGCCTTAGGCATGCCGGTATCGTAGTAGTCGATGTGAAAATCCTTAACTATCAGCTCAAAGGGAAGTATCTGCACGAAATAACCACGATCATAAGGCAGGAAGACAAAATCAGCTTTTCTGCCTTCCGGAATGGTGACACTGCCACGGAAAGAGAGGTTATCCGGTGGTAAAACCGCTTTTGGATTGACTTCACTGAGCGGCACACTGCGGGTTTCCGGTTCCGCCTGACCGGTGAGCACGCGGTATTTGAGCAGCAGGTTGGAATCCATAACGGCACCGGCCAGAATGACAATAATGCTCACATGAGTGAGAAAATACCCTATGCGGTTGAAGCTGCCTTTTTTCGCCGCCAGAGTGATGCCCTGTTCACCCTGGTGTACTTTTGTTTTGTAGCCTTCTGCTTGGAATTGCGCCTGAAGCGTGGGCAACAGTTGTTCTGCAGAGGTTTTGCAGGCAATTTCCGCATGGTTGGGCTGATGTAGCAGCGCATTTTTGGAAAGCTTTTCCGCAAAGCTTTTCATGTCCCGCACAAACACGGGCACATGGCGAATGACACATACGCTGGTGGAGAGAATCAGAAACAGAATCACCACCACAAACCAGCCGGTACTGTAGATATTGAAAATGCCCAGCTTGTCAAAAACTTCCGCCCAGAAGGGGCCGAATTTAATGACATAGTTTTGAAAAGGCTCACTCTGTTTAACAACGGTACCGATAACTGAGGCGATGGCCAGCATCACCAGCAGGGTCACCGCCAGGTTCATGGAGCCGAGAAAATCATAAAGCGCGCGCCAGCGAGAAATCTTGTGCATTTTTCACTTGTTGTTTGGGAATGAATCCGTAAGTATATAGATTGTGAAAGATAACTTCTATAAGGAAAGCTGATTATGCAACATCCACTCTATCAAAAAGCCCGTTTTTTAAAGAGTGCACCGACGATTAAACAGGCACCGCCGGATCAAGGGTTTGAGGTCGCATTTGCCGGTCGTTCCAATGCGGGAAAATCCAGCGCACTCAATACACTGACCAGCCAGAAAAGTCTGGCGCGGGTCTCCAAAACCCCGGGGCGCACGCAGCTGATCAACTTTTTTCAGCTGGATGATAATCGCCGCCTGGTGGATCTGCCCGGCTACGGCTATGCCAAGGTAGGGGAAGCCATGCGCCGGGAGTGGGAGCAGCATTTGAGTGAATATATTGCCAAACGTCGGGCACTGCGGGGTTTAATCATATTGATGGATATTCGTCATCCTCTAACGGAAATTGACCGTATGATGTTGGACTGGACACAAGGGCTGAAGCTGCCTGTGCATGTGCTGCTGACCAAGGCAGATAAGCTGAAAAACGGCCCGGCGAAAAATACTTTATTAAAAGTTCAGCGGGAGCTGGATGCCCAGTATCCGGGTGCGACGGCACAGACTTTTTCTTCCCTGAAAAAAACCGGCCTGGAGGCCTTATGGACTAAGCTGGATGAATGGTTTGAATATCAGGCATAGAATTTGCTTTCTGTGGAACACATCACCAGAGTGACACATTTATGGCGCAATCGGAACTGCTTAAAAGTATGGAACAGCATAGCAGCGATGTAGGTTTGCATCGGTTGGAGTTGCTGCTATTTCGGCTGGATGGGTCGCAGCTGTACGGCATCAATATCTTCAAAGTGAAGGAAATTATTCCTACTCCACAGGTTTCCCCGATTCCCAAGGCGGATGAGCGGATTGTGGGCATTGCCGATATGCGCGGTGAGAATCTGGTGATTATTGATCTGGCGCAGTGTATCGGGCTGTCGCCTTTGAAAGGGCAGCAAAACACCTTCACCATGGTCAGCGAATTCAGTCATCAGCAGCAGGGTTTTCTGGTGCAGGATGTAGAGCGCATCGCCTATCTGTATTGGGAAGATGTTACCCCGCCGCCGGATACCTTGAGCTCCTCCCCTTATCTCACCGCTATTACCCGTTTTGATAACCAGATTGTAGAGATTATCGATGTAGAAAAGGTCATGGCGGAGCTGACTCAGGAAAAAATGGATATTTCCGCCTCCCTCAGTGCCATGGCCGGTGCTGTTGAATTTGACCCTTCTGATTATTTCATCCTCGCGGTGGACGATTCTCGTGTGGCACGGGAGCATCTGCGCAAGGTACTCTCCGAACTGGGTGTGCGGTTTCAGCTGGCCAGCAATGGACGTGAGGCGCTCAATATGCTGCAGAAATGGGCTAAAGATGCGGAAGATGGTATGGCTGATTCAGTGGATAAGCGCGTGCTGATGGTGCTTTCCGATGTAGAAATGCCTGAAATGGACGGCTACACCCTGACGCGGGAAATCCGCCATGATCCACGACTGAAAGATGTTCATGTGGTGCTCAACTCCTCCCTGACCGGTCAGGTAAATGAAGACTATGCCAACAAAGTAGGTGCCGATCGTTTCTTTACCAAATGGGATACTGACGGCATCGCCCACATGATCTTTGATTACATTCATGAGCAATGCCAAAAAGAGTGCTAAAGTGGTCTCCTCCTTTTTTCAAAATTGAAAAATTTTCTATTGGCACCTCAAAGAGGTGCCTATTGCAAAATGTCCAGCTTTTTATCGCTAAAATGAACTTTTACCGATAAAAGAGGGATTTTCCATGCAATTTACCGCCGCATTACGTTCTAACGCTACCAAGCTCATGCTGCTGGGCGCTGGAGAGTTGGGTAAGGAAGTTGCCATCGAAGCGCAACGTTTGGGGTTGGAGGTGATCGCCGTGGATCGCTATGAAGGCGCGCCCGCTCAGCAGGTGGCGCATCGCAGCCATGTTATCAATATGCGTGATGCGGATGCAGTGCTGGAAGTGATTCGCCGAGAAAAGCCGGATTATATCCTGCCGGAGATTGAGGCCATCAGCATTGAGGCGCTGTTTGAAGCGGAGCGGGAAGGCTTTACCGTCATTCCCAATGCCGAAGCGGTCAATAAGACCATGAACCGTAAGAATATCCGTAAATTTGCCGCGGAGGAGCTGGGGCTTAAAACCGGTGAGTATCGTTTTGTCTCCTCACTGGATGCTTTGAAAGAGGCGGCAGAAGCGTTGGGCTATCCCTGTGTGGTCAAGCCAGTGATGAGCAGCTCCGGACATGGTCAGAGTGTGGTGCGTTCGGCGGAAGAGGTAGAGCAGGCGTGGCGCTTTGCACAGGAAGATGCCCGCGGCGATGCCAGCGAGCTGATTGTAGAAGCCTTTATCAACTTCGACTACGAAATCACCCTGCTTACCGCCCGCAACGGTCGGGAAACCGTCTTTTGCGAGCCTATCGGTCATATCCAGCAGGATGGGGACTATATCTTCAGCTGGCAACCCCATAAGATGAAACCGGAAGTGCTGGCTGAGGCGCAGCACATCGCCAGGGCGATTACTGACGGGCTGGGTGGACGCGGCATCTTTGGTGTGGAGCTGTTTGTGAAAGGTGATGAAGTGTATTTTTCCGAAGTCAGCCCACGGCCACATGATACCGGCATGGTAACGCTCATCACCCAGAGCCAGAGTGAATTCGCCCTGCATGTACGCGCCGTGCTGGGGTTGTCGCTGGAGTTCAGTTTTATCACACCGGGTGCATCCGCCGCTTACAAAGCCAGCGGCCATAGTGCGGCACCCGTGCTTGATGTAGCCGATGAATTGTTTGCCCAAGATAGTTTTGTACGTGTTTTTGCCAAACCTGAAAGCCATCCCGGCCGGCGTATGGCCGTGCTGCTGACCCAGTCCGATACGGCGGAGGACGCCTTGGAAAAAGCCCGCGAACGTATCAAGCGGTTGTCGGATAGCTGATCAGTCGTCTCTGCAGCCGGTAGAGCAGGCGGGTTTCAGCTCATTGCGGGCATCGCGCATGTTCACATCCCCGTGGTGATACGCCCAGATCAGACGCAGGCAGATCACATTGACAGCCACATCCGCTCATTGTTCATCCCTTGCTTGCTCAATACAGAAAACCGAACAGCCATAGAGGTACGGTTCTCCGGTAGCCCAGCTCAATATCGTCCGCGGCGACAAAGGCATTGGACAGATCATGAATTTGTCGGCGGTTCTTCTTTGCGCCGCCGATTTCAAAAATCCAGGTGCTGTCAATGAGAAAGTCTCCTTTTGGTGGGTGCGCCAGATGGTGGCCATGCTGGCTTATCATGGCAAAAAAGCTTTCCCGAATACTGCCTTGATCCGCTTCCGGGCAGAGGATTTGAAACAGATTCGGGTTATGCAGGTAAAGTTTGTCCGGCTTGGCAATATAGCTGTCGCCTCGCACCTTGCCGCCAATACGGCGTAATAGAGAAAGATCTTCCAGATAGTAGAGATATTTTTTCAGTGTATTGCGAGCCAGCCCTGTGGCGGCGGCGATACGCTCATAGTTGATCTGAAAGGGTTTGCTGGCGCAGAGTACCTGCAGGAGCTTGTAGAGTGCCTCGATTTTATCCGCTTCCACACCATAGATGGCGCTGAGGTCTTCCCGCAAGGTCAGTCGGACGATTTCAGCAAGCCTGAGCGGATAGCTCGCCTCACCTTCCAGAAAATAAGGGTAGGCACCGCAGCTCAGATAGGCTCTGAAAAGGGGCAGAGGTTTGATTTGCGCTGTAATCTCCAGCGTGATCTGTTCATGGTTTTCCAGCAGTTGTGTGAGTGTCCAGTTGGGGAAAGCATGGCCTGTTTTCAACGCCAGATATTCCCTGAAGGAGAGTTCGGGCAGGTGATAGACCAGTGCTCGGCGGCTGAGATCGATTTTGGCATGGTGCAGGTGAGCGGCGGAGGAGCCGGTAAAAATAACCTGCAGGCTGAGAAAATCGTAAATGTTTTTCAGCGCTGGGGCAAAGTGGGGTTTTTTGTGAATTTCGTCAATGACCAGGCAGGTAAACCCTTCCTGCTCGGCCTGCCGAGCCAGCTCAAACAGCTCGGCGGCAGCCACAATGGGATGGTCACAGCTTACATAGAGTCCATTACCGGTGGGCAAGGTGGTGAGATACTGGAGTGCAAGGGTTGTTTTTCCGGCACCCCGTGCGCCCACAATGCCGATCAGGCGAGCTCTGAAGTCGATCTGTTCATACAAAAAACGCCGGAAGGGCTGTTGCCGCGCTTTTTGAACCAGCCGTTGGGATAGGGTAAACAGTTCGTTAAACATGGCTTTTTGATCAATGTGTTAATCATATTTTAGTCATAATTGATCAATATATTGATCAATTTTACATCTTTTTTGATCAATCCATTAATCAATGGGCCGCCTCCCAGTTGGAGCCGAGGCCGGCATCGGCCTTGAGAGGCACTTTGAGGGTCATGGCGGTTTCCATAAGTTGCCGGATGTGGCGGATTTCCTCACTTTCCAGGGTGAGTGTGTCGGGCACTTCAAAGACCAGCTCATCATGCACTTGCATCACCATGCGGATGTTGCCGTAAAGGGCATCGGTTGGCAGGTTTTCCCTGAGCCAGGCATCGATGCGCACCATGGCGGTTTTGATAATGTCGGCGGCGGTGCCCTGTAGGGGGGCGTTGATGGCGGCGCGTTCGGCATATTGGCGTATCTGCGGGTTGCGGCTGTGGATGTCGGGCAGATAGAGCCTGCGTCCGACGAGAGTTTCCACATAGCCCTGCTGTTTGGCCTGTTCGCGGATTTCGTCCATGTAGCGTTTCACACCCGGGTAGCGCTCGAAGTATTTATCAATATAGGTTTTGGCATCTCCTACGGGAATTTCCAGCTGTTGCGAGAGTCCGTAAGCGCTCATGCCGTAGATAAGGCCGAAGTTAACCGTTTTGGCGGCACGGCGCATGTCGGCGGTGACCTGTTCCAGTGGTATATCGAAAATTTCTGCAGCGGTGGCCTTGTGAATGTCCAGCCTCTGCTCAAAGGCGGCAATGAGGTTTTTATCTCCGCTGAAGTGCGCCATGATGCGCAGTTCGATCTGGGAGTAGTCGATGGCCAGCACCTGAAAACCCTGTGGGGCGATAAAGGCCTGGCGGATGGTGCGCCCCAGCTCGGTGCGCACGGGGATGTTCTGCAGGTTGGGGTCGGTGCTGGAGAGCCGCCCGGTGGCGGTGACGGCTTGCTGGAAGGTGGTATGCACCCGCCCGGTTCTGGGGTTGATCTGTTTGGGCAGGGCATCGGCGTAGGTGGATTTGAGTTTGGCCAGTGAGCGGTATGCCAGAATCAGTGAAGGCAGTTCATGACCCTGTTCGGCCAGCTGCTGCAGTACGCCTTCGGCAGTGGAGGGCTGGCCTTTAGGGGTTTTCTTGAGCACGGGCAGGCCGAGCTTTTCAAACAGGATCGCCTGCAGCTGTTTGGTAGAGTTGAGGTTGAAGGCTTCCCCTGCAATTTCATGGGCTTGTTCTTCCAGCGCCTTAAGCTTGTCAGCCAGCTCTTTGGAGAAGGCTTTGAGCAGCTCGGCGTCAATGAGCACGCCAGTGTGCTCCATGCGGGCGAGCACCGGTTCCAGGGGCAGCTCAATGGTTTCATATACATGGCGCAGTTTTTTATCCGCCGACAGCTTGGGACAGAGCACCTCATGCAGTGCCAGCACCAGCTGAGCATCTTCTGCCGCATAGGGGGCGGCTTGTTCCACGGGCACTTGGGCGAAGTTGATCTGTTTTTTGCCCTTGCCAGCTACATCCGCATAGTGGGTGGTGCGGTGGCCCAGGTATTTCAGCGCCAGATCGTCCAGGTTGTGGCGTTCGGTGCTGTTGAGCACATAGGATTGCAGCAGGGTGTCGTGGGTGATGGGGTAAAGGGTGACCCCGGCGTTTTTGAGCACATGCCAGTCGTATTTGAGGTTCTGCCCGGCTTTGGGGGCGGTTTCCAACAGGGGCTTGAGCTGTGCCAGCGCCCAGTCTCTGTTCAGCTGCTTTGGTGCACTTTCATAATCATGCGCCAAGGGCAGATAGGCGGTTTCGATGCGATTGTCGGTTTTGACTGCGAAACTGATGCCGACAATCTCTGCGGTCATGGCATCCAGTGAGGAGGTTTCGGTATCAATGGCAAATAGTTCGGCCTGTTGGAGCTTTTTAAGCCAGGTATTAAAAGTTTTTTCATCCAGAATAATGGGCACATTCTGCTTGGTGGAAGGAGGTGCAGACTTGGGGGTTTCATCCTTCGCCTCGCCAAACAGCGCTTGTTCGGCCAGCTTTTTCTCCAGCCAGCTGGTGAACTCATAGCGGCGGATGAGCTCCAGCAGCTTTTCTTCGTCTTCCGGCTTTTTATTCAGCGCCTGCCAGTGCACGGGCAGCTCAAGATCGGTGCGAATGCGGGTTAGTTCTCGGGATTTGGGCAGCTGATCTAAATACTGGCGCAGGGTTTCGCCGATTTTGCCCTTGATTTCATCGGCATGGGCGATGAGATTGTCCAGATCTCCATACTGGTTGAGCCATTTGGCGGCGGTCTTGGGGCCGACTTTGGGAATGCCGGGGATATTGTCGGAAGCATCGCCCATCAGCGCCAGATAATCCACGATCTGTTCTGGTTTGACCCCGAACTTTTTGATCACCCCCTCGGTGTTCATGATCTGGTTTTTCATGGTGTCGATCAGCGTGATGTGCTTATCCACCAGTTGTGCCATGTCCTTGTCACCGGTGGAGATAAGCACATTTTTCCCCTCGGCAGCTGCCTGGCGCGCCAGAGTGCCGATGACATCGTCAGCCTCTACGCCGTCGATGACCAGCACGGGAATACCCAAAGCACGGATGAATGCCTGCAAAGGTTCGATCTGCTGTGCCAAGTCCTTCGGCATAGGTGGGCGGTTGGCTTTGTATTCCGGGTAGAGTTCATGGCGGAAGTTCTTCCCGCGGGCATCGAAGACCACGGCGATATGTTCAGGCCGATATGTATCCAGCAGTTTGCCCACCATATTGATCACCCCATACATGGCGCCGGTGGGGGTACCGTCGGAGGTGGTCAGCGGCGGCAGTGCATGATAGGCGCGGAACAGATAGCTGGAGCCGTCTATGAGAATGAGGTCAGGGCGGTTATTTAAGTAAGTCATAAATTATTTTTGCTTTTTAATATAAACCGTTAC
>CAYRSN010000010.1:18349-44531 GCA_964427185.1 uncultured Piscirickettsiaceae bacterium | reverse complement strand
TATTTTTTAAGATAGCGTGCGCAGGTTGCGCCGCCAAAACCGCCGCCGACGACAACATGAGGCTTGTGTTTGCCGCCATGGTGTTTAGCCATGGTTTCGCAGGCGGTGAGCAAGCCTGCTGCAGGTACGACCCCTAAAGCTGCTGAGGATTTGATCAGGTCACGGCGTGTTAGATTAAGCTTCTTCATCAGGCGCCTCCTTTATTTGATTTGGCTGAGGTATTGAGCGATAGCTTCTATTTCGGCATCCGTATAGCCTTTTGCATGACGACCCATAATAGTGGAGGAGCGTTTGCCACGCTTGAAGTCTTTCATGGCTTGCGCCAAATAATGGGCGTCTTTGCCTGCGATGGGGGGAATTGAGCCCCCGGGTACACCTTTTCCATCAGGGCCGTGGCAGGCAAAGCAGGTGGCACCTGTTGTTTTGGCAAATTTATCAAGCTAGGCATGAGCAGGGAGGCTGGCCAGGATGAACAGGCCGGTTGCGCAGAGTGTAGTCAATGAGCGTCCCATGGCAACTCCTTTTAATAAAGTGAAATGGTTGAAATGAATAAATCGTTCATGTGAGTATGCCATAGATGCTTTTCTATGTGTATTAGAGTTTTTTGGGTATGGGTTTACCGTAATAAGTAATGTTAATAGCAGTCTGTAATGAAATAAGATATTTTAATGAGGATAAAGGAAGGTTTGATGACAAAACTGCCGCGCCAGGCGCGGCTAAAGAGAGGGATTATACGGGAGCTTGATTTGCCAGCGACTTAAAGCAATGGCGAGCTGCGGCGACTGTTTGGCTGATATCTTCTTCTGTATGGGCGCTGGAAACAAATCCAGCTTCAAACGCGGAGGGTGCCAGATATACCCCTTCATCCAACATCATGTGATAGAAGTGTTTAAAGCGTTCAATATCTGTATTTACCACTTGATCAAAGCGGGTGATGGGGTGCTCGTCGGTGAAGAAAAAACCAAACATGCCGCCTACCTGGTTAGTGGTAAGCGCAATACCTTCATCATGGGCAGCCATCTCAAGCCCTTTAGCCAGTTTGGCGGTTTTTTCGGTTAAAGCTTCATAGAATCCCGGCTGGCTGATAAGCTTCAGTGTGGTCAGGCCTGCTGCCATGGCCAGCGGGTTACCGGAAAGTGTGCCTGCCTGATAAACCGGCCCGGTGGGTGCCAGTTGCTGCATCAGGCTTGCCTTGCCGCCTAGTGCACCAACCGGCATGCCCCCACCAATGACTTTGCCAAATGTGGTTAGATCAGGCGTAATACCATAATACCCCTGAGCACCAGTCAGCCCGACACGAAAGCCTGTCATGACTTCGTCAAAAATCAGCACACTGCCGTGTTTGTTACAGACTTCCCGCAATGTTTCCAGAAAGCCCGGCACGGGCGGGATGCAGTTCATGTTGCCGGCGACAGGTTCTACAATGATACAGGCAATCTGGTCGCCCAGTTCGTCAAAGACCTGTTTAACCTGCTCCGCGTCATTATAGATGAGCGTCAGGGTGTCTTGCGCGACGGCTTCTGGTACGCCGGGAGAGGAGGGCACGCCCAGTGTCAGAGCGCCTGAGCCCGCTTTGACCAGCAGGCTATCGGCATGGCCGTGGTAGCATCCTTCAAATTTGACGATTTTATCCCGTCCTGTGGCACCGCGCGCCAGACGAATGGCAGTCATGGTGGCTTCTGTACCTGAGTTCACCATGCGTACCATTTCAACAGAGGGAATCAGCGCGCAGACCAGATCGGCCATTTCCACTTCCAGTTCGGTAGGTGCGCCAAAGCTGAGGCCTTTTTCAGCCTGTTTCTGTACGGCTTCGACGACTTCAGGGTGTGCGTGTCCAACGATGGCAGGCCCCCAGGAGGCAACATAATCAATATAGCGTTTGCCATCTACGTCGAAGAGATAGGCGCCTTGCGCGCGCTCAAAAAAGATAGGGTCGCCGCCAACGCCCTTAAAAGCGCGAACGGGTGAATTAACGCCCCCGGGAATGTGCTGTTGTGCCTGAACAAACAGTTGGTGTGAACGGTTCATAAAAATTCCTTTTATTTAAAGAGCTGATCAAATGCTCGCGCAGTGGTTTCTATGTCCGGTTGTGCAAAAAGCCCCTGGATAACGGCTACCATGTCTGCACCGGCTTCAATAACTGTTTCTGCATTTTCCAGAGTAATGCCGCCTATCGCGACAATTGGGATATTTAGTGTGCGGCGTGCATGGCGCAGAGTATCCAGGCTGGCCGGTTGCGCCTGAGGTTTGGTGCGTGAGGCAAAAAAACGCCCAAACGCCACATAGTTGGCTCCTGCGGCCTGTGCCGCATGTGCACGGGTAAGATCGTTGTAGCAGGAGAGGCCGATGATGGCTTTTGCACCCAGGCGTTCTCGCGCTGCTTCCAGCGGTGCATCTTCGCGGCCGAGGTGTACCCCATCTGCTTCTACGGCTTGTGCCAGAGCGATATCATCATTGATGATAAACAGGCAGTGATAATCTCTACACAGACTGCTGAGCTGCTGGGCGATGCGCAGACGGTCTCCCGCTTCATGCAGTTTATCACGGTACTGTAAAACGCGGGTGCCACCGCGCAGGGCAGCCTCAACCGCCTCAAACAGCTGCTCACCTGCTGTCAGATAAGGATCGGTAATGGCGTAAAGGCCTTTGATCATAACTGTGGGCTCATCTGCTTGATCTTCTGTGTCACCAGATCAAAATCGACCTCTCCCACTTTGCGGTAGACGATATTGCCATTAGGGGCAATCAAAAAGGAGGTGGGTGTCAGGTTGACACCACCAAAAGCGTTGGCAAGTGTACCTTCGCTATCATGCACAAAGAAGAAAGGATAGGCGTGCGCATCGATAAAGGCTTTCACCTGAGGGATCGGATCGTATGCCATGGCAATGGCCACCAGCTCAAAACGTTCCCCCAGCTGTTTTTTCATATCTGCCAGGTGAGGCATTTCTGCAATGCAGCCGGGGCAGGTGGTGGCCCAGAAATTCACCAGCACGGGTTTACCCGGCTTGCCTAAGCTGATTTGCTGCCCATCCAGGCTGGTGACAGTTATATCGGGTGCGCGGCCTAAGCCATCACTGAACAGGGAAACGTAAACCAGAACGCCCAGAAGGGCGACGACGGTGATGGCAAATAGTTTTTGCATGGTGTTAATCCTCAATCACTTCCACACCGTTTGTAGTGCCGCACAGAACAAGATCTGCCTTGCGCTGAGCGAACAGACCATTGGTGACCACGCCGACAATATTGTTCAGCTCACCTTCCATGCTGACCGGATCAACAATTTCCAACCCATGCACATCCAGAATAATATTGCCGTTGTCGGTAATGAAATCCTGCCGCCAGACGGGTTCGCCGCCAAAGCGTTTGACGATTTCGCGAGCCACATAGCTACGCGCCATAGGGATCACTTCAACAGGCAGGGGGAATTTGCCCAACAGATCGACTTTTTTGGTTTCATCGGCAATGCAGACAAACTTTTTCGCTACGGCAGCGACAATTTTTTCCCGCGTCAGTGCGCCGCCGCCGCCTTTGGTCAGGTGCAGATGGCGGTCGAATTCGTCTGCGCCGTCGATATAGACGGAAAGCTCATCTACACTGTTAAGGTCCAGAACGGGGATGCCATGGCTTTTCAGGCGTTCTTCCGTGGCCTGGGATGAGGCCACGGTGCCTTCGATTTTGTTTTTGATCTTGGCTAGCTCGTCAATGAAGTAGTTGGCGGTAGAGCCGGTGCCTACGCCAATGATGGTGCCTGCTTCAACATAATCGATGGCGGCTTTTGCCACCGCTTGTTTCATCTCGTCTTGTGTCATGGTCATATCAGTGTGCTCCTTTGTTATCGGGTTGTGTACTGTGGCCGGGAACTGCCTCCATGAGTACTGGCGGTGGCGCAGTTTCAGGGGCTTTGGGATCCAGCTCCGGAGGAAGCTGCCCCGGCTTTCGATCATAAACCTGTGTGATGATACCGCTTTGGCTGACATAGTATTTATCAGGGTAAACATGCACGATTTTGGGGGTGCGCACCCATTTGTGTTCAATAAACTTGCCTTTTTCGTGCAGTGGGATGCCGCGCAACATATACATGCCGCAGCGGGTCACGCCGGACTCAATCTCTTTAGTGGGGCCTTTGCCACTGAGCAGATCCAGGTCTTTAACGCTTAACATGCCGCGGCGTTTCAGCTCGTTCAGTTCGGCCTGCTTCTTTTTAGCATCTTGCTGGCTGTGATAGTCAATACACAGGTTAATGGTTTGTGCTTGTGTAACATCTCCTTTGACGGAGAAGTCTTTTGCAGGCGGGTTTTCCGCTAAGGCGGTGATGCTGACGCTGATGAGTATCATACTGGCGATAAGGCGTTTCATGCGCTTTGCTCCCTCAGTTGGTAGGCATGCAGGGTGTTTTCCAGCAGGGTGGCGATGGTCATGGGGCCGACACCGCCCGGGACAGGGGTGATCCAGCCGGCACGAGCCTTGGCGGTTTCAAACGCCACATCGCCCACCAGGCGTCCGTCCTCAAGGCGGTTAATGCCTACGTCAATGACAATACTACCTGATTTGATCCACTCACCTTTGACCATTTCAGGAATGCCTACGCCCACAACGAGGATATCAGCCTCACTTACCTTTTGCGGCAGGTCTTGCGTAGCACTGTGACAAACGGTGACGGTGGCACGGGCATTGAGCAGCTCCAGTGCCATGGGTACACCTACGATATTGGAAGCACCCACTACGACGGCATTTTTGCCGCGAATGGGCTCACCGGTTTCGGCGAGCAGGGTCATGACACCATGAGGCGTGCATGGAGCCAGGTTGGGGTTGCGTGTTGCCAGTCGCCCCATATTGTAAGGGTGAAAGCCGTCCACATCTTTGGCAGGGTCGATGCGTTCGATGATTTTTTCAGGATGAATATGCTCAGGTACGGGCAGCTGCACCAGAATACCGTCTACTTCTTGATGGACATTGAGCTCATCAATCAGTGCCAGCAGTTCTTCTTCGCTGGTGTTGGCGGGCAGTGTATAGGCAAAATCTGCAAAACCCACTTCCAGACAGGCTTTTTTCTTGTTGCGCACATAAATCTGTGAGGCGGGGTCTTCTCCAACCAGCACTACGGCCAGGCCAGGGCGGCGTTTGCCGGCTTCCACTAAAGCATTGACCTTGGTTTTAATGGTTTGTCGAACTTTTTGGGCAACCGCCTTGCCGTCGATAATGTTTGCGCTCATGGTTGTTCCTTATGCAATTTTGGTGTTTTCACGACTTTCCGTTAAATCGCTTAATGCCTGGTTGACCCGTTTAAACAGGGTATCTGCATGATCGCCGGGGTCGCGCACTTCCGTAACACCGGCTTTGGTTGTCAAACAGGTTTTGATACCATTGAAATCCAGCTGGACTTTGCTGATATTTTTCTGAGCCAGTTGGGCAATGCGAAAGGCATCTACTGCCTTAATGCCGGGCAGGGCTGCCATAAACTGGTCACAGCTGAGTCGCCCGAGAAAGCCAAGCTGGTCGTCTTCAATGGTTTTTTTCAAAGTGTGGGCAACATGCAGCAGCGCCTTATCCCCGGCTTCCATACCGAAAGTGTCCACCACATTGCGGAAGCACTCCAGGTTGATTTTGATCAGAGAAAGCGGCTGCTGATTCAGCCGTGCGCGATTGAGCTCTTCATCCAACACATCAAGAAAGAAATCACGATTCAGCAGGCCGGTCAAAGGGTCAAACTTGGACATGGCCTCCAGTTGCTCTTCCATGTGCTTGCGCCGGGTGATGTTAATGGCCAGCCAGAGCACGGCGGGTTGACCGTATGCATCGGTTTCTACTGGATAAACCCGCGCCTCATACCACTGCTTGCCCTGAGGGCCGTTGGCTTCGAGGCCGGCTATTTCATCATTGGCCAGTGCGTACTCAATTTCCTGCAAGCGGCCGGTTTTTAAGGTGATTTGCACGACTTTTAAGAAGCGGTCAGCCATCTCTTTGGGCAGGACTTCATGGTATTTCTTGCCAATGAGCGGGTGGCCGTCGGCATAAAGACTGCGCTCTTTGCCGCCGATGACATCCAGATAGGTGCCGTCTTCACCCATGATGAAAATCGGATCGGGGAAGGCACTGGCGATGGCATCCAGATGAGACTGTGCTTTGGCAAGTTGCTCGGCCATAGTGCCTCCTTAGTCTCGAACCACAGGTTTGTATTTGATACGGTGTGGGTTGGCGGCATCTGCGCCTTTGCGCCGTTTGAGGTCTTTTTCATACTCGCTGTAGTTGCCTTCGAACCAGACCACTTCTGAATCTCCTTCAAAGGCAATTATATGGGTGGCGATGCGATCCAGAAACCAGCGATCGTGGGAGATGACCAAGGCTGTGCCGGCAAATTCCAGTAACGCCTCTTCCAGTGCACGTAGGGTTTCTACGTCCAGATCGTTGGTGGGTTCGTCCAGCAGCAGTACATTGCCGCCGGAGCGCAGCATTTTGGCCAGATGCACGCGGTTGCGCTCACCGCCTGAAAGCTGGCTGATGTATTTCTGCTGGTCATTGCCGCGGAAGTTAAAACGGCCGACATAGGCGCGGGAGTTGATTTCGTGGTTGCCGACGCGGATGATGTCCTGCCCGTCGGAGATTTCTTCCCAGACGGTTTTGTTAGAGTCGAGGCTGTCGCGGCTTTGATCTACATAGGCCAGCTTGACGGTTTCACCTACCTCGATCCTGCCGCCATCTGGCTGTTCCTGGCCGATAATCATGCGGAACAGGGTAGATTTTCCGGCTCCGTTCGGGCCGATGATGCCTACAATGGCGCCGGGGGGAATGTTGAATGACAGATCATCAATCAGCAGTCGGTCGCCAAAGGCTTTGCGCAGGTGCTCGGCTTCGATCACTTTGTTCCCCAGCCGTTCAGCGACAGGAATGAATAGTTCGCTGGTTTCATTGCGTTTCTGCATGGACTGGTTGGCCAGCTCTTCAAAACGCTGGATACGCGCCTTGGATTTGGCCTGACGTCCTTTGGGATTTGAACGCACCCACTCCAGCTCCTGTTTCATGGCTTTAATGCGAGCCTGCTCCTGTTTGGCTTCCTGCTCCAGGCGCTTTTCTTTCTGTTCCAGCCAGCTGGAGTAGTTGCCTTTCCAAGGAATCCCTTCGCCACGATCCAGCTCCAGAATCCACTCGGCTACGTTATCCAGAAAATAGCGGTCATGCGTGATGGCGACAACCGTACCCGGATAGTCATGCAGATAGCGCTCCAGCCAGGCGATGGACTCTGCATCCAGATGGTTTGTCGGTTCGTCCAGTAGCAGCATGTCCGGTTGTGAAAGGAGTAATTTGCACAGGGCAACACGGCGTTTTTCACCGCCGGAGAGTTTGCTGACATCTGCATCCCAAGGTGGCAGGCGCAGGGCATCGGAAGCGATTTCCAGCTTGCGCTCCAGCTCCCAGCCGCCGGCGGCTTCTATCTTATCCTGCAGCTCACCTTGTTCGGCCAGCAGTTTGTCGAAATCGGCATCCGGGTCGGCGAAAGCGGCCGTGACCTCATTGAAGCGGTCAAGTAGGGCTTTGAGCTCCCCCAGCCCTTCTTCTACATTGCCGCGCACATCTTTGCTTTCATCCAGCTGAGGTTCTTGAGGCAAATAGCCGATTTTGATGCCCGGCTGGGGACGTGCTTCACCTTCATATTCTTTATCTACGCCGGCCATGATGCGCAACAGAGTGGATTTGCCCGCACCATTGAGGCCGAGTACGCCGATTTTGGCACCGGGAAAGAATGACAGAGAGATGTCTTTAAGGATGTAGCGGTTGGGCGGCACGATCTTGCTCACCCGGTTCATGGTATAGATGTATTGTGCCATGATGCTCCTGAGCGTATATATGAGAGAAATGCATCTATTATAAAAGGATGTTCATGGTCGTGCAGGAAATGAGCTGATAGAATAAGCCGCTTTGAATTTAACAGTAAAACGGAGCTAAGAGCATGTTTGAAAAGTCCATGACCCTTGCAGGCTATGATGATCTGATTGCGGATGCGATTGAAAAGGAAGCGCGTCGCCAGGAAGAGCATGTGGAGTTGATTGCCTCAGAAAACTACACCAGTCCACGGGTTATGGAAGCGCAAGGTTCCGTGTTTACTAACAAGTATGCGGAAGGCTATCCGGGGAAACGCTATTACGGTGGCTGTGAGTATGCGGACATTGTCGAGCAGGCAGCGATTGATCGTGCCTGTGAGCTGTTCGGCGCGGATTTTGCCAATGTGCAGCCGCATTCCGGTTCGCAGGCTAACGCGGCGGTTTTTCTGGCGCTGATGAGCCCTGGAGATACATTGCTGGGCATGAGTCTGGCGCATGGCGGGCACTTGACCCATGGTGCCAAGGTGAACTTTTCCGGCCAGGTATTTAATTCTGTTCAATATGGCATCGACAGTGAAACCGGCCGTATTGATTATGATAAGGTACGTCGTCTGGCTCACGAGCACAAGCCTAAAGTTATTGTGGGTGGATTCTCGGCCTACTCCCGGGTTGTGGATTGGGCAGAGTTCCGCAAGATTGCCGATGAGGTGGGTGCTTATCTGATGGTGGATATGGCGCATGTGGCCGGATTGGTAGCGGCCGGTGAGTATCCCTCTCCCATCGAGCATGCCCATGTGGTGACCACCACGACGCATAAGACTTTGCGTGGCCCGCGTGGAGGGTTGATTGTGGCCAAGGGGCTGGATGAGGCGTTGCAGAAGAAAATTAATTCTAAAATTTTTCCGGGTATTCAGGGCGGGCCACTGGTGCATGTGATCGCCGGCAAGGCGGTGGCGTTTAAAGAGGCCATGGAGCCTGAGTTTAAAACCTGGGCTAAGCAGGTGAAGGCTAATGCCAAGGCCATGGCTGCCGTATTTGTTGAGCGCGGGTTTGATGTGGTTTCCGGGGGGACGGAAAATCACCTGTTCTTGGTGAGCTTTATCAACCAGGGGCTGACAGGTAAGCTGGTGGATGCGGCACTGGGCGCTGCGAATATCACGGTCAATAAAAATGCCGTGCCGAATGATCCCATGAGCCCGTTTGTCACCAGCGGTATCCGTATAGGTACGCCTGCAATCACTACTCGCGGCTTTAAGGAAGAGGAGTGTGCGGCACTGGCTGGTTGGATGTGCGATGTAATTGACAGCTGTAATCAGGAGGCGGAAACCTGGAGTCATGATGTGCAGGAACGTGTTAAGGAACAAGTTCTGGCATTTTGCGCACGCTTTCCTGTGTATAAGTAAGGCAGCTATTGCTGTTACAATAAAACGCTCGGCTTTGTCCGGGCGTTTTTTATTTTGAGAGGGGTGTTATGCGTTGTCCGTTTTGTCATGCTGACGATACGAAAGTAATTGATTCTCGCCTGGCGCAGGAGGGCATGCAGGTGCGTCGTCGGCGTCACTGCCAGGCGTGCGGAGAGCGTTTTACCACTTATGAGGTTGCGGAGCTGTCACTGCCGCGCGTGATTAAACGGGACGGGAATCGTGAGAGGTTTGATGCGGATAAAATCCGCCGCGGGCTGGTGAAGGCGCTGGAAAAGCGTCCGGTGGACAGTGAGGCAATCGAGCAGGTGGTGCATGACATCACTCAGAAGCTTATGAGTGAAGGGGTGCGGGAGGTGCCTGCCAGCCAGATTGGCGAAATGGTGATGGAGGCCTTGAAAGAACTGGATCAGGTGGCTTATGTGCGTTTTGCTTCGGTATATCGCGCTTTTCAGGATGTGAATGCCTTTCGGGAGGAAATCGAACGTTTAATGCAGCAAACTGCCGCGAAAGGTGGTAAATGAGCCACTTTAGTTCGGAAGACGCGGGCTTTATGGCGCGTGCATTACGTTTGGCGGCACGAGGGCTTTACAGCACGCGTCCTAATCCCGCTGTGGGCTGTGTATTGGTAAAAGATGGCAGGGTTGTCGGTGAAGGTTGGCATCGCAAAGCCGGTGCGCCTCATGCGGAAGTGGTGGCGCTTCAGCAGGCAGGAGAGGCGGCAAAGGGCGCGACAGCTTATGTCACTCTGGAACCTTGCAGTCACTATGGCCGCACGCCGCCATGTGCCAATGCCCTGGTTGATGCGGGCATTGTGTGTGTTGTGATTGCTGCAAAAGATCCTAATCCGGAGGTGAGCGGCAGGGGGATTCATCTGCTGCATGCTCATGGCGTCGTGGTCAGTGAGGGGCTGATGCAGGAAGAAGCCGTGGCACTGAACCGGGGCTTTATGAAAGCCATGACAGAGGGCATGCCCTATGTGCGCCTGAAAGTGGCTACCAGCCTGGATGGCAAAATTGCAGCGGCCAATGGCGAAAGTCAATGGATTACGGGGGAGGCGGCGCGTCAGCGAGGGCATCTGCTGCGGGCACGCCATGGTGCGATCGTCACAGGCGTTGGCACGGTAGTGGCGGATAACCCCAGTTTGAACGTACGTCTGCCGGGCGCCGTGTTGGATCGTTACAGCTTGGATAATGCGCTGTGCCATCCTTTGCGTGTGGTATTGGATAGTCAGCTGCGTATGTCGCCTGATGCTGCCATGTTGCAACTTCCCGGTCAAACCTGTGTGATAACGACGGCAGATGCGGCCAAGCGTGCCAAGGTGATGCAGCTTGAGGCAGCTGGCGCACAGGTAGTGCCAGTAGAAGCCGATATGCATGGACGGGTTGAGCTTGCAGCCGTTTTGCGTTTTTTAGCACAGCATCATCAGGTACGAGATGTCTTGGTAGAAGCGGGGCCAACACTGAGTGGTGCTTTTTTGGATGCAGGGCTGGTAGATGAGCTGCATTGGTTCCAGGCTGCCAAGGTGCTGGGTGACAGAGGGCGGGATGTTTTTGTGCTGTCACATCTTGAAACCTTAAGCCAGGCGAAAAAATTTCGTCTGGCGGCTGTGCGGCAGGTGGGTAAGGATATGTATCAGGTTTTTGAGAGAGGGTGAAATGTTTACCGGCATTATTCAGGCGGTGGGTCATATTCGCAAAATCGAACCGAAAGGCGGCGACTGGAAGCTTATGGTGAACACTGAAGGGTTGGATTTAAGTGATGTGGCACTGGGCGATAGTATTGCTACTTCGGGCGTGTGTCTGACAGTTATTGAACAGGGGGCACAGCACTTTGTGGCGGATGTATCCGCGGAAACCTTGGCGGTGACCAGCTTCAAACAAAAAAAGGTGGGCGATGCGGTCAATCTGGAAAAGGCACTGCGTCTGGCGGATCGGCTGGGCGGGCATTTGGTCAGCGGCCATGTGGATGGCGTGGGAGAAGTCAAAAGCATCACCCCTGAGGCTCGCAGTGTGCGTTACCGTATTGAAGCTCCTGCTGAGCTGGCACGCTATATTGCTGCAAAAGGTTCTATTACGGTGGAGGGCATTAGTCTGACAGTTAATCAGGTGGACGGTTGTTTGTTTGATATCAATATTGTGCCCCACACTCAGCAGAAAACCACGGTGCAGTATTGGCAGGTAGGCTCGCCCGTCAATCTTGAAGTGGATATGATTGCGCGCTATCTTGAACGGCTGCTTGTGGCGCCCACAGCGCAGACACAGGATACCGAACGGGATGAGCAGTTGCGTATTTTATTGGCAGCACGTGGATTTACAGGATAAAAGAGATGATCAGCCCGATTGAAGAAATCATAGCAGACTACCGTCAAGGCAAGATGGTTATTCTGGTGGACGACGAAGACCGTGAAAATGAAGGCGATCTGATGGTGCCGGCAGATACCGTTACACCGGAAGATATTAACTTTATGGCCAAATATGGTCGGGGGCTGATTTGCCTGACGTTGACGGAAGAAAAGTGTCGTCAGTTGCATCTGCCTTTGATGGTGCGAGACAATCAAGACCCCCATGGCACGAACTTTACTGTCTCTATTGAGGCAGCCGAAGGTGTGACGACAGGTATTTCCGCCCATGATCGTGCCGTGACCATTCGCACAGCCGTAAAGCCGGATGCCAAGCCGGACGACCTTGTGACACCAGGACACATTTTTCCCTTAATGGCGCGCCCAGGCGGTGTATTGACTCGAGCAGGTCATACGGAGGCCGGATGCGATCTGGCGCGTCTGGCCGGGCATGTGCCGGCTTCAGTGATTGTGGAGATTATGAATGAAGACGGCACCATGGCGCGGCGGGATGATCTGGAGAAGTTCGCCCAGGAGCACGGTCTGAAAATGGGCACCATTGCAGACTTGATTCAATATCGCCTCAAGCATGAAAAAACCATTGAACGTGTTACAGAGTGCAGGTTGCCCACAGCCTTTGGCGAGTTTCGTCTGCTGGGGTATGAAGATGCTGTGCAGCACAAGGCGCACTTTGCCTTGGTCTATGGTCAGCTGTCAGAAAACACACCTGTGCTGGTGCGCGTACATATGCAGGATACCTTATGTGACCTTTTTCATGCCGCACGTGATGAGTGCGGCTGGCCATTACGAGAGGCCATGCGCCAGATTGCGGAAGCGGGAAGTGGAGTCATCGTCGTGCTGCGTAAAAAAGAGTCGGATATGGATCTGCTGGATAAAATCCAGCACCATGCCCTGAAAGACCGAGGGATTCAGCCGCCTGAGGCGGAAGTGTCGGATGATGCCAAAACCTATGGTCTGGGGGCACAGATTCTTTCGGATCTGGGGTTAAAAAAACTAAAAGTTATTGGGAGTCCAACGCCTTTAAATGCCTTGAGCGGCTTTGGGCTGGAAGTTGTGGAATATGTGGAAAAAGGACACAGTCATGACAACAATTGAAGGAAACCTGGTTGCCAGCGGGATGAAGTTTGCCCTGGTTGTTGGGCGGTTTAACCACTTTATTGTAGAAACGCTTGTAGAAGGCGCGATGGATACCATTGTGCGCCATGGCGGAAGCAAAGAGGATATTACGGTTGTGCGCGTGCCCGGTGCGTTTGAAATCCCACTGGTGGCGGATAAACTGGCGGCCAGCGGTCAGTATGATGCGGTCATTGCCCTGGGGGCGGTGATTCGTGGTGGCACGCCACATTTTGATTATGTAGCCGGTGAGTGTGCCAAAGGGTTGGGGCAGGCCATGTTGAAGCATGGTGTGCCGGTGGCTTTCGGTGTGTTAACCGTAGATACCATTGAGCAGGCTATTGAACGTGCCGGCACCAAGGCGGGGAACAAGGGCGAAGAGGCTGCACTTTCCGCCATTGAAACAGCAAATGTTTTAAAACAGTTATGAAAATCAACCCGAACCTTTCTCACCGCACCCTGGCGCGCCAGCTTTTGACGCAGGCGCTGTACCAGCATGAGCTGGCAGAAACCTCTGCAACCAAACTTGAAACGCTCTTTCAGCAGCGTCCGGAGTGGAGCAGCCTGGATCAGAATCTGTTTCGCAACGCCCTGCGTTATATTCTGGTGCACAAAGCTGAGCTGGATGCCGTTTACAAGCCGTACCTTGATCGAGCATTTTCCCTGATTGACCCTGTTGAGCGCGGCATTTTGCGCTTGGGTGTCTATGAGTTGACGCAGACGCCGGAGGTGCCCTATAAGACGGTCATTGATGAGGCGGTTGAGCTGGCCAAAGATTTTGGCGCAGAAGACAGCTATAAATACATCAATGCCGTGCTGGATAAGGTTTCAAAACAGGTGCGTCAGCACGAAACCGCTTGAAAACACCGCTGATTTGCGGCGATTTCGCACGACGAAAATTTTTTTAAAAAAGGGGGAGCCCCCTTCATGCATGAATTTCAGCTGATCGAGCGCTTTTTCAAGCCTTTGCAGTGCCGGGATGAAAGTTTACTGGCCATTGGTGATGATGCAGCTTTAGTACCTGTTTTGTCGCGGTGCTCAGCGCACTGTCTGGATACATTGGTGGAAGGGCGTCACTTTTTATCAGGTGCGGATCCATTTGATATTGCCTGGAAAGCGGTCGCAACCAATGTCAGCGATTTGATGGCTATGGGAGCACAGGCATCTTTTTACCTGATCGGGCTGACTTTGCCAGCTGCGGAAGAAAGATGGCTGCAGCGTTTCAGCGAGGGACTGCAAGCTGCGCAAGCTCACTTTGAGGTGTGCTTGCTGGGAGGGGACACGACTGGCGGCACGCAAGTGGTGGTGACGGTTTCCATGTTTGGTGAAGGGCGCGCGCAATCATGGCTGAGAAGGGGTGCAGCAGTTGGGGATGGCCTGTATGTGACTGGACGGCTTGGCGAGGCAGCGTTAGGGTTGCAGGGGGTGTTGGGGCATGCGACTGTTCCGGAATCTGCTCGTCTGGCTCAGCTCAGGCCGCAGTTGCCCCTGAGTAGCTGGGAGAAGCTGCTCAACCAACCGGTACATGCTGCTATTGATATATCGGATGGGCTGGTGCAGGATGCTGGGCATATGGCGAAAGCATCCGAAGTGGCACTCAGGCTGTATGTGGAAGCGTTGCCCTTGTCTGATGCGGTGCGTCAATGGTGTATAGCGCGGGGAGATTTTTCCTTACCCCTGTGTGGCGGAGAGGATTATCAGCTGTTGCTGGCCATGCCGAAAGAAGCTGGCGCTCGGCTTGCAGCAGCGGGAGTGCTTTATGAAATTGGCGAGGTGGTTGCAGGTGAAGGGGTGCAGGTGCTGCATAATGGGCGACCTGTGATATTGGCCGACACCGGTTTTAAGCACTTTTGAAGGCTTGCGCACAGCGTTTGAACGCGCTTAAGTGCTGCGTTTGCGGCGAGCCTGTACCCCTTCTGCTAAAAGTTTGAGCACCTTTTCACTGTCGTCCCAGCCGATGCAGGCATCTGTGATGCTGACACCGTATTCCAGCGATTGGTCAGGTACTATATCTTGGCGGCCGGGTTTGAGATGGCTCTCTACCATGGCGCCCATGATATAGGGGGCGCTTTTTCCTTCCTTTAGCTGGCGGACAATTTCTTCTGCCACAATCAGTTGGCGTTCGTACTGTTTGTTGCTATTGGCATGTGAGCAGTCAATCATGAGCTTATCTTGCACGCCTGCCTGTTGTAGTTGTGAGACGGCTTTCATGACGGATGTTTCGTCATAGTTTGGCCCTTGGTTGCCGCCGCGCAAGATGACATGGCAGTCTTCGTTGCCACGGGTGGAGAAAATGGCGGAGCGTCCGTCTTTCGTCAGGGACATGAAAATATGCGGGCGCATGGCGGCACGGATGGCATCTACGGCGATTTTGATGCTGCCGTCAGTGCCGTTTTTGAAGCCCACCGGGCAGGACAGGCCAGAGGCTAATTCACGATGTCCCTGGCTCTCGGTGGTGCGCGCGCCTATGGCGCCCCAGCTGACCAGGTCAGCGATGTATTGGGGTGAAATCAGATCCAGAAACTCCGTCGCAGCTGGCACGCCGAGTGTGTTAATGTCCAGTAAAAGCGCGCGTGCCAGAGCAAGGCCTTTGTTGATTTTAAAGGTTTCATCCAGATCCGGATCGTTGATCAGCCCTTTCCAGCCAACTGTGGTGCGTGGCTTTTCAAAATAGACACGCATGATAATCAGAAGGTCTTCTTTGTGCAGCGCAATCTGTTTTTTCAGCCGTGTTGCGTATTCTCTGGCAGCCTCTACGTCATGAATCGAACAAGGGCCGATGACTACCAGCATGCGATCATCCTGCCCATACAGAATGTTGTGGATTTGTTGCCGTGTTGAGTAGATGGTTTCCGCTGCGGTGTCGTTGACAGGGTAGCGTGCATGCAGCACCTTGGGCGGCTCAACTTCGGTAATGTCCTGAATACGCAGATCGTCTGTCTGGTAGTGCGTCATCAGTGGTGTCCTGACCTGGTTACAAACCGCATATTATGCCATTTTCCCGTCTGAAATGTGGGGAATGGCTGTGTTAGAATTTCATCTGTTTTGGTTTATAAAAAAGGCGAGTAGACAGTGGATTGCAAATATATCATTGAGGGCTTCACGGAAGATGGGCGTAAATTTCGTCCAAGCGATTGGATTGACCGTATTGCCTCTATGATGGCCAGTTATGGCAGTCAGCACCGTCTAGTCTATTCAGAGCTGTTGCATCCTGAGCTGTATGATGGTCAGAAGTGTCTGATCATTGATGACCGTCTTGAGCAGGAAAATCCGGGCATGTATGAGTATGTGATGAACTTTGTTAAGAGTAATAACTTGCGTATGCGCCATGTCTGCGAGCTGGATCAGGATAAACTGGGCAAATGAGCGGCATAAAAAAACCGACACCTGTTACAGGTGTCGGTGCCTTTCCATTCGGACGAACGAAAGTTCAAACAAAGCTCTTCAAGAGGAGGTCACTGTTAAACAGTGAGCTTGCAGTATAAGATAAGAAAAACATAATATCAAGTTTTTGTGAAATCCTTATTTTTGAAGGATGTGTTTTAAAAACAATTACTTACATTTTATAGTGTTTCTATTTTCCATACTTCATAAGCAGGCGTTTCATAGGGGTGTGCCTGCTTGAGTGCAGCAACCGCCTGTTGAATATGGGCGGCATCGCAGACCATTTCCACCTTGTATTCTTCTACCGTTTCGACTTGTCCGGCTTGCCCCAGAAAAGGATCAGCACCTTCCAGAGGCCTGAACTGCCCTTGTCCGAGCACCTGCCAGCTGCACTTGTCGTAGCTGCCGATGCGGCCTGCACCTGCGCTAAAGAGCGCTTCTTTGACCTGCTCAACATGTGTGGCGGGAACAAAAAACGCAATTTTATACATCCGTTACAATACCTCCGCGATATTAAAGGAGAAAAACATCCATGAATAAGTTACTGATTACCTTTGCAGTTGTCATTATATGGGGCTTTTTGGCCATGTGGTTCAAGCTGCCTGTTTTGGCAAACCTTGAGTTTTTGTTTGGATTGACAGGGTTTTTATTGCTGTTTTTTAAGGACTTTGATCCAGAAACGGCCAGTGAGGCGGAAAAGGTGCAGCGTAAGCGCTGGTTGACTGTGTTTGCGGTGGCGATGGTGATGGGGATTTTGTTCGGCTCACTTTGGAATAGCGAAATTATTAAGCCCGCACCGGTTGCTGATGCCCCGCAAGTGCCGGAAGCGACATTGCCACTGCCAGGGCAGTAAGCTTGAAAATTAAAAAGCGCCCAAATGGGCGCTTTTAGGGCACCTCCACGAAGCTGCCACTGTTGCGACCGTTCAGGGGTTTGCGGAGGTGCCTTAGGTTAAGCCTTTATAGCATTAGTCATTCAGTTGCTCGACAGCCTCCAGAATGTTTAAGCCGGCTTCATTCACACTGTTTTTGCCCACATAGTGCGCTTCTCGTGCTGCGATATAAGCCTTTTCAAAGGCCTCTTCCGATAGCCCGGAGCGTTTGATGGCCTTTTTGATGTTTTTCGGCTGCATACGGATTTTGCGCTCTTTCACATAGAGGGTGCCGACTTCTGAAATCGCTTTGATTACCCGGTAAATGGCAGGATTCAAGGGCGCACCGAAGCCGGAAGGCACACCGCTGAGCGC
Organism: uncultured Piscirickettsiaceae bacterium; assembly: GCA_964427185.1. Lineage (GTDB taxonomy): Bacteria > Pseudomonadota > Gammaproteobacteria > Thiomicrospirales > Thiomicrospiraceae > Sulfurivirga. The sequence continues at coordinate 27,188 of CAYRSN010000010.1, read as the reverse complement.
CATATCCATCAGTTCTCCGGCTGGTGTCTCAACGATATTGCCGTCTGCCAGTACTTCTACCCAGCCAAAGGCTTCCAGTTGTTCCAGTGCCCAGCGCGCTTCCTCTTTATGCAAGGGGTCGGCGTAGTTGTTTAACAGTGCCTCCACGCTGGTGCCTTTGCTGCCGATTTTTTTGAAGATTTCGGCACCCAGTGCGGTCACCAAGGGCAAGCGTTCAATTTGGGCTGCCATGGTTTCGTAGAAACGACCGGATTTGGTCGGTTCGAACTCTCCCAGCAGTTTTTCTTCACGCGCCTGTTTAACCCACTCAATATTCGGTGCCATAAAGAGTTCGTTGGTATGCATCAGGGTTTTCAGGGCGGTGGAGCTGATTTCTCGGGTGGCCTGTTTCTGATCTGCTGCTACCTGGCGGCCATAGTCGGTCAAATCAAAAACGGTATGGCCGTTGTCGCTGACACTTTCGCTGATTAGGTCGAATGCCTCTAAGGCATAGAGCATTTCACGCAGGTTGAAGTTGTCTTCAAACCAGCGCATTTTATCTTTGGTTTCTAAAAATGCCTTGAGGATGCGGCTTTTACGTTTGGGCATAGTGTCCAGGTAACGGCCGTAGGCTTCAGAAAGCTTTTCAAACTTGGCGATCTGGCGTTCGACCAGCTCACGGTGGATTTCGTTCAGGTCAATCAGACGGTTAGGGTCGTTTGCGTATTTTTCATGCAGGTGTTCAATGGTCAGTAGTAACTCTGCTTCAGGCTCGCTCAGTGCGATGGTGCGCAGAGGTTGCTCTGTTTGATCTTTATAAATACGCCAGGCTTCCAGAGCTGCTTCGCCGGCCGGGGTGAGTGTTTCACCATTGATCACCAGATTCAGCGTTTCCAGGGCAACCAGTGCCTCTGCAGGAATTGCTTCGCCGTCTGCAACGTGTGCCACCTGCTCTAGAATGGAGGCGGTAATAATATCTCCCTCTTCACGGGTGACACCCATATGCAGGATTTTCTTGATAGCCTGACCCAGGCCGGTAAAGGTGACTACTTCTCCATTGGGTATAGAGTAGGCAATCAGCCGCATGGCTTCCAGTAGCTCTTTCTGGTTGCCTTCTACAGGCAGGTTAATGGCCTCAGTTGGACCCTCAGGTGCCTGTTTGATGTAATCGGCCAGAGCTTTGTTGATGCTGAGCTCCGGCTCCAGCATGAAATAGAGCTCCAGAATTGCCTGTCCTGCATCATTTACGACCTTTTTCACAACTTTGGTTTCTTTGTCTTTGATCTCACTGGCCAGCCCGCGGCTGTGCAGCGCCTCCCATGTACTGTTGGGAACATGTTCTGCAGTCATGGCAGCATCCAGCATGGCGATGACTTCGGAGCCAATCCAGCGGTAGCCATCTTTCCACTCGTTAACAGGTGTGGTCAGCCCTTGTTCAATAGCTTCCTGTAGAACGCCTGCCAGCATATTGCCGGCATAGGTCAGCTGTACGGTAGAGGGTGTTGGCAAGGTAAGGATGCCCTGCATCTGCAGCTCTTGCAGTGCTGTGTTGTTGAGTTGATCCACGGAAACGGCTTCCTGGCCTTTTGGTGCCAGGGAGAGCAGTAACTCTGCATGTGTTTTTTTGATAAGCATTGTGTATTCTCCTGTTTTTGTTTTTGAAATTACTTCGCTCCAGTAGAGTGGGGGTGTTTGATGGGTTTGCAAGGTGGTGCATGGAAAAAAGCTATAATGCGCGGCTATGAGAAATTACAAACGACAGGATTTCTATTTCGAGCTCCCTGAGGCGTTGATTGCGCAAACACCCGCGCCGGAGCGTACGGCAAGCCGGTTGTTGGTGGTGCAGCCTGAAGGTGTGGTGGATCGCCGTTTTAAGGACATCGTTGAATATTTACGTCCGGGTGATCTTTTGGTTTTTAACGATACGCGGGTAATGCCTGCCAGGCTTTTTGGCCAAAAGGAGACAGGCGGCAAGGTGGAGGTGTTGGTTGAGCGGGTGTTGGATGCGGCCACGTGTCTGGCGCATGTGCGTGCCAGCCGAGCACCGAAGCCTGGTACACGCCTGCTGATTGCGCAGCAGGTTTCAGTCTCTGTTGTCGGCAGGCGGGATGATCTGTTTGAGCTGGTGCTGGCGGAGGGCAATTGGCGGGAAGTGATGCATGAATATGGTCATATCCCTTTGCCTCCTTACATTGAGCGGGCGGATACGCTGGTCGATGCAGAGCGGTATCAGACGGTTTATGGGCGTAAGGAAGGTGCGGTGGCTGCTCCCACTGCCGGGCTGCACTTTGATCAGGTACTTCTGGAAACCTTGAAAGATCAGGGGGTTGAGATAGGGTTTGTTACTTTGCATGTGGGCGCCGGCACTTTCAAGCCGGTGCAGGTGGAGGATATCACTGCACATAAAATGCACAGTGAATGGATAGAGGTTTCTCCTGAGCTGGTATCACAGGTTGTGCAAACACGCGCCAGAGGCGGTCGTGTGGTGGCGGTAGGCACAACGGCGGTGCGCTGTCTGGAAACAGCGGGGCAAACAGGAGCGCTTCAGCCCATGCAGGGGGAGACGGATATTTTTATCACACCAGGGTATCCGTTTAAGCAGGTGGATCTGCTGATTACGAATTTTCATCTGCCTGAATCCACCCTGATTATGCTGGTGGCGGCCTTTGCCGGCTATGAGCGCACGATGGCAGCTTACCGCCATGCCGTGGCACAGCAGTATCGTTTTTTCAGCTATGGAGATGCCATGTTGATTTATCCGCAAAAAGGGCAGATGGATGCAGTTTGAGCTTTTGACAACTCAGGGGCATGCGCGCCGCGGCAGGTTGGTGTTTGAGCGAGGGGTGGTGGAAACCCCTGCTTTTATGCCGGTAGGGACCTACGGTACGGTTAAGGCCATGACGCCGGAGGAGCTGAAAGCAATCGGGGCGCAGATTATTTTGGGAAATACGTTTCATCTGGCCTTGCGTCCGGGCACGGAAATCATTCAGCTGCACGGTGATTTGCATGATTTTATGCATTGGGAGGGACCGATTCTGACTGACTCGGGCGGGTTTCAGGTGTTCAGCCTGGGGGCGATGCGTAAGATTAAAGAGGAAGGGGTGACCTTCCGCAGCCCAGTCAATGGCGCCAAAATTTTCATGGGGCCGGAAGAATCCATGCAGATTCAGCGCGAACTGGGCTCGGATATAGTGATGATTTTTGATGAGTGCACGCCTTATCCTGCAACTTACGAAGTAGCTAAATCCTCCATGGAGCTCTCTTTGCGCTGGGCTAAGCGCAGTAAGGTGGCGCACGAGGATAATCCGGCAGCTTTGTTCGGCATTGTGCAGGGAGGCATGTATGCAGATTTGCGTCAGCGCTCTGCCGAGGCGCTGCAGGAGATTGGTTTTGATGGCTATGCGATCGGCGGGCTTTCTGTGGGGGAGCCGAAAGAGGAAATGAAAAAAGTTCTGGAAGTGACAACCCCTCTTTTGCCTGAAGACCGCCCTCGTTATCTAATGGGGGTGGGTAAGCCGGAGGATTTGGTAGAGGCGGTGCGCCGCGGGATAGATATGTTTGACTGTGTTATCCCAACCCGTAATGCTCGCAATGGCTTTCTGTTCACCCGCACAGGGGTGGTGAAAATTCGTAATGCCGTGCATAAACGCAGTACGGCACCTTTGGATGAGGCGTGCGGATGCTATACCTGCCAACACTATTCTCGCGCTTATCTGCATCATCTGGATCGCAGTAAGGAGATTCTGGGGGCAAGATTGAACACAATCCATAATCTTTACTATTACCAGCAACTGATGCGAGAAATACGGGAAGCCTTATCTGAAGGGTGTTTTGAACAGTATGTTGAATGTTTTTATGCGGCGCGGGGTGAGGAGGTGCCTGTGCTGGATTAAGTGGCGGCTTTATGCCACAATAGCGACGGTTTTTTAGTTTGAAAAGGAGTGTGAACCATGAGTTTTTTGATTAGTCCTGCGATGGCGGAAGGTACGGCGGCAGCCTCACAGGGGGGCGGCTGGGAAGGCTTAATTCCATTGTTGATTCTGTTTGTGATCTTTTATTTCCTGCTGATTCGTCCACAGCAGAAAAAGGTGAAAGAGCATAAGCAGCTGGTGGAGTCCTTGAAAAAAGGTGATGAAGTGACGACCTATGGCGGCTTGGTGGGTAAGATTCGTGATATTGATGAGACCTTTATCGACTTGGAAATCGCACCGAATGTTGTTGTAAAAGTAGAGCGGCAGAATGTTGCCAGGTTATTGCCTAAAGGGACAGTCAGCGGAAAAACAGAAGCCTGACAGCTAATATTTTTTCTATAAAGGGGCCTATGCCCCTTTTTCCGTTTTATAAACCATACTGAAGAAGAGCAACATGTTTCAAACATCTGCAGCAGCTCCTGTAAACCATTATCCGGCATGGAAGTATACGTTGATAGCCTTGGTTCTGGTGCTGGGAATGATCTACGCTTTGCCCAATCTGTTTGGGGAAGATCCGGCCGTCCAAGTGTCACCGGCCAAAATGGTTTCATTCGATGAGCGCACTGTCGCCAAAATAGAGCAGGCGCTTGAGGCGGCAGGTATTCAGCCAAAGTCTTTGACTTTTAAAGATAACCAACTGTTGCTGCGTTTTGAGAATGCGGAACAGCAACTCAAGGCGAAGTCTGTCATCAAGCAGCTTTTGGGGCGACAGGCTGTCGTGGCGCTTAATCTGGCACCTTCTACGCCGGCGTGGTTAAGTGCACTCGGCGCGCAGCCCATGTATCTCGGGTTGGATTTGCGCGGTGGTGTGCACTTTTTGCTGGATGTGGATATGGAAGCTGCGGTTGAAAAGGCCTATGCACGTTATGCGGAAGATATCCGCAGCCTGTTGAGAGCCCAAAAGATTCGCTATAAGCGTATTGCCTCGGATCAAAGCCAGCTGGTTGTAGAGCTACGCAAGCCGGAGGAGGCGGAGCAGGTGAAAGCACTGATTGCGCAGCAGTATGGCGAGCAGCTACGCCTGGATCCGCAGGCTTCTCAAGGTGGCAAGCTGGTGTGGCACCTGAGCCCGCGAGCATTAAAAGAAACAAAAGCGTATGCGCTTAAACAGAATATCACCACTTTGCGCAACCGTATCAACGAGCTGGGGGTGGCAGAGCCGATTGTGCAGCAGCAGGGAGAGCGGCGTATTGTGGTGCAGCTGCCCGGCGTACAGGATACTGCCCGCGCAAAAGAGATTCTGGGGGCCACAGCGACGCTTGAGTTTCGTCTGGTGGATGAGCGACATGATCCGGAACTGGCGGCAAAAACCGGGCGTATTCCGCCAGGCAGCCGTTTGTATTACTTCCGTGACGGGCGCCCGATTCTGCTGAAAAACCGCATGATCGTATCCGGTGAGAATGTGGTCAATGCTCAGTCTGGTCTGGATCAACAAAACGGCGCGCCGATGGTGTCTGTAACGCTGGATGCGGCAGGTGGCCGTAAGATGCTGGCCACAACCAAGAAGAATGTGGGCAAGCGCATGGCGGTGGTTTACATCGAAAACAAGGTTGAAACTGTGACCACTGCAGATGGCAGAACAGTTAAAAAACGCAGTGTGCAGAAAGATGTAATCAATGCCGCAGTGATTCGTGATCAGTTTGCCAACCGTTTCCAGATTACAGGCCTGGATAGCTCGCAGGAAGCGCAGAATCTTGCCTTGCTTTTACGAGCGGGGGCTTTGGCTGCACCAATGGAGATTGTAGAAGAGCGTACTATCGGTCCAAGCCTGGGGCAGGATAATATTGAGCAGGGCTTTATGTCGGTTGTTGTAGGCTTTGCGTTGGTGCTGGTATTTATGGCCTGGCGTTATAAGACATTTGGGCTGATTGCGGATATTGCGCTGACTTTTAACCTTGTCTTATTGATCGCTGTGCTTTCGGTTCTGCAGGCTACTTTAACCCTGCCAGGGATTGCAGGGATCGTATTGACGGTGGGTATGGCGGTGGATGCCAATGTGTTGATCTTTGAGAGAATTAAAGAGGAGCTCAAGGCAGGGCAGTCGATTCAGACGGCGATTCATGCCGGTTATGAAAAGGCGTTTATGACCATAGCCGATGCCAACATTACCACCTTGCTGGCGGCGATCGTGCTGTTCAGCTTTGGCACAGGGCCGATTAAAGGTTTTGCCATTACACTCTCTATTGGCATTATCACGTCCATGTTTACGGCGATTGTGCTGACGCGTGGGATCGTAAACTGGCGCTATGGCGGCAAGCGCATTGAAAAGCTGGCAATTTAAGAGGCGATTATGAAACTGTTTGATCTGGGTGAGAAACAAATCAACTTTATGCGCCAGCGCAAGATCGCGCTGTCCTTTTCTTTGGCGCTGATCCTGTTTTCTTTGGCGGGTATTTTTACCAAAGGCTTTAATCTTGGGATTGACTTCACCGGAGGGACGGTTATTGAGGTTTCTTATCCTGCGCCGGTGGAGCTGGAGGAAGTGCGTCAGACACTGATGCAGGCAGGGTTTGATAAGGCAATTGTGCAGCATTTTGGCTCTGCTACGGATGTGTTGATTCGCATTCAACCTGTGGAGGGGATGACTTCCGCCATGGTGAGCAATCAGGTGCTGGATGTGCTGAAAAAGGCCACGCCTCAGGTTGAGCTGCGCCGGGTGGAATATGTCGGCCCACAGGTGGGGGATGAACTGACAGAAGACGGCGCGCTTGCGGTTCTCTATGCGCTGATCGGGATTTTGATCTATGTGGCTTTTCGGTTTGAATTCCGTTTTGCGCTGGGTTCCATCGCTGCGCTGGTGCATGATGTGGTGATTACGCTGGGTGTATTTGCCTGGACGCAGGCGCAGTTTGACCTGACAGTGCTGGCGGCGATTCTGGCTGTAATCGGCTACTCTTTGAATGATACGATTGTTGTGTTTGACCGTATTCGCGAAAACTTCCGGCTATTGCGGGATAAGACACCTGAGCAGGTGATCAATATTGCCGTAAACCAGACACTTTCGCGCACCATTATGACCTCCCTGACGACTTTGCTGGTGGTGTTTGCGCTGTTTTTTCTCGGCGGGGAGATTATTCATAATTTCTCACTGGCGCTGCTGGTAGGGATTGCGGTAGGGACTTACTCTTCCATCTATGTGGCCTCTGCGCTGGCACTGATTCTGGGCGTCTCCAAAGAAGATCTCATGCCGCCACCGAAAAACGATGTGGATCGGGAGGCTTTGGAAAAAGAAATGCAGCAGGCATTTTTGGAAGCGGAAGCGAAGCGTCAGAAAGGTGAAGCATGAGTCAGTGGTTGGAAGAAATCAATAAACGGCGCACGTTTGCCATTATTTCCCACCCGGATGCCGGTAAAACAACAGTGACAGAAAAGCTACTGCTCTATGGCGGGGCGATTCAGCTGGCTGGTGCGGTTAAAGGGCGTAAGGCAGCGCGCCATGCCACTTCTGACTGGATGCAGATGGAGCAGGAACGGGGAATTTCCGTTACCTCATCGGTCATGCAGTTTCCTTATAAAGAAGTGGTGATGAACTTGCTGGACACTCCAGGACATGAGGACTTTTCCGAAGATACCTACCGCACCTTGACGGCAGTAGATTCGGCGTTGATGGTCATCGACTGTGCCAAAGGGGTTGAGGAGCGCACTATTAAGCTGATGGAGGTGTGCCGCCTGCGGGATACGCCCATTCTCAGTTTTATCAATAAGCTGGACCGGGAAGGGCGCGACCCGATTGATCTTCTGGATGAGATTGAAGATATTTTGAAAATCCAATGTGCACCGATGACCTGGCCCATTGGAATGGGTAAGCGCTTTAAAGGGATTTACCACCTGTATGAAGATAAGGTGCGCCTGTTTGAGCAGGTGGAAAATGAAGTGGCGGCTGAAGGTGAAGTGATAGAGGGCTTGGATAACCCACGTCTGGATGAGCTTTTGGGCGCTCAAGCCGAAGAGCTGCGTGAGGAAATTGAGCTGGTGCGTGGTGCAAGCCACGAGTTTGAGCTGGAGGCTTTTCTGGCGGGCAAACTGACCCCTGTCTTTTTTGGTTCGGCGATCAATAATTTTGGATTGCAGGAGCTTCTGGATGCCTTTGCACAGTATGCACCGCCGCCGCAGTGCCGTAAAGCGGAGCAACGCACTGTCTGTCCGGATGAGCCGAAACTGACAGGCTTTGTATTTAAGATTCAGGCCAATATGGATCCCAAGCACCGGGACAGAGTGGCTTTTATGCGGATTGTCTCAGGACGTTTTCGCAAGGGCATGAGCTTAAAGCATGTGCGTATCGGCAAGGATATCAAAATTTCCAAGGCGCTGACCTTTCTGGCCAATGAGCGGGAGCAGGCAGAGGAAGCCTTTGCCGGCGATATTATCGGGCTGCACAATCACGGCACCATTCAAATTGGAGATACCTTTACCGAAGGGGAGGTGTTAAAGTTCATAGGTATTCCTAACTTTGCCCCGGAGCTCTTCCGCCGCGCTCGTCTGAAAGACCCGATGAAAATGAAAGCCTTGCAGAAAGGGTTGCAGCAGCTTTCAGAAGAAGGTGCCACCCAGTTGTTCCGCCCTGTATTGAATAATGACCTTATCCTGGGGGCGGTGGGTGTACTGCAGTTTGATGTGGTGGCGCAACGGCTGAAAGATGAATACAACGTCGCCTGTGACTTTGAGCCGGTTTCCGTGCACACAGTGCGTTGGGTGCAGGGGCCGGATAAGGAAATCGAAAAATTCAAGGCTAAGGTCAAAGAACACGTAGCCTATGATGCGGCAGATTATCTGGTCTATATGGCGCCCAGCCGTGTCAATCTGCAGCTGATTGAGGAGCGTTGGCCTGAGTTAAGCTTTGCCGCAACGCGGGAACACTGATGGCAAAAAAACGTAAAAAACAGGGCGCA
>CAYRSN010000010.1:0-18249 GCA_964427185.1 uncultured Piscirickettsiaceae bacterium | reverse complement strand
GCTTTGCCGCAACGCGGGAACACTGATGGCAAAAAAACGTAAAAAACAGGGCGCAAGAGCCTGTAACGGCTGTACAGCTTGCTGTGATGGCTGGGTACGTATTGAAGTGAAAGGCTATGAGGCTTGGCCAGGGCACCCTTGCCCTTACAGCACAGGCAAGGGATGCAGCGACTATGAAAATCGCCCGGAATTTCCATGTCGTCAGTTTGTTTGTGGCTGGCTGTTGCCCAATTCACCCCTGCCTGAGTGGATGAAGCCTGATCAGGCAAAAGTGATGGTGCTGTTTAACCAGCTGTAGTGGCAGGGGCTGCCTGTGGATGTGGCGCTCCCTGTAGGCAAGCGGATTCCACCCCGCGCCCTGAACTGGCTGCAGAAGTTTGCCGAACAGCATGGGCGCCCGTTAATTTATACCGAATGTATAGAGGAAGATGGAAAGCTTTCCAAGGAGCAACTACTTTATGCCTATGGCCCGCCGGCGTTTCAGCAACAGGTGGCGATTTGGCAACAAGAGGGGCGCAAGCTCTGGTAAATAACCCGCATCAGCGGGTTTCTGTAAGCACAGAGCAGTTACCCCCGCGGCAAGTGCACGGAGGGATTAAGCATTTAGCGACCTGTTTGTAAATAGTGTTCCGCCTTTTCCAGATCCTCAGGTTCTCCAACCAGAATAACCACATCTTCATCCCGCAGGCGTGTTTCCTGATCAGGATTTTCTCCGCGAATATGCCCCCGCTTAACCGCTTGTACTTTCACGCCCATCTCATCCAGCTGCAGCTCTTTCAGGCGACGGCTGGTGGCATAGCTGTCTTCTGAGAGAGGTACGGCTAAGGTGATTTTTCGAATGCCTTGATCTTTAAGGCGGTTGTAGCCGCTTTCGCCTTCATAAAAGCCTTCCAGCACATCGGTGTGCTGCCTGCGGGCGCGCTCCAGAGTGCTGAGCACTTCCGTTTCGTTATGCCCCAGTTTCAGCAGGACTTCAGCGCTTAGTAGCAAGCTGGCCTCAAAGGTGTCTGAAATGACTTCTGTCGCACCTGCTTGAATAAAGGCTTCATAGTGACGGTCATCCCGTACGCGTACCATGACTGGAATATCCGGCCGCAGGCGGCGTACCGCTTCCAGGGTGCGCAGCGCCATAGTGTCGTCGGCATAGGTAATGGTCACCAGACGTGCCCGCTCAATGCCTGCTGCTTCCAGAATCGAAGGGCGGGCACTGTTGCCGTAAAAGACCAGCTCGCCGGCTTCTTTAGCATGGTGGACACGGCTGATGTCCATATCCAGCGCAACGTATGGCTCATTAGCTTCTTTTAAAAAGTGTGCAGCCATCTGGCCGACACGTCCGAAGCCGCAGAGAATGACATGATTTTTAATCCAATCGGTTTCTTCACGAATTTCGTCTTCCCGGTGCTGCTGTTCCTGGTTGTAGCTACGATCCAGCGCTTTGACCAGACGGCCGTTGTACTTGATCAGCAAAGGTGCGATCATCATGGAGAGCACCACGGTGGTCATAACAATCTTCAACAGTGTCTCATCAAAGAGTTGATAGCCTGCCGCCAGTGTAAGCAATACCAAACCGAATTCGCCCACCTGCCCCAGGCTGATGGCGGTACGCGCACTGACCCCCAGTGGTTTTTTCAGTGCTTTCATGATCAGAATAATCAATAGCATTTTCAGCAATACAATGCCTGCCAGCAGGAGAAGTACCTGCGAGGCATGACTGAGGAAAAACTGGAAAGAGAGCCCCATGCCTACGGTGATGAAAAACAGTCCTAATAAGACATCCCTGAAGGGACGGATGTCAGATTCGATCTGATGGCGGTATTCTGTTTCTCCGAGCATCATGCCGGCGATAAAAGCGCCCAAGGTCATATTAATGCCGGCACTGTCTGCCAGTGCGGCGGCAACCAGCACAACGGTCAGTACCGTCAGGGTAAAGAGCTCTTCACTACGGTTGCGTGCGACTTCTCGAAACAGGGGGCGCAGCAGGTAGCGGCCGGCCAGCAGCAAAATGGCGGCTACACCTACGCCTTTAATCAGGGCATAGCCCAAAGTGGCATCCAGTGATTGCTGTGCATCCGGTGCGCCCAGTGCAGGGACGATAATCAGCAGCGGAATGGCCATCAGATCCTGGAAGATCAGGATGCCCAGTGCGGCTTTTCCGTGCCGTGAAAGCAGCTCGCCCTGATCTGCCAGCTGCTTGATGACAATGGCGGTGGAGGAGAGTGCCAGCGCGCTGGCAATAATAAAGGCCTGTTCAGGTGCCAGCTGAAACAGGCTGGTGCCCAGTGTATAAAAAACGGCGGTGGTGAGACCGACCTGAAGCAGCCCAAGACCGAATACATATTTGCGCATGGAGAGCATTTGCGGCAGGGAAAACTCCAGCCCCAGAGAGAACAGCAGAAAGACAATACCAATTTCTGCAATCAAGTGGATATGCTTTTCCGACTCGATCCAGCCAAGCCCATAGGGACCCAGCAGCATACCCACCAGAATATAGGCGAGAATGGCCGGCATTTTTAGCCGGTGTGCAAAGGCGACAAAAAGCATGCTGATGCCCAGCAGGGCGGCGATGCTGATGATGATATGCTCATTCATGGTCAATTCTCATGGAAAGGTCAACGGCTTGAATATGTTTGGTAATAGCACCCGTAGAAATATAATCTACCCCCAGCGCTGCCAGCGTGGGCAGCGTTTCAATGGTGACATTGCCGGAAATTTCAAGTTTTGCCCGCTTGTTGACTTGTGCAATGGCCGCTTGCATCATCTCTGGCGTGAAATCATCCAGCATGATGATGTCCGCCCCCGCCTCAAGGGCTTCTTGCACTTCTGTCAGGGTTTCCGTTTCCACTTCGATGGGCGTTTCCGGAAACAGGCGGCGGGCTTTTGCAACCGCCTTTTTAATGCCACCTGCTGCGGCAATATGGTTTTCTTTGAGCATAATCATGTCATAGAGTCCCATACGATGGTTGTGGCCACCGCCGCAGCGCACGGCGTATTTTTGTGCCAGCCGCAGGCCAGGGAGGGTTTTGCGCGTGTCCAGCAGCCGGGTCGTGCTCTCACCCAGTGCTTCCACATAGCGTCGGGTCAAGGTGGCGGTACCGGAAAGGGTTTGCAGAAAATTCAGCGCGCAGCGCTCACCGCTGAGCAGCGCTCGTGCCTTGCCATGCAGGCTGACTAAGCGTGTGCCTGCTGCTACCGTCTGTCCTTCTTCCACATGCCACTGAATGTGCAGATCGGGGTCAAGCGTCAGAAAAGTTTGATCAAACCAGGGGCGGCCGCAGATAACGGCAGGTTCTTTGGCGATGACCTGTGCCTGCGCCATCTGATCCGGATCAATAAGCTGAGCGCTTAAGTCGCCTGTGCCGATATCTTCTCGTAGTACAAGATCAATCAGTGGCTGAATGTGCTGAGAATCAATCTTCATTGTCTGTGCCTGGGTTTTTGCGGGATTATACTATGACGCATGGAACCCCATTTTGAAATCAGAAACCACTGGTTGTATCCGGCAAGGCATGTGCCCAGCCCTAATCAGGATGCCCGCCCGCCAGATCAGGCGGTGTCGCTCCTGGTGGTGCATGGTATAAGCCTGCCGCCAGGTGAGTTTGGTGGACCTTATATCGAACAGCTGTTTACAAATACGCTCAGACCTGATGTGCATCCTTTCTTTGCTGAAATTGCTCATCTGCGGGTTTCAGCTCATGTGCTGATTCGTCGTGATGGTGCTGTGGTGCAGTTTGTGCCTTTTCACCGGCGAGCCTGGCATGCGGGGGTTTCACAGTGGCGTGGCAGGATGCGTTGCAATGACTTTTCCATTGGCGTAGAGCTTGAAGGCACAGATGTGCTGCCCTATACCTCGGAGCAGTATGCCTGCTTGATCAGTCTTGCGGAGGTGGTGCGCAGTCATTATGGCATCAGTGAAATTGCCGGGCACTGTCATATTGCGCCATCACGCAAGACAGATCCGGGAGCGGCGTTTGATTGGGCTTATGTGCGCTCACGTTTATTGGATTTAGGTTGGAATGCCTGACAGGGGGTGCCCGAGCTGCTTCTGACTACAAGTGCGGGCATCTGGTGTGTTTTGAAACCGAATGCACGGCAGCCTCGCGGGTGGTGTGGCTCCCAGGTGACATAAAAGTGTACACATTCAAAGCAATTTGGGTCTTTTTTATCCATACTGGAAGGTATTTATAGCGGTATTTTTCGGCTTTTTTACAAAAATTGGCGTTTCAAAAAAAGGGGGAGACCCCCTTGTCTTAGCTTTGTCCCTGCTGAAAAAGGGTTTTGGCATGTTGATAAGTCGCCTCTGTCAGCGTGCTGCCGCTGAGCATGCGTGCCAATTCATCTATGCGGGCATCAGGGGGAAGCTGTAGCACATGAGTCGTGGTTTTATCAGGCTGTTGCTGTTTTTCAACTTTGTAATGGGTGTGCGCACAGGCGGCCACTTGCGGTTGGTGGGTGACGGCCAGTACTTGACGCTGGGCACCGAGCTGGCGCATGAGCTGGCCGATTTGTGCGGCAACGGCACCACCTACGCCTACATCCACCTCATCAAAGATTAAGGTCGGCAGCCCTGCTACATCGGCAAGCACGACTTCCAGCGCCAGACTGATGCGCGCCAGCTCGCCACCTGAAGCGACCTTGCTCAAAGGTTGTGCAGGATGGCCTGGGTTGGTGGTCATGCTGAATGTGACTTGATCCAGGCCGCTGGCATCCGGTGTGGCAAGGGGTGTTAAGCTCACTTGGAACTGAAGGTGAGCCAGCCCCAGGGGGCGGGCTGTTTGTTCAACCGCTTGGGCAAGGGCTGTGCCGGCCTGTTGTCTTAAATGATGCAAGGTTTCCGCTTCTGTTTGATAGTGTTGCCAGGCGGTTGCAACGGATGTTTCCAGCTCATGCAATAGCTCGTCTGCATGCGTCAGTGCGTGGTGTTGTTCTTTTAAGGAGGTGTATAGCTGCTCCAGTTCTTCAGGCGCGCAGAGGTGCTTTTTGGCCAGATGGTGATATTCCGCAAGCTGGGTTTCTATATGGGCCAGCTGTTCCGGATCCAAGTGAATGTCATGGGCATAGTGATGCAGGTCGCGCCCGAGCTCTTCAGTAGTGATCAGCAGGCTGTTGAGCTGTTCGGTATAGGCGGAGAGCTTGGGGTCGATTGTCTGCACACGCTCTAAAGCTTGCAGGGCGCGGTTAAGCGCAGGGGCGGCACCCTGTTCGCCATCCAGGGCTTCTGCAGCAGTTTGTGTGGCACTTAGCAGGTTTTCCGCGTGGGCAAGCATGCTGTGCTGCTGGGTCAGGGCTTCATAGGCTGCCGTACTGGGATCGAGGGCTTCCAATGCTTTAAGCTGCAGGTCGATCTCGGCCAGTTGTGCTTCACGTTGATGATGGGTTTGCCGGGCTGTTTCCAGTTGATGTGTGAGGCTTTTCCAGTGCTGAAAGGCTTCGGCAACTTTTTTAACCTGTGCGTGATGGCCGCCAAAAGCGTCCAGCAGTTTGCGCTGGTAGGCGCTCTGCATGAGCTGCTGATGGGCGTGCTGGCCATGGATGTCTATCAGGCGTGTGCCGAGTGTTTTTAATGTGGCGGCAGGCACCTTGATGCCGTTGACCCATCCGCCAGAGCCGCCGTTGGCACGGACGGTGCGACGGAGTAGCAGGGTGTCAGGGGTTTCTTCATCCAGGAGTTCTTCTTCTGCCAGCAGGGTTTTCAGAGAGGAGAGGTGGCTGATGTCAAATGTTGCTTGAATGTCGGCCTTGTCACAACCGTGGCGCACTACGGAGGCCTCTGCGCGTGCCCCCAGTACCAGCCCTAAGGCATCCAGCAGGATAGATTTCCCTGCGCCTGTTTCACCGGTCAGGGCGCTGAAACCCGCTGTGAAGTTTAAAGTCAGCTGATCAATCAACGCCAGGTTGTGAATGTGCAGCACTTTCAGCATCGTCGGTAGCCTCCCCAGCCCATTTTGATGCGGAGAATATCGTAGTAGTTATAGTCTTTGGGGTGAATCATGAGTAGTTTTTTTTCAAATGCCGCGACTTTCAGGGTATGTTCTACGGAAATTTCATAGGTGACCTGGCCGTCAAAGGTGACTTTTGCAGAGCCTGTGCAGTGAGGGTGGGGTTTAAGGCGAATCATGCTTTGCGCCGGAATCACCACCGGCCGGTTGCTGAGTGTGTGGGGATTGATGCTCACCAGTGTCAGAGCACCTACCCGGGGATCCATAATCGGCCCACCGGCTGACAGGGCGTAGGCGGTTGAGCCGGTGGGGGTGGAAATGATCAGCCCATCTGCCCGCTGGCGGGTAACAAAGTGCTCATCCACAAAGGTGTCGAACTCGATCATACGGGGGGTGTCCCGTTTGTGGATCACAATGTCATTAAGTGCCAGATGGTGGAATACCCGTTCATCCTGATAAAAAATGGTGCCGCAGAGTAGGGTACGCTCTTCTCGGCAGTATTCGCCGGCCAGAATCTGGCTCAGTACTTCTTCCAGCTGCTCCGGGGAGATATCAGCCAGAAACCCAAGCCTGCCCAGGTTGATACCTAAAAGAGGTACATCGGCTTTTACGGTGTCTCGCGCAGCATTGAGAAAGCTGCCATCACCGCCTACAACGACTCCCAGATCAATTGCGTGGATCAGTGTCTCTCTGGGCTGCTGCGTGATGCCGTAACGTTTATGAGGGAAATCTGGGCAGCAGCTTGCATCAAGTATCACTTCACAGCCGTGCTGCTTAAAAAAGGTGATGACGCGCCCCAGTGTCTCCCAGGCTTCCAGTGCATTAGGCTTGCCGAAAAGGCCGATCCGCTTGAAATGTGATGTCATCGCTTGACCCTTATTTTGCCTGTCCCCATAATTAGCACTCTATTTGGTGGAGTGCTAATGGGCATCTGCTGATATTTATCAGGAGGCTGAGCATGTTAGGGGAGAGGGATCGGTTCTTATTAAAAAAACTGGTGGAATTATACCTGAAAGAAGGCAAACCCGTCGGCTCCCGCACGCTGTCCAAACTGCCGGATATCTCCGTCAGTCCGGCGACGATTCGGAATGTTATGGCAGACTTGGAAACGGCAGGCTTGATTCAGTCTCCTCATACATCTGCAGGGCGGGTACCCACCTCCAAGGGATTACGCTTTTATGTGGATCAGTTCGTCACTTATCAGCCCCTGTCACGTGAAGTAGTGATGGCTCTGTCTGAGCAACTGCGGCAGGCAGGGGATGCGCAAGATGCAATTGAGCGCGCGAATCAGCTGCTGTCTGAGCTGACCAATATGGTCAGTGTAGTGCTGCTGCCGGATCGCTCCTGTGAGGTGATCAGCCATCTGGCGCTGATGCCCTTGAGTGAGCATAAGCTGTTGCTGGTGCTGGTGTTTGATCAGCATGATGCGGAAAACCGTTTTGTGGAGTTGGAGCGTCCCATGGCGGCACACCAGGTTGTACGCTTGGAGCAGCTACTACAGGAGTTGCTTGTAGGGCAGTCATTAGTGAGTGCACACCAGCGTTTAATGAGTGAACTGGCTCAGCTGAAAACGCAGCTGAATGACACCATGAAGCAGGTGGGCGAGGTGGTGGAACATGTGTTGAGCTGGCATCAGGATGGAAAAGACCAGGTGTGTATTGCAGGGAAAAGCCATTTGATTCGGCATGATGAGCTGGCGGATGTGCAGCGTCTGCGTGCACTGCTGGATACATTTGAAACCCATCGGGACATGCTTTATTTGTTAGACCGAAGCTTGCAGGCAAAAGGGCTAAAGGTGTTTATTGGGCGGGAAACGGGGATTGAGGAGTATGCCGAGTGTGCAGTAGTCACCCACCCTTACTATCTGGATGAAAATATGATCGGTGTGCTGGGTGTGATCGGGCCGCAACGCATGCCTTATGAGAAGGTCATTCCGCTGGTGGATGTGACTGCAAAAATGCTGGATTCCGTCTTGAAAAAACAGTATCCAACCCCATTAACGACCCAGTCTAATTAAAGGAAGAGGTGAGCAAGATGCAGGAACAACAAGCGCAGAACATACAGAAACAAACGCAAGATCAAGATAAGGCACAGGATCCGGTTGAACAGGCTGTTGAAGATTTAGAGTCTGCGGAAGAGCAGGTAGAGGCGGATCTGGAAAAGGCGCTGGAAGAAGCACAGCAGCAGGCGGCGGAACATTGGGAGCAACTGCTGCGTGTGAAAGCGGATATGGAAAACTTGCGCCGCCGCACACGTATTGATGTTGAAAATGCCCACAAGTTCGCATTGGAGAAATTTGTGAAAGCGCTCTTACCTGTTGTGGATAGTTTGGAAATGGGGATTGAGGCAGCCAGGCAGGATAATGCTTCAGTTGAAGCTTTGCGAGAAGGCATGGAGATGACCTTGAAGCTGTTTTTGGATGTTCTGGCGGAGTTCGGTGTCGAGCGTATTGATCCAAAGGGGGAAGTCTTTGACCCTCAGCGTCATGAGGCGATGACACTGGTGCCCAGTGCGGATCATGAACCGAATACGGTTATGGATGTTATTCAAAAAGGTTATAGCCTGAATGAGCGTTTGGTGCGCCCTGCACGGGTCATTGTGACAAAAGAGAATGATCAGGCTTGAAAGCCGTCAGAACACCCCTATAAAAGGGCAGAACAAAATTTAATAAAGGTTAAGGAGAGAGGATTATGAGCAAAATTATCGGTATTGACTTGGGAACCACAAACTCTTGTGTAGCAGTCTTAGAAGGCAGCGAAGCCAAAGTCATTCCTAACTCGGAAGGTGCACGCACAACGCCTTCAGTGGTGGCATTTACAAAAGATGGTGAAACCCTGGTGGGTGAGCCGGCGAAGCGTCAGGCGGTCACGAATCCTGAAAACACGCTGTTTGCGATTAAGCGCCTGATTGGGCGGAAGTGTGACGATGAGGTCGTGCAAAAAGATAAGGACATGGTGCCTTATAAGATCGTCTGTGCGGACAACGGAGATGCATGGGTTGAGGTGAACGGTAAAAAAATGTCACCGCAGGAAGTCTCCGCGCTGATTCTGAAAAAGATGAAGCAGACTGCTGAAGACTATCTGGGTGAAGAAGTGAAAGAGGCGGTGATTACCGTGCCTGCTTACTTTAATGATGCCCAGCGACAGGCCACGAAAGATGCCGGTCGTATTGCCGGGCTGGAAGTGAAGCGTATTATTAACGAGCCGACCGCTGCGGCGCTGGCCTATGGTGTGGATAAGGACAGCAAAGGCGATCGTAAGATTGCAGTCTATGACCTGGGAGGCGGTACATTTGATATCTCCATTATCGAAGTAGCAGATGTGGATGGTGAAAAGCAGATTGAAGTACTGGCTACCAATGGAGATACCTTCCTGGGTGGGGAAGACTTCGATAAACGCCTGATCGACCATATTGTAGATGAGTTCAAAAAGGATCAGGGTGTAGATCTGCGTAATGATCCTCTGGCGCTTCAGCGCCTGAAAGAAGCTGCGGAAAAAGCGAAGATCGAGCTGTCTTCCCGTGAGCAGACGGATATCAACCTGCCTTACATTACGGCAGATGCCTCTGGGCCTAAGCATTTGAATATGCGTATTACCCGCGCCAAGTTTGAAGCACTGATTGAAGACTTGGTTGAAAAGAGTATCGAGCCTTGCCGGATCGCCATGCAGGATGCCGGCTTGTCCAACAGCGATATTGACGATGTGATTCTGGTGGGTGGTTCTACGCGTGTGCCGCTGGTGCAGCGTAAGGTTGAAGCGTTTTTCGGCAAGGCACCGCGTAAGGATGTGAATCCGGATGAGGCGGTAGCGATTGGTGCGGCTATTCAGGCAGGTGTACTGTCTGGCGAGGTCAAGGATGTCCTGCTGCTGGATGTCACCCCGCTTTCTTTGGGGATTGAGACCATGGGGGGTGTCATGACCAAGCTGATTGAGAAGAACACGACTATTCCGACTCGGAAGTCGCAGATCTTCTCAACAGCGGAAGATAATCAGACGGCGGTGACCATCCATGTGTTGCAGGGTGAGCGTGAACTGGCGAAAGACAACAAGTCGCTGGGTATGTTTAACTTGGAAGATATTCCGCCTGCGCCACGCGGCGTGCCGCAGATTGAGGTAACGTTTGATATTGACGCAAACGGTATCTTGAATGTGTCAGCCAAAGACAAGCAGTCTGGTAAGGAGCAGAAGATCACCATTCAGGCTTCCTCCGGGCTGACAGAAGAAGAGATCGAACGCATGATCAAAGAAGCCGAAGCCCATGCGGAAGAAGACCGCAAGGCACGCGAGCTGATAGAGACGCGTAACCAGGCGGATGCACTGGTGCATGAGGCCAAGAAACTGCTGAAAGAAGCCGCTGAGAAAATCAGCGCCGCCACCAAGGAGCTGGTAGAAAAAGCCATCGCCGCGGTTGAAGAGGTGGTTAAAGATTCTGAAGCCGATAAAGCCGCCATTGAAGCGAAGGTTAAAGCTCTGTCTGAGGCCATGCAGCAGGCTGCTACAGAGCAGGCACAGGCAGGTGCCCAGCAAGGTGGCGGTGCGCAACAGAGTTCGTCCGGCAGCAAGCAGGATGATGATGTTGTAGATGCCGAGTTTGAAGAAGTGGACGACAATAAAAAGTAACCTGAAAGGGTAAGGTATAATCGGGAACTTCCTTTGGGAAGCGCCCGATTTTTTATTTTTAAGCGCAGTAGGCTGTGTTTAAAAATAAAAAAGGAAACGGTCTGATCTATGGTTCAAAAACGCTGTTACTACGAAGTGCTACAGGTCTCCAAAACAGCCAGTGAGACGGAAATCAAACGTGCTTACCGTAAGCTGGCGATGCGCTATCATCCGGATCGCAACCCGGAGGATGCGCAGGCGGAAGAGAAGTTTAAAGAAATCACCGAAGCCTATGAAGTGCTTTCCGATCCGCAAAAGCGCGCAGCTTATGATCAGTTTGGTCATGCAGGCGTTAACCAGGATGCAGGCATGGGCGGTGCGCAGTATGGTGGCGGATTTAGCGATATTTTTGAAGACTTGTTCGGCGATATTTTCGGTACGCGCCGCAGCCGTGGCCCCCAGCCGGGGCGTGATATGCAGTATGACCTGGAAATCACCTTGGAGCAGGCGGTATTTGGGGCGACGGTGGATATCAAAATACCGCGCCATGAAGTTTGCCAGGCGTGTCATGGCACGGGGGCAGCATCTCCGGATGCGGTGCAGACCTGCTCTACCTGTGGTGGTGCGGGGCAGGTACAGGTGCAGCAAGGTTTTTTTGTGATGACACAAACCTGCCCGTCATGCCATGGTGAAGGCAAGAAAATCACTCGTCCGTGTGCAACTTGTCATGGTCAGGGACGTGTGGAAACCTTTAAGACCCTTTCGGTAAAGATTCCTGCCGGTGTGGATACAGGTGATCGTGTGCGCCTGCGTGGTGAAGGGGAGCCCGGTGAGCCGGGAGCACCGGCGGGCGACTTATATGTGCGCATTTTTGTTAAACAGCATCCATTGTTTAAGCGTGAGGGGAATAACCTGCTGTGTGAGCTGCCGGTGAGCTTTCCAAAAGCGGCATTGGGCGGTAGTGTGGAAGTGCCGGTGCTTGACGGTACTACCGTGATGTTGGATATTCCACCAGGTACACAAAGTGGGCAGACGCTAAGGGTCGAAGGCAAGGGAGTGAAATCCGTACGATCCAGCCGGGTCGGGGATCTGATCTGCACCATTCATATTGAAACGCCTGTGAAGCTTACAAAAGAGCAGAAAGCGTTGCTGGAACAGTTTGAGGCGACACTGGAAGGCAAGCAGAATACGCATAGCCCCAAGGCGCATAGCTTTTGGGATAAGGTAAAAGAATTTTTTTTCCACAAAACAGATGATGCCAAACATTCAGAATCACCTTGGGAGTAGTCGATGAGTATAAAAGTAGCGGTGCTGGGCGCTTCAGGCAGAATGGGGCGCAACCTGATTAAAGCAGTGCATGAAACAGAAGGGTTGACTTTGGCTGTGGCGGTGGATCGTCCGGGCAATGCCTTTATCGGGAGCGATGCCGGCCAGCTGGCTGGCATGGATGCCTTGGGAGTGTACATTGTGGATGACCTGGCAGCGGTGGTTGATCAGTTTGATGTGGCGATCGATTTCACGCGACCGGAGGGTACTTTACAGCACCTTGAAATCTGTCGTCAGCACGGCAAAAAACTTGTGATTGGTACCACGGGGTTTGATGAGGCGGGGCTGCAGGCGATTGATGCGGCGGCGAAAGAGATCGCCATTGTCTTTGCGCCCAATATGAGTGTGGGGGTCAACCTGGTGTTGAAGCTGCTCCAACTGGCAGCATCGGTGCTGGATCCTGAACAGTATGATATCGAAGTCATTGAGGCGCATCACCGGCATAAAGTGGATGCCCCTTCAGGTACTGCATTGCGGATGGGAGAAGTGGTGGCGGAAACACTGGGGTGGAATTTGAAAGAGGTTGCGGTATTCGGTCGCGAAGGTATTACCGGCGCACGTCCCAGCAAGCAGATTGGTTTTGAAACCATTCGTGCCGGCGATATTGTGGGCGAGCATACGGTGATGTTTACCACAGAAGGTGAACGGGTGGAAATCACCCATAAGGCTTCCAGCCGCATGACATTTGCCAAGGGAGCCGCCAGGGCATGTGTATGGTTGAACGATAAGCCTTGCGGCCTGTATGACATGCAAGCAGTATTAGGGTTGAAATAAACTTTTTGCACTATGTTTTAACATGGACAGGTACCTCTAAATCCAGTAAAATTCGCCCAATTTGAAATAATTTCTGGGTTCGGGCGCATGCGTGAGCGAAACTTACTGTGAAACGGAGCCAATCCTTATGGATTGCGCTCCGTTTTTTGTAAGTAGCCTCTTTGAAACGGCACATTAAAAGAACAGGATAAACAACGCTATGGCAGATAAGACAGCGCTGTTGGCACTTGAAGACGGCACCGTGTTTTGGGGTCGATCCATCGGGCAAGCGGGCGAAACGGTAGGTGAGGTGGTGTTTAACACCGCGATGACAGGTTATCAGGAGATTTTGACGGATCCTTCTTATTTTCGTCAGATTGTCACCTTGACTTATCCGCATATTGGCAACACCGGCGTTAATGACGAAGATGAAGAGTCAACCCGGGTGATGGCGGCAGGGCTTGTTATTAAAGACCTGCCGCCTCGTGCGAGTAACTTTCGAGCCCAGCAGTCTTTGCAGGCTTATCTGCAGGCGCAGAATATTGTGGCGATTTCAGATATTGATACCCGTAAGTTGACTCGGATTCTGCGAGAAAAAGGCGCGCAAAACGGCGTTATCCAGGCAGGTGAGCATCTGGATGCGGATGCTGCCGTGGCACAGGCACGGGCATTTGTCGGTTTAAAAGGCATGGATCTGGCCAAGGAAGTGACCACGGCAGAAACCTACGTGTGGACAGAAGGCACTTGGAAATTGGGAGAAGGCCACTTGGATCAGGCCGCGCAGGCGCGCTTTCATGTGGTGGCTTATGACTTCGGTGTGAAGCGCAATATATTGCGTATGCTGGCTGACCGCGGCTGTAAGGTCACCGTCGTGCCAGCAAAAACACCCGTTGCGGATGTGTTGGCGATGGATCCTGACGGCGTATTCTTGTCCAATGGGCCCGGGGATCCTGCGCCGTGTGATTATGCGATTAAATCAATTCAGCAGTTGATGGCGCAGCGTGTGCCATTGTTTGGCATCTGTTTGGGGCATCAGTTGCTCGGGCTGGCCTGTGGTGCCAAAACGGTCAAAATGAAATTCGGTCACCACGGTGCCAACCACCCGGTTCAGGATCTGAGCAGCAAACGGGTTTATATCACTTCCCAGAACCACGGGTTTGCCGTGGAGGAAAGCTCACTGCCTGATGGTGTTGAGGTGACGCATAAATCCCTGTTTGATGGCAGTCTTCAAGGCATTCGCCTGAAGGATCGACCTGCATTTGGGTTCCAGGGGCATCCGGAAGCCAGCCCGGGGCCGCATGATGTAGCCTATTTGTTTGATCAGTTTATTGCCGATATGCAAGCTTACAAAGCGCAAAAATAAGAGAAAGCCATGCCTAAAAGAACAGATATTCAAAGCATCCTGATTATTGGAGCAGGTCCCATTATTATCGGTCAGGCCTGTGAGTTTGATTACTCGGGTGTCCAGGCGTGTAAGGCGCTGAAAGAGGAGGGGTATCGCGTTATTCTGGTGAATTCCAACCCCGCTACCATCATGACTGATCCGGATTTGGCGGATGCCACCTATATTGAGCCGATTGAGTGGCGCACGCTGGAGAAAATCATAGACAAAGAACGGCCGGATGCAATTTTGCCCACCATGGGGGGGCAGACGGCGCTGAACTGTGCGCTGGATCTGGCGCGGGAAGGGGTGTTGGAGAAGTTTGGCGTAGCGCTGATCGGTGCCAATGAAGATGCTATTGATAAGGCAGAAAACCGTGATCGCTTTCGGCAGGCAATGCAGAAAATCGGGCTGGATATGCCCAAATCTGCTGTGGCGCACTCAATGGAAGAAGCTTGGCAGATTTTGGAGGATGTGGGCTTTCCAGCCATTGTGCGTCCCTCTTTCACACTGGGAGGCTCTGGCGGCGGGATTGCCTATAACCGTGACGAGTTTGAACAGATCTGTAAGTTTGGCCTGGAGCTTTCGCCCACCAATGAGCTTTTGATTGAAGAGTCCATCATTGGTTGGAAAGAGTATGAGATGGAGGTGATTCGCGATAAGAATGATAACGCCATCATTATCTGCTCCATTGAAAACCTCGACCCCATGGGTGTGCATACAGGGGATTCCATTACCGTTGCACCGGCACAGACTTTAACCGACAAAGAATACCAGATCATGCGCAATGCTTCCTTGGCCGTGCTGCGAGAGATCGGCGTGGAAACTGGTGGCTCCAATGTGCAGTTTGCCGTAAACCCGGAAACAGGGCGCATGATTATCATCGAAATGAACCCGAGGGTTTCCCGCTCTTCTGCACTGGCTTCCAAAGCGACAGGGTTTCCGATTGCAAAAGTGGCGGCCAAACTGGCGGTCGGTTATACGCTGGATGAGTTGAAAAATGACATCACCGGCGGTGCTACACCAGCTTCTTTTGAGCCGACTATTGATTATGTGGTGACCAAAATTCCACGCTTTACGTTTGAGAAGTTCCCACAGGCTGAGCCGCGGCTTTCCACCCAGATGAAGTCTGTGGGCGAAGTCATGGCCATGGGGCGCAACTTCCAGGAGTCGCTGCAAAAGGCTATCCGTGGGCTGGAAACGGGTAAAACCGGCTTAAATGAAATGCTGGATTTTGCCACCATGGATGAAAAGGCTGTGCGTGACACCTTGCGCAGCGAGCTGCGCCACCCGGGACCGGAGCGTTTGTGGTATGTGGCAGATGCCTTCCGTGCGGGCTGGACACTGGCGGAAATTCATGAGGCATGCAAAATTGATCCATGGTTTCTGGCGCAGCTGGAAGAGCTGGTGCAAATGGAAGTTGAGCTGCAGAAGCTGGGTCTGGACGGGCTGGATGCCGATGTTCTGCGTCGCTACAAACGCAAAGGCTTTTCAGATGCGCGGATTGCAGAGTTGCTGGGGGTAACAGAAAAGGCAGTACGCAAGCTGCGTCATATGCTGGATATTCGCCCTGTCTTTAAACGCGTAGACACTTGTGCGGCAGAGTTTTCCACCAAGACAGCCTATATGTACTCCTCTTATGATGAAGAGTGTGAGGCGACCCCTTCTGATAAGAAGAAAATCATGGTCTTGGGTGGAGGGCCTAACCGTATTGGGCAGGGGATTGAGTTTGACTACTGCTGTGTGCATGCAGCTTTTGCGCTGAACGAGGATGGGTATGAAACCATCATGGTCAACTGTAACCCGGAGACTGTTTCGACAGACTATGACACATCGGATCGTCTCTATTTTGAGCCTCTTACACTGGAAGATGTCTTGGAAATCGTTGAAGTGGAAAAGCCTGCTGGGGTGATTGTGCAGTATGGTGGGCAGACACCGCTGAAACTGGCGCGGGATCTGGAGGCAGCCGGTGTGCCCATTGTAGGCACCACACCAGAATCCATAGACCTGGCAGAAGACAGGGAGCGTTTCCAGCAGCTGCTGCATACGCTTGGTTTGCGTCAACCGCCGAATAGGACAGCACGTAGTGAAGAAGAAGCGCTGGCGCTGGCCAAGGAGATTGGCTATCCGCTGGTGGTGCGTCCTTCCTATGTGCTGGGGGGGCGTGCAATGGAGATTGTTTACACGGAAAAGGATTTACAGCGCTATATGCGTGAAGCGGTTAAGGTTTCCAATGATTCGCCCGTTCTGCTGGATCGCTTTCTGGATGATGCCATAGAGGTGGATGTAGATGCGGTTTCAGACGGGGAACGGGTTGTGATCGGCGGTATTATGGAGCATATTGAGCAGGCGGGTATCCACTCCGGTGACTCTGCTTGTTCACTGCCGCCTTATAGTATTTCCGCTCAGCTGCAGGATGAAATACGTGATCAAGTGGCTAAAATGGCCAAGGCTTTGAATGTGGTTGGCCTGATGAATACCCAGTTTGCCATTAAGGACAATGATATCTACGTGCTGGAAGTTAACCCACGAGCTTCACGTACCGTGCCTTTTGTTTCCAAGGCGATGGGACATCCGTTGGCAAAAATTGCGGCACGCTGTATGGTTGGCCAGTCGCTGGAGGCGCAAGGGTTTGTAAAAGAAGTGGTGCCTCAGCACTACTCTGTCAAAGAAGCCGTGTTTCCGTTTATTAAATTCTTAGGGGTTGACCCTATTCTGGGGCCTGAGATGAAATCAACAGGCGAGGTAATGGGCATTGGTGAAACCTTTCCGCAGGCTTATGCCAAGGCGGAACTGGCGGCTGGCACAGTGCTGCCGCGCACAGGGACAGCCTTTTTAAGTGTGCGTAAGGCGGATCGTGACAAGCTGACGGATTTGGCCAAACAGCTGTTGAATAAAGGCTTTAAGCTGGTTGCTACCCGTGGTACGGCAGCCGCGTTGCAGGCAGCCGGTATTGATGTGGAAGTTGTCAATAAGGTTACTGAAGGGCGGCCCAATATTGTGGATCTCATTAAAAACGGCGAGATTGACTTGATCGTCAACACATCAGATGGCTCCGTGTCTATTAAGGATTCTGCGGATATTCGCCGTGAAGCCCTGATGCATAAGGTGTGCTATACCACCACCATTGCAGGTGCTTTTGCCATGGTGGCGGCGATGGATTATCTGGATCCGCAGCCTGTTTGCCGACTGCAGGATCTTCAGTAAACCAGTAAAATAAAAGCATCGCAGTTCATTTATTTCACCCCGCCTTTGCGGGGTGATGTGTTTATGTGATATGAAGAATGGAGAGGTGAAATGAATAAACATCCAATGACAAAAGAAGGTGCAGACCGCCTGAAAGAAGAGTTGCGGCGACTCAAGCAGGAAGAACGTCCTAAAGTTTCACAGGAAATTGCCGAAGCGCGCGAGCATGGCGATTTGAAAGAAAATGCGGAGTATCACGCTGCGCGAGAAAAACAGGGATTGATTGAGGCGCGAATTCGTCAGCTGGAAGGCCTGCTGGCCAATGCACAAGTGATTGATGTCACCAAGCTCAATGCGAATGGTAAGGTTGTATTTGGGGCAACGGTTCACTTATTGAACTTGGAAACCGATGAAGAGGTCATCTACAAAATCGTCGGAGAAGAAGAGGCTGATCTGGCGCATGGTAAAATCTCCGTAACCTCTCCTATTGCGCGGGCTCTGATCGGTAAAGAGAAAGGTGATGAGGTAACAGTAGCAGCGCCAGGCGGGAATATTGACTACGAAATTATTCAGGTTGAGTACCGTTAAGTCATGTGTGTTGCAGCACGCCTGTTAATGGCCTTTGTACTGGGGGTGCTCGGTACAGTAGGGTATTTTGTAGCGCCTGTTGCCTTTTCGCTGTTTGATAAGGTAGCAGCGGGGGCATTGATGGGGGTGCTGCTTATGTGGGCGGAGCTGTTTGCTGTAGTTTGTATTCTGGGCGTGGTGTTCTTTTGTAAGGGTGCCTTCAGAAAGTGGTTAATTGCTGCGGCTGTACTGTTGGGGGTGCAGCTGGTGTGGTTGAACCCGCATATGGCGGCTTTGAAAGCAGCAGGTCTGCGCGGTGAGCAGGCACAGCTTTTTGCGCAGCTGCACGGTCTGTCCCAGGTGCTTTATTTATTCAGCTGTGTTTTGTTATTTTTATGGTTGATTTGGCAGGTAAAAGCGCATAAACAAGTCTTATAAGTATTTGATAATTTTTGAATGTTTAGAGTATTGCATTTAGGTTGAAAAAGGCGCACAATTACAT
>CAYRSN010000009.1:34385-50327 GCA_964427185.1 uncultured Piscirickettsiaceae bacterium | reverse complement strand
TGATATCACCCGCTTCCAGCCCCAATGCCCGCAACCACTTCTCCTTACCGGGGCGCGACTTAACCTTCACACCTTGAGGCACGGGCACCAGCTGCACATACTCCAGTGCCTTAAACGGTTGTCGCCTCAGCTGTGCGGCCAGCGTGCCCAGTGCCTGCTCAGACACGTCATCGACAGGTGCCGGCAAGGTTGGCAGAACAGACTGTGCTTTTTCCAGCTCATCTTTCTGCAAGGGCACCAATACCCGCTCCCCATTGACAGAAACGGTAATCGACTGCGGCGAAACCGACTCCAGACGCATTTGCGCATTCAGCTGCTCCCCCACGCGCACAACCTGCGTGTGGCCATTTTTCTGCTTCAACACCGCAACACCCTGCCCCCCTGCCAGGCTGATCACGCCCGCCACTTCAATACCCAATTGCTCAGGGGTCATCTTGCGCGCAGGTGCCTGCTGCACCTGTGTTGCCGCCTTGGAGGCTTGCGATGCACCAAACAGCGTCGCTGTGAGCATATGACGCTGAAACTCAGGCTGCTCAAAATTCAAAGGCGGCAGCATCGGCGGGGAAACAGGCTGCAACAACTGCGCCGCCCAACCGCCCAGCTGCCAAGCCAGCAGGCCGCCCAGCCCCAGCTGAAACCACCGCGGCAAGGCTGCCAACCGATGCTGCCAGCTGCTCACGGCTTACGCCACTCCTTCAGGGTGCGCAGCAGTAGTTCCTGCGGGTAGTCACCCGTCACATAGGCTTTGCCGATGGCTTTGAGCAATACCAGACGAATGGTGCCAGCCTGCACTTTTTTATCCCCGGCCATGAGCTGCAGAAAGCGCTCAGGTGTCATTTCATCCGGTGGATAGATGGGCAGCCGTGCTGATTCAAATACATGTGCCATACGTTCAAGGTCGTGCTCGGTCAGACCCCCCATCAGCTTGGACATGTAACCCGCCTGCATCATACCGGTGGCAATGGCTTCACCATGCAGCCACACACCATATCCCATGCCCGCTTCGATCGCATGACCAAAAGTGTGCCCCAAGTTCAGCAGGGCACGCTGTCCTGCCTCAAACTCATCTGCCGCCACAACCTGCGCCTTATTCCAGCAGGAACGCTCAATGGCATTGGCCAGCTGTTCCTTATCCCGCGCCAACAGGTCGGGAAGGTGATTTTCCAGATATTCGAAAAACTCCAGTTCGCGTATCAAGCCATATTTAATGACTTCCGCCAGCCCGGCCGAAAGCTGACGGTCTTCCAGGGTGTCAAGTGTATCGGTATCCACAACCACCGCCTGCGGCTGGTGGAAGGCACCGATCATGTTCTTGCCTTTCGGGTGATTCACCCCCGTTTTGCCGCCTACGGAAGAATCCACCTGCGCAAGCAGCGTGGTAGGCACCTGAATAAAGTTCACACCCCGCTGATAGCTGGCCGCGGCAAACCCTGTCATATCGCCGATCACCCCCCCGCCCAGCGCCACCAGCGTGCACTTACGGTCAAAACGACGCTCGATCAAGGCATCATAAATACGGCTCAAAACTTCCAAGTTTTTATACTGCTCACCATCTGGCAGAATGACCTCGGCCACCTCAAACCCGTCAAAAGCCGCCTTGCAGGCCTCCAGATAGAGCGGTGCCACCGTAGTGTTGGTCACAATCATCACCTGTGAACCATGTACGTGACGCCTGAACAGTTCCGGCTGCTGCAACAGCCCCTGACCAATGTAAATCGGGTAACTGCGTTTCCCCAAATCAACCGTTAGCGTTTTCATGGAATAATCGTCTGCTGTTTAAGTTCATGAAGAATTTTTCGCACCACCTGCCCTACCGGTACCGCCTCCGTCTGAACGACAAGATCCGCCACCTCCTTGTAAAGCGGCTCTCGCTCTTTCAAAATGGCCGCCAAGGTACCCTTAGGGTCTTTATTCTGCAACAACGGACGGCTGCGGTCGTGCTTGACGCGGTTGAACAGATTATCCACATCGGACTGCAGATAAATCACAAATCCCCGGCTGCGCAGATGCTTACGGTTTTCGGCACGCAGCACCGCTCCACCACCTGTGGCCAGCACAATTTCCGGCAGCTGGGTTAACTCATCAATCACCTGCGCCTCACGTTGGCGGAAGCCTTGCTCACCTTCAATATCAAAAATCATTGGAATCGTCGCACCAGTGCGCGCCTCGATCTCATGATCAGAGTCATAAAAACGATAGCCCAAGCGCTCCGCCAACAACCGCCCCACGGTAGATTTTCCGGCCCCCATAGGCCCTACAAGAAAAAGACTCGGTGTATGCATGAGCGCTATTGTAGCGAATTCACACCTGCAGGCGGCGGCTAAAAACCCGCCTGCTCCCCCTTTAAGCCATAGCTTATGTCAAAATAAGCCCACCACACACAAGGAGTCCCATCATGAGCTTAGGACAGCTGTATATTCTTTCCGCCCCCTCCGGTGCGGGCAAAACTTCACTGGTCAAACGCCTGTGCGAAACAGACCCGCTCATCAAAGTCTCCGTCTCCACCACCACACGCCCTCCTCGCCCGGGAGAAGTGGACGGCATCAACTACCATTTCACAGACCCGGAAACATTCAAACAAAAGGTAGCACAAGGTGACTTTCTGGAGTGGGCGGAAGTCTTCGGCAACTACTACGGCACGCAGAAAAGCCAGGTAGATACCTTGCTGAATCAAGGGTTTGATGTGATTCTGGAAATCGACTGGCAGGGGGCTGCACAGGTTCGCGAAAAGCTCGCGGACACCCGCTCCATTTTTATTCTACCGCCTTCACTGGAAGAGCTGGAACGCCGCCTGACCGGCCGTGGCACCGATGCCCCAGATGTCATCGCCCGTCGCCTGAGCGAGGCTAAAACGGAAATGCGCCATTATCCGGAATTCGACTACCTGGTGATCAACGATGATTTCGATACCGCCTTTGAAGAGCTGCATATGATCTTCAAGGCTAACCGCCTGCGCACACCACGGCAACAGGCTCGGTATGGCACCTTGCTGGACACCCTGGTGCAATGAGCCTACCTGAAGCCTTTGTCAACCGGCTGAAAAGCATTGTGCCGCCTGAACACTGGGACAGTGTCTGGCAGGCACTGCATACACCCAAAGCCGTAGGGTTTCGTGCTAACCCGCTACGCTGTCCGGAAGAAGGGTCTCCCCCTTTTTTTGAAAAATTCAAAAAGTTGCAACTTGAAGTCATACCGCTTAAAGGGCTAAAAAACGGCTTTTATGTGCCTTTTGAACAAAAAAGCCTGCTTTCGCACAGTGAAGCGGCAAAAAATGGGCAAATTTACATCCAGAACCCCAGCTCCCAATGGGTGGGCCAGCTGGTAGATGCGCAACCGGGCGAGCAGGTGCTGGATCTGGCCGCAGCGCCCGGCTCCAAAACCACTCAGCTAGCCGCCGCCATGCAGAATACAGGCTATCTGGCTGCAGTGGAGGCTATCAAACCCCGTTATTTCCGCTTGCAGGATAATCTCAAACGCATGGGGGTGGAAAACTGCCGCACCTTTCTGGCAGATGGACGCAGTATCGGCCATAAGGTGCCGGCGCGGTTTGACAAGGTACTGCTGGATGCTCCCTGCTCTTCGGAAGGACGCATCAGCGCGCTGGACGAGACCAGCTATGCCCACTGGTCTCCACGAAAAATCAAAGAGCAGAGCCGCAAACAGAAGGGGCTGATTCTTTCCGCCTGGAAGGCACTCAAACCCGGTGGCGTGCTCACCTACGCCACCTGCTCCTTTGCCCCGGAAGAAAACGAAAAAATTATTGCCTATCTGCTGAAAAAGCATCCCGAAGCAGAAATACTTCCCATTGAACTCCCCTTTGACAACTGGCAGCCGGGGCTGACACAGTGGCAGGGTAAGCCGCTGCCTGAAGTACTGACAAACACCCGCCGCATCCTGCCCACAGCACTATTTGATGGCTTTTTTATGGCGCGGTTGTACAAGCCTGATTAAAACGGCAACTTTAGCTTTTCGGGCAATTTGAGCTCTTTCAACTCCTCAGGCAGCGCTTTTTCAACCGCCTCCCGTAGGGCTTTTTCCTGCGTTTGCTTCTGCTGCTGAAATTGTTGCTGCAGCAGGATTTGCAACTGTTGCTTTAGTTGATCCACCTGCACCTTGCCTTCCAACAAGGGCTGCAGCAGAGCGGATAAGGCCCCCGATTCCTGACGCGCGCGCTGCATCAATCGAGTGCGCAGCTGAGCTTTGGCTGTCTTAAGCGCCTGCTGCATGCTCTGTTCCATGCGCCTGCCCAGCTGACCGTCCAAATCTGAACGCACGACCACTTTAGGTGCATACACATCGCCACTCAAGGCCACCTGCATGCTGAAAGTCTTTACCTGCGCCAATACGGGCTTGAGGTATTTTTCCACTGCCGGCTGCTGCACCTGATCCAACTGAAACGCTACCTGTGTAAAGTGTGCGTTAATCTGCCCCTGAAGCTGCTGCCAACCGCTCAATGCCACCTGCCCCCGCCAGTCGCTTTGTGCCTGTTTCAGAATAAGGGTCATAGCTGACGATTTAAGCAGGGGGAGCTGCTGCAGGCCGATCGCCTCCCCTGTTAAAGCCGCGGTTAACCGTGCCGATGGCTTAAGCATATCCAGCGTCCCTTTAATCTGAACGGGCTTATCCGCATGCACAGGTTTAAAACCAAGCTGATAGGAGGTGGTGACCTGATGCAAGGCCTGTTTGGCAGTGAGGTTTTTGACCGTCAGGCTGAGCTTGCCTGCTGGCAATTGCCCGTCCAGATACACATGTCGCACCAGAGTGTTAAGCGCAGGATTGGGCGTTTGCTCCGCATCAGGCTTTTTCTCCAAAAAAGGCTTGAGTTTAGCGACCCAAGCACCCCCCACCTGCAGGTAGTCCTGCAACAGATCCCCCAGCAAAGTTTGCATTAAGCGCCCCATTCCCTGGGCGTTAAAAGTGTATTTTTGCTGTAAAGCCTGCATATCCTGCTGTGGCAGAATCTTAAGCCGGTTCAGCTGTTTGTTTAAGTCATCCACGCCGGCAAGCAGTTGTTGCGCCTGTGCCAGCTTCTCTTTCTGCCGCTCCATTTCCGCCTTCAGGCGCTGAAGTTGCTGAAGTGTCTGCGGGGTTAGCTCGCTTTTTTGCAGCTGTTCAATTTGCCGCTGATAACGGGTGAGTGTTTTTTCATCCGGCAAGTCTTTCTGGAGCTGAGCCCACTGCTGCTGGAGCCGGTTGATTTCCCGCCTGAGCCTCTCTGCCGCCTCTATCGTTTTAAGCGGTTCAGTTTTTAAAATCTTATCCGGGTCTGGCAGTTTAAACGCAGGCAGCCCACGCTGTACTAAAGCGTTGGTTTTTTCTGTCAGTGGATCCGGTTTGGCAGGCACCACCTTTCCAGCATGGACACGACGCTGATGCAGCTGAACGCCCTGAACCACGACTTGATCCACAATTGGCTGAATGGGACTAAAGCCTTTACTGAGTGTGTCCATCAAGGCAGGCTCGGCATAGAGACGCTCAACCACAATCAGGTTTTCATCCGCCTTGTCCGGGTTTGTCAGCTGCACCTGACGCACCGTTACCCCCACAGGAAACAATTGAATCTCTACCGCACCGATATTGACTTCTGCTCCCCACTGTTTGGTCAGCGCCTTTTCTGCCTCAGTCTTAATGATGGGAGGTGCAACAAATTTGACCACCACAACAGCGACTGTCAGCAGGATGATAACCCCAACACCCAACCACTTTATGACTTTCATTTAGTTCCTCCGCTATAAAGATCCGGCAAGGTGTCAGGGCCTTTGCGCCAGCGCTTGTAAGTCCACTGATACTGCTCAGGTGCCAGCGCCACGCAGGCCTCCACAGCCCGGTTCAACTGCAGGGCGGCTTCTTTTGCATCTTTCATTCGCAGATCCGGCCCCGGCTGAAAGTGCAGATCAAACCCTTTGCCATCTGCACACCGAATGGCACTGCCCACCACAACCAATGGATTAGTTTTCTGCACCAACTTCTGCGCCAGGGTCATCGTACGGGCAGGGCGACCAAAGAAATCCGCAAA
Organism: uncultured Piscirickettsiaceae bacterium; assembly: GCA_964427185.1. GTDB lineage: Bacteria > Pseudomonadota > Gammaproteobacteria > Thiomicrospirales > Thiomicrospiraceae > Sulfurivirga. The sequence goes on along the minus strand of CAYRSN010000009.1, from coordinate 44,311 downwards.
CACAAAACCATTATCCGGTGCCTGATCAGGCAGCAGCCCCACTACCTCTCCGGCACGCAGCGCATCCAGCAAAGCTTTAACCCCGCGCACATTGGTGGGCACCAGCTTGGCCCCGCTTCGCTCCCGTCCATGGCGCATAAAAGCTTCAATCCCACGAAAATAGGGCGGCTCATACATGGAGGTAGTTTTAAAATGCGCACCCAGATACCAGCCCAGCAGCTCCCAGTTGCCAATGTGCGGTGCCAGCACCAGCACACCGCGCCCCTGTGTCTGAGCCTCGTCCAACAGTTCAGCGCCTTTCACCTGACAGATCAGCGCCTCCATACGCTCAGCCGACCAAGTCCACATCATGCCCAGCTCCGTGGCGGTTTTAGCGGTTTCCTGCAGGGTGGCTTTGGTGAGCTTATCCAGCTCCGCATCACTCAGATGCGGATAGGCCTGCTGAAGGTTGATGCGGGTAATGCGTTTTGTCTCTCCCCCCAGATTGAGCAGGCTGCCGATGGCTGCACCTACTTTCTGATTGGCGGGCAGCGGCAGCCTGGCCAGCAGTTTTTCCAGCCCCACAAAGAGTGAGCTGATAATACGGTCTTTCCAGCTACCCTCGGCCAAGGAGCGTGCCTCCCTGGTTATCATCTGCAATCAAAGGCTGCATGGCACGCCACAGGTTGGCAAACAGGTGTGGATTGCGCTGTTCTTCAGCCCGAAGCAGCTGCTTGAAGTGTTCCCGCTCGGTAGGCTTACTGTAGCAGGCGGGGCAGTTGTCGGGAATAACTGGCAATCCGGCAGCCTTAGCATAGGCGCGGCACTGGTTTTCCCGTACGCGCACCAGAGGGCGGATAATGCGAACATCCCCTTCATTATTCAGATAATGCGCCTTCATGGTGCGCAGATCACCCGAATGAAACGCGCTCATCAGAAAACTTTCTGCCAGGTCATCCAGATGCTGCGCCAGCGCCAGCACGTTATAACCTTCCCGACGGCAGACGGTATAGAGAATCCCCCGCTTTTTGCGGGCGCAGAAACTGCAGAAGCAGTCCCCTTTCATCTGCTGCTCGGCTTGAGCAATAAAATCCTCGCCGTGATAAAAATAAGGCACATCCACTGCTGCCAGAAAGTCCTTCAGTGGGCTGGGATCAAAGCCGGGAATTTCCGGATCTACCGTACAGGCGGCCAGCTCGAACTTTACCGGCGAGTGTTTCTGCAGGTGCTTGAGCACCATCAACAGCGTGAGCGAGTCCTTGCCGCCGGAAAGCCCCAGCAGAATGCGATCCCCTTCGCGGATCATCTTAAACTGAGCAATGGCTCTTCCAACAGGCTTTAAAATCGCTTTGGGCGGGCGAGCTATCTCACTCACTGGCACACTCCGTCAAATCATCAATATTCTGTGCTGTCATCCTTGCACACGCTTTAACAATACACCAGATTCTATATGATGGGTATAGGGAAATTGATCAAACAACGCCACCGCCTCTACCGTATGGGTTTCTGCCAGCCCTGCCACATCCCGCGCCAGAGTCTCCGGGTTGCAGGAGATGTAAATCACCCATTCAAACCGCTGGGCGATATTGCGTGTTAGCGCATCCAACCCTGCCCGGGGCGGATCCACCAGCAGGGTGGAAAAATCATAGGGGGCTAAATCCACCTGTTTAAGATGACCGGCACCTTCCGATAGCACCACTGAGACATCCTCAGCCGCCGCCTGCACCACTTCCATATTATCAACCCGGTTCAACGCTACATTAAAACGGGCGGAACGAATGGAGGTGCGGGAAATCTCCGTCATCAGTACCCGCTCGAACAGATCACTCAATGCAATGGAAAAGTTACCATTGCCGCCATAGAGCTCCAGTAGATCACCGCCGCCAATTTTGCTCGCCTGCGCACGTGCCCACTGCAGCATCTGCACTGCCACCGCCCCATTGGGCTGGGTAAAGCTGTTTTCTATCTGCTGATAGCGTAAAGTGCGTCCATCCACCGCCAGCTGTTCAATGACAAAATCCTGCTCCAGCACCACCTTCTGCTTGCGACTGCGGCCAATAATATGATCAATGGGCAAATGTTCACGCAACACCTGTGCACAGGCCTGCCAGGTGTCATCCAGCTTTTTATGGTAAATGAGCGTCACTAGCATCTGCCCGGACAGGGTGGAGAGAAAATCCACCTGATAGAGCTTCTCCCGCAGCACAGGCTCCAGCAGAATCGCCTCCCGCAAAGGCTGTATCAGCGCGTCAATGGCTTGACTTGCCATAGGGCAGGCATCAATCCGTACCGGATTGCGCGGATTCTCCGGCGGGAACATCACATAATAGGTGTCCGCCCCCTCATGCCAGATACGAAACTCCGCACGCATGCGATAATGAGACGGCGGCGAAGGAAACACTGCAAGCTCCCCCGCCCAGCCCAACAGCGCCTGCAAACGCGATTTTTTCTCCTCCAGTTGCGACTGATAAGCATCCGGTGTGGTCTGGCAAAGCATGGCAAGTACCTATCAAAATTGCGCATTATACCTTTGGAATCAGTTTTATAATAATGTGCTCCATGGAAATACTATTCAACAATAGAGGAAAGAAAGCCAATGAGTCAGACACCTGCACAACCCAACCAGCCCAATATGCAGCCCTACTGTGTAGAAGATGATGAAATCGATCTGGGCGAAGTTTTCAGAAAAATCGCCCAAGGCAAGGTTTTTATTATCGGAAGCATGCTTTTGACTATGTTAGCAGTCGCTGCCATTGGTGTTTTATGGCTGGCCAAAAACCCACCCTCTACTGAACACAGCAATATTATCCGTTTTAACTTTCCCACCGCAGAGCAAGGTAAATACCCCTCTGGACAGCGTTTTACACGTAATGATATTGTGGCCTCTGTTGTTTTAGCCAAAGTTTACCAGCTGAATAAACTGGATCAACTTGGCATTTCCATGAAAGACTTTGGTGCCGCCATTACGGCAACCCCCTATGCGCCTAATGCCGAATTCATAAAAGCCAAATATCAAAAGCTGCTCAGTAATAAAAAACTTTCCCAAACCGAGATTGCTGAACTGGAAAAGAAATACACTGCTGAACTCTCTGCAGCACAGGCTCGTTTTGCCCAAATAAGCTATACTTCCCTGGCCATGCTTGGGCTTTCGGATACTCAAATCCAAAAAATCCTGATCGACATTCCCAAAGTCTGGTCAGAAACAGTCATTCAGGATTTGGGCGTACTGGATCTCAAAATCCCTAGCGGAAAGTTCTTTCGGCCTGAGCATGTCGATGCTTATGAATATATCCAAGGAGTTCAATACTTAAAAGACAGTGCAAAAATTTTTGAAGACTCCTTAAAGCAACTGGCACAGGATGAAGTGGGCGGTCAAATTCGCGATCCTGAAACTGGCATGGTTATTTCCGATATTCAAGCACAGCTAAATAACCTTAAAAACTTTATTATCAATCCATTAGTGCCGCTGGTCGCAACCTCAGGTATTGCCCGCAACCTTGATGAGGCATTTACCTACTCTGAAAACAAAATTCAACAACTTAAAGACCAGATTCAAACCCTGCAAGAGCAGGCAAGTATCTATGCCCAAGCCATTAAACAATACCGGCTGCAGCAAACCTCCAATGGTACTCAAAACGCTACTTCTCAGGGCATTATCCAGTATGGCTCGGATTTCTTAAGCAAAATTACCGAACCGGTAGAAAAACAAAAAGACACCCAGTTCCATCAACAGTTAATGGAAAAAGAAATCGAACTCCGTCTGCAAATTGCAGAACTTAAAAACCAAATTAAAGAACTGCAACGCGCACTTGAAAAATATAAGGCTATAAAAAACGGGCAAGAACCCGCTTTGATTGCCACAGTTCAAGCCTCCATTGAGAAAAAACTCCATATTGCAAAAACTGAACTCATGCAACTGATCAATAGCTATCAGCGAATTCGAGATTTGCGCAATCAGCAAATTATCGGGCACACTGGTGCGCTTTATGAACAAGTCTCTCCCGAAATCCTAACAACCTCAGACCTGTCCAGCCGCCTGAAAAAACTCGCTTTAATTGCCGTAGGTCTGGGTGTGGTAATGTTATTTATTGCCATTATGATTGTGCTGATCCGCAGCAGAAAACCGAATGAAGCAAAGCAGGCTGCATAAACCATAAACATTAAGCCCGCTTAAGCGGGCTTTTTTATAGATGCCTTTCCACTATGACTCTCTATTATCTTGACCTTTTGTTCACACTCTTAGTACTGGGGCATCTGCTCTATCAGCGCAGGCCGACACAGAGCCTGATTATCTGGCTGCTGGTAGTGCTGTTGCTGCCCTTTGCCGGGGCTCTGATCTATCTGCTGTTTGGCTCGCGCAAGCTATTTGCCCGCAAAAGCAAGCCGCCCATGCAGTTTGCTCACCTTGGTCGTCTGCCTGCCACCCCTCTGGGAGATCGGATCCAGACGTTGCTGAATCACGATACCATGCCACCCGCCACGGACGGCAACCACATCCAGACCGCACTGTCTCCCCAAGCTGCCCATGACTGGTTTTTTACCGCCATTGACCAGGCGCAGGAAAGCATCTGGCTGGAGAGCTATATTTTCACGCTTGACACCACCGGGCAAGCGCTGCTGGATAAACTGACGGAAAAAGCCCGTCAGGGGGTGGAGGTAAAACTGCTGCTGGATGCTTTTGGCAGCTGGCAGGCGTATCTGCAGCCCTGGCATTTCAAGGCGCTTAAAGCCGCCGGGGGTGAGGTGGCGTTTTTTCAGCCTCTGTACACTCTGTTTAAAAGCCGTATCAATCTGCGCACCCACCGCAAAATCTATCTGTTTGACCAGCACACCCTGCTTTCCGGCGGCATCAACCTGGCGGCGGAATATCTGGGCGACCGGCCGGAAAACAGCTGGGTGGATCTCACCTTTAAAGCCCAGGGTTCGATAGTGGCGCACTACGCTCAGACTTTTTCTCAGGACTGGCACTACACTACCGGTAAAAAACTAACTTTAACCTCTACCTCTCTCCCATCCGGCACTCTCACCACTCAGGCCGTGCCCTCTGGCCCGGATGTGGCCACCGATCCCATTCGCGAGACATTACTGCTGGCGTTCTATCAAGCACAACACAGCATTTGGATTGTCACACCTTATTTCATTCCGGATGAGGCAATACTGGAAGCGGTGCTCAGCGCTTGCAAACAGGGTGTGGCGGTGCACCTGCTCACGCCCTCACAAACCGACCACCTGATCTTTGATCTGGGACGTGCGCCCTATATGCGAACCCTCCATGAGGCAGGCGCGCAGATTCACTGCTACCAGCCCACCATGCTGCATGCCAAAACAGTGATCGTGGATGAGCAGTTCGCCATGATCGGCTCTGCCAACCTGGACTACCGCTCCCTGCTGATCAACTATGAGCTGGTCAGCTTTGTCTATGAGCCTGCATGGATAAAAACGTTGCAAAATCAGTTTCAAGCGCTGCTGGCCGATACCCGCCCCTTTGTGCCTGACCCGAGCCGCAAGGCACAAGTTCGCGAAAACCTCACCCGGATTATCACTCCCTTGCTATAACCATGCACTCACCTCATACCAACACAGGTTTACCTCTCTCCTTTTCCGTGCTGGTATGGAATGTGCACAAGCTCCCCTTTACCACCCTGAAGCACTGCACCCCTGCCTTAAACGCGGACATCCTGCTGCTCCAGGAAGCCTGTCTCTCTGTTAAAGGCGATGACACCCCCGCCTTTCCCTGGATCATAAGTCCCAACCTGCGGCGAAAACAGGTACATTTTGGCGTGCTTAGTGCCAGCCGTTATGCTTTTGATCCTCTCCACCGATACCTTACCCGCCACCGGGAGCACTGGCGCATTCGAAAAAGCGCCCTGCTCACTGCCCACCCCCTGCAAAACGGTGAAACACTCTGGGTGCTCAATGTACACATGCTGCTAACCATCTCCCGCCGCACCCTGGCACAGGAGCTGCAACAGCTCAGCACCCTGGTTTCCGCTCACCAAGGCCCGTTGATTGTGGCAGGAGACTTCAACACCTGGAGCCGCGCCCGTCTCATGTTATGGCGCAGATGGGCGCGGCATCACCACCTGCACTGGCCCACCCCGGAAAACGCCCATTTCATCAAAGCCCACCGTAACCATCCACTGGATCACCTGCTCTATCGCGGTTTGCGCTTACAGGGTTTACGAGCCTTGCCCAGTGCCTGCTCCGATCACAATCCCTTGCTGGCACGGTTTTGCTATGATTAACCCATGCTTGAACTCAAACACCTGCGCACGCTTCAGGCCTTAGCTGAAACTGGGTCGGTCAGTGCCGCAGCCGAACGGCTGCACCTGACACAGTCTGCCCTTTCCCACCAGCTGAAGCAGCTGGAAAACCAGCTGGGCACTCGACTCTTCATACGCAAATCCAATCCCCTGCGTCTTACACCGGCAGGTGAGCTACTGCTGCAAACAGCCCGGGAAGTGCTCCCCCGCATGCAACAATGCGAAGCCACCCTGCGCGCCATAGCGAAAGGCGAAAGCGGGCGGCTGCATATCGGCGTGGAGTGCCATACCTGCTTTGAGTGGCTCATGCCGGTGGTACGGGCGTTTCAACGCGCCTGGCCAAGCGTGGATATTGATATTATTCCCAGCCTCACACACAGCGGGCTGACGCTACTTCAACAGGGAAAGTGCGATCTGGTCATCACGTCTGATCCCCAGCCGCACCCCCAGCGGATCTACGCCGAGTTATTTCGCTATGAGCAGGTGCTGGTGCTGCCTTTAAATCACCCGTTAAGCCGACAGGAAAGCGTCCCCCCCGAAGCCCTGGCAGAAGAAACCTTAATTTGTTATCCCGTCGAAGAAAGTCGATTGGATGTATTTCGCTATTTTCTCCACCCGGCTGGCGTGCGCCCGAAACAGCTACGATTTTCTGAGCTGACGCTGATGATGCTCTCATTGGTCGATAGCGGACGCGGGGTATGCGTCCTGCCCCGCTGGCTACTGAATACACTGAAAGAGTTTGAACACCTCCCCAAACGCCGTTTAGGGGAAAAAGGCCTCTGGAGTCATCTTTATACCGCACTGCCCCGCTCTCAGGCAGATGCACCTGTCGTGCAGGATTTTATTAACCGTATTCGCATCTCACAGGGCAGTCAAACCTAAACGACTGCCCCCATGACCAACAAAACGGCCACTTCCATCACCTCCACCATGGCGCCGGCAGAATCTCCCGTCATTCCACCGGTTACCTGTTGCGAAACCCAACGCAGCCACAGCCATACGGCCAGCAACAACACTAAAGGCGTAATGCCAAAGCCGATCCCTATTCCAAACACCAGCCATGCGACCCATATCAGCGTCACCGGTTTGGACAACCACTTATCCATCCCTTCTGCCAGGCCAGCCTCACTTACATAGCGGGTCGTAACCATCATAGCCAGAGCGGCAATACGCCCGGCTACAGGTGCCAGAAACAGCAACCAGATCAGATTCGCCTCCAGCAGCTGCCACAAAAGCAGCCACTTCAGCAGCAGCACCGCAACCAGCACCACCACACCTGCAGTGCCCACTCGAGAATCTTTCATAATCTGCCGTGCACGCTCGGGATCACCATGCCCACCCAGCCAACCATCGGCCAGATCCGCCAGCCCGTCCAAGTGCAGCATGCCTGTGCTGAGCGCCCAAACAATTAGCAGCAGTACGGCTTCTACAGCAGGCTCAATCGTGCCCACCAGCATGGTATGCACCCCCCAAAGTACCAGCCCGATAAAGGCACCTACCACCGGCGCACAGGCAAACGCCCGCCCCATTTCTTCAGGACGCACCTCAGCGTATTGACGCGTCGGTACACGGGTAAAGAACTGAAACGCTAACATACATGTCTTAATCATTTTCCAACTGCTCCAGTCTGATGAAATCTCCAATTAGCTCACATCCCATCAGGGCGGCGTATTCCACCCCCATATTAAACAGGTGCCGATCAGGCATCCCCAGTACATGCTGTCCCCATAGTTTCATCACACCTCCATGCGTCACCACCAGTACTCTCTGCCCGCCGCCTGAGGCTACCTTCGCCATGGCGGACAACACCCGTTTACGAAAATCCACCAGCGGCTCGGCCTCCGGGGGCGTCACACCAAAAGGATCTGCCAGATAAGCTTCCAGCTCCCCTGGCCAGCGTTGTCGCACTGATTCCAGGCTCAGGCCGTCCCACGCCCCCCAATCCCGCTCTGCTAATGCATCCAGGGTTTCTACACGCAAGTTGTGGCTTTCCGCCCACTGTTCAGCAAACTCCATGCACCGCAACATTGGCGAGCTGACCACCCGTTCATAACGGCGCGTGATCAGCCGCTTACGCATCTGCCCCAGTCCTTTTTTACTTAAAGGCGTATCTGTGCGTCTGCCACGCAAAAATGCCTCATCGATACATTCGCCATGGCGCAGCAAATCAATGCGCATCACTCACCCCCGCCTCGGAAAAAGTAGCCATCTCCCCATGCAAGCGACAGGCCATCTGAATCACTGGCACCGCCATGGCCGCACCACCGCCTTCCCCAAGGCGCATCTGTAAATTCAATATCGGCTTCACATCCAATGCCTTGAATACCACCTGCTGCGCCGGCTCCATAGACTGATGCCCCCAGATCAGCCACTCTTCCGTGCCCAGCTGAGCTTGACAAGCAGCCCAGGCAGCGGCAGCAGCAATCACACCATCCACCACTGCTGGCAACCCTTCCCGCGCACAATGCATATACGCCCCCATGAGCGCCGCCAGCTCAAACCCACCCACAACCTGCATAACAGCATCTGCATCAGCAAACGGCCCATGCCGCACCAATGCCTGCTCAATCACCTGCGCCTTATGCTGGCGGGTGGTTTCATCTACACCAGTGCCTGCACCGGTAAGATGCGCGACCGGCTCACCGCTCAAAGCCGCAATCACCGCCGTAGCTGCGGTGGTATTGCCAATGCCCATCTCCCCGCCTATAAACAGATCACTGCCGGCAGCCTGTGCGCGCTTCACCGCATCTGCTCCCGCCTGCTGTGCCGCCAAGTATTGATCGGCTGTCATGGCGGGCTGTCGACACATATTTGCTGTGCCTGTTGCAACTTTGGCGTGAATCAGCCCTGGCGCCTGCGGCAACTCTGCCGCTACACCCACATCCACTACTTCCAGCGTAGCGCCCACATGCCGTGCCAGCACGGAAATCGCCGCCCCTCCGTGGATAAAATTCATCACCATCTGCGCCGTCACATCCTGTGGAAAGGCAGATACCCTTTCGGCCACTACCCCATGATCCGCAGCAAAAACACTGATCCACGGCGCTTTGACCTCCGGGCATACCCGCCCCTGCATGCCTGCCAGACGAACTGCGAGGCCTTCCAGCACACCAAGTGAGCCGGCAGGCTTGGTCAACTGTGCCTGACGCGCCTGTGCCTGCGCCATGATGTCTTGATGAAGCGTCTTTACACTCATTTTTTTACCTCTACGGGAAGCCCTGCCACCATCAGCGTGACACGATCCGCCATCGCCGCCACCTGCTGGTGCAAGCGCCCCAACTCATCTACAAAACGGCGTGAGAGCGGATCTGCCGGCACCACGCCCATCCCGATTTCATTACTCACCAGTACAACCGGCTGCCGCAGCTGCGGCAGCACCTCCAAAAACGCCCTGACCGCTTCCATGCGCTGCGCCTCCATGCAGTTGAGCAGCCATAATGTCAGACAGTCCACAATGACAAAACTGTTTTCAACTGCACTCAGCGCCTCTGCTAATGCAATGGGCACCTCATGTGTCTGCCAATGAGCAGGGCGCTGCATACGATGGTGCGCAATACGCACTTGCATTTCCGCATCCTTAGGCTCAGCGGTGGCAATATAAGTCACAGGGGCTGACTGCCTGTGTGCCAGCATTTCCGCATAGCGGCTTTTGCCGGAACGGGCACCGCCAAGGATCAAGTGAAG
>CAYRSN010000009.1:22735-34285 GCA_964427185.1 uncultured Piscirickettsiaceae bacterium | reverse complement strand
GCATTTCCGCATAGCGGCTTTTGCCGGAACGGGCACCGCCAAGGATCAAGTGAAGGTCAGCTGTCACTGGCAGCAGCCTGTTTGACAACTTCCGCCAGCCCTCGTAAGGCCAGATGGCGTTCACAGCGCAGCTTGGGCAAGGCCACCAACTGTGCCAGCTTCTCCGCCTGCCCGCCGGTCAGCACCACCTCCAGAGGCTGTTTATCAGGCAGCGTTGCCTGCAGATCCACATACAGAGTCTGCAAAAACGCTGCTGCCATGTAATGGCTGCCGGCGGTAATCCCATCCCGCGTGGTACGTGCCAGCCCCAGTTTGTCAGGCGAAACCTGTGGCGAGCTTTCCAGCGCCACAGCAAGATTAGCCGTATTCTGGGTCAGACAGCGCTGCATGAGTGTTAGCCCCGGCGCAATCATCCCGCCCTGATGCTGGCCTTTTATGAGCAAATCTACCGTAAGTGCCGTGCCCGCATCCACCACCAGCAGATTAGGCGCACGGCTACGCCGCCGGGCGGCAATCATTGCCAGCCAGCGATCCACGCCCAACTGAGAAAAATCCTCATAGCCGTTTTTAACCCCACAACAGGTCGGCTCGCTGAACACCATGCGATAAGCGCCAAAACGGCTCTGTAGTGCTTTCAGCAGGGGATAGAGCGCAGCGCGGGAACCCACGTTGGCCACCCAGACGGAGACTTCATTTAGCTCAGGCAAGGTTTCGCAGACCGCTTCAATAGTCTGCTCCGCACCGGTTGGCCAGGGCAACTCACCCCCAAAATTAAATCGACTCTGCGCATCCAGCCACGCCCATTTCAGAGTGCTGTTGCCAATTTCAAATAACAGTTTCAAAGGTATTCAATCATCTTGATACAGGAGGCAACTATGATACAAAAAACATATTCCCACGTCCGCCGCATCTGCCATAAATAAAGCGCTCAGCTTCAATTCTGCTCAATAAGCTGCAATACCTATGTCCGAACGAAAAATATGCATCCAAATCATAAAAATGCCCAGCAGGTATAATGACCGGATTGTGATAAAGGAGTAACCGTGCATGCCCGGATTTGAACTATTTGACGAAAACGAACGCAATGAAGTGCTGGAGGTGATGGAAAAAGGCTTCACCTTCCGCTACAACTTTGACGCCATGCGCCATGACGTATGGAAAGCCCGTGAAATGGAACAGATGCTGCAGGACAAGCTCAATGTGCGCCATGCACATCTGGTCTCCAGCGGCACCACCGCCCTGCACACAGCGCTGGTGTGCGCCGGCGTAGGCGCAGGGGATGAGGTGATCGTACCACCTTTTACCTTTGTGGCCACGGTGGAGGCGGTGCTCATGGCTGGTGCCATCCCCGTATTCGCGGAAATCGACGAAACCCTGTGCCTGTCGCCGGAAGGCATTGAAGCGGCCATTACCCCGCGCACCAAAGCTGTCAATGTAGTACACATGTGCGGCGGCATGGCAAAAATGGACGAGATCAAGGCCATTTGCGACCGACACGGGCTAATGCTGATTGAAGATGCCTGCCAGGCCACCGGCGCCACCTACAAGGGCCATGCGCTGGGCACGATCGGAGATGTGGGCGCGCTGTCATTCGATTCGGTCAAAACCCTCTCCTGCGGCGAAGGCGGCGCGGTGCTGACGCATTCCGACGAAATTTATGAAAAAGCGCACATGTTCACCGACCATGGTCATGACCACATTGGCTCCGACCGCGGTGCAGAAGGCCACCCTTTTATGGGCACCAACTACCGCATCAGCGAGATGAACGCCGCCGTGGGCGTGGCGCAGCTGCGTAAGCTGGACACCATTCTGGAGATTCAACGCCGTAACAAAGCCAAACTGAAAGCCGCACTGGCCAGCTTCGGCGAAGTCAGCCTGCGTCACCTGCCCGACCCGGACGGCGACAACGCAGGCTTTCTGAGCTTTATGCTACCCAATGAAGACCGTGCCCGTGAGGTAGCGAAACAGCTCAATGAAAAGGTGGGCGGCGTCTTCTACTGGTGGGACAACAACTGGCACTACCTGCGCAACTGGGCGCATATCAAACAGCTCAAGGCCCCCAGCCGCCTACCCATTCACGACATGCCCCACCCGGATTATGAACAGGTGCGCCTGCCCAAGTCTGATGCCATGATCTCCCGCACCCTGTCCATGCTTATCTCACTTAAATGGACGGATGAGGATATCGAGGCACGCATTAACGCATTTAACGAGGTCTTGCGATGAAGTTTCGTAATTTCAAAACCGTGCCGCGTATTATTTTTGGCCGCGGCGCCTACCCCCAGCTGACAGATGTGGTGGATGAGCAACGCAAAACAGATCAGGATTTCGCGGTCTTTATCCTCGACCCATCTCAAAAGGGCAAGGATACGGAAACCCGCCTGCCCGCCCAGCCGCAGGATCTGATTATCTGGGCGGATGTGCGCGATGAGCCCAAAACCACCTATGTAGATGCCCTCACCGAGCAGGTACTGCAACACAAAGACGGCCAGCCGCCTATTTCCGTTGTAGGCATTGGCGGCGGCTCCGTGCTTGATATTGCTAAAGCCGTATCACTCATGCTCACCAACCCCGGCGGCGCCGCCAAGTATCAGGGCTGGGATCTGATCCAGAACCCCGCCGTACATCATGTAGGCGTGCCCACCCTCTCCGGCACCGGTGCCGAGGCCTCACGCACCGCCGTGCTCACCGGCCCGGAGAAAAAGCTGGGGCTTAACTCCGACTACACCGTATTCGACCAGGTGATCCTCGACCCGGAGCTGATCCGCGATGTGCCCAAGAACCAGTGGTTCTACACCGGCATGGACTGCTACATCCACTGTGTGGAATCTCTCGAAGGCACCTACCTCAACGAGTTTTCCAAGGCCTACGGCGAAAAGGCCATGGAACTGTGCCGCCAGGTCTATCTGGACAACCACCCGGAAAAAGACGACAAACTGATGATGGCCAGCTGGATGGGCGGCATGAGTATCGCCTACTCCCAGGTGGGCGCCTGCCATGCGCTCAGCTACGGGCTGAGCTATGTGTTCGGCTACCGTCACGGCATCGGCAACTGCATCGCCTTCAACGTGCTGGACGACTTCTACCCCCAAGGCGTAGCTGAATTCCGCGAAATGGTGAAAAAACACAAGATCGACCTGCCGCAGAACCTCAGCAAAAACTGGTCAGATGAACAAATCGCCCAAATGGTCAAAATCGCCAAAGGCCTCGCGCCCCTGTGGGACAATGTCTTCGGCTCAGGCTGGGAAGAAAAGGTCACCGACGAGCTGCTCACCGATCTTTACAAGCGGATGTGATGCGCCAGAAGCCCAAAATCATTATCATTGCCGGCCCCAATGGGGCGGACAAAACCACTTTTGCCGAAGCCTTTCTGCCGGAAGAAGCTGGATGCCTGAACTTCATCAATGCAGACCTGATTGCTAAGGGTCTATCGCCCTTTGCGCCTGAGCGGGCAGCGTGGCAGGCTGGACGACTAATGCTACTGGAAATCCAGCGGCATCTCCAGCAGCAGGAGAGCTTTGCTCTGGAAACCACACTCAGTGGACGCTACTATGCTCAATGCATTCCTAAGTGGCGCGCCAAAGGCTACCATGTCGAGCTGTTTTTCCTACGTCTGGCTTCTCCCGAACTGGCCATCGCCCGCGTTCATCAGCGCGTGCAAGAAGGCGGGCACTTCATCCCCGACCCCACTGTTAGACGGCGCTTTCATGCCGGTCTGAAAAACCTGGAAACCCTCTACAAGCCCATTGTCAATACTTGGGCAATTTACGATAATTCAGGTTGTTCACCTATTTTGATTGAAGAGAAACACCATGACCAGCCAGAAACATGAATCACATCAGAGCGACCTCCTTGGCGCTCGAAAAGCCATAGTACGGGCAGCCCTGCAGGCACGCAAACGGGCACAACGATTCGGTATCAAAATTGCCATCTGGGCAGATGAACAGGTGCAATATGTCTCGCCTGAAACCTGTTCAAATGCATCCTCAAAGAGCCGATCTTCCTCATAATGCGCAAGATCATCGCTTTTATCCCCGCCCGTTTTGCATCCTCCCGCCTGCCGGGCAAGCCGCTGGAGAAAATCGCCGGCAAAATGCTCATCCAGCATGTATATGAGCGGGTAGCCGCCGCCCACAACCTGGATGCCACCTATATCACCACCGACAGCGAGGACATCGCCGCCGCCGCCCGCGGCTTTGGCGCCGAGGTGATCATGACGCCGGAAAACGTCACCTGCGGCACCGACCGCATCGCCCGCGCCGCCGACCAGCTCAACCTCAACGATGACGACATTGTCGTTAACGTGCAGGGCGACCAGCCGCTGGTAGCGACAGAAGCGATTGAAGCAGTGGTCAGCCCTTTTCTCACCGCCGGCTATGACGGCGGCTTTGAAATGACCACCCTCAGCTACCGCATCTGCAACGCGGATGAAATCACCAACCCCAAGGATGTAAAAGTGGTGTGCGACAACAACGGCTTCGCCCTCTACTTCTCCCGCGCCACCATTCCCTGGGGGCGAGATGATTTCGAGCACGGCGAACACTACAAGCATCTGGGTGTCTATGCCTATACCAAACGCTTTGTAGATATTTTCGCCCGCCTGCCCGTAGGCAAACTGGAACAGCTGGAAATGCTGGAGCAGCTGCGCGCGCTGGAGTACGGCTATCGTATCAAAGTCGTAGAAAGCGCCTGGGACAGCCCCGAAGTAGACGAACCGGAAGATCTCCGGCGTATCGAATCCCTGCTGATACAACAGGCCTCATGAACCGCCCCCAGCCCTATACGCTGCTCACACAGACCCTCTCGCCCTTGGTGCGCTGGCGACTCAAACGCGCAAGAACGAGGGTCTCCCCCTTTTTTTCAAAATCGAATTTTTTTGCTCCAGAAATTTCCCAGAAAATCCCGCCAAAACAGCCTATTTGGCTCCATTGCGCCTCTGCAGGCGAAATTGTGGCCGCTCAACCGCTAATTGAAGCTCTGCTGACACAAAACACTCCACTTTTTGTTACCGTCTGGAGTGCCAATGGTGCCATCAAGCTCAATCAACTATTCCATGAAACAGTGCCCTGGAGCTGGCTGCCCTGGGATACACCTGGCGAAACCCGCCGCTTTATTCAATGGCTCAAGCCCAAAGCCCTGTGGGTGCTGGAAACCGAACTGTGGCCCAATCTATTGCTCAATGCTGCAGAAACAGGCGTGCCCATCACCTATATTAATGGCCGACTGACCGAAAAATCTCTCCGTGCGCCAGCCTTTCTGAAGCGTGCATGGAACAGCGGCTTGCAACAGGTGGAAACCTTTCTGGTGCGCAGCAAGGCAGATGCCCAGCGCTTTATCCAACTGGGCGCACCTGCCAAACACATCCACATTGCCGGCAACCTCAAATGGCTCGCTGCCGCCCGCCTGATCGAACACCCGCCCATACCCTTACGCACACACCCCTATCTCCTCTTCGCCTCCGCCTATGTGGAAGAGACCGAAGCCCTGTTCAACCTGCTACAGGAACAGCGGCTCAACCTGCCCTGGGTCATCGTCCCCCGCCGCCCTAAAGATGCCGATACTATGGCGCAGCAGGCCAAAGCCTGCGACTTGAATCCATATCCAGTCCACACAGACACCGAAGCCCAAAACGATGCAAAAATTTTGATCGAGACCCGCTTTGGCAACCTCACCCGCTGGATGGCCGGCGCGCAGGGCGTCATCATGGGCGGCAGCTTCGCCCCCTACGGTGGGCACAACTTCCTTGAAGCCGCCGCTCTGGGCAAACCTGTCATTGTCGGTACCGACATGCGGGATTTTGCAGAAGAAACCGCCCTGTTCACCACCGCCCATGCCATCAAACAATACGAAAGCCTGGATGAGGCCCTCACCGCCGCCGCAACTCTTTGGCACCAGCCCGATAAAGCTACCGCGCTCGGCACCCGCAGCCAGACCACCCTGCTGCAACATATTCAACAGGTCCGCCAAGCTTATTGGCAGGCACTGAGGCTAACGGAACAAGCTCAAAACCAGCATAAGGCTCTGATAAGCACTAAAAATGTGGTAAAATAAAAGGTCTTTGCAAAATCCTGTATTAAATAACAAAGGATACTCCATGGCACGCGTTACCGTAGAAGACTCTTTAAACAAAGTTGAAAACCGTTTTGAGCTGGTGCTGGTCGCTGCCAAGCGCGCTCGCCAGATTGAGCGCGGTGCAGAGCCTACCGTCCCGCGGGAAAACGACAAACCCACAGTGATCGCTCTGCGCGAGCTGGCAGAAGGCAACATTGACCCGGAAGTTGTACTCAACGACCCTGAAACACCTCCTGTATTCAGCTAATTTCTCTCCATGACTCACTCTGTTGCGCCCCTGCTGAAAAAGGCCTCAACCTACCTGCCCAAGCAACAGGTGGCGCAAATCAAAAAAGCATTCGAATTTGCCCGCAAAGCCCATGAAGGCCAGAAGCGTAAATCCGGCGAAGACTATATCTGGCATCCAGTAGCAGTGGCAGAGATTCTTGCCGATATCCGGCTGGATCATGAAAGCCTGATCGCAGCACTACTGCATGATGTTGTAGAAGACACACCGGTTACCAAAGAAGAAGTAACCAAGCTATTTGGCGAAAGTGTGGCCGAGCTGGTAGACGGTGTCACCAAGCTGGGTAAACTGAAAAACCACAGCAAACAGCAAACCCAGGCGGAAAATTTCCGCAAAATGATGCTGGCCATGGCACGAGATCTGCGGGTGATTCTCATCAAACTGGCCGACCGTCTGCACAATATGCGCACCCTGGGTGCCATGCCTCCGGATAAGCAGCGGCGTATCGCCAAAGAAACCCTGGATATCTATGCACCCATTGCCGCACGGCTGGGCATCAACGCCTTTCGCATCGAACTGGAAGATCTGGGTTTCAAAGCCATGCACCCCTGGCGTTATCGTGTGTTGGAAGCTGCTGTTAACAAGGCTCGCGGCCCACGCAAAGAAATCGTGCAGCAAATCACCGACACCATCAGCCACCGTCTTGAACAAGACGGCATCTCAGGCAGTGTGCAAGGGCGGGAAAAGCACCTCTACAGCCTGTATAAGAAAATGTGCAGCCGTCGCATGAAGTTCGCCGAAATCCTCGATCTGTTCGCTTTTCGCATTATCACCGACACCGTGGACAACTGCTACCGCACCCTGGGTGCCGTGCACCAGCTTTACAAACCGCTGCCCGGTCGTTTTAAAGACTATATCGCCATCCCCAAACCCAACGGCTACCAATCCCTGCATACAGTGCTGTTCGGCCCCCACGGCGTGCATATCGAAGTGCAGATCCGCACCGAAATCATGCATGAGGTGGCCGAGCACGGCATTGCCGCCCACTGGGAATACAAGGACAAAGGCTCCGCCAAACCTTCCCCTGTAGAAACCCGCGCACAGGAGTGGATCAAGCACTTGCTGGAAATCCAACAGAACGCCGGCAACTCCGTAGATTTTCTGGAAAACGTCAAGGTAGATCTCTTCCCTGGCGTCATCTATGTCTTCACCCCCAAAGGGGATATTATCAGCCTGCCCAAAGGTGCCACACCGGTGGATTTTGCCTACCATGTGCATACCAACCTGGGACATGCCTGCGTCGGCGCACGGGTAGATAAGGAACTGGTGCCCCTGCGCACCCCTTTACAGAGCGGTCAGACAGTCGAAATCATCAAGGGCAAAGAACTTACCCCTAATCCGGCCTGGCTGGAGTTTGTGGCCACCCCCAAAGCCCGCACCCAGATCCGCAACTTTCTCAAACACCAGACTCAGATCAGCGCCATTGAGCTGGGTCGCCGCCTGCTGGCCAAATCCCTGCGTACCGTAGGCTTAAACCCAGACCAGCTCACACCGGACGCACAGCAAAAAGTGCTCAATGCCCTGCAGCTGGAGTGCTGGGAACAGCTGCTGGAAAAAATTGGCCTGGGCGAGCGTAACGCCGCCTTAGTGGCCAAGCAAATCCACGATCTGCTGCATGAAAACACCCTGCCTCAGCCAGGCGACAACTCCGCCGCCCTCTCCATCAGCGGCACCGAAGGCCTCGCTGTCTCCTTTGCCAACTGCTGCCATCCCATCCCCGGAGATGAAATTATCGGCTTTATCTCCTCCGGTAAAGGGCTGGTCATCCACCGCGCCAACTGCCCCAATGTAAAAAGCTACCGCAATCAGCCCGACAAATGGCTGGATGTAAAATGGGAAGAATCGCCAGAGGGGCTGTTCAAATCCATTATCCAGCTTGAGGTTCAGAACCGTCGCGGTGCGCTGGCGGAAATCGCCACCACCATTGCCAAAACCGGCACAGACATCGCCCATGTCAGCTCCGAGGATAAAGACGACACCTACAGCCTCACGCGCTTTGAAGTACTTGTGCGCGACCGCAAACACCTTGCCAGCCTCATGCGCACCCTCAAGCGTATTCCCATCGTGCAACGCATACAACGCCTATAACCCGCCCCCATCCGCTAAAATGAACACTTACAGATAACCCTTAAAAGGAGCGTTGAACCATGCGCGAAATTATTTCCACCGACCAGGCGCCTCAGGCCATCGGCACCTACTCTCAGGCTGTTAAAGTAGGTAACACCGTTTATCTCTCCGGCCAGATCGGGCTGGATCCGGCCACCATGGCACTGGTAGAGGGCTCCATTGAAAACCGCATCCACCGCGTGTTCCAGAACCTGCGCGCCGTGTGCGAGGCCGCAGGCGGCAGCCTTAATGACATTGTCAAACTCAACATTTACCTCACCGACATGACCCACTTCGCGACCGTCAATGAAATCATGGCGCAGTATTTTGACCAACCTTACCCCGCCCGTGCGGCCGTCGCCGTAGCACAGCTACCTAAAGATACCGATATCGAAGCCGACGGCGTGATGGTGCTCAGCCACTACTGATGCTGGATACCCTCAAGCTCACCGCCCTTAAAGGCGTGGGCGAAAAACAGGCGCATAAACTGGCCGCACTGGGCTTGCACACTGTACAGGATGTGCTGTTTCATCTGCCCTACCGCTATCAGGATAAAACCCGCCTCACCCCTCTGCAGGCGCTTACACCCTTTCAGGAACAGCAGGTGGAAGGGCAGATCACCTCCGTGCAATACCGCCAGGGGCGTAAACCCAGCCTGCTGGTGACACTGGACAACGGGGCGCTCACCCTGCGCTTTTTCCACTTCAACCACCACCAGGCGCAGCAGTTTGTGCGCGGCAAACACATCCGCGCCTATGGCGAAGTGCGCCCCGGACCCACCGGGCTGGAAATCGTCCACCCTCAATACCGCCTCTTCGATCCGCACAACGCCCCTCCGCTGGAAGAGACGCTTACCCCAGTCTATCCCTCCACAGAAGGGCTCGGACAAACCACCTGGCTCAAGCTCACCGACCAGGCGCTGCGCCTGCTGGTACAATACCCCCTGCCTGAGCTGCTGCCCGACACACTCCTGAAAGACAAACAGTTGCCGGACATCCATACCGCCTTGCACACCCTCCACCGCCCCCAGCCTGACGATGACCTGCTCGCCCTGATAGATATGCACCACCCTGCTCAACAACGGCTCATACTGGAAGAGCTGATCGCCCACCAGCTGGGGCTGGCACAGCTGCGGGCGCAAAAGCAAGCGCTCAAAGCCCCCGCCATGCCTCCCAGCCGACTGGTCAATGCCCTGCTGGCCTCCCTGCCTTTTGAGCTGACTGGGGCACAAAAACGCGTCATGCATGAAGTTCAGCGTGATTTACAACAAACCCACCCCATGCAGCGGCTGGTACAGGGAGATGTGGGCTCAGGCAAAACCATTATTGCCGCGCTGGCCGCCCTGCAGGCTGTCGATGCAGGCTTTCAGTCGGCTGTCATGGCACCGACCGAAATCCTCGCCGAACAGCATCGCAACCACTTCACTGAGTGGCTTGAACCGCTGGGCGTGCCCGTGGCCTGGCTCAGCGGCAGCATGAAAACTGCCGAACGCAAAGCCCAGCTGGCTGCCATCGCCTCCGGCGAGGCCAAAGTCATTATTGGCACCCATGCCCTGTTTCAAAAAGAAGTCAATTTCCACACGCTCGGGCTGGTGATCATTGACGAACAGCACCGCTTCGGTGTACACCAGCGCCTTGCCCTGCACCAGAAGGGGCTGGAGGCAGAGCAGCATCCTCATCAGCTGATCATGACCGCCACCCCCATTCCCCGCACGCTTGCCATGGCCGCCTATGGCGATCTGGATGTCTCCGTTATTGACGAGCTGCCGCCCGGGCGTAAGCCGGTGCACACTGCCGTGCTCAGCATGGCCAAACGGGAAGAGGTCATGGAACACCTCGCCCAGCGCTGCCGTGAAGGCGTGCAGGCCTACTGGGTCTGTCCACTGATTGAAGAAAGCGAAGCGCTGGATGCGCAGGCGGCACAAGTCACCGCCCAGCAGTTTTCCGAGCGCTACTCTGAACTGAAAGTAGGTCTGGTGCATGGCCGTATGAAACCGCAGGATAAGGAAGCCGTCATGCAAGCCTTCAAGGCAGGCGAGCTGCAACTGCTGGTGGCCACCACCGTCATTGAGGTCGGCGTGAATGTGCCTAATGCCACCCTCATGGTCATCGAAAACGCCGAACGGCTTGGGCTGGCTCAGCTGCATCAGCTGCGCGGACGGGTTGGGCGGGGCGCGGCACAGAGCCACTGCGTGCTACTCTATCAACCCCCTCTGTCTGAAACCGCCAAACGCCGCCTGCAGGTGATGCGCGAAACCACCGACGGCTTCCGCATTGCCGAAGAAGACCTTAAAATTCGTGGCCCCGGGGAGGTACTGGGCACCCGCCAAACGGGCGCATTACAGTTCCGCCTGGCTCAGCTTCCCAGAGATGAAGCCCTGCTCCCCACCGCCAAGCAGTGGGCACAACAACTGTTAGCGGAGTACCCACAACATATCACACCGCTCAAACAGCGCTGGATCGGGCAGAAAGAGGACTACGCACTGGCATGAACTGGGAACCCGCACAACCGCCTGCTGCACTGCACAGCTGGCTGGCTGAGACCGGCAGCCTTACCGCACGGCTGGAGGCCAACTTTGGCGCAATAAATGTAGATATCCAGTTTGAAGGTGAAGCACCACTATATCCTTATGAACAGCAGGCACTGGACACGCAGCACGCTTGGGTGCGAGAAGTCATTCTACGTCAGCAAGAAACCGGCACACCACTACTTTGGGCGCGCACCTGCATTCCAGAGATGCAAAATCCCGCCAATCCATGGCAAAAAGTACCCAAAATCGGTCAAAAACCCCTTGGAAACCTGCTTTTTGGCCTAAAAAACCTTAAAAGCACCGCATTTTCACAAGGAAAAATTTTCGAAAATCAGAAAAAAGGGGAGACCCCTGTATGGCATAACCGCTGGGGAAGGTGGCGTATACTTTACCAATATGATTTTCCGCTGCTATTAACGGAGGTATTTCTTTTTTATGAGTGACTCGCTTGATCAAATCCAACTGAACTTTGTGCCGAATGAAGACCGCCTGCTGCTTAAACTACGGGGCGGGGACAAGCTCTACCGCGCCTGGGTCACGCGCCGTTACCTGAAGC
>CAYRSN010000009.1:0-22635 GCA_964427185.1 uncultured Piscirickettsiaceae bacterium | reverse complement strand
GGGCGGGGACAAGCTCTACCGCGCCTGGGTCACGCGCCGTTACCTGAAGCTGCTGCTGCCCGTACTGCAGGGCGTGCACCCCACCACCGGTGAGCGATTTGCCGAGCCGCCAGCAGTAGAAGCGGCGCTGGATCAGCAGTTAACCCCGGAAAAACAACCTCCCTTGGAGCAGTCAGCTGACAGCTCGCCTCTGGTCTATCCACTGGGCAAAGCCCCTATTCTGCTGACAGAAGCACAGTATGACACGCCCGGGAAGCGGCTGATCCTCAAGCCTGCCCGCGGGCAGGGCATTGTGCTGCCCTATACCCCTGAGGTGAACCACATGCTGCTGAAACTGATCTATCAGGTGCTGCCTTCCACACAGTGGGCGCTGGAGGAGGAAATACTCAGCCCGATGCCTCAGGCGTTGCAGTAGCGGTATGCTGTTGCAGCCAGTCTGTTAACGCTGCACTGGACATGGGTCGGGCAAAATAATAGCCTTGGAACAGGGTGCAGCCTAACTCGGCCAACTTATCTACAACCGCTTTGTTTTCCGTGCCTTCGGCTACAACTTTCAGCCCGAAATTCTGCCCCAGGCTGATAATGGTACGCACCAGCACTTCATCGCTTTCATCGGTCAGCAGGTCGCGCACAAAACTCTGATCCACTTTCAGCTCGTCCAGCTTAAGCTGCTTCAGATAGGAAAGCGAAGAGTACCCGGTGCCGAAATCATCCAGCGAAATATGGAAGCCTCTTTCATGCAGGGCGGCAACTTTTTTCAGAGTATCGCCCGCATCGCCATAAACGATACGCTCTGTCAGCTCCAAGCAAAGCGCCTGAGGCGGCAGCCCGGCCGATGCACACAGTGCCTGTACATTCTCTACAAATTTTTCTTCATGAAACTGCGGAGCGCTGATATTGATACTTAAAACGAAGTCGTTCCCCACGATGCCGTCAGCCCGCCACTGCGCCAGCTGTTTAATGGCCTGTTGCATGACCCAGTTGCCCAATGGTGCAATCAAGCCGCTGCCCTCGGCCAGTGGAATAAATTCACCCGGGGAAACCGACCCCCATTGCTCACTGTCCCAGCGCACCAATACTTCTGCGCCAATCGGCTCGAATCCTTCAGGCATGACCTTAACTTGCGGCTGGTAAGCCAACCACAGGCCTTGTTCTGTCTGCAGTGCTTCTTTCAAGGCGGACAGCTTGACCAAACGCGCTTCTTCTTCCTGCTGTGTCTGTTCATCAAAGAAGATAATCCTACCTTTACCCTGGCGCTTGGCCACATGCATGCTGGTATCCGCATAACGGATAATGGTTTCAGTACTCTCCATACCTTGCGCCGTCGCATCTTCAAAGAGCACGACCCCAATACTGCCGGAGAGTGTGAATTGCTTATCATCCACCTGAACCGGGGTTTCCAGCGCATTCAAAAGCTTATTGGCCAGGTTCTCCGCACCTTCATGTGCTTTTTGGGCATCTTTGGTATAAAGCTGCTGAATCACCAGAAACTCATCCCCGCCAAACCGAGCAATCACATCGGAGCGACGGCACAGCTTACGCAGGCGCTTGGCAATCTCAATCAATACCGCATCGCCGACAGTATGCCCATGAACGTCATTGATATCTTTGAAGTTATCCAAATCAATAAAGTGCAGCGCGGCAAACTCTGGCTTGCGTTGCTGTGCATAGATGATTTTCTGTAGTGCTTCTTCTACAAAGGCACGGTTGTACAGGCCTGTCAACGGGTCGTGTGCCGCACTCCAGATGGCCTGCTGCTTCTCTTTTTTCAAAGCCTCTGTTGCCTCTATTGCATGGGTCACATCCAACAGAAAGCTGTATACCTTTTTAGCCACGCCCTGCTCATACACGACATGCGTATAGTCCTGCACCCAATGCTGCTGCCCTTGCTGATCCACGATACGATACAGAAACTCCACATCCCGCAGCTGTTCCGCCAGTGTATTATCCAGCTGCTGACGGAACTTGGCTTTGTCCATCGGGTGGAGAAAATCCCACAGGCACTGTCCATGTTGCGTTAAGTCATTGTAGGACAGATTTAACACCCGTTCGATATTGGGCGACACATAAGCCAGCTGCCACTGTGCCAGGTTGCGCTCTGTCATCACCACAGGGCCGGTGGCAAACATACTGATCAGCTCATTCAGGCGTGTTTCATCCTGCAGGTTTTCAATGAGCAGATCCAGTATGGCTGGCTCATTGCGCATGGCATAGATCCGCGCAGACACATCCGTTTGCACAAAACGTACTGGCTCAAACACTTCAAACTGATCGATGGAAGCAATGAATGAACGGAACGCCATATCCGTACCGGCCACAAACCATTCCGTCACCGGCAGGCGCGCCTGGATCAGTGCCTGCATATCCATGCCCAGAAAGGTTTCCACCTGTGGTGATGCATCGATAGGGCGCCAAAGCCCCTGCTCATCCCGCGCCAGACGCACTAGGGCAAAACCGCCTCGATCCACCAGTGCTTTAAACTGCTGAAAGCGGTTTTGCTGAAAATTCAACAGGTTAACCAGTGCATCCTGCACCTGACCGACCCTTGTCTGATCTGTACGGGGATAGTATGTCGGTGGTTGATCAGCTCTGTTCAGCTGGATATAAGTGGTCGTTTCATTAAACAGACGCAAACGCTGATTCCAATTCAGAATTTCACCCAAAGTAAAAAAGCCGCAATTGGCATGCTGCGAAAAAGGCAACAATGTATGCTCAATCTCTTCCGCGCCCAAAAACGCCCGCCGCCCCATACAGGAGTAGATAAAAGAAGAACCGCTTGCCTTTGGGGTTTCATAAATACTCTGATCAATCAACCGGGTTCGATTACCGAACGAAAGCTTAACGAACTGACCTTCCGGCACACTGCCGGCAAATGTAAAACTGCCGTCCTCATGAACTTCCAAAGGTGTACGCGCCAGCTGCATACCCCCTTCCGCCTGCAGCAACAGAGGAAACTCCAACCCCTGCTCTGCGGTAATCTGATCACCCAGCTTATCCCGATAAAATTGCGCAACTTTTTTATAATTTAGCGTGTGAACCCGCTTGCCTTCCGAATGGGTTACCAATGCGGGCATGGAAATCGGCTGCCAGCCAAACTGATAGCCTGTTATCGGCTGAGTATCCTGATTGACCTCCATCAGCGCAAAAACACAGCCTTTTTCCATGCAATACTCACCTGCCAGCACATACGCCGGTGATGTCTCTGTTGCGGGCACAGCCAAGCCGCCTGCAACCGGCAGATCACCCACCTGAATATCCGCCAGTAGCTGATCCAAGGCATCAAACCCCGGTGTGCTCAATATCACGCCCACTGCCTGGGCACTGCATTGCGCCAGTGCTTGATTCAAATGTTTAAGCTGCTGGGGGTCATAACTGTCAAAAAACCATACGGAAGCCGACTGCTGTGCCGGCAGTATTGATAACAGGCAGGGGGCATCCAGGGTTGTACTGTCGGCAATAATATGTGTGGCGCTAACCCCGATCAATGTAAGGGTGGGACACTGGATTCGCACTTGCTCAGCATAGCGCTGCAGTGTCTGCGCATCGCCCGAAACAAAAAGCTGCGCCAGTCCATGGGTTGAAGCCAGGTTTTCCAGCTGTTGCGCCAAGGCCTCTGGGGAGTGAGCGATGATGTTATATAGCTGCATGACCCATCAAATTATTTTTATACTTGTGCTAATCTTAACGGGCAAACAGTGCATTTCTCAAGCATTATTAGATACTGATAATGCAATTCCCGCTAAAATCATCACTCCACTCCAGTGGCTGAGTAAAAAGGCACGAAAAGGTCGGCTATGCGCCAAACGATGCAGATAAGCCATCCAGCCTGCCACAAGCCCCAGTGCCACATAATAAGCCCAGCTCAGCCCAAACACGACCCCTGCCCAAATCATCAATGCCAGAAAAACAGCTATCAACCCAACAACCACCGTTAATGTTTTGTTACCCAACAATGCAGCGGGGGATTTCACGCCGATTTTAATATCATCTTCCCGATCCACCAGCGCATAGTAGGTGTCATAGATCAACGCCCAGACCAACACTGCGACATAAAGGAGCCATGCACCTGCTGGCACTTCTCCCTGTGTGGCGGCAAACCCCATGGGCACCGCCCAGGCAAAAGCCGCACCCAGAAAAGCCTGCGGCCAGTAAGTCCAGCGCTTGGTAAAGGGATAAAGGGCGGCCAATACCACCGCTCCCAGCGACCACAGCACTGTCTGCCTGTTCAGCGTCAGCACCAGTGCAAAAGCCGTCAGGCACAGCAGCACAAACAGCACCAGCGCTTCTTTGGGTGCTATCTCGCCACAAGCCAGCGGACGGGTGCAGGTGCGTTTGACATGGGGATCAAAGTTTCGGTCGGCATAGTCATTGATGACGCAACCGGCAGAACGCATCAAAACAGCGCCTGCCACAAACACGAATAGTGTCCATGCATCCGGCAGGCCACCTGCGCCCAGCCACAAGGCCCACAGCGCAGGCCACAGCACCAGCCAGATCCCCACCGGACGATCCAGTCGCATCAGGCGAAGATAGGCTTTTAGCTTTGACATGGTGTTAAAAGCGCGTTTAACTGCACCAGCGCCTTAGGATTAGCCTCATAGGTATAGTAGGCCTGCCCAGCGCGTTCGCCTTCTATCAGCGTGAGCACTGCACCTGCCTTTTCAAAGCGGTAATGCGCTTCCCAGCCGACAAAGTTATTTTGCCCGCCATCGGTGGCTGTCAATACCCACTGTGCCTGCTCCAGCTGCAAACGCAGACAGCTAAACTGCGTAGCATTCAGATCACTTTCCATTTTGCTTATCCTTTGTAGGGCGCTGCCAGCCTTTGAGGGTGACCTGCTTGGCGCGGGAGAGGGTCAGCTCACCGGCTGGGGTATCCTTGGTAATGGTGGAGCCTGCGCCAATGGTGGCACCTGCGCCTATTGCGACCGGTGCCACCAGCTGGGTATCTGAACCGATAAAGGCATTGTCGCCGATGATGGTGCGGTGTTTATTGGCACCATCGTAGTTGCAGGTAATCACACCAGCGCCAATATTCACATCTTTACCCACCGTTGCATCCCCCACATAGGCCAGGTGGTTGATCTTACTGCTTGTCGCTACCTGAGCATTTTTCAGCTCCACAAAATTGCCCACACGCACCTGCTCGGCCAGCTCCGTGCCCGGACGCAGGCGGGCATAGGGGCCGATTTGGTTATGCCCTTCCAGCTTGACACCCTCCAGATGTGAGAAGGGACGGATTTCTGATGCCTCTCCTACGGCTGTATCTTTTAAATAACAGTGCGCTCCTACATATACTCCATCGGCCAGGTGCACACTGCCTTCCAGTATCACACCCACATCCAGTGTCACATCTTGCCCTACGGTCACCGTGCCGCGAATATCCACCCGTTCAGGATCAATCACCGTCACTCCTTCACGCATCAGACGTGCCACCTGCCGCCGCTGATAGGCTCGCTCCAGCTGTGCCAGCTGTGTTTTATCATTTACCCCCATGGTTTCAATGGGATCAGATGCAGTGGTGGTATGGATTTCAAAACCATCTCCCACACAAAAGCGCACGATATCTGTCAGGTAATACTCACCTTGGGCATTGTCATTGTCTAATCGCTCCAACCAGGTGCGCAACCAGTGACCCTTAACAGCCATCATGCCGGTGTTGACTTCTTTAATTGCCAACTGCTCAGGCGTGGCATCTTTCTGTTCCACAATAGAAATGACCTGCTTGTGCTGGTCGCGCACAATGCGGCCATAACCTGTGGGGTTCTCCAGCTCTGCCGTCAGCAGTGCTAAAGGATGCGCTTCATCCACCAGCCGTACCAGATCCCGCAAGGTAGCAGACTCTACCAGAGGCACGTCTCCATACAGTATTAAAGCCACATCTTCATCCTGAATTTCACTTAAGACCTGGGCAACGGCATGACCTGTACCCAGCTGCACTTGCTGGGTGATAAAAGTCAACGGCAGATGGGAAAATGCGGCTTTGACCTGCTCCGCACCGTGACCTATGACCACAATGCTTTCCTGTACCGGCACGCTGGATGCTGTCTGTAAAACATAATGCAATAATGGCCTGCCGGCTAAGGGTTGCAAAACCTTGGGCAGGCGAGATTTCATACGGGTGCCTTTACCAGCGGCAAGAATAATGGCTTTGATCATGACTAATCTTCCAAGTAAGTGAGTGGATGAAATTTTACCTGACCTAAAACACAAAAAGCGCCCGAAGGCGCTTTTTGACAGGAGATAAACAGAAAGCTCAATAGTGACCTGTCATGCCAGACTTGCCCAAACGCTCCCGTAGTTTGGAAATAGCCGCCAATTGTGCCACAGCCTCTGCAAACTCAGATTCCGCTTTAGCGAAATCAATTTCAGACTGTGCCTTTTTCATGGCTTCTTCCGCACGTTGCTTCGCTTCTAAGGCTTTGGCTTCATCCAAATCCGCAGCACGGATGGCTAAATCTGCCAAAATGGTTACCACATCAGGCTGAACTTCCAGAATGCCGCCTGCAACGAAGAAATGTTCTTCTTCGTCGCCACTGACAATCCGAACCAAACCCGGTTTCAACGTGGAAAGAAACTGGGTGTGATGAGGCAGAATGCCCACCTCACCCTCGGCAGCCAACGCAAACACCTCATTTGCTTTTCCAGAGAAAAGCGGCTGTTCGGCACTTACGATATCAACTTGAATGGTTGCTGCCATGACTGATTACCCCTTTGCTTTGATCTGTTGCCCTTTTTCAATGGCTTCATCAATACCGCCCACATACAGGAAGGCCTGCTCAGGCAGATCATCCAGTTCGCCGGAAAGAATCATTTTAAATCCGCGCAGGGTTTCTTTCAGCGGCACATACACACCCGGCTGGCCGGTAAAGACCTCTGCCACGTGGTAAGGCTGAGACAGGAAACGCTGAATCTTACGTGCACGGGCAACTGTCAGGCGGTCTTCTTCAGACAGCTCGTCCATACCCAGAATGGCGATGATATCACGCAGTTCCTTATAGCGCTGCAAGGTACGCTGCACTTCACGGGCGATTTCATAGTGTTCTGTACCTACGATCTGAGGATCCAACTGACGTGAGGTGGAGTCCAGCGGGTCAATCGCAGGATAAATCCCCATTTCAGCAATGGAACGGTTCAGTACCACTGTTGCATCCAAGTGTGCGAAAGTGGTAGCAGGAGAAGGATCCGTCAAGTCATCCGCAGGTACATAAACCGCCTGTACGGAAGTGATGGAACCTTTCTTGGTGGAGGTAATACGCTCCTGAACCATCCCCATTTCTTCTGCCAAAGTTGGCTGGTAACCTACCGCAGAAGGCATACGCCCCAACAGTGCAGAAACTTCTGTCCCCGCCAGTGTGTAACGGTAGATGTTGTCAACGAACAACAGTACGTCGCGACCTTCATCACGGAAGTATTCCGCCATGGTCAGCCCCGTCAGGGCAACACGCAGACGGTTACCTGGTGGCTCGTTCATCTGCCCATAGACCAGAGCAACCTTATCCAGTACGTTGGACTCTTTCATTTCATGGTAGAAGTCATTCCCTTCACGGGTACGCTCACCCACACCGGCAAACACGGAATAACCGCTATGCTCAATAGCGATATTGCGAATCAGTTCCATCATGTTTACAGTTTTACCAACACCGGCACCTCCGAACAGACCAACCTTGCCCCCTTTGGCAAACGGACATACAAGGTCAATAACCTTGACACCAGTTTCCAAAAGCTCAGTTGCAGGTGCCAGTTCATCGAATGCTGGTGCTTTACGGTGAATGACCCACTTTGCTTCAGCCTCTACCGGGCCTGCATGGTCAATGGCATTCCCCAATACGTCAAAAATACGACCCAAGGTTGCCTTACCCACAGGCACAGAAATCGCTTCACCCGTATTGGTTACGGACATTCCACGCTTCAGGCCGTCTGAAGGCCCCATTGCAATTGCACGAACAATACCATCCCCGATCTGCTGCTGAACTTCCAGCGTCAGGTTGGCATCATCGACAATCAAGGCGTCATAGATATTAGGCAGGCTATCTTCGGGAAACTCCACGTCGATAACCGGACCAATGATTTGTACAATTTTTCCGCTCATTGTCATTTACCTTTCTTAAATTCCAAACCTTAGCCTTCAATCGCCGCGGCACCGGAGACGATTTCGGAGATTTCCTGCGTAATCGCTGCCTGACGAGCTTTGTTATACGCAAGCTGGAGCTCTTTGATAATTTTGCCTGCATTATCGGTTGCGTTTTTCATTGCAATCATCCGTGCAGACTGCTCACAGGCGGCATTTTCAACTACCGCACCGAAAATCACACCTTCCAGATACCGCTTCATCAGCAGATCAAGTGCTGTTTTGGCATCAGGCTCGTAGATATAGTCCCAGTGGACAGGCTTCTGTTCCTGTACTTCCGGTGCCTGAATAGGTACCAGCTGAGAAATGGTCGGCTGCTGTGTCATGGTATTGACAAAGGTATTGGAAGCGATATACAACGCATCCAGCTTGCCTTCATCCATCAGATCCAGCATAACGCGAATGGAACCGACCAGATCATCCAGCACAGGCGAGTCGCCCAAATCCACAACGGAAGAAACCACATCACCGCCAATATGCTTGAAAAAGCCTTCCGCTTTTCGGCCAACCAGGCCTAACTTGACGGTTTTGCCTTCTTCCTGCCACTGTTTAATCTGCTTGAGACTTCTACGAAACAAGTTGTTGTTTAAACCACCACACAAGCCACGGTCAGAAGAGATGATCAAAAGACCAATGTGCTTCTGGTCGCTGGGCTGAGTATAGGGATGCTTATACTCAGGGTGCGCACTGGCGACATGCCCCAGCACGCGTTTGAGCTTTTCAACATATGGGCGGGTTGCCTCCATACGTGCTTGAGCACGACGCATTTTGGCAGCCGCCACCATTTCCATGGCTTTGGTGATTTTCTGGGTATTTTTGATCGAGCTGATCTTACCCTTAATTTCCTTACTTGCACCTGCCATGGCTAAATCCTCTTAGTAGACACCGTTGGCTTTGAAGTCTTCGATCGCCTTGCGTAATTCGCTTTCGATCTCGTCGTTCCAGTTGCCGGTTTCATTGAGTTTAGCCATCAGCTCAGCATAGCTGCTGTTCAAAAAGGCATGCAGTGCTTGTTCAAAGGCTTGTACCTTTTCAACAGGCACATCATCCAGGAAGCCTTCGTTGGCGGCATATAAAGAAGCTGCCATCTCACCAATACTCAAAGGTGAGTATTGAGGCTGCTTCATCAGCTCGGTTACGCGCTTACCACGCTCCAGCTGCGCACGGGTTGCCGCATCTAAGTCGGAAGCAAACTGTGCAAAGGCTGCCAGTTCACGATACTGTGCCAAGTCAAGACGCACACCACCACCCAGTTTCTTGATGACTTTAGTCTGAGCAGCACCCCCTACACGGGAAACAGACAGACCAGCATTGATTGCAGGGCGAATGCCTTGTGCAAACAGCGAGGTTTCCAAGAAAATCTGTCCGTCCGTAATGGAGATTACGTTAGTTGGAACGAACGCGGAAATATCTCCTGCCTGGGTTTCGATAATTGGCAGTGCTGTCAGTGAGCCTGTTTTACCTTTTACTTCACCTTTGGTAAAGTTTTCTACGTAGTCGGCGTTAACACGTGCTGCACGCTCCAGCAAGCGGGAGTGCAGATAGAAGATATCACCCGGATAAGCTTCACGTCCTGGTGGACGACGCAATAGCAGAGAGATCTGACGGTAGGCCCATGCCTGTTTAGTCAGGTCATCATAGATAATCAATGCGTCTTCACCACGATCACGGAAGTACTCACCCATGGCACAGCCAGAGTAAGCGGCCAGATACTGCTGCGCGGCAGGATCAGAAGCATTTGCTGCAACAACGGTGGTGTATTCCATTGCACCATGCTCTTCCAGCTTGGTCACAATATTCCGCACGGTTGATGCTTTCTGGCCAATGGCAACGTAAATACATTTTACGCCGGTGTCTTTCTGACGCAGAATTGCATCAATGGCAATCGCTGTTTTACCTGTCTGACGGTCACCGATAATCAGCTCACGCTGACCACGACCGATCGGGATCATGGAGTCAACAGTTTTAATACCAGTCATCAAAGGCTGATCAACCGACTGGCGGTCAATGACACCCGGTGCAATACGCTCCACTGGTGACGTTACCTTGGCATCAATCGGGCCTTTTCCATCAATTGGACGACCCAGTGCATCAACAACACGTCCCAGCAGTTCCGGACCAACCGGCACTTCAAGAATACGTCCGGTGCAGCGTACGCTGTCACCTTCTGAGATATGTTCATATTCGCCCAGTACAACCACACCTACAGAGTCACGCTCAAGGTTGAGCACCATACCAAAGGTGTTTTCATCGAACTGGACCATTTCGCCGTACATGGCTTCAGACAGGCCGTAAATACGCGCGATCCCGTCTGCAATACTGATGACAGTGCCTTCACTGCCTTTTTCGGCAGTGACTTCAAAGCCTTCCAGTCGGCTCTTAATCAGGTCACTGATTTCAGAGGGATTCAGTTTCATACTTTCCTCTCCAGATTATTGGGCAATTGCTGCACGGAGTTTTTCCAACTGAGTGGTCGCTGTGCTGTCAACCACCCAGTCACCGATTTTCAGTCGCATTCCAGCGATCAAGGCAGGGTCAACGGTGTAGTTGACCTGCACATCGGCATTAAACTTTTCTTTCAGTGCAGCGCTAATTTTGTCTTTTTGCTCGACCGTGGGCTCCAGCGCGGAAACCGCTTCCGCTACAATGCGGTTTTCTGCCGCAGCACGCATGGACTCAAAGATGCTGGCCACTTCCCCCAGCAATGACAAACGGTGATGCTCTGCCATCATATCCAGCAGGCGTTTGGCATCTTCACCAAGTGCATCACCGAGCACATCACCAAACAGTTTGACTTTCGCCACATTGGTTACCCGGGGGTTTTTAAGCAGGTCTTTGACCTGTTCATCTGCTGCAACAGCAGCCAAAGCTGCCAGCAGTTCTGACCATTGCGCCAGCGCATTATGCGCTTTTGCATACTCAAAAGCCGCTTCTGCATAAGGTCGAGCGATGGTCAATGTATCTGCCATAGCGTTGTTCCCTTAGATAGATTGAACAAGGGATTTAAGCAGTTCTTCATGCGCTTTGGCATCCACCTCTTTGCGCAGGATTTTCTCTGCGCCGGTGACAACCAGTTCAGCCACTTCCTTACGAAGCTGCTCGCGCGCCTGCGCAATTTCCTGTTCGATTTCGGCCTGTGCGGCTGCTTTGACCCGCTCGGCTTCTTCCTGTGCCTGAATTTTCGCATCTTCTACGATTTCATTGGCACGCTTTTCAGCCTGGGCAAGAATGTTCTGTGCCTGAGCTTTGGCTTCTTTCAGCGTTTCTTTCGCTTTCTGTTCAGCCAGCTCCAGCTCATGCTTGCCCTTTTCAGCAGCAGATAGACCATCGGCAACACGTTTCTGCCGATCAGCCATCAGCTTGGTCAGCGGACCCCACAGCACCTTGTTCACAAACCAAATCAACAGAACAAACGCTACGATTTGGATGAGAAGGGTCGCGTTAATATTCACTGTGGTTACCTCGTTTAATTACAGTTAGGGGCTTAATCACTTAAACTCCGTGACTCTTTTTAATTAAGCGCCCAAGGCCGCTTTCAACAATGCGCCAACAAATGGGTTGGCAAACAGGAACCACATTGCGAATGCCAGGATGATGAAAGGGAAAGATTCCATCAGACCTGCAAAGATAAGCGTGTTGGTCATCAACTGAGGACGCATTTCCGGCTGACGCGCGATACCTTCCAAAGTCTTGGAACAGATCAGACCCCAACCGATTGCAGAACCCAGACCGGCAGCGGCCAGGATAACGCCCACACCAATAGCAGTCGCAGAATAGATTTCAGTGATCATTGCAGCAGTTACTTCCATCGTTTTCACTCCTAAGTTTTAAAGTTAAAGTTAAAAATAAAGCCTAAACTTGCCTGTGGCACCCACCAGGGATGCCGCCGGCCTGTCATGTGTGCCCGCTTCAGGCGGGCACCAGAGCCTGAGCCTTAATGCCCCTCATCGTACGCCATGCCAAGATAGACGATGGTCAGCACCATGAAGATAAAGGCCTGCAGTGTGATGACCAGCAGGTGGAAAATCAACCAGCCAAGATCAAGCACTGCCTGCAGTGGCGCCCAGAACAGGGCAGCGGCACCCACTGCCAAGGTTCCACCGATCAAAGCGATCAGCAAGAACACCAGTTCCCCGGCAAACATGTTACCGAACAGTCGCAACGCGAGGGAAAGCGGTTTTGAGATTTCCTCGATCAAGGTCATCACGACATTGATCGGGGCAAACATCGGACCAAAGGGGTGTGTCAGGAACATCTTGATAAAACCACCCACCCCTTTGCTTTTGATATTGAAGTAGAGAATCAGGCCGAACACGGTAAAGGCCATGGCCAACGTGGTATTCAGATCTGTGGTAGGAACTACTTTAAGGTATTCGATACCAATCATCTGCGCCAACCAGGGCAACAGATCCACAGGTATCAAGTCCATAAAGTTCATTAACCATACCCATACGAAAATGGT
Organism: uncultured Piscirickettsiaceae bacterium; assembly: GCA_964427185.1. Classification (GTDB taxonomy): domain Bacteria; phylum Pseudomonadota; class Gammaproteobacteria; order Thiomicrospirales; family Thiomicrospiraceae; genus Sulfurivirga. The sequence continues at coordinate 10,043 of CAYRSN010000009.1, read as the reverse complement.
CAATGCCAGCGGGCCGACAAAGTTTGGAGCGGCTGGAAAAACATCTTTAATATTGGTCTGTACAAATTCCACCAGCATTTCAAAGAAATTTTGCATGCCGTTGGGCACTCCATCCGTGGCGGATGCTGTGACTTTTTTACCTGCCCAGATAATCAGGCCGCCCAGCAACACACTGAAGAAAATGGTGTCAATATTGAAAGTCCAGAAACCTTCACCCACACTCAGATTAGTCAGGTGATGTTGAATATACTCAACAGCCCCCATTTTTTCCGCGCTCAAGGTTCACTCTCCTTAGTCTGTTAAACGACGTTTTCCCTGCAGGTTAAACACGCTGGCCAACTGCATTGCCACAAAGGTCAACACCATTGGCCCGGGATTCAACCCCAGCAACGCCAGCCCTAATGCAAAAAACACAGCAAGCAGGATAAACCTGACCACTGCACTCAAATATAAAACCGTCATGCCTGATTTTGGATTCTCCACCGCTCTGCGGTTGGCAATCGCAAACCCCTGATGCAACAACACCAGGTTAACCAGGCCAATACCCAATCCATAAAGAGCCGAATACAGCTCCCCAAGCATAGCAGCGATGATCACCGCTGCCAAACCAACACTCAGCTGGATGAGAAACACTTTTTTCTCTCCAGTCATGGCTGAGCGTCCGAATCTGTTTGCGTTTTTTCTGGTTGTGCTTTATCTGCTGCCTGCCGATCCATCTGCGTGCTGACCTTATGGACATTCATCATGCCCCCAATCATACCCAGCAGGCCACAAAACAGCATCCCAAAAGGTCGCGTATCCAACAGCTCATCAAAAACATAACCGACCAGAAACCCTGAAATCACCATGGCGGTAAACATGGTGCCGGCACCCACTAACAGAAAGTTGGCACCTTTTCTCTGCGACGGTTGATCTGGTTCAGCCATTGGTATCGCTCTATATAAATTCTCCTTATGATAACGTCAGCAGGAGGCATACGCAATATAAAGCGGCAGCTTTTCAGCAGGGTTTTACATGGGGCACCATATGTTGTGCTTATAAAGCGGCCACACCCCACGAAGGCGCTCAGAAGGTATCCACCTCCAGCTGTTTAAGCAGCTTGTCCAACTCGTCTGGCGAGGTATAACGTATTTCTACCTTACCGCGGCCGTTTGCCTGATGACGAATGCTCACCCGCGCACCCAGGCGCTCCGACAATCTGTTTTCCAGCGCAACAATATTCGGATCTTTATCTTCAACTGTACAAGAATCCGCGTCGCTAAGCTGTTTTTTAACCGCAGCTTCCGTCTGACGCACATTCCACCCCAGCTGGACGGCTTTTTTCGCCAAAGGCAACTGCTGTGCTTCAGGCAAAGAAAGCAGTGCACGGGCATGCCCCATGCTCAGCTGCCCATCATGCACCATCGCCTGCACGGACTCTGACAGCTTAAGCAGGCGCAGCAAGTTGCTGACCTGTGCGCGGGAAAGTCCGACTGCTTCAGCCAGCTGCTCATGGGTAAGCTCAAATTCTTCTAATAAACGGGATAAGCCTTCTGCCTGCTCAATCGGGTTCAGATCTTCCCGCTGCAGGTTTTCAATCAACGCTAAAGCAAGGGTGGTCTGGTCATCCGCTTCACGCACCAGCACTGGCACAGTTGAAAGCCCCGCTTGCCGTGCAGCGCGCCAGCGGCGCTCACCTGCGATAATTTCATACGCTGCATCTGCAACCTTACGTACAATAATGGGCTGTACCATACCCTGTGCCTGAATAGAAGCTGCCAGGGCATCCAGTGCTTCCTGATTAAACTGCTGACGCGGTTGGTAATTGCCCGGCTGCAGCTGCTCAACGGGCAGTTGCTGAATGGCCGCACCGGTTATGCTCAACTGTTCTGCTTTAACTTTACCTGTCAGCAGGCGGTTCAGCCCCTGTCCACCTAAGCCACTTTTTTTCTTTTTCGCCATCTTATCGTCCCATTTTGCGTAGCAGTTCGTTGGCAAGTGCCAAATAGGCCATGGCGCCGGTTGAGTTGACATCATAATCCAGCACAGATTGCCCAAAACTGGGCGCCTCCGCCAAACGTACATTGCGGGGAATAATGGTTTTACAGACCTGCATGCCGAAATGCGAAATCAAGGCATTGGAAACATCGTTGGCCAGGTTATTGCGCCGATCATACATAGTGCGCAACAGGCCGTCTATTTTCAGCTGCGGATTGAGCGTATTCTGCACTGTGGCGATTGTCTCCATCAGAGCACTGAGCCCTTCCAGAGCAAAGTATTCACACTGTACCGGTACCAACACACCATCGGCTGCCACCAGGCCGTTCAAAGTCAGCATATTTAGCGTAGGCGGGCAGTCTATGATGATTTCATCATAGCGGTTTTTAACGGTTTCCAGCTGCTGACGCAGGCGTATTGCACCTTCTTCGTCTTCCAACAGATCTGCTTCCGCTGCCGTCAAATCGCCATTGGCGGGCAACAGATCCAGGCTGGATTGCGCTATATGCTGACATGCTTGATCGAAGTCAGCCTCTGCACACAGTAAATCATAGAGGGTCACTTCCAGAGCATCTTTATCCACCCCGACAGACACCGTCGCATTACCCTGTGGATCCAGATCCACCAGTAGCACCTTTTTATTCAGGCGAGCAAAAGCCGCTGCCAAGTTTACTGCGGTTGTGGTTTTTCCAACGCCGCCTTTTTGGTTGGCCACTGCAAAAATATGTGCACTCATGCCTGTTCCTGTTTTAAAACCACCAGTGTACGACGCGCCGACAACCCGGGCACGGTCAACTCGTAAGTATCAACCACCTGAACCCCGTTCGGTAACGAAGCCTGCTCTGCTTCAGCATGTGCCTTCATGGCCCACCAACACCCCTCTTTACAGAGCAAATGACGTGTGAGTTTAATAAATAATGCCAGTTCCGCAAAAGCGCGGGAAACGATACTGTCATAACAGGCTTCAGGCTGCCAACTTTCTACACGCGCATGCACTGCCTGAATATTTGTTAAACCTAAAGTCCGCACAGCCTGACGGACAAAACGAATTTTCTTGATATTGCTGTCCAGCAGGTCAAATTGGCGCTCCGGCCAGACAATGGCCAGTACGATACCCGGAATACCTGACCCGGTACCCACATCCAGCAAACGTTCACCTTTGATATAAGGCACTACGGCCAGACTATCCAGAATATGTTTCACCAACATGGCTTCAGGCTGACGCACGGCGGTGAGATTATAGGCTTGGTTCCATTTGTGCAACAATGCTACATAATCCAGCAGCTGCTGTGCTTGCTGTGGCTCAAGGTGGATACCCAGTGCCTGTGCCCCCTGCAGCAGGGGCATTTTAAGATTGTCCACGTGCCTGCGCCTTTCGCTTTTTCAGATGAATCAGCAGCAGTGAAATCGCAGCCGGGGTCACACCGCTGATACGGCTGGCCTGCCCCAAGGTTGCTGGCCGGTACGCTTTAAGTTTCTGCTTCACTTCATTGGACAGCCCGCTGATCTGGTCGTAATCCAGATCTTCTGGCAAAGGTGTATTTTCCGCTTTACGCAAACGTTCAATTTCCTGACGCTGGCGCTCAATATAGCCGCTGTACTTGGCTTCGATCTCCACCTGCTCGATCACATCATCACCGCATGCACACTCGGGAAAACATGCCAGCTCTGCCAAAGCGGCATAAGTCACACCGGGGCGCTTGAGCAAGTCAAACAGGCTTTGCTCCTTGGAAAGCGGCAGCGCCATCAGTGCTTCTGCTTTGGTAGCCTCGGAGTGATGCGGGTGAATCCAAGTATCCCGAAGTGCCTGCAAGGTACGCTCAAACTGTTCCATTTTGCGCTCAAATGCAGCCCAGCGGGCATCATCCACCAGACCCAGTTCGCGCCCGATGGGTGTAAGACGCTGATCTGCATTATCCTCGCGCAGCATCAACCGATACTCAGCACGGGAGGTGAACATGCGGTAAGGCTCCTGCGTGCCCAGTGTAATCAAATCATCGACCAATACACCAAGGTAGGCTTCATCCCGCCTCGGATACCATGGTGCTCTCTCCTGCGCGCGCAAGGCCGCGTTTACACCAGCCAACAAGCCTTGCGCGGCCGCTTCCTCATAACCTGTGGTGCCGTTAATCTGCCCAGCAAAATACAGCCCCTGGATTGCACCAGTTTCCAGTGTAGGCTTAAGGTGGCGCGGATCAAAATAATCATATTCAATCGCATAGCCAGGGCGCACAATACGTGCGTTTTCCAAGCCTTTAATAGAGCGGACAATCTGAACCTGTGTTTCAAACGGCAGGCTGGTGGAGATGCCATTGGGATAAAGCTCATTGGAAGTCAGCCCTTCCGGTTCAATAAAGATCTGATGGCTGCTTTTATCCGCAAAACGCACCACTTTATCTTCAATGGAAGGGCAATACCGTGGCCCTACCCCTTCAATCTCGCCCGCATACATGGGCGACTGATCCAGGGAGGTGCGGATTACCTCGTGAGTTGTCTCATTGGTATGAGTGATATAACAGGGCACTTGCTGTGGGTGTATAGCTTGCGTGCCCATAAAGGAAAATACAGGCGGGGGCTCATCCCCAGGCTGCTCAGTCATCACAGAAAAGTCCACTGTGCGGGCATCCAGCCGTGGTGGCGTGCCCGTTTTCAAACGGCCTACCGGCAAGTTCAGCTCCCGTAATCTGTCCGCCAGGTGATTACTGGGCTCATCGCCGGCGCGCCCGCCCTGATAGTTGTTCAGGCCAATGTGTATCTTTCCTGCCAGAAAAGTCCCTACAGTGAGTACCACTTGCGGTGCGTAAAACCTCAGTCCCATACGAGTTACCACACCCGTAACCTGCTCACCTTGTAAAATAAGGTCTTCCACCGGCTGCTGAAACAGATCCAGGTTTGGTTGGTTTTCCAAGCGAGTACGAATCGCCCGCTTATACAGCTCACGATCTGCCTGGGCACGGGTGGCACGCACCGCAGGCCCTTTGGAGGCATTCAGCGTGCGGAACTGAATCCCTGCCTCATCAATGGCCAACGCCATGGCGCCCCCAAGAGCATCCACCTCCTTAACCAGATGTCCTTTGCCAATACCGCCAATCGCAGGATTACAGCTCATCGCGCCCAAAGTGTCGATATTATGCGTCAACAGCAGCGTACGCACACCCATACGTGCCGCGGCCAGTGCCGCTTCTGTGCCCGCATGCCCTCCTCCGACAACAATAACATCGTAATGCTGAATATCCTGCATGACTTTTATTCCTTACTGTCTCACCAACCGCGATAGAGACCAGTCACCAGGCTCACTGGCGCGATATGGATTGATCTCCAGACCGCCGCGGCGCACATAACGCGCATAGACCAGTAGCTTTTCCGGCTGACAGACACGCTGCAGATCCATATAAATACGCTCCACACACTGCTCATGAAACTCCCAGTGATGGCGAAACGAGACAATATAGCGCAATAATCCAGCCCTGTCGATACGCGCACCCGTGTAACGCACGACCACGGTGCCCCAGTCCGGTTGGCCGGTGACCAAACAGTTGGACTTCAGCAAGTTGGAATAAAGCGTTTCACTCACGACCGCCCCCTGAGCGGACAGATAATCCGGCGTTAAAACAAAATCCTGAATTTCAATCTCCTGTGTATCCAGGCAAGTCCCTTCAATCTGCCGGGTACACTGAGGCGCCTGCTCAAGTGCATACAGCGCTACATCAACAGGCACCCCTGCAGCCTGACTTAAGTCTTGCTGCAAAACTTCCTGTACCTGCGACCAGTGTTCAAAACGGGTATCGTTGAAGCTGTTCAAATAGAGCTTAAAAGACTTGGACTCAATCAGATAAGGGCTTTCCACCGGAAAGATAAACTGCCCCACCGCAACTTGAGGCAGCCCTTTGGCATTCAGCCAGGATAGCTCATAGCCCGTCCAGACATCCTGCCCCACAAAAGGCAGTGCATCAGATTTAATGCCCAGTTCCCCGCGCTTGTCGCTACGGGGAATGGGAAACAGCAAACTTGGATCATAATGGCTGCAATAGGCCGTTTTTTTACCTAAAGGCGTATTGTCGTAGGAAAACTCCATCTTCACTCACTCAAGCAAAATTTTGATTTTGAAAAAAAAGGGGGAGACCCTTTTACTTTCCGATACAGAAGCTGGAGAAGATTTCACCTAAAAGATCATCAGATGTAAAACGGCCTGTAATCGCTTCCAACGCCTGCTGTGCCTGACGCAGGTCTTCTGCCACCAGCTCACCTGCCGTCAGATGTGTCAAATTATGCAGCCCCTGCCGGATATACTGCAAGGCATGCTGCAAAGCTTCCACATGTCGGCGTCGTGCCATAAACACACCTTCCGGTGTCTGTGCATACCCCATGGCCTGCTTCAAATGAGCTTTCAGCAGCGCCAGCCCTTGCCTGTGTTTTGCAGAAAGCCAAATCACTGTGCGATCCGCCTCCTGGCTGACATGTGGTGCAGCGCCAATCTGATCGATTTTATTACGCACCAGGGTGACCGGAAGCTCAGGCGGCAGCTTATCCAAAATTGCCTGGTCTTCAGGGGCAATTGTTTCAGTAGCCGGAACCACCACCAGCACATGATCCGCACGCTCAATCGCCGCCCAGGCACGTTCGATACCGATTTGTTCCACTTTATCGGTAGTTTCGCGCAACCCTGCGGTATCAACAATATGCAACGGCACACCGTCAATTTGTATCGCTTCACAGATGGCATCTCGGGTTGTACCGGCAATATCCGTCACAATTGCACTCTCTTTACCGGAGAGCGCATTCAGCAAACTGGATTTACCCGCATTAGGACGCCCTAAAATCACAACGGTCATGCCTTCTTGCAACAGTGCACCCTGCTGAGCCTTAACCAGCAACGCTTCCAGCTGCTCTTGCAACTGAGAAAGCTCTGTGTGCACTTTGCCCTCTCCGAGGAAATCAACTTCCTCTTCAGGAAAGTCAATGGCTGCCTCCACATACATGCGTAAATGAATCAGATCTTCCACCAGTGCATCTACCGCTGTGGCAAACTCACCCTGCAAGCTTTTCAAGGCACTTTTAGCCGCCTGCTCGGTGGAGGCGTTGATTAAATCGGCAATGGCCTCCGCCTGAGTGAGATCCAGTTTTCCATTCAGAAAAGCCCTGCGGGAAAACTCGCCCGGCTCAGCGGGACGTGCACCCAGTGCCAGTACACGTTGAAGCAACCACTCCAAAATGACCGGCCCACCATGCCCCTGTAATTCCAGCACATCTTCTCCTGTAAAAGAGTTCGGCCCTGGAAAGAAAAGGGCAATTCCCTGATCCAAAACTTCTCCCTGCTCTCCCCAAAAGGAACCGTAGTGTGCATAACGAGGTTTGAGGGCTTTGCCCGTTACTGCTTCCGCAATTGCGCGTGCCTGAGGCCCTGAAACACGCACAATCCCCACCCCTCCCCGACCGGGAGGCGTTGCAAGAGCCGCAATGGTATCTTGATCACTTAACAGCATGGGGTTAAAAAGCCGGCATAGGCCGGCTTGATACTTCCAAGTTAGCTTTCCTGCTCAATTTTTCGCGTGATATACCACTGTTGCGCAATGGAAAGTACGTTGTTCACCACCCAGTAGAGCACCAGCCCGGATGGGAACCAGAGGAAAAAAATCGTGAAGATGATAGGCATCAGCTGCATGATCTTCTGCTGCGTTTCATCCATCATGGTTGTTGGATTCAACTTCATCTGCAGCCACATGCTGCCCCCCATAATCAAAGGCAGCACGTAATAAGGATCTGGTGCGGAAAGGTCATCAATCCACAGAATCCAAGGTGCCTGACGGATTTCTACCGAGTAAAGCAATACCCAGTAAAGCGCAATAAAGACAGGCATCTGCACCAGAATAGGCAGACAGCCACCCATGGGGTTAATTTTTTCTTCCCGATACAGCTGCATCAGCTTCTGCTGAAAGAGCTGCTTATCGTCTCCATAGTTTTCTTTCAGCTGCTGGAGCTTAGGTTGGAACTTGCGCAGTTTTGCCATGGAACGATAACTAGTCTCGCTTAGCTTATAAAACGCCAGCTTAATCAACAGGGTCAAAATAATAATCGCCCAACCCCAGTTGCCAACCCAGTCATAAATCAGCTTAAGCACCCAGAAAAGTGGCTCGGCGATAATTGTCAAAATACCGTAGTCCTTGGTTAACTCCAACCCTTCAGCCAAAGGCTCCAAAAGCTCTTCAATTTCCGGACCGATAAAATAACGGTGACTCAACACCTGTGACTGCGCAGGTGCGAGGGCAACCACTGGTGCAACCACACCCACCACAAATCGGTCTTGCTCTAATGGTTTGCCATAATAGGTATTCAAAGCGTTCTGATCAGGCACAATGGCAGATAAGAAATAGTGCTGAATCATCGCAACCCAGCCGCCCTGTGCTGGCTTGGCGGTAATCGGCTGTTTTAGCAGGTCATCAAAATCAACCTTCTGATATTTATTTTCCGGATCATAAAAAACTGGCCCGGTATAAGTCCAGATCAGTTTACTGGCATTGGGCACGAAACGGTTACGCTGAAGCTGACTGTATAGTGCCCCCTGCCATGGTTTGCCTGTATGGTTACTGACTTCATAACGCACATCGACTACATAACTGCCTTTGCGGAAAATATAGGTTTTTGTTACTTGAAGACCATCCTGCTCCCAAGTAAATGGAACATTCAATACCTCTCCGTCCAGAGTGTAATGCGTTTTTGCCGCCTGCCACTTTACTTTATGTGTAGGTGCCGGCAAACCTTCTGCTGCTGTCAAACCGTTTTGTACAATATGAAACAGTGGTCCTTGGTCAGAAAGCAGCGTAAACGGCTTATCTTTTTCTTCCGAGCTGGCAGCAAACTGCAACAGCCTGGCAAGACGAATGTCGCCCCCCTGCTGGTCAAGCTCCACCTCCAGCACATCGGTTTTAACATACACACGCCCTGCCGATGCCACAGCAGACTGTGCCGCCGGAACAGAGTTCACCTGAGCGCCTGCCGCCACATTTGCCGTTGGCACTTCTGCAGAAACGACAGATGCACTTTGTTCTGCGGGCTCTGTCTGTGGTGGCTGAGGCGCTGTAAACCTCATCCACTCCATCCAGATCCACATCAGCGTAAAAGCCAGGGCTATCCACCAAAGCGCGCGCGTATTCATTCCGTTAACTATCCTTCATCGAGTGTTGCTGTATTTTTTGAATTAAGTGTTCAAAACTTCGCACCAGCGTGGCATTATCGACTTCCGCCACCCCTTTTCGAGCCAAAACCACAATATCATAGCCTACCAGGCTACGTTTATGCCGCCGAAATGTCTCTCGAGCCACTCTTTTTATGCGATTTCGGCTATGAGCCTTGCCTGCCTGTTTTTTTGAAATGACCAGTCCCATACGAGGGTATGCCAGCCCGTTTGGACGCACCAAAAGTGTCCAATGACGGTTGGCAAACTTGGTTGCCTCTGCAAAAACCCAACGAAACTGCGCGGGAGAAAGAAGCCTGAGCGCTTTAGGAAAAGTTTGACCGGCAAGAAGCCGGTCAGAGTCAATGGACTGTGCTGACCGCGTGTCAGCCATTTCTGACATTAAGGTGTCAGGCGTTTACGACCTTTTGCACGACGACGCGCCAAAACCTTACGACCGTTTTTTGTCGCCATACGCGCACGAAAGCCATGTGTACGCTTACGCTTTAATACGCTCGGTTGAAATGTTCTTTTCATAATACAAATCCTTTATTTTTATCCAGATACGGCAGCAAACCGTGAATTCTACCTGCTTTTTATTTAAAAACAAGTAGAAATTTCGTAAACATTACCCAGCAGGCGAGCAAGCCCGCCTGCCAGAGCGCTTTACTTATCCTGGAAATCAATATCCAGATCATCCACAGTGTTGTTCGGCAAAGTGACATCCTCCAAAATCACAACAGTTTGGGTACCACCACTGATGGCCGAACCGTTACTGTCAATAGTGACCTTGGTGTCATCTGCCTGACCATCATTATCAGCATCCACTGTTTCAAAAGAGAGATATTGATCCAGGCTGTTTTGATCAACCGCAACGCCTTCATCCAGCACACCG
>CAYRSN010000008.1:0-51458 GCA_964427185.1 uncultured Piscirickettsiaceae bacterium | reverse complement strand
CAGTGTACAGTCGGCAGCGAGTGTGAAATCTGCAAACTGCGCGGCAACGCCAGCGAACGCCAGCGTTTGCTGAACCTGGGCTTTCACCGTAAAAGCAAAATTAAGCTTATGCAAGTACGCCACAACCATTACATTGTCTGTGTAGATGGCAGCCGGTTTGCGCTCTCAAAAGAGCTGGCCGGCCAGATTGAAGTACGCCCGGAACGTAAGACCGGCTAACCCTCCCACAATCAAGCGAGCCTACCGATGAAAAGCTGCTGCCCTACCGGCACATCTTCCGTACACGGCAAAGCCGTAATTGCCCTGATCGGCCAGCCAAACTGTGGCAAAACCACCCTGTTCAACCGCCTCACCGGCACCCACCAAACTACTGGTAACTGGCCCGGCGTCACCGTTGAACGCAAAGAAGGGCTACTCAAGTTGGGCGACCTTGAGGCCAAAATCATTGACCTGCCCGGTGTGTACTCCCTGCTACCCGATACACACAGCGGCATGGATGAAGCCGTTGCGCGCAATTTCCTGACCTGCCAGCCGGTAGATTTGGTGATTAACGTTGTAGATGCTACCGCATTGGAACGCCAGCTGTTTCTCACCATGCAGCTTTTACACATGGGGTTACCGGTTGTTGTGGTGCTCAACCGCACTGACCTGCTGAAAAAACGCCAATTGGACATTGACGTGGCTGCGCTTTCCAAAGCGCTGGGCTGCCCGGTCGTGCCCACTTCCGCCTACAAAAACCAAGGGATCGATACGCTTAAGCAGCTTATTCCCGAACGGCTTAATTGCCGGTGTCAGTTGCAGCTAACACTGCCTCAACCGTTTGACAAAGCACTTGCGGCACTGCAGCCTTATCTTGAAACACCCTCTTCTACCTGCTGGCCTGTGCTGCAATGGCTGCTGGCACCCGAAGCCGCACCGGACACCGTCCGCCAAACAGTTCAACACTAGCGTAAGACCATTGAAAATGAGCTGGGAGACGCCTTGCCGCTGATTATCAGCGACCTTTATTTCCGTCGGGCACATGACATCACACAGCAGACACTGACCCGTAAAGACCGTTTTGCCCGCTCTACCACTGACCGCATTGATCACTGGGTTTTACATCCCCTATGGGGACTGCCGATCTTTTTACTGATCATGTTTTTAGTATTTTCACTGTCTGTCAACTTGGGCAGCGGCTTTGTGGATGCTTTTGACCTCACCGCGCAAGCCCTATTTGTCGACACACCTCGCCTATGGTTGGAGCAGCTCCATGCCCCCGAATGGCTGATCGCCCTGCTGGCAGACGGTATCGGGGCAGGCATCCAGGTGGTGGCCAGCTTTATTCCCGTCATCGCCTTTCTGTTTCTGTTTCTTTCCATTCTGGAAGAGTCAGGCTATATGCAGCGCGCTGCACTGATGATGGATCGCCTTTTTCAACGGTTAGGTCTTTCCGGCCAGGCCTTTGTGCCCCTGCTGGTAGGGTTTGGCTGCAATGTGCCGGCTGTGATGGCCGCCCGCACGCTGCCGGATCTGCGCGACCGTATCATGACCATTCTCATGACACCGTTTATGAGCTGTTCGGCACGCCTGACGGTTTATGTTCTGTTTGCCAGTGCCTTTTTTGCCGACTATGCCGGACTGGTGATTTTTCTGCTTTACCTGGCCGGCATTGGTGCCGCCATACTGACTGCCTGGCTGTTGAAACAAACGCTACTGCCCGGTGAGCCCAAACCACTGTTGCTGGAGCTACCTACCTACCACCGACCCAGCTGGCGCAACCTCCTGCTCAATGTGCGCAATAAACTCAAAGGTTTTATTCTGGATGCGGGCAAGCTCATCGTACTGGTGGTACTGGTGCTGAACTTCTTTAACAGCCTGGGAACAGACGGCACCTTCGGCCATGAGGATCAACCTGATTCCGTGCTCAGTGTCACCGGAAAAGTCCTGACCCCTCTTGTAGAGCCGCTGGGCGTTAGCGAGGATAACTGGCCTGCCGCTGTAGGGCTCTTTACCGGCCTGCTGGCCAAGGAAGTCGTTGTCGGCACGCTGGATGCCCTCTATCAGAATATGGAAGACCAGCTGGAGCCTGAACAAGATGAGCACCTTTCTTTCTGGCAGTCTGTTCAAGCCGCCTGGGTCACAGTGCCCGCCTACTTTGCCGACTTTGGGCATGCACTCCTTGATCCCATTGGGCTGGGCAGTCTGATTGGAGCATCCGCAGAAGAGATAGGCGCACACCAGAGCACACTGGACAAAATGGTTCATTATTTTGATGGCTATGCCGGTGCTTTTGCCTACCTGCTGCTGATTCTGCTCTATTTTCCCTGTGTTGCCACCTTTGCCGCTACCAAGCAAGAACTGGGCTGGCGCTGGGCACTGTTTTCCGGTGGCTGGAGTCTGTTTTTAGGATACACTGCTGCCGTTGGCTTCTACCAGGCCGCCACGCTCCCACAGCACCCTTATAGCAGTGCTTTGTGGCTGGCGGGGATTGCCTTAGCCTGGGGCATCGTGGTGGTAGTGCTGAAGTCCGTTTCCAAACCACACAGCCCCGCTGCCAAACATGCTGCGTGAAATCAAAGCCTACCTCCAGACACACGGCCAGGCCAGCGCGCAGATGCTCGCCGATCGTTTTGATGTAGAGCTGGAGACTGTATTCACCTGGATGGACTATCTGATCCAACAAGGACAGATTCAAAAAATTGATGCACCAAGCTGCACCGACAGCTGTGGCACGCAAGGCTGTGCTGCAACAACCCCAAGTGCCACACTGTATCGCTGGCTGCCGCGTGCTTACCGCCCGTTAAATATCAGCATCACAGCACACTCAACCCGGGAAACTGGGTAAACTGTTTTCGCGTATCTGCCAGTTCACGGTGCTGGATAAACAGGCTGATCTGACGCTGTTCCTGCTCAGAAAGCATGCCAAAATCAATACCAATACGCCAGGGACGCTCTCCACCCTCCGCCAACCTGCGCGCAAAAGTCACCTTTCCTTGCACAGCGAACAACGCATCCAGCTTTAAAAACACATTGATCGGCTTAAAAAGCGGTAACTCCCTAGGATGCCAGAACCCCGCACCTCCTGCACTCAAGTTGACCCTCAAAGTCGGCCATGCTTGCACATCTGCCCGCATACGATAGTAGGCCTTAAAGCGCTGCAATACCTTGACCGCCAGGTTGTATTTCTCTTCCAGCAGTAAAATCAACTTTGCCAATGGGTTTCCCTTTTCCGCCACCTGCTCCAGGTTCAATACAAAATCGCAATGATTGAACACCTGCACTGGATTCAGTGGAAAAATAAACAGATTCCCTCGCGCTGATTCCACCACATGCCTGAGCTCGCGCATGGTCAGCTCACTGTGTTTATAAAGCTCTCTGATCAAGGTGCTGATTTTGGCCGCCGGCAATTCGGGCTGCTGAATTTTGTCATCCTCTCGCACCATATAACGGTATTTATCTTCCTGCGCCGGGTTCTCATTACGTGTCAACGCATCGAGCATGATAAACATAAAATTCAGGCGCCGATCCAAGTTGTGAAAAATCGCCACCATAGCTGGGTTTTTTACCGCGACCTGGCCACTTACCTCCACAATCTCCTGAGCCAGCGCACTCCAGTGTGCCCGGTCCCTGGGTTCAATAAAGGCCGTTTCATCAAAATCCAGGGGAGCACCATCCTCTCGGCACAGCTCGATATATATGGGAAGCGTCAGGTCATAACGCAAAAAACGCCGCACATTACTCATATCACCCACTCCAACTGCCGGTTCAACCAATGCTCAATTGCCACCAATTCCTGTGGACACACACTATGCCTCATGGCATAAACATGCCAGTCCACATGAGCCCCCTGCTTTTGCAAGCGCTGGGCGGTTTTTTGTGCCAAAGACACAGGCACTATATCATCCAGCTCACCATGCCCCATAAAAATATTCAGTCTATTCTCCGGCACAGATAAAGGATACCAAGTGGACAAAGCCAACACTCCCAGTGGAGATTGCTTCCTCTTTAACGCGGCATGCAAAGCTACCAAACCGCCTTGAGAAAAACCGGCAAAGAACACTGGCAAGGGCTGTGCATCCGCCATCAGCAACACCTGTTCACTGCTGACTTCAATCCCTTCCTGATCCACCTCTGCTTCCAAATTCAGCGAGACGATATCAAACCACGCTCGCATGGGCATACCACCATTGAGCGTGACCGAACGCACCGGAGCATTTAGGTTCAACTGCATCACAACCGGTTCAAAGTCATACCCATCTGCACCCAGGCCATGTAGCCAGATACAGGCTGCAGCCGGTGCAGCGCCCGTTTCGATTATAATGGGCGCATCTTTTTGGTCAGACATGGAGCGCTCCCTTGAGAAAAGTGCTTATTTTATGCTTAATGCTGCTGACACTCAGCGCCTGCGGCAAAAAAGGGCCGCTCTATTTACCCACCCATGAACCTACACAGAACGCCTTATGAATCAGCTTGACCGCTTTACCTGTTTCCCTTACCGCAATCATATGCTGCATGCAGAATCCGTGCCACTTGATCAGCTGGCACAGACATTCGGCACCCCGCTGTATGTCTATTCCGCAACTGGCTTTAAAACACACTTTCAGGCCTTCGATCAGGCGTTTGGCAAACAGCCTCACCTGGTCTGCTATGCTGTCAAAACCAATAGCAACCTTTCTATTTTGCAGCTGCTGGCAAAAGCCGGAGCAGGATTCGACATTGTTTCCATCGGAGAATTAGAGCGAGTGCTAGCAGCCGGCGGCGATGCAGGCAAAACTGTCTTTTCCGGTGTTGCCAAAACCACCACGGAAATTGAACGGGCACTGGAAGTTGGCATCAAGTGTATTAACGTTGAATCTGAGGCAGAGCTGCATCGTATTGCGGAAATCGCCCACGCACATGGCATTCGGGCACCTATTTCCCTACGTGTCAATCCGGATGTAGATGCCAAAACCCACCCTTATATTTCTACAGGACTGAAAGAAAATAAGTTCGGTATCGAAATCGAACAAGCGTTGTCGCTGTACCAATGGGCAGCCGATCATAACAACCTGGCCATTACAGGACTGGATTGCCACATCGGCTCTCAACTGACCGAACTGGCACCTTTTCAAGCCGCTATCATGCGCGTCATGGCTCTGAAGGAAAAACTGGATCAAGCCGGCATCCGCTTACATCATCTAGATCTGGGCGGTGGGCTTGGTGTACAGTACCGGAATGAACAGCCTCCCTCCATCGCCGACTATGTGCGCACCTTGGTGGATACCGTAGCAGACGCAAACGTGGAAATCTTGATCGAGCCCGGTCGCGCCATTGCCGCCAATGCCGGTGTCCTACTCACACGCGTGGAATACCTGAAACAAACCGAACTAAAACACTTCGCCATTATTGATGCCGGCATGAATGATCTGATCCGCCCCGCCCTCTATCAAGCCTGGCAGGATATCGTGCCGGTTCACCCACACAATCATGGCACAGAAGCCGACTGGGACCTGGTCGGCCCTGTCTGTGAGACGGGAGACTTTCTGGGTAAAAACCGTCGTTTAAACCTTAAAGAAGGGGATCTTCTGGCCGTGATGAGTGCAGGCGCCTATGGCATGACCATGGCCAGCAACTACAACACTCGCCCCCGTGCAGCGGAAGTGTTGGTGAGCGACACACACTACCGTCTGATCCGCCCCGGGGAGGATTTTGAGGCACTATTCGGCGCAGAACGTACACTTTTAAATGCGCCCACCTAAAAACACTTGCAAATCATTGAATAACTATGCATAATTCCCCGTTCAATTTTGGCTGTCGCACCGAGTTTTTCGGGTCGCATTAACAAAAGAATTTACAAGCGTTGAGAGGACACAACCATGTCAAAAGTTTGTCAAGTGACAGGAAAGCGCCCCGCTGTGGGTAACAATGTATCTCACTCTCACCGCAAAACGCGTCGCCGCTTTCTTCCAAACCTGCACACGCACCGTTTCTGGGTAGAAAGCGAAAATCGTTTTGTCAAACTGCGTGTTTCTGCAGCAGGTATGCGTATCATTGATAAAAAAGGCATTGATACCGTGCTGGCCGAGCTACGCGCCCGTGGTGAGAAGATTTAAGGAGTAGCAGAAAATGCGCGACAAGATTAGACTGGTTTCCACCGCAGGAACAGGGTATTTCTATACCACCACCAAAAACAAAAAGACCATGCCCGGCAAGTTTGAGATCAAAAAGTATGATCCCAAAGCACGTAAGCATGTCATCTTTAAAGAAGCGAAAATCAAATAATCCTACCCGATTATTTGAGTCCCCATAAAACCCGGCTAACCCGCCGGGTTTTTTATGCCCAGCTACTTAGCATGCATGCGCGCTTTCATTTCACGAATCATAGGCGGCACACCGGCTGTCTGCATCCCCACCTGCTGCGGCCGCGCCTTAAACTGACGCATCGCCTCAATAGCCTCCCCCGCATATCTAAAGGTGGCAATAGCCTGACCATCCCGAAAAACCGTATAGCCGTTCTCACTACGCTCAATATTAAAACTCGCCATCCCCTTCAACCCTCCTTACACATTAAGCGACTCCGCAAAATATAATGTGCTTTTTTGACAATTCAATGAAATTACAGCGATTTTTATGCCAGAACTACCTGAAGTTGAAACCACCCGCCAAGGCATCGCGTCTCACCTTGAACATGCAACCCCTACACAGATACGGGTACGCCAGCCCCAACTGCGCTGGCCTGTGGAGACAGCATCGCTTGAACACTGGTGTGGTGCACCCATCACGCAAGTGCAGCGCCGCGGGAAATATCTCATCCTCACCAATACAAACGGGCATGTCCTGATTCATCTGGGCATGTCAGGCAGCTTGCGCATCCTCCCTGCAAACACGCCACCACACAAACACGATCATATCGATCTTGTACTACAAAACGGCAAAATACTGCGCTATACCGACCCGCGCCGCTTTGGTGCCTGGCTATTCTGGGACGACCCTGACCCGCTGACACACCCTCTGCTGGCAAAACTGGGGCCTGAGCCTTTAAGCGATACCTTCAACAGAACCTACCTATACGCCCGAACGCAAAAAAGTCGCCGCGCCATCAAGACCTTGATCATGGATAGCCGCACTATCGTCGGCGTGGGAAATATCTATGCGAACGAGGCTCTGTTTCAGGCAGGCGTCCACCCCTCACAGCCCGCCAATACACTGAATACCCAACAGATAAAGACCCTGACTACCGCCATCAAAACCATCCTTGCACAGGCGATTGAACAGGGCGGCACCACCCTGCAGGATTTCACACAACCAGATGGCAAACCAGGGTACTTTACTCAAACCTTACAAGTGTATGGCAAAACAGGCAAACCCTGTCCCACCTGCGGTCATGCCATTGAGCAAATCACCATCGGCCAACGCAGCAGCTACTTCTGCCCTGTATGTCAAGCGTATAATAAGACTCATGATTAAACTCACCGAATACTCCCACGGCGCAGGCTGCGGCTGCAAAATCGCCCCCGCCCTGCTGGAGCAGATGCTTAAAAACGGCATGACGCACAGTGTCCCGAATGAACTTCTGGTAGGCAATCACACAAAAGACGATGCCGCCGCCTTTGATCTGGGTAATGGCACGGCGGTGCTCTCCACCACAGACTTTTTCATGCCTATTGTGGATGACCCGTTTAAATTCGGGCAGATTGCCGCCACCAATGCTATCAGTGACATCTACGCCATGGGCGGCACCCCTTTGATGGCCATTGCCATTTTTGCCTGGCCCATTGACAAGCTGGACACCTCAACGGGGCAGCAAGTCCTTGAAGGTGGGCGCAAAGCCTGTGATCTGGCCGGCATTCCGCTGGCAGGCGGGCACTCCATTGATGCGCCAGAACCTATTTTCGGGCTGGCCGTCACCGGCTTGGTGCCCACCTCACAGCTCAAACGTAATGACACCGCCACAGAAGACTGTCTTCTATTTCTCACCAAGCCTCTCGGTATCGGCATTCTGGCCACTGCACAGAAGCAGAAAAAAATCCAGCCTGCTCACTTGGAAGCCGCCATTGAGCAGATGTGCACGCTTAACAGCGCTGGAACAGCCTTTTCCCAGCTTAAAGGGGTCACCGCCATGACGGATGTGACAGGTTTTGGCCTGCTGGGGCACCTATTGGAGCTTTGTGAAGGCAGCGGCGTGGATGCAGAAGTTGAGTTTGGTGCCGTACCTCTGTTACCTCATGTAAAAGACTATCTGGCACAAGGATGTATCCCGGGCGGTACAGAACGAAATTTAGCCAGCTATGGCGAGCATATCAGCCCGCTGAGCGAAGAACAGAAAGACCTGCTGTGCGATCCGCAAACCTCTGGCGGCCTGCTGGTAGCAGTGAAACAAACCGCCGTGGATGACTTTTTAAAAATAGCCACACAGTGTGGGCTGAGTCTACACCCCATAGGCCGCACCCTTCCGTATCAGGGTGACAAAATTCGCATCACTGTCAAATGAAACTACCACTATATGATGACTTCCTGACTCTGGTGCGGGAACAGCGACCGTTGATCGACACCCGTGCACCAGTGGAGTTTAATACAGGCGCCTTTCCTGACGCAGTCAATCTGCCGCTGATGACCGATGAAGAGCGCGCCAGAGTCGGCACCTGCTACAAACAGCAAGGCAATGATGCAGCCGTTCAACTGGGACATCGGCTGGTGAACGAAACCGTGCGGCGTCCACGCATTCAAGCCTGGGCAGACTTTTACCGCAAACATCCCAATGCCCTGATCTACTGCTTTCGCGGCGGCCAGCGCTCACAGATTGCCCAACGCTGGCTATATGAATATGAAGGGCTGATCATCCCCCGCCTTAAAGGCGGCTATAAAGCCCTCAGGCATTTTTTGCTCGAACAACTGGCCGCCGAGCTCCCTGCACAGCTGCACACACAACAACGTTTTATCCTGACAGGCCGTACCGGCTGCGGTAAAACTCGCCTGCTTCACCAACTGCACCATACGCTTGACCTGGAAGCACTTGCCAACCATCGCGGCAGTGCTTTTGGCCGTCAGCTCACCCCCCAGCCAACACAAATCACCTTTGAAAACGCCTTGGCTTATGCCCTGATTCAATTTTTCTCCATCGTGCGCCCTTATCTGGTATTTGAAGATGAAGGAAAACACATTGGCGGCGTTAACCTGCCGAACCCTATTTACAAAGGGCTGTATGACCAAGCTCAGCTGATCGTATTAGAAACTCCGCTGGCAACACGCGTCAAAATCACATTGGATGAATATGTCATTCAGGCACAAGCCCAATGGCAAGCCAAAATCGGCACACACGGCTTGGAGCGCTGGGCAATGCAGATTCGAGAAAGTATTAACCGTATTCAAAAGCGCCTGGGCGGCCTGCGCCACAAGCAACTGCTGGCTTTATTTGAATCCGCCTGGCAACACCAACAACAAACAGGTGATGCACACGCACACCGCCGCTGGATTCAGTTTCTGCTAACTGACTACTACGACCCCATGTATGATTACCAGTTAAACCAAAAGCCTCAACCCATCGTTTTTAAAGGTGAGGCAACAGCCGTACGGGAATACTTGCAACAGTATGACAATCCCCCATTTTAAATGAGCCAACAGATAAGATAGGCATATGCGAATCTTTCTGATTACTCTACTCACCTTACTGCTGAGTGCCTGCGACCAACAGACACAGATAAACACCTGGCCCATGGTCAAAAGCTGCAACCTGCACCAGCAGGCCTGCACCGCAACCCATAACGATCAGGCTGCCATCCTGAATATCACCCCCAAACCCATCCCGGTGGCCAAGCCCCTGAAAGTCTCCGTTACCTTGCAAAACCTACCTGCTAAAAAAGTAGAACTGGATATCAGCGGTATCAATATGTACATGGGCTATAACCGCGTTGCACTGCAACCTATCGATGCTAACCGCTGGCAAGGGGATAGCATGCTTGCCTTCTGCACCAACGATGTCATGGAATGGAAAGTCAGCGTATTGATCACCCAGCCTGACGGTACAGTCACACAAATCCCTTTTTACCTGAAAACAGAACGGGATAAACGCTATCCTGAGCCAGTTAAGGTAGCAGACTAAGAGGGTCTCCCCACCTTTTCAAATTCAAAATTTTTTACGAGACAAATATGACTGAAAAACCCCAGGAAAATAGCGCTTTTGAACAGGATTTAGACTTAAATACCCTGAAAAAAGACCTTCTGACCCCTAAACTCTCCCCAGAACAGCTTGAACAGGCATTGCAAACCTATGTGGACACAATGCAAACCCTGACACCCACTCAATTTCGTAAATCGCTGCATCAGCTTTACGCACCCAAAATTTATTTCAAAGACCCCTTTAACGAAACCCGCGGACTCGCTGCGCTGGAAAAGGTTTTCGCTCAAAGGTTCAAAGCCTACCCAAACGCCGAGCTACGCTTCCACACCCATGCTGGCCAAGGCGATACCGGTTATGTAGAGTGGCGACTACTTTATATGAAGCAAAACAAACCTATGCAGCTCAACGGCATCAGCAAACTACTGTTTGACGAAAACGGAAAAGTGAAAGTCCAAATGGACTACTGGGATAGCGGCGAGCACTACTTCCGCAAACTTCCCATTCTGGGCGGGCTATTGAACTGGTTAGCCGACAAACACCGTGCAAACTGAAACCGTATCCGCTAAAATAGCGACTCTTTTCACGCATCACGCGCCCGTAGCTCAGCTGGATAGAGCGTTGCCCTCCGGAGGCAAAGGTCGCAGGTTCGACTCCTGCCGGGCGCGCCAATAAAATCAATAACTTACCTAATTATTCATTCCCACTCTACGACCAAATGGGTATCCAGTTTATTTAGGAGATAACCTATCTGTTTGAAAAAAACATCACCCGTTTGCTGCGGTTGAAAAAATAGGTTTATTTCAGAAATCTCAAATAAAAGAAGAAAGTCGATACGATAAAGCGATGGTGCGGGAGGAGAGACTCGAACTCTCACACCGTAAGGCACCAGAACCTAAATCTGGCGTGTCTACCAATTCCACCACTCCCGCAAGGTAGAAAAAGCCGGTGAAAACCGGCTTTCGAATATGGTGGCCAGGGGCAGAATCGAACTGCCGACACGGGGATTTTCAGTCCCTTGCTCTACCAACTGAGCTACCTGGCCCAAAAGATGAGGGAATTCTATTCAAAGCATACGGTCATGTCAAACTTTATTTCACACAAATCGCAATTCTATACCCGAACACGAGATTTACTGCTGTGCCACTTTTAATTCTGGAGCGGCTTGCGGCGCCAGCTGCCACCCGCCTTCACCATCCGCCTGCCAGTATTGCACATGCCAGTTTCGTCCTTCACGCCATCCGCGCCATAGCAGCTTTTCTTCACCCGGGTAGCGCACCAGGACCTGAGACACACGCGCACCCAGCTCTGTTAATACTGCATCAACACTGACTGGCTTATCTGGCTGTCTCCGATCCAACAGCAGTACAGGGGTTCCCATAGGCAGCTGATAAGTTTCCAGCAATGCAGCCATGGCATTGTTATTTAAAACCACACAGCCGCGGCTGGACTGCGGTGGGCGCACATAAATCCCCGGCGGTGTGCCATGCAGCCAAATACCAGAGCCAGTCCGCCCCAAAAAGCGATCCCAAGCGTTGGGATAGTTCAAAGTAAGTGCCCCCACCCCATACAGTGGTGGTAACTTCTGATCGGGCAACCAGCTTTCAATGTGATACACCCCCACGGGTGTGCGACGGTCGCCCTCCCTTTGTTTACCAAACCCTCGTTGGCCTATGCTGACAAATACATCTTTCTCTTTTTTCAATACACCATTTTCATTACGAAACAGGTACAGCCTGGAGCCGGGGAGATCGACCACTATCCACCAGGGTTCATCGGCGGGCTCCAGCACCCAATGACGCACCCACTGTTCAGGCAGCACTGCCTTTTGGGCATGTTGCCAGCGTAACCTGGCCTCTTCCAGCAGCTGGCGATAAGTAGCGGCATGCCGCTGTTGCAGCTGCTGCAGAACTTGCATTTCCCCTGCCAGCGCCGCATTGAGCTGCAAATACAGCAGTTGCCCCAGCCGATAGCTCGGATAAGTTTCGTGTAGCTGGCGACTCAGCCGTACCGCTTGATCCAGGTCCCCCTGTTGCAAAGCACTTAATGCCTGCAATAAAAGCGGCTCTGGCTCTTTGACAAGGGCGGATGTTGCAGCAGCATTGCTTAGCCAAAGACTTAATAACAGTATCCACCCAGCCGGCCTCATGGCAGCACTACCTCCTGAACAATCTTCCACCCTTGCTGTGTGTGTGCCCATAACAGCCGTTTGCGCACAGTATCATGAAGGCGGTCTGAACGGTAGGTTTGATCAAACAGGGTTTCAATTCGTTTGGGCGTCAACTGCGTTACCTGTATATTCTTCAGCGTTACCCGAATAAATTTTGGATGGCTTAAACGGGCATGTCGCAACCTTATCCAAGCCTGATGGCTTAGCCCACTGGCCGGGCGAAAATCGGGCGCATAGTGGCTCAGATAAACCTCTACATCCTGTGCTGACCAAGCTTTGCGCCAGCTTTCCAGCGCCTGACGCACCTCTATGATGGAGGCAGGCGGCTCATTGAGCTGCACCACTTTCAACCACTGCATTTCCGGCTGTTTCATAGCCTGCCCGCCAAACACGCGTGTATAGGCCTGCTGCATCTGTGCGGTACGAACCTGCTTCAATGCCTGCCAGATCTGGGCTTCAGGTTGGCGCACCTGTAAAGCCTGTTCCAACGCCTGTGCAGCTTCTTCCAGCTTGCCCTGCTGCACCAGCAACTGCGCCAGGTTGTAATACCAACGCTGCTCGGGCACACGCCCTTGCAAACGGCGCCACAGAGCTTCCGCTTCCTGCCACTTCTCCTGCTGCATCAGCTGTGCTATCTGCTGCAGCTGAGGGTCTTCCTCTTTTTTCTCAATTGCATTTTCAGTCGCAGCCATGGCGGAAAATATGACAAAAACACTGAACAGCACCCCCCGGATGGTGTTTTTTATAAGCCCTGTTAACACCTTTTTTAACCCCCAATACGGATCATATTAGCGCGTAGCTGCTGGATCTGATCCCGCAGTTGCGCCGCCTGTTCAAATTCCAGGTTTTTCGCGGCAGTATACATCTCTTTTTCCAGTCTTTTCATCAACTTGGCAGCCTCACCTGGGGTGAGAGCTGTCACATCATAAGTCGCCGATGCTTCTGCCACTTTACGTTGCCCTTTACGCGCACTGCGAGGGGTATAAGGGGAGTCTTCCAAAATATCACTGACTTTTTTGTTCAACCCCTTAGGCGTAATGCCATGTGCCTGGTTGAATGCAATCTGCTTGGCACGGCGTCGCTCGGTTTCCTCTATGGCTCGACGCATGGAGTCCGTAATTTTGTCACCATAGAGAATAGCCCGCCCTTTCGGGTTGCGCGCGGCACGCCCAATCGTCTGAATCAACGAACGCTCAGAGCGCAAAAAGCCCTCCTTGTCCGCATCCAGAATGGCTACCAGTGCGACTTCGGGCATATCCAGCCCTTCTCGTAACAGGTTAATCCCCACCAGCACGTCAAATTCGCCCAGACGCAAATCCCGCACAATCTCAATACGCTCTACCGTATCGATATCTGAGTGCAAATAGCGCACACGTACGCCGTGCTCATCCAGAAACTCGGTCAAATCCTCTGCCATGCGTTTGGTCAGCACAGTCACCAGCACACGTTCATCAGCTTCTACTGCAGCATTGATCTCACCCAAAAGGTCTTCCACCTGGGTGCTGGCCGGACGCACTTCAATATACGGATCCACCAGCCCCGTAGGGCGCACCACCTGTTCTACCACCTGCCCGGATTTCTCCAGTTCATAACTCCCCGGCGTAGCGGAAACAAAAACTGTCTGTGGCATCAGCCGCTCAAACTCCTCAAACTTCAAAGGACGGTTATCCATGGCAGAAGGCAGGCGAAAACCATAAGTCACCAAGTTCTCCTTGCGCGAACGGTCGCCTTTATACATGCCGCCGATCTGCGGCACAGTCACATGGCTTTCATCAATAAATAACAGGGCGTTGGCAGGCAGATAGTCCATCAAAGTAGGCGGCGGCTGCCCCGCCGCCCGCCCGGACAGATAACGGGAGTAGTTTTCAATCCCGGTGCAATACCCCAGCTCCAGCATCATCTCCATATCCAGTCGTGTGCGCTCCTCCAAGCGCTGGGCTTCCACCAGCTTATCTTGCGCTCGCAGCTCCTTAAGCCGCGCCGCCAGCTCCTGCTTGATCTGCTCTACCGCTGCCAAAATACGCTCCCGCGGCGTGACATAATGACTTTTTGGATAAACCGTCACCCGCGTCACCTTCTGTATCACCTCACCGGTCAACGGGTCAAACCAGCTGAGCTGCTCCACCTCATCATCGAACAACTCAATCCGGATGGCATACTGTTCAGATTCCGCCGGAAACACATCGATCACTTCGCCACGTGCCCGAAAAGTGCCACGCCACAACTCAAGATCATTACGCTGATACTGCATGGAGACCAGCCGCTGCAAAATCTCCCGTTGCGTGATGGTATCTCCCAGACGAAGCTGCAGCATCATGCTCAGATATTGCTCAGGATCACCCAGTCCATAGATGGCGGACACCGTGGCAATCAGAATCACATCTTCACGTTCCAGCAGTGCCTTGGTAGCAGACAGACGCAGCTGCTCGATTTGTTCATTGATACTGGCATCTTTAGCAATATAGGTATCCGAGGCGGGCACATAGGCTTCCGGCTGATAGTAGTCATAGTAAGAGACAAAATACTCCACCGCATTATGGGGAAAAAACTGCTTCATCTCTCCATAAAGCTGTGCCGCCAGGGTCTTATTATGTGCCAGAATAATCGTCGGGCGCTGTACCTGGGCAATCACATTGGCCATGGTAAAAGTTTTACCGGAGCCGGTCACACCCAGAAGCGTCTGGAACATCTCCCCATCTTCCAGTCCCTCCACCAGCCGCGCAATGGCCTCAGGTTGATCCCCCGCAGGTTGGTAATCTGATACCAGTTGAAATTTTTTGGACATTTTCCGAGTGCTCTACCTATTAAAACCCGTTTCATTCCCTGCAAATCGGGACGGAATTCGCTAAAATCACCTGAATAATCGCAAAAATAAACCATCAATCATTATAGCGTTTCCCAGAGGAGCCCATATGCGCCAAGGTCTGTCTCAACGTCTTGAAGCGGTCAAGCCTTCGCCCACCCTGATTATCACAGCCAAAGCAGCCGAACTACGCCGCCAGGGGCGAGATATCATCAGCCTTGGCGCAGGCGAACCGGATTTTGACACACCGGATCACATCAAGGCTGCCGGTATTGAAGCGATTCAAAACGGTAAAACCCGCTATACACCCGTAGACGGCATTCCCGAGCTGAAACAGGCAATTATTGACAAATTCAAACGAGACAACCAGCTGGATTACACCCCGGAGCAAATTCTGGTATCATCCGGCGGCAAGCAGAGCCTTTACAACCTCTTCCAGGCAGTGCTCAATCCCGGTGATGAAGTCGTTATTCCTGCACCTTACTGGGTTTCCTATCCGGATATGGTGCTGCTGGCAGAGGCTAAACCTGTGATTGTTTCTGCTGACATCCGCCAGGCCTATAAAATCACTGCCGGTCAGCTGGAAGAGGCCATTACAGACAAAACCAAGCTGTTTATTCTCAACAGCCCCAGCAACCCCACCGGTGCCGTCTATACAGTGCGCGAGCTTCAAGCCATGGCAGAAGTCCTGCGCCGCCATCCGCAAGTCATGATCGCCACCGATGACATGTATGAGCACATTATCCTCGGGGATACGCCTTTTACCAACCTGTTGAATGCTGCCCCCGAGCTAAAAGCCCGCACCATCGTGTTCAACGGGGTTTCCAAAGCCTATGCCATGACCGGCTGGCGCATCGGCTATGCCGCCGGGCCTTCCGAAATCATCACCGGCATGCGCAAAGTACAATCTCAAAGCACCTCCAACCCTTGCTCTATCAGCCAGTATGCAGCACTGGCAGCCCTGAGCGGCCCGCAAGACTGTATTGATGTCATGGTCGCCGCCTTTAAAGAGCGGAACGACTATGTCACAGAAGCTTTCAACCGGCTGCCCGGTATGAAAACCCTGGCGGCCAAAGGCGCTTTTTACAGTTTTATTGATATCCGTGAAGCCATGACGGCCAAAGGCTATGAAACCGACACCGACTTTGTCGCAGCCTTACTGGAGCAAGCCGAAGTCGCCGCCGTACCCGGCAGTGCCTTTGGAGCACCCGGGCATATGCGCATCAGCTTCGCCACCAGCCTGGAGCTGCTGCGTGAAGCGCTCAGCCGTATTGAGCGCTTTCTCCATGCTTAGGTTTTAAACATAGGAGGGCGCCATGCCCCAAAATAACAGCCTGATCGCCCGCTATACCTTAAGTGCGGCACAAACACAGCAGCTGAGTGCAGAAACTCTGACCCAGCTACAGAAGCTTTCTGTTGCACCCAACCCGGTGCACTATACGCTGCTGTTTGAATACTTGGGAGAAATCGACCCGGAAGTTAAAGAGGAGCTGGAGACTGCCCTACAACTGCGCACCTACGGAGATGACGTAGCCGATGAGCTCTATCAGCGCCTGCTCCACAAAATACTCAGCCAGGTGCTGCCGCTGGAAGACACCGAAGCGCTCCTGCAGCAGTTTAATGAAACCGTATCCCTGTGGCAGACTACTTTCAGCAATGAACAAAATGCCTTGAGAACCGATATTGACAGGCTGAAACAAGCACTGTCAGATACGCCGCAAGCTGCCACACTGCTTGAAAAGGTCATTCTGCCCCGACTGGATCGGCTGGAACAGCAGACGCAAACGCTGACAGAAGCCATTAACCACTTTAACCGCCAATTTGAAAAAGTCCACCTACGCTTCAGCAGCGACCGTGTGGAAGCGCGCACCGATCCACTTTCTGGCCTGTTGAACCGCCGCGGACTGATGGAAAAATTACAGGAAATCATCCATGCCGCAACAGAAAACGGGCAAACCTTCTCTGCTATTTTGCTGGATATAGACTTCTTTAAAAAAATCAATGATACTTACGGGCATGTCGTCGGTGACAGTGCTATCCGTTATTTGGCGCGCATTTTGAAAAACGAAACCAAAGGCCAGGATCTGGTTGCTCGCATCGGTGGAGAAGAGTTCGTCATTATCCTACCTGGCACCCCCTATGATAGCGCCATGCACGTAGCTGAAAATATTCGCCGCAAGGTAGAACAGAAAGTACTTTCCGTACGCTTTAAAAATCAGCCCTTGCGCTTTACCCTTTCAGCTGGCATAGCCGTCTATCAGATCGACGAGCCCATCGAAGAACTTTTTGAACGGGCAGACAAAGCACTTTACCTGGCTAAAGCCCGGGGGCGTAATAAGGTCGTAGGAGAAGGTGCGCTTTAATCATCTGATACAGATCCTACTAATCACTTGCATGCTGAGCCTGCTCAGTGGGTGCGGCACTGAGCCGACGGCTGAACAGGCGAATGCCACACCGCCCTATCACAACCCATATTTTGCCGAATTCATCCTGGCGATTACAGATACCTCTCGCATGGTGCAACCGATTCCGGTGACCGTGCCGGTTGATATAGCTGCAGCTCGCCCGGGTAAACAGCTCTTTATGTCGCCTGAGCTATCGGTCAACAACACCATCTCCTGCGCCACTTGTCACATTATCACGCAGGGCGGCGATGACAACCGTCCTGTTTCTACAGGCATCTTCGGTCGCAAAGGCGAGCTGAATGCACCTACCGTACTAAACAGCGGCTTCAATATCGCCCAGTTCTGGGACGGGCGTGCCGCCACACTGGAAGAGCAGGCACTGGGACCACTTGTCATGCCTAATGAAATGGGCATGGAAAGCCCCCAGGCGGTCGCCGATAAACTGAATGCCAATGCCAAATGGCGCCAACTATTTATTGAAACCTTCGGCGAGCCGGCGACACCGGAGGGCATTGCTTTTGCCTTAGCTGAATTTCAGCGCACTCTGATCACACCGAACAGCCGTTTCGACCGCTACCTGCAAGGGGATCAAAATGCCCTCACCCCGCTCGAAAAAGAAGGTTGGCAGGCATTTCAGCATCTGGGCTGCATCAGCTGCCACCAGGGTATTAACCTGGGCGGCGGCATGTTTCAAAAAGCCGGAATTTTCAAAGCCTTTAATGCGCAACACTCCGACAAATGGCTGGGGCGTTTTAATATCACCGGTGATCCAGCTGATAAATTCGTCTTCAAAGTGCCCGGGCTGCGCAATGTTGCAGAAACCGCCCCCTACTTTCATGACGGCAGCATTCCCACTTTAGAGCTAGCCGTGCAGATTATGATCGAAAAACAGACAGGGCATACCGCCATGGCAAAAGATATTCAAGCCATCGTGGCCTTTTTAAAAACCTTAAGCGCACCGGTGAAGGATCTGCTGCAATGAGCACCACAACGACCCGCCTGCCTGTGTCCGAACACCTGTCCCGTTTCTTTGTACATTATGGTGCCTGGGGGGTTGTCGGCTTTATTGCACTGCTTTCGTTTTTTGTCTGGTGGGGGCATACACCGGAACTTTCCACACTGAATCAACTGCAAAAACATATCGCCACCCTGCACAAACACACCACTGCACTCCAGCTGGAAAAACAGCATCTGCTGAATCTTTCCAGTGTCCGTGCTGACCGTATCAACTGGCTATGTTTTGAGCGCTCGCGTGCCATGCAACACTTTAACGATCGGCTACACCAGCTGCCCGCTGCTCAGGCCACCCCATTGACACCCCTGGCCGAACGTCTGAACCGGCACTTTCAACAGCAGTGCCAAACCTTACAAACCGCCTTGCGTCACCACAGTATCGCTGTCAATATTCTCACACAACTTCAAAACAGCGGGGAAACCTGTGAAGCAGGCATGCCCGAACATAAGCATACGCCAGTACACACGCCCTTGCCCCATGATGTCTATGCCATGCTGTATGCCCTGCCTTTTTTCAGTAAAGCAGATAACGATTATTTTGCACATGCTGAAGCTTTACTACAGACACTAAAAACCCCAGATACTCCAGCCTGTCATCAGTTTCATACCCTGGCATCTACTTTCCTGACACACTACAAGGCGCTTAACCAGAGTAACCGACATATACAAAACCATACCATCTTTAATCTACTCGCCCTGCTGGAAGCACAGATCAACGATCAACGCCTGCTCATTCAGAAGCAGCATCAACACGCTCAAAATGCTCTCTACTGGACAGGCGCTCTGCTGGCGCTGTTTGCTCTGTTTGCCCTGTTTCTGGCCAAAGGCTATGCACAAAAACAAGCCTTACAGCATAAAAAACTAAAGCGCCAGACCTTAAGGTACCAGGCACTCAGTGATATCAATGAACTGATTATTCACACAGACAGTGACGACACACTGCTGAAAAAAGCCGTAGAAATCCTCACCCACACCTTTCAAACCCCTGTCACCGCTATCTGGCATGCACCGGATGAACAAGGCTATCTGAAGCTGCTCCATGCCCATGCGGAAAACCAACACTACCATGAAGGCCTGCAAAAACTGAAAATCAATATCAACGCCGAAGCTCCCGACGGCCAGGGTGCCACAGGAACAGCCTGGCGTAGCGGCAGGCTGCAACTGGCGCAACAGCTTGGTCAGCACCCCGGCTACAGCGTCTGGCAGCCGCTGATCAAACAATACGACATCCAGAGCATTGTCGCCCTGCCGCTGATGACACAAAACAAAGTACGCTTTGTCATCACCCTCTTTCACCATGATGCCACCTGGCCGGATGAGGACGATCTGGCGCTGCTCAAAGAACTTAAACAGGATCTTTCTTTCGGGTTGGACAAGCTCCACTGGCTGAAAACGCTCCAGCAACAGGCCATCGAACTACAGCTGGCTGAAGTGGCCTTTAACGCGCACGAAGGGATTCTGATTACAGATGGTGACGGCCACATCCTGCGCGCCAACCAGGCTGTCTCCAGAATTACCGGCTACCAGATGATCGAACTGCAGAACAGAACCGTACTGCAACTGTTCCAGCAGGATGAGGTCACACGTTTGAACTGGGCACAGCTCCATGAGAAAGCCTTTATTCAAACAGAGCTGCACATCCGCCATAAGGCGGGCTACCCCATTCCCACCCTGGTCAGCGCCACAAAAGTCACCCCTGATGATACCGACCAAAACTATATCGTATTGCAGCTGATGGACCTCACCCAGATCCGTCAGCTGGAAAAGGCACTGCACACCGCCCAAAATATCGATCCGGTTACCCAGCTACCCAACCGGCAGAGTTTGATCGTGCACTTACAGCAGCTCATCCACGACATCATGCCAGCCGAACATTATGGCGTGATCTGCATTATCAATACACGGCACTTCAAACGCGTGAATGAGGCCTATGGGCATGACACCGCAGACCAGCTGCTCAAAGCGATCAGCCAGCGCATACAGCGCTGTTTCCAGCAGCCGCATCTGCTGGGACGCAACACCACCGATGAGTTCATCTTGCTCCCCCTGCTGTTTATGCCTCAGCCAGAGACCCTGCGTACCCAGTGGGACAAACAGATAGATGCCTTGCTCACTGAGCTTTCCGCACCTTATGAGCTGGACGGCAAGCAGATTCAGCTGGAATTCTATGCCGGCTCAACCCTTTTTAAAAAGCAAGCAGATCTGTCCGCAGAAAAATTGCTGATAGAAGCAGAAGCTGCTGTGCATCAGGGCAAAGAACAGCGCTATATCGCACACTTCTACTTTGATACCCAGCTCAATACGCAGAGCGCGCAGGCTTTTGAGCTGCGCCATGCCTTGGAAAAAGCACTCAAATCAGATGAGCTGAGGCTTTTTTATCAACCCATTCTCAGTCTTTCTTCCCATCGTATTCAGCTGGCAGAAGCTCTGTTGCGCTGGCAAAGAGGCGACAAGCTGGTTTCTCCGGGTGAATTTATCCCTGTGCTGGAGCAATCCCCACTGCTGATGCGTAAAGTGGGCTACTGGATTATCCGCCAGGCCTGTGAAGACCTGGCGCAGCTACAGCTTACCGTTGACCCGGCATTTTCGCTGTCCATCAACCTCTCTCCGGTGCAGCTGTATGATGAACAACTGCTGCCCACACTGCTCGAAGCCCTGGCGCAAAATGCCTGCAAACCTGAACATCTGACTCTGGAAATTACCGAGTCAGCACTCATGGAAGACATCGACAAGGCGCTGGAAGCTTTGCAGCAGCTGCAGTCAGCAGGCTTCCCCCTGGCCATTGACGACTTTGGTACTGGCCACTCCTCTTTGAAATATGTGCAAATGTTCAACCCGAACAAAATCAAACTGGACAAGACCTTTATCGACCCATTGGCAGACAAGCAGACCAAAGACCTGGCCATCGTGGAAGCCACTATCGCCATGAGCCATAAACTAGGCGCCAAAATCGTTGCAGAGGGCGTTGAAACCAGCGAGCAACAAATCATTCTGGAAGCGTTGCAGTGCGATATGCTTCAGGGGTATCTCATCGCGCGCCCGCAGCCACTGGATCAACTGTTGCACACACTCAAGCCTGTGAATAAATAATTTTTTCCCAGTCATACGCTTGTTTTTCACATACTTATCCACAGCCTGAGTGCTTGATTTGCATTGTCTTATTCGGTTTACGGGCATTTCAGGCTGTGTATAAATGGGGATAACCACTGTGTGCTTTTTATTGCTATTTTTCACAAATTCCACTATATTTAGACCAAAACTCTTCTATATTCACCATATATAGGGTCTTCACAAAATACTGATACAAACACTTAGCCCGCTGTTTTGGCAAAACACACCCAAAAACGCGCTAACTGTTTGTTTTTCTGTGGAACCCCAAACACAACAGTACAAAAGTTATTCACAACAAAAGTGAGGCAGCATGAGCAATACCCAGCAAATCCTTGTCACCAAACGAGACGGCCGTAAAGAACCGCTTGACCTGGAAAAAATACACCGCGTGATCACCTGGGCGGCAGAAGGCCTGGAAGATGTATCCGTCTCCGAAGTAGAATTACGTGCCCACATCCAATTCTATGACGGCATCACCACCTCAGAAATTCACGAAACCATTATCAAATCTGCCGCCGATCTGATTTCTGAACGCGCACCGGATTACCAGCACCTGGCAGCCCGACTGGCCATTTTCCACCTGCGCAAAAAAGCCTTTGGACGCTTCACGCCCCCCTCGCTGTTTGAACACGTCAACAAAATGGTACGTGCCGGCCGCTATGACAAACACCTGCTGGAAGACTACACCAAAGAAGAATTTGAAGCACTGGATAAAATCATCGACCATGACCGGGATATGAAATTCTCCTATGCCGCCGTCAAACAGCTGGAAGGCAAATATCTGGTGCAAAACCGTGTCACCGGCGAGCTCTATGAATCCCCGCAGTTTATCTACATGCTGGTGCCCATGTGCCTGTTCGCCAACTACCCCAAAGACACCCGGCTGGACTACATCAAACGCTTCTATGAAGCCGCCAGCTGCTTCAAGCTCAGCCTGCCCACCCCCATCATGGCCGGTGTGCGCACCCCCACCCGCCAGTTCAGCTCCTGCGTGCTGATCGAATGCGACGACAGCCTGGATTCCATTAACGCCACCGCCGCCTCCATCGTAAAATATGTCTCCCAGCGGGCAGGCATCGGCGTCAACATCGGCCGCATCCGCGCTCTGGGCTCCCCTATCCGCGGCGGAGAAGCCTTTCATACCGGCTTGATCCCCTTTATCAAACACTTCCAGACAGCCGTCAAATCCTGCTCCCAAGGCGGTGTGCGCGGTGGGGCTGCCACCTTGTTCTACCCACTCTGGCATCTGGAAGTTGAAAGCCTGCTGGTGCTTAAAAACAACCGCGGCGTGGAAGAAAACCGCGCCCGTCACCTGGACTATGGCGTACAGATCAACCGCCTGCTGTACAAACAGCTAATTGAAGGCGGCAATATCACCCTGTTCAGTCCTTCTGACGTACCGGGGCTCTACGAAGCCTTCTTCAATGACCAAGATGAATTTGAACGCCTGTATCAAATCTACGAAGCAGACGAAAACATCCGCAAAAAAAGCCTCAAAGCCATCGACCTGTTCACCCTGCTGGCACAAGAGCGGACACAAACCGGCCGTATTTATATTCAAAATGTAGATCATTCCAACACCCATAGCGCCTTTGATGAAAAAGTTGCCCCCATTCACCAATCCAACCTGTGCATGGAAATCACCCTGCCCACCACACCGCTTGAACGGGTAGACGATCCCAATGGCGAAATTGCCCTGTGCACCCTTTCCGCCTTCAACCTGGGCGCATTGGACAACCTGGATGAGCTGGAAAACCTGGCTGACCTGATCGTCCGCGCCCTGGATGCCTTGCTGGACTATCAGGACTATCCCATCCCTGCGGCAGAGCGCGGCAGCAAAAACCGCCGCACCCTTGGCGTTGGTGTGACCAACCTGGCCTACTACCTGGCCAAACACGGTGCCCGCTACTCAGATGGCTCCGGCAATGACCTCATCCACCGCACCTTTGAAGCCATACAGTATTACCTGATCAAAGCCTCCGTCAATCTGGCCAAAGAACAAGGAGCCGCCCCTTGGTTTAATCAGACCAAATACGCCCAAGGCATCCTGCCCATTGACACCTACAAAAAAGAAGTAGATGCCCTCACCCAAACACCCCTGCACTACGACTGGGAAACCCTGCGGGAAGAGATCAAACAACACGGCATGCGCAACAGCACCCTCAGTGCTTTGATGCCCTGTGAAACCTCCTCACAGATCACCAACTCCACCAACGGCATCGAACCACCACGTGGCTATGTTTCCGTCAAGGCTTCCAAAGACGGTATCCTCAAACAAGTCGTGCCGGAATACAAAGCCCTGCGGGATCAGTATGAACTGCTATGGCAGATTCCCAACAACACTGGTT
Source organism: uncultured Piscirickettsiaceae bacterium (assembly GCA_964427185.1). GTDB lineage: Bacteria > Pseudomonadota > Gammaproteobacteria > Thiomicrospirales > Thiomicrospiraceae > Sulfurivirga. Next base: position 27,532 of record CAYRSN010000008.1, on the reverse strand, counting down.
ATCTTCAGCTGGTCGCTATCATGCAGAAGTTTGTGGATCAGTCCATCTCCGCCAATACCAACTACGACCCGCAAAGATTCCCCGATGAAAAAGTGCCTATCAAAACCATCCTCAAAGACATGCTCTATGCCTACAAACACGGCATCAAGACACTCTACTACCACAACACCCGCGACGGTATGAACGACGGTCAGGAGGACGAAGGCTGTGCAGGCGGTGCCTGTAAGCTTTGAGACTTTATCCCCCCGCAAGGGGGGTCTCCCCCTTTTTTTCTGCGCGGATTTTTTGCGATTTTTCTTGAAAAAAGCACGGTTTAAGGCTCACAAATACCGTTTTTATGCCCTTTAAAACCGCTCGATTCCTATAATAAGCACATGTCCTACCCTGTTCCAAGCACCACCGCACACGCTGAAATCGAAATCAAAAAAAGCCGCTTTATTGTCTACGCCTTCCCCATCAATACACGCGCTGAAGTGATGGCCTGTTTGAGCAACTTAAAAAAACAGCACCCGGATGCACGACACTACTGCTGGGCATATCAAATCGGCGCGCCGCAGCAAGCCAGCGCTGGCATGGATGATGACGGTGAACCCAGCGGCACCGCCGGCAAACCCATTCTCAGCCGTATTCAATACAGCGGAATCAGTGATGTGGCAATCATCGTGGTGCGCTATTTTGGAGGCATAAAGCTGGGAGCAGGTGGGCTGGCGCGCGCTTACGGCCAAGCTGCAGGTGCCGTGCTGGAAACGCTGCCTACACGCACCAAACAGCTTTTGAAATACTATCTATTGGAAGGGCCTTATGATGCAGAACATAGGTTGCGGCACTGGTGCCGCCAAGCCGGTGTAGAAATTCAGCAATTTCACTATACAGAAGCCGGCATCCATGCTCAACTAAGTGTCCCTGAAACGATGCTGGCACCCTTGCAGACACAGGCAAGCCAGTGGCGCTGCATATTGCATCAGGCAGAAGTTTCCTGAAGCATACAACACCCCCATGTGCAACACCCCCATGTGCCGGGTTGTTTATTCGAACAACGCTCACATGGGTGCTGAAGCAGCCCTCCTCGTTCTTGAAAGCATTGTTTTGCGTGTGCCTCACAATCTGGACTTTGACAGATAGGCACACGCGTCGGATAGTCGCTTTGAGTATGTACAGCCACTAAATATTCACCGGTTGCCGGCTGCGCGCAAAACCAACATTTTTTCAAGTTTCATTCTCCTAATTTTTTTATAGGATAATTTAATCATAAATCATAGACCGGCAAAGTTGCAAATAACGTTTTGCAAAAGGTTATTCAAAAAACTTATATAAAAAACCCCGCTTGTGCGGGGTGTTGATCCTGCGCTCAGTACATCGCATATTACTGCTGCGACATATAACCTCCACCGTTGCTTTGGTTTTGCTGCTGTTTGCGCTGCTGCATACGCTGCATGCGCATCTTGCGCAACTCTTCTCCAGAAATGCGTCCATCTCCATTAAAATCATGCTGCTCAAAAGTAGGCGCATTTTGCATATTGCGGGACATACGTCCCGACTAAGCATGCTGCTCCAAGCGCATCTGACGCATGTGGGTGAACTCTTCCCGGTTAAGGTAGCCATCGCCGTCTTTATCAAACTGCATAAAGCCACCACCTGCACGCGCTCCACCGCCACCCATGCCCTGACCGGGCATGGCATATGCACTGAGCGACAGGCTGGCTGCCAAAAGCCCCGCAATCACTGAAGTCATATTTTTCCCTTTCATAGCAATACTCCTTGGGATCATAGTTAAAAGCCTTGCCTGATAAGCATGGGGGAAATTCCCCCAACTTTCAAACAAGATTTTTTTATCTATATGTATAACCTTACTTAACAGGCTGCTGTTGCATTTCTCTTTCTAACCCGGAGGGGTCTGCCTGCGGATCTTTACAGCCTGTGTAGTATTGCCAGATGTAATACAGCAACGGAATGACAAACAGTGTCAAGATGGTGGATGAGGTGGTGCCAAAGATCAAAGCAACCGCCAATCCACCAAAGACCGGATCGGTAATCATGATCATCGAGCCGAAAATGATGGCCAAAGCGGTCAGGATAATGGGGCGTGCCCGCACTTTTCCAGCCTCAATGACGGCTTCTTTCAAGCCATAACCCTGCTTGCGATAATCCAGGATAAAGTCAATCAGCAACAGGGAATTGCGCACCACTATCCCAGCCAGGGCTATGACACCAATCATGGAGGTGGCGGTAAAGGCCTGCTCAGTCAGCCAGTGCCCCGGGAATACACCGATCATGGTCAGTGGAATCGCCCCCATTACGATCACCGGAATCATAAAGGAGCGGTAGTAAGCCACCAGCATCAGGTAGATAAAGACCAGCGCAACCATAAAGGCGCTACCCATATCCCTGAACACATCTAAGGTCAGGCGCATTTCTCCGCCCCACAGCAGGGTATAGTCGGTGATATCTTTAGGCTGTGCTTCAATAAAGCCCAAGTTTGCCGTACGCAGGGTAATGCCTGACTCCGGCAGCCTCTGGCCATCCAGCCACTTATCCAGTGTCAAGACAGCATAGACCGGGCTGGACTTCAGCAACTCACCACCAACCATGACCATCGCATGCTGATCTCGGCTGATAATCGGCTTGGCCTGCACCACTTTACGCAGCTTTGCCACCGCACTGACCGGCACGGCCGCACCCGTACGGGAAGCCACCCGCAGGCTCATCAGCTGCTCAGGCGCTGAGCGTTCAGAGCGTGGCAGACGCACAATGATATGCACTGGCTCACGAGCGTCATCCAGGTGCAGTGCCCCCAGCTTGAAGCCAGAAACATAATCATGCAGCATTTTGCCCAACTGGGCAGGTGCCACGCCCAACAGGTTTGCCTGATCCCGATCTACGACAATCTCATAGGTTTCCACATCAGCCGGCACCGTATCGGTGACATTGATCATGCCGTAAATCTTTTTAAACAGCGCATCCACCTCGCCTGCGGCAAGCTCCAGTTTCTGGTAATCCGGCCCATAAAGCTCGGCCAGAATCTGCTTGGGAACCGGCGGCCCCGGTGGGGTTTCATAAATATTCAACTCCGCTTCAGGGTAAAGGGTGCGCACTTTCTCTAAAGCCTGATCCAAGCGCTGCGCGATTTCATGGGAGCTGACATCGCGCTGATGCTTGTTCAGCAAGTTAACGCGAATTTGCGCTAAATATGGCCCTCTTTTCAGCAGATCTCCCCGCACTAAGGAGGCAAAGTCCACCGGCGCGGTCATCCCCAAAAAGGTGCTGTAATAGGTAACAAACGGCGTGTTTGCCAATACATCACCTACCGCACGCGCCACCTGATCGGTGGTTTCCAGTGCGGCATTTTCCGGCATTTTCACCTCTACCAGCAGGGTGTTAGTGTTGTCATAAGGCAACATTTTCACCTCTACCCCCAGCGGGTGCAGAGGGCCGTTCATTTTATCCCCCATGAAAAACTGCAATGCCGGCTGTGCTAAAGCCGCAAATAACGCTGCCAGTACTACGACAAAAAACAGGTTACGTTTGGTGCGGCTTTCTATCATGGGCACGATAATGCGCTTGTAAGTGCGCTGCATCCAGTCTTCCTTATGGTGCGTGCCTTCACCTTCCAGCAGTGATTCACGGACTTCCATTTCCCGAATTGCCTTGCGCCCCATCCAGTGATAAACCGCATAGGGCACCAAAATATAGGCGATCAATAACGAGGCCAGCATGGCCACCGGCACATTGAAAGGAATCGGTGCCATAAAAGGCCCCATCATGCCGGTGACAAACAGCATGGGTAAGAACGCCAGAATGACCGCCAAGGTTGCGATATTGGTCGGATTGCCGATTTCATTGGTCGCCTGGATCAAAACCTGATCAAATTTCTTTGGGTCAAACCCTTCATGAATGTGGCGATGGATATTCTCAATCACCACAATGGCGGCATCCACCAGCAGCCCCAAAGAAAGGATCAATGCAAACAGGGTGATGCGGTTAATGGTCTGCCCGGCGATCAAGCCGACGACCAGCACCACAAAGAGAATCAACGGCACTGTCAGTGTCACAATCCCTGCTTCACGCCACCCTAAGAACACCACCAGGATGACAATCACGGAGGCAACCGCAATCCCCAGGTGCTTGATCAGTGTATTGACCGCATCGTCTGCTTCAAATCCGTCATTACGGGTGACAACCACCTTAACCCCTTCCGGGATGACGGATTTTTTCATTTCTTCCAGTTTAGCCAGCACACGATCAGCCACCTCTACCGCATTGGTGCCCGGCTTTTTCGCAAGACTGATGGTGACCTGAGGGATTTCACCTTGAATACGCTCCTCTGCCGCAGGACCAAAGCCGATACGTGTATCCTGGTCAATTTCCATCGGGCCGTCGTCAATCTGAGCAATATCTCTTAAGAAAATCGGCCGGCCTTCTACCACGCCAATGATGATATTCCCTACATCTTCAGCGCTGTTCAAGTAGCCGTTTACCCGTACGGGATAGGCCTGATTGCTGTTAACCAGCTCACCGACCGGCAAAGAAGCATTATTGCCGCTGAGCATATCTTTGATCTGAGCCAGCGTCAGACCTGTCATGGCAATTTTCTGCGCATCCAGCCATACATTGACAGCGCGAGGCTTGCCACCGACCACCTCGGTAAAGGAAACATCCTTTACATTGCGCAGATGTTCAACCAGCCTCAGTGCCACATCACGCAGCTCAAAGCTGGACAGCTGCTCAGATGAAATCGCCAGCGTCATAATAGGCACATCATCCACATTGATGGGCTTGATCATAGGCTGCAAAGTATCCGGCGGCATGCGATCCATATTGCGCATAACCTGGTTATACAGCTTAACCAGTGAGTCCTGCTGGTCTTCGCCCACTTCAAACTGAACGGTCACAACGCCCACATCATTCATGGCCATACCGTAGGTATGATCCACCCCGTCCAGCGCATTCATAATGCTCTCCAGGGGCTTGACGACCATATTTTCCACTTCTTCAGGCGTTGCTCCCGGCTTAGGCACAATGATATTCGCCGCCGGCACCACAATCTGCGGGTTGTATTCCCGTGGCGTCAGCACCAGTGCCAACATGCCTGCCAGAAACACCGCGATCATGATCAAAAGCGTAATTTTGGAGTGAATAAACATGGCGGCAAGCTTGCCTGCCAGATTCAAGTTTTCCGTATTGTGTGATGCCTGTTGTTCCATGGCTTAAGCTCCCTTGTTGGACGAGATCTCATCCATCTCCAGGGTTTTCACCACTTTGACCCTGTCACCGTTCATCAACAACTGATTATTCGGGCTGACGACAATGCGCTCTCCCAGGCTCAGCCCAGCCAAAATCTCAACTCGATCTGCAATCTGCTTGCCAGGGCGCACCATACGGAAGTGCACCTTCCCATCCCGGTCAACAACAAACACGCCCACAATACCTGCACGCTCCACAATGGCGGATGCCGGCACCATCATGGTCTGACGCTCTCCCACCTTGAAGCTCACGCGGGCAAAGGTGCCGGAGTTAATATTCTTCAGCTCTTTCGGCAGGGTGATTTTGACCGTATGGGTGCGGGTACGCGGATCCGCCGCGGAAACCAGCGTATAGATTTCACCTTTTACAGGATGATCAACCCCCTCAATCCACATGGTCGCTTCATCCCCGGCATGCAGGCGCGCATACAAATCCGCAGCCACCTGGGTTTTAACCGACATGGTCTCCAGATTTTCCAGAATCAGCAAAGGCTTGCCCGGTGCAGCCAAATCACCGCTGGCGGCCATCTTTTTCACCACCACGCCGTCAAAAGGCGCCTTCACATGGGCATATTTCAATTGCGCCTTAGCCTGATCATAGGCGGCTTTAGCCGCCGCCAGGTTCTGCTGAGCCACCTGATACTGCAAGCGCACCTTGTCAAACTGCTGCTTGGAGACGGACTCTTCCTGATACAGCTTTTTAAAGCGCTCATAATCCGCCAGGGCATCTTCCAGCGCGGCTTTAGCCTGACGATAGGCCGCCTCTGCCTGTGCGATCTGGCTTTTCACATCTGTCGGATCCACGGTAAACAGCACCTGCCCTTTTTTGACATGGTCACCTTCTTTAACATTCAAGTCATGAATAAAGCCCATCAAACGAGAAGCGATCTGCGCCTGCTCATCCGGCACCACCGCCCCGGGCACTACACGTGTCAGCGGCACCGTACCCAGTGAAACCTGTGTTACGGTCACTTCACGCGGGGCTTCGGCCTCCGCTTTTGCCTGTTGTGATGCGTTTGAAGAACTCGTCTCCTGCTGGCAGGCACTTAAGCCTGCAAAAGCCGCCATAACGGCAAGTGCAATCAGTGTGTGTTTCATCGTTTATGCTCCTTAAAGTTTTTCCAGTGTCATTGCACCTGTTAGAAAACGGATTTTGGCTTTCTGTAAGTTAGCTTCGTGAATCGCCGCGACATGATCTGCCCGCGCCTTATCCAGCTGTACCTGAGAAGCCAACAGCTCGGTGATGGTAGCCACCCCCGCCTTATAGCGTTTCAGTACCAGGCGGTTAGCTTCGGCAGCCTGTTCTTCATTCAAACGGGTGGTGGTAATTTTTTTATTGGCCACCTGATAATTACGCCACGCCTGAATCACCTGAAGACGCACTTGATTTTCTTCCGACTTTAGCTTGGCCGCCTGCGTATTTGCCTTGGCACGCATCCGTGACACCGTAGCCTGCGTAATACCAAAATCAGCCAGTTTCCACTTGGCTTGCAGTGCTACAGTGTAGCTGTCTGCCTGGAAGCCAAAGTGGTCGGAATTAAAATTCTTTTCCGCCAAGGCATTGATATGGGGATAGCGCGCGGCTTGCGCAACTTTGACTTCCGCCAGGTTGCTTTCATACTGTTGGCGCAAAGCTGCCAGCTTGGGGTTCTGCGCCAATGCCATGTTCACCAGTGCCACCACATCCTCTGCGGGCAGCGAAATATCTACCCGATCTCCCACTTCAATGGCTTCTCCCATCTCCATGGCCAGCAAAGTACGCAATGCATCCAGCGCCAACTGCTCCTGGTTTTTCGCCCGATCCAGCGCCAGCTGCGCCTCCGAACGGTTCACAAGGGCACGCAACAGCTCGGATTTCACCACAATGCCTTGCTCCACCATGTTTTTAGTGGTTTTTACATAGCTCTCTGCAGCAGCCAGTGCTTTTTGCGCCACTTCAATATAAGCCCGCGCCGTATGCACAGCATCGTAAGCACGGAAAACGTTATAGGTCAGAAACTGTTTGACGGCGTTTTTGCCATAGCGTGCGGCCTGCGCCATGGCTTTGGCCTGATCCTGATAGCCTGCAATCTTGCCGCCGTTCCAGATGGGAATCAGCAGTTGGATTTTAGCGTTGTAGTGCGTCCAGTCCCCTGGATTGTTCAACTGGTCAGGCTGAACACTGAGAATATTTGGATTTGTGGTATTAAAATCAGCAAAACCAAAATCAGCAAAGCTTGCCTGTCTTTCCTGTAGTTTCATGCCGAACACATTTAGTGCATCATCACTGTTAATAACATTCAATTCAGTGTTGATCTGTGGCAAACGCGCCCCTTTAGCAGCCTTCAGAGCCGCTTCCGCCTGAGCGATATTACCGTCTGCCGCGGTAATTTCAGGATTGTTCTGCAAAGCCTGCTTAACGCTTTGTTCGAATGTCAGAATACCGGCCTGCGCCCAAATGGGCACACTTAACAAAACACCTGCAGCAATTTGTCTTATCCGCATCGATATACTCCCCTTTTCACGATTTAAACCCATATGCATCACTCAAACTTATCGGCACATGGAAAAAATTAGCGTTATTTTATATTAGAGTTTACTAATATTCCAGTTTTATGACCTCTCGCAGCCAGATCAGCTGCCCATGGAAAAAGTGACTGGCACCAGCACGCCAGTAAAGCGAAGGGAGATAAGCACAACTTGAAAGCCACTGCCAGACGGCCTGCGGCTGCACCACCTCATCCGCACCGGGCTGAATCACCACCCAGTTTTGTGCCGGGGGCTGAATCGCCGTAAAATCCCAAAGCCCTACTGGCGGAGCAATACTCAGCAGCCTGTCTGGCGCAAGTGCCGGATAGCTTTTCAACCCCACATAAGCCCCAAATGAAAACCCGCCCAGCAGCAGCTGCTCAGGCTTGTAAGTCTCTCTCAGCCAGTGCACTACTGCCGCCAAATCCTCCTGCTCACCTACACCCTGATCAAATGCACCGGCACTATCGCCCACTCCGCGGAAATTAAAACAGAGCGTACTCCAGCCTTTTTGCTGCAATGCTCGCTCAACGGTGGTAATCACCTTATTATTCATGCTACCGCCATATAAAGGGTGCGGATGACACAACACCGCCCACCTGCGGCTATGATTATTTTCTAAAATACGTGTTTCCAGTACGCCCGCCGGGCCTTTGATCAACGCTTTGACCGCTTTAGGATGCATCTTATGCCCTCACTATCCCGCTTGCGTCGCATTGTAATCGATGATGCCGTCCCCTATGCCCATGATTTATTTAAGGATTTGGGGGAGTGCATATGCCTGCCCGGCAGAGAAATCACAGCAGAAACCGTACAGCATGCAGATGCGCTGATCGTGCGCTCACGCACACAGATCAATGCCGACTTGCTGCATAACAGCTCGGTACAGTTCGTCGGCAGCACCGTAGTCGGACTGGATCATGTGGATCAGAACTGGCTGAAGCAGGTCGGCATTACGTTTTACAGCGCGCAAGGCTGCAACAGCATCGCCGTAGCAGAATATGTCATCAGCAATCTGGTACAGTGGGCTGCAGAAACCGGACACACTCTAAAAGATAAAACCCTGGCCATTATTGGAGTCGGTCATGTGGGCTCGCACGTGTGGCGCAAAGCCGAGGCACTGGGCATGCACTGCCTGCTGAACGACCCTCCCAGAGCGCAGCAAACCCACAATTTTCCCCATACTGAGCTAAACACCTGCCTGGAAAATGCGGATTTTATCACCCTGCATACACCGCTCACCTTCCAAGGAGCACATGCCACCTATCACCTGCTCAACCAAAACAATATGCATCGGATCAAGCCCACCGCCGTGCTGATCAACGCTGCACGCGGCGGGATCATCGAAGAACAGGCCTGGCTGAATACCCCCACCGCAGCAGATATTATCGACTGCTGGGAAAACGAGCCCACCCTCAATCAAGCGCTGTTTCAGCGCGCCTGGCTGGCCACACCGCATATTGCCGGGCACAGCCTGGATGCAAAAGTTCGTGGTGGCCTGATGGCCAGCCAGGCACTGCGCCGCTTCTGGCAAGCACCGCTGCTGGAGGAAACACGTATTTTTCAACAGCTGCCCGCCCCTGCCCCCCTCTCTCCCCCCATCTCAAAAACGATACAAGAACAACTGGCGTATCTTTTGCGGCAAAGCTATGACTTCCGTCAGGATCACGCCCCACTGCAAACAGCAGATGAGGCACAACGTGCCACAGTTTTTGAAGCCTATCGACGTCACTACCCGCTCAGACGGGAATGGCATGCTCAACACCTGCCTGCACTGGCATCACCCCCTCTGCTGGCACTACTGCGCACACTGGGCTTTCAGGCTAAACAACATCATTTAATTTAATTATCATTTACTAATAAGCAAAAGTTATAGCGCCGCTAAATTTTTCGTATTTGCATTCATCCACTAAAACCGTATCCTTGAAACTTCATCGCACAGGTCATGCCTGTGCGATCACAACCCAAAATAATTGCATGCCAAGGAGCAACATTATGAAGTTCTCAAACCTGATCAAACTCGGTTTTCTCACCGCCGCACTGGCCACACTGTCCGCCTGCGGCACGATTAAAACCATGGGCAACCTGGAAGACGGGGCAGGCGATATCGCCATGGCCATATGGGACAAGTGGGTGGACTGCGAAGGTGAAATCGCTTGTGCCACCACCTGGGAGCGCAAAGTAGAAGAAGGCATTACGCCTGAAGATATTGAAGATGCCCTGATGTCTGTCGCCACAGAGCGCAATATCAAGCCTGTCGGCACCCTTTCGCCTTCCGATGTTTCCGATGAGCTCAAAGCCCGTGGCGTAGAAACCGGCTACCTGAAAGTCTATTCATTCTGTAACCCCAACACTGCTAAGAAAATGGTGGATTTCGCCCCTCATATGGGTGCCTACCTGCCTTGCCGCATCACCGTGGTAGAGCGCAAAAACCCGGACACCGGCAAAAGCGAACTCTGGCTGTATACACTGAACATGGATATGATGGTTAAGATGGGCAAAAAGCTCCCTCCAGAGCTGAAAAAAGAAGCTATGGATGTGCGCGACACAATCTGGCAGATGATGGAAGCAGGTGCAACGGGTGATTTCTAAGCCCTATTCACACCCAGTTGGCTTTAACTTAAAAAGCCCGCATCTGCGGGCTTTTTTATTATCAGGAGGGGTCTCCCCTTTTTTTCAAACTGAAATTTTTGTCATTTTCCTTGTAAAAAGCCCGCTTACGCGGGCATTTTTAACCTGTTCAGACGCTTTTCAGCAACCTTATGTACGAATTGTGCCGTCCCCCAGCACAATCCACTTCTGGGAAGTCAGCCCTTCCAGCCCCACAGGGCCTCGCGCGTGGAATTTATCGGTACTGATACCAATCTCGGCACCCAATCCATACTCAAACCCATCCGCAAAGCGTGTAGAGGCATTGACCATCACGGAGCTGGAGTCCACCTCCTGCAAAAAGCGCCGGGCGGTAGTGTAGTTTTCCGTAATAATGGCTTCCGTATGCCCGGAGCTGTAACGGGCGATATGCGCCATGGCCTCATCCACATCCGCAACAATGCGAATGGAAAGCACAGGTGCCAGATATTCTGTTGCCCAGTCTTCTTCCGTGGCAGGAGCCGCCTGAATCATGTTCCGCGTTTTTTCACAGCCGCGCAGCTCCACCCCCTTTTCCTGATACAACTTTGCCAGTGGTGGCAGCACTGACTGGGCAATGGACTCATCGACCAATAAAGTTTCCATGGCGTTACATACACCGTAACGGTGGGTTTTAGCATTGAACGCCACCTTCACCGCTTTTTCTACATCTGCATCCCGATCAATATAGACATGACAGATGCCGTCCAGATGCTTGATCACCGGCACACGGGCATCTTTGCTGATGCGTTCAATCAGGCCTTTTCCACCTCGAGGAATGATAACGTCCACATACTCGGGCATAGTGATTAACGCCCCGACGGCTGCACGGTCAGTGGTTTCGACCACCTGCACACTTGCCGCAGGCAAGCCTGCCTGCTCCAGCCCGGCATGGATGCGCTGCGCCAAAGCTCGGTTGGAGTGAATCGCTTCACTGCCGCCGCGCAAAATAGCCGCATTGCCAGATTTTAAGCACAGTGCGGCTGCATCAATCGTTACATTGGGGCGTGATTCGTAAATGATGCCCACGACCCCCAAGGGAACGCGCATCTTACCCACTTGAATACCGGAAGGACGCATGCGCATGTCGGTCATCTCTCCTACCGGATCCGGAAGCTGTGCAATCTGATGCAGCCCTTCCACCATGGTGTCAATAACTTTATCCGAAAGGGTCAGACGATCCAGTAAGGCGGCATCCAAGCCATTGGCCTCACCGGCAGCCAGATCTTTGGCATTGTCCTGTTTCAGGGTTTCACGTTGTGCATCAATGGCCTCGGCAATCGAAATAAGTGCCTGGTTTTTTTGCGCTGTGGTAACACGACGCAAGTTGCGCGAAGCTTCACGCGCCTGCTGTCCCAACTGCTGCATATAGACTTGAGCATCCATACTTCACCTCACTGTATTCTTGATTCTTTTTAACATGGACGAAATCATAGCATTTGTTCAGCCATGCCCTAAAGGCGTAGCCCCGGATGCTGCCAGGATGATCTCGCGCAGCGTCATTTCGGCACTGCCTGCAGCCATCCCCTTGCTCTGCTGATCCGCTCGGCTCAACGACAAGAGTTGATAAGCCCACTGCTCAGCGCTCCTGCGCTGTGCTGCATACTGATAGGCTTTCTGGCGGCTCTGCCAGATCCGCGCATTTTTAAAAAAAGACGACGCATTTTCCGGAAAGGTGGACAGCTGATAAAACAGCCGGATATCCCGCGCCAGTATCCAGATGATTAACTGCACCGCCACACCCTCTTGCAAAAGCCGATCAAACACATGCAACGCTTCGGCAGCTTCTTCCTGCAAAACCCGCTCAGAAAGCGCAAACAGTTCGTAGTGTGCCTGGTCGACAACATTCTCCAACACATGGGAGACGGTAATATCGCATTTGCCATAGCGCAGCAACAGAATCTCCAGTGCCTGATCTGCGGCCAGCAGGTTACCCTCTGTGCGCTCCGCCAGCAATGCAGCCGCTTCAAAATCCAGCCGCAATCCCTTTTGTGCCGCCTGTTGCTGGCACCACTGCGGCAGCTGCTGCGGCTGTGGCGCTCTGGCCAGTACCGCACATCCGCTCTGCTCAAACGCCTGCACCCAGGCACTTTTCAGCTGGCGTTGCTCCAGGCGCTCGGTCATTAAAAAAAGCACGGCTTCTTTCGGCGGCGATGCAGCCCAATCACGAAAAAAGGCACTTCCTTCTCGGCCCGGTGTGCCCTTGGGCATTTCCAGCTCAATCAGATAACCGCTGGAAAAAAGACTCCCCGCCCGTGTCTGTTCCAGCAGCGCTGCCCAGTCTGTCTGCGCATCTACCTGAAACTGCATGCGTTCATACCCTTGTTGACGCGCCAACGTCCGCACTGCATCGGTTACTTTCAAACGGTAAAAGGGCTCTTCCCCATGCAGCAACAGCATCGGAGCAAGTGTAGGGCGATCAAGATAGTGCTCAGCGCTGATCATGTGGCAGCTTCAAGTAGCTCAGCTGGCGCACAATCTGAGCAGCGGCTTCCTGACGCATCTGCGCCTGCAGGCTGCGTTTTTCACTCTCAGCAGCCGCCAGCGCACGGGTATCAATCTGATGATCCCGATACACCACTGCCTCATCCTGCAAGATTTTCTTACCACGATAAAACACGACAAACGGCTGCTTAAGGCTCAAAAGCTCGGCTGCCACATCTCCTGTAAGGGTATAGCCCGTGCGGCTGGTACGCCACTGGGTCGCCCCCAGTACAATACGTACGGCAGCAGTTTCATCCAGCTGTACACCCGATGAAGCCAGCGCCTGCACAAGCCGCTGTGCCAACGCTGTATCGGCTCCTTTGTCTTCTACCTGTGCCGTTTTAAACGGGAGTGAGACCGTATGCCCCATCCCGCGCAACTGCCAGCCGCACGCGGCGACAGACAGTAACAGCACACTCAATACGCTCCAGCGCAAAAGATGCATCATGTCCCCTTCACAACAATATTCACAAGACGGCCGGGTACCACAATCTCTTTGATAATGTCTTTATCTGCTATAAACCGCTGCACATTTTCATTGGCCTTGGCTGCTGCCAAGACCGCCTCTTTATCCGCATCCGGTGCTACCTGTACTTTGCCGCGCAGCTTGCCATTAACCTGCACTACCAGCTCAATGGTATCCTGCACCAGCGCCGCTTCATCCACCTCAGGCCACGAGGCATCTACAATCAGCCCGTCATACCCCAGCACCTGCCAGAGCTGCTGGGCAATGTGCGGTGTGATGGGTGAAAGCACCAGTACCGCCAAGGTCAAAGCCTCTTGCAGTACGGCACGATCCTGATCATTTTGAGGTGTAAATTTATTCAACTCATTGACCAGGCTCATCACGGCGGCAATGGCGGTATTAAACTGCAACCGATCCTGCATATCATGGGTTGCCTGCGCCAGCATCTGATGTGCTTTTCTGCGAATTTCCTTCTGAGCATCCGTAAGGGCGGCCTTATCCAACGCGGCGACACCGCCTGAAGCCACATGACGCTGCACCAGATTCCACAGACGTTTCAAAAAGCGGTGCGCGCCTTCCACTCCGGCATCCGACCATTCCAAGCTCTGGGTAGGCGGCGCGGCAAACATGGTGAACAGGCGTACCGTATCCGCACCGTATTTATCTACCATAGCCTGCGGATCCACGCCGTTATTTTTGGACTTGGACATCTTTTCAATGCCGCCGAACGTCACCGGCTGACCATCTGTTTTCAACGTGCCGCCAATAATGCGCCCCTTTTCATCCCGCTGTATGTCCACATCGGCAGGATTGAACCACACCTTGCTGCCATCCGGATGCTGCCGATACCAGGTTTCGGCAATCACCATGCCCTGGGTCAACAGGTCTTCAAAAGGCTCATCCGAATGCACCAACCCAAAATCCCGCATCAGTTTATGGAAAAAACGAGCATACAGCAGATGCAAAATGGCATGCTCGATCCCGCCGATATACTGATTGACTGGAAGCCAGTAATCCGCGCGCTCATCCAACATGACCTGCTGCTGATCAGGGCAAGTGTAACGGGCGTAATACCAGCTGGACTCAAAAAAGGTATCAAAGGTATCCGTCTCCCGGCGTGCCTGAGAGCCACAGCTTGGGCAAGAGCACGTATAAAATTCCGGCATCTTAGCCAGCGGAGAACCACTACCGTCCGGCACCACATTCTCCGGCAGACGCACCGGAAGGTCTTCTTCCGGCACGGGCACCACACCGCACTGATCACAGTAAATCATAGGAATGGGGCATCCCCAATAGCGCTGCCGCGAAACCCCCCAGTCTCTCAGGCGGTAGTTGATCTGCTTGCGCCCCAAGCTTTTTTCACCCAGCACCTTGGCAAACACATCCAGCGCTTCTTCTGACTTGATACCGTCAAACGCACCGGAGTTTACCAGTTCGCCCTTTTCGGTATAGGCACCTTCTGATACATCCGGTACCTCACCGCCTACCGGTTTGATCACCACTTTGACAGGCAGGTTGTATTTTTTTGCAAAAGCCCAGTCCCGTTGATCATGAGCAGGCACACTCATCACCGCGCCTGTGCCATAGACCATCAGAACGAAATTCGCTGCCCAGACAGGCAACAGCTCGCCCGTTACAGGATGCTTGACGCGAATCCCTGTATCCATCCCTTCTTTTTCCAGGGTTTCCACCACCGCTTCAGAAGTGGCAATATGGGCACATTTCTCAATAAATGCTGCCAGCGCCGGGTTGTCTTCTGCTGCTTGCCTGCTCAGTGGATGATCCGGTGCCACCGCCACATAGGTCACGCCCATCAGCGTATCCGGACGCGTGGTATAAACCGATAGCTTTTCCGCACCGTCTGCGACCGGAAAATCGATTTCCAACCCTACGGAACGCCCGATCCAGTTGCGCTGCATGGTTTTGACCTGCTCAGGCCAGCCCTCCAGTTTATCCAGGTCTTCCAACAGCTGATCTGCGTAGTCGGTGATTTTCACAAACCACTGATCCAGCTCCCGCCGCTCAACCGGTGCCCCGGAACGCCAGCCCTTGCCGTCGATCACCTGCTCATTGGCCAGTACGCACTGATCGACCGGATCCCAGTTCACCACTGACTTTTTACGGTACACCAGTCCTTTTTCATACAGTTTGATAAACAGCCACTGTTCCCACTTGTAGTAGTCCGGATCACAGGTGGCAATTTCCCGATCCCAGTCATAGGCAAACCCCAGACTCTGCAACTGCTGTTTCATATACGCGATGTTATCCCGCGTCCATTTAGCCGGTGCCACTTTGTTCGCAATCGCGGCATTTTCAGCCGGTAACCCAAAGGCATCCCACCCCATTGGCTGGAGGACATTTTTGCCTTGCATGCGCTGAAAACGAGCGATCACATCCCCGATGGTGTAGTTACGCACATGCCCCATATGGAGCTTGCCGGAAGGGTAAGGAAACATGGAAAGACAGTAAAACTTTTCCCGCTTGGGGTCTTCAACGGCTTTAAAGGTGTTTTGCGCCTGCCAGGTAGCCTGAACGGCCTTTTCAACAGTCTGTGGCTGGTATTCTTTCATGGGAGCCCTCATAATAAATTCATAACCGCAACATTATAAAGGAGAGAGCCATTCCCCATGTTAAACGAACAGCAAAAACACACCTATGCCACGCTGCTTAAAAAAGCTCAGGAAGCCGCAAAACACGAAGGACAGCATTTTTTGGAAGTGATGCACCGAGTCATTGATGAGGCCTCGGAAAAAGAAGCTTATCTGGCACAACTGACCCAAAAAGAACTCGAGACGGTCAAACAAGCACTGAAGGAAGACTTGAATGCGGTCGCTCGCTATTTTGAAGAGGTGGGTGAAGGGCTGGAAGAGATCCTGATCATGGATGCCGCTTATCTGGAAGAGAAGTTTCTGGAGCTGAGCGAAAAACTTGCCGATCCTTCTCAGCTGGAGCTGCTCAAGCTCCGCCTGCTGGCGGCCTTAAAAAACCGCCATTAAAGGTGCATGCCCCTGCACCGAAGCAGGGGCATTCGCCTACAGCTCCTCCATCAAAAGCTGCGCTTGCTTGCGGTACTCTCCTGCCAGTTTTTCCAAGTCTTTTGCAGTGTCATGAAGTGTAGAAGCGTACACATCACCTATGACTGCCTCTACCAGCAAAATCAGCTCATCATAGTGCTCACGCTCAATTGATACCGCCACAGGAGCCGGCAACATTTCTTCAAAGCGTCTCACCACCCCTTCTGCACGTTCGCGAATATGCACTTTCATGTTCAATCCTCCTTAAAGATATCATCACCACTGGCCAGAATAAGCGGGTCTGGCTGCCCAACCACTTTTGGATCCTTGCCCTCATAGTCAAAATGATTCAATACATGGCGCATCGCCGCCAACCGTGCGCGTTTTTTATCGTCAGACTTAATGACCGTCCAGGGCGCATGTTTGGTATTGGTGTAAAAAAACATGTCCTCTTTTGCCCGTGTATAGTCATCCCAGCGACCCAATGAAGCCAAGTCCATGGGGCTGAGCTTCCACTGTTTGAGCGGATCTTTTTTACGCTGCTCAAAACGGCGTAGCTGCTCCTTACGGCTCACGGAAAACCAGAACTTCATAAAATGAATGCCCTCTTCCACAATCATCTTTTCCAGCTCTGGCGCCTGATGGAGAAACCGGTTGTACTCGCTGGGGGTACAAAAGCCCATCACTCGCTCTACCCCGGCGCGGTTATACCAGGAGCGGTCAAAAAACACCATCTCGCCACTACTGGGAAAATGCTCGATATAACGCTGAAAATACCACTGCCCCTTCTCTCTTTCTGAAGGCTTGTCCAGCGCTACCACCCGGGCACCGCGCGGATTCAGATGTTCCATAAAACGCTTGATCGTGCCACCTTTGCCCGCAGCATCCCGCCCTTCAAACAGAATCATGAGCCGTTCACCCGAGGCTTTAAACCATTTCTGCAGCTTGAGCAACTCGATTTGCAATAGCCGCTTTTGTGCCTCGTAGGTTTCACGGGACATTTCTTCTTCATAAGGGTAACCGTTCTGACTGGATACGATTTTCTTACTCACTTCTGCTACACTCCTTTTCACATTACACACAACTTATTGTAATGAAGAAATGGATTTAATAGAGGGTTATCAATGAGTGAAGCTGACCTAACTCAATTGAAAAATCGCTTAGAAGCGGTACAGGATAGAATGCATGCCGCCTGCGCACGTGCAGGCAGAAACCCTGAAGAAATTACCCTGCTGGCTGTCAGCAAGACCAAGCCCATCGAAATGGTCAAGGCTTACGCCGAACTGGGATTACACCACTTTGGTGAAAACTATGTACAGGAAGGTGTTTGCAAACAGCAACAGCTGCCGCAGCTCTGCTGGCATATGATCGGCCCTATTCAGTCCAATAAAACCAAATTGATTGCCACCCACTTCGACTGGGTGCACAGTATCGACCGTCTTAAAATCGCTCAACGCCTCTCGCGCCAGCGCCCGGACAATAAACCCGCCCTACCCGTCCTTATTGAAGTAAACACCAGCGGCGAGGCCAGTAAAGCCGGCGTGGCGCCCGATCAGCTTCCTGAGCTGGCAGAGGCTGTGACACAGCTGCCCAACCTTCATCTACGCGGCCTCATGACACTGCCCGCACGCTCAGAAGGGCTGGAAAACCAGCGCAAACCTTTTCATATGCTTAGAAGCCTGCTGGATACGCTCAACCAACGGGGGTTCCAACTGGATACCCTCTCCATGGGCATGAGCCAAGATTTAGAGGCCGCTATTTTAGAAGGCAGCACTATCATTCGCATCGGCACAGCTTTGTTTGGTGCCAGAAAATGATTGCTTAACGTTTGAAAAAAGAAACCCCGCCTTTCGTGTTCAAACACCAGGCAGGGGATCTCCTTTTTGCGACGTCTTCAGCCTGCTTATACACGCAGGTCTCAAAAGGAATATAAAAAGGGATTTCCTTTTCTAACCACCGGAGCTGCTCACCCCGTCCTTTCATGTCGCACAGCAAAGATATCGGCGCAAGCGCGCTCTTCTTGAGTGCTAAAATGCACACAAAGTAAAAAAGGATCCACCTATGCAGACAGCAAAGCTTGCATTTATTGGTGCAGGAAATATGGCAAGAAGCCTGATTGGCGGCCTGATTGAAGCAGGACACCCCAAAGAAAATCTTATTGCTACCGACCCCAATGAAACGGCCAGGGCACAGCTGACCACCCTGTTTGGCATTCAAACACTGGCTGACAACCAACAGGCGGCACAACAGGCAGATGTGATCATTCTCGCCGTTAAGCCACAGCAGCTTCAGGATGTCTGTAAACAACTCGCGGATGCAGTACAACACCGTCCACTGATACTTTCCATCGCTGCAGGCATTCGTACTGGGGATATTGACCGTTGGCTGGGCGGAGGCTTGCCGATTGTACGCACCATGCCAAACACTCCAGCACTGGTGCAAACGGGTGCCAGTGGCCTTTATGCCAATGCAAAAGTAACGCCTGCTCAAAAAACATTAGCTGAAAACATCCTGCGCGCAGTAGGCATGACCCTCTGGGTGGAACAAGAACGCTTGCTGGATGCGGTCACAGCTGTCTCTGGCAGCGGGCCTGCTTATTTTTTCATGCTGATGGAAGCCATGGTCAGTGCAGGTCAACAACTGGGACTGGATGCTCAACAGTCACGCCTGCTAACACTACAGACTGCTCTGGGTGCTGCCAAAATGGCCATGGAAAGCCCAGACACCTGTGCACAGCTGCGCGCAAAGGTTACCTCTCCTGGCGGCACTACGGAGGCGGCACTGAATGTTTTTACCGAGGCCCAATGCCCTGAAACCGTACACCAGGCCATAAAAGCCGCCTACCAACGCGCTGATGAACTGGCCAACCTATTAAGCGAAGAGAAGGAGACTACCTCATGAGCCCTGGTATTCAAGCACTAGCGTTTTTAATTCAAGTTATTTTTGGTTTGATTGCATTTGTCTTTATTCTGCGCTTTCTCATCCGTGCCACAGGTGTAGACTGGCGCCTGCCTATCGTGCATATCGTAGCGCGCTTTACCAACTGGGCTTGCGCGCCCTTAGGAAAAGTACTACCCGCCAAAGGACGATGGGATTTTGCCGCATTAGGCGCAGCATTGATCACAGAAGCACTCTACATGCTCCTGATCGGCACTATCACCGGCCTGCAGTTTTCAGCCGCAGCCGTTGTCCTGTTTGCCTTAGCAGAAACCTTAAATATCCTTTTAGACACGCTCTTCTGGTTAATCATCATCCAAGTCATACTCAGCTGGATTCAGCCCAGTTACAACCCAAACCTGGCGATTTTTCACCAACTCAGCGCCCCAATTTTGGCTCCCTTTCAGAGACTGATCCCTCCACTTGGCGGTGTGGATCTTTCACCTATCGCAGCTATCGTAGCCATTAAACTTGCACAAATCCTGCTGGTAGGGCCTATTGCAGGCATGGCACAAGGCATGATTACCCCTGCAGGGCTATAAGGTTTTCAGATTAAACAGAGTAGACACATAAGAAAGGAAAAATGGTGCCCCCTGCTGGATTCGAACCAGCGACCTACCGATTATGAGTCGGCAGCTCTAACCGCTGAGCTAAGGGGGCTAAGAAAGTTGTATATTATATAAAGAAAAGCCCGCCATTGCGGGCTTTGTATCACTCTAGAAAGCTTTTCAGGCGATCTGCACGAGAAGGGTGGCGCAACTTGCGCAGCGCCTTTGCCTCAATCTGACGAATGCGCTCACGCGTCACATCAAACTGTTTGCCTACCTCTTCCAAGGTGTGGTCGGTGTTCATATCAATGCCGAAGCGCATGCGCAGCACTTTGGCTTCCCGCGGGGAGAGGGAGTCCAGCATGGCATGCACTGTTTCGGACATACTTTCCCGATCCGTGACCTCAGCTGGGTTTGGAATATTCGTATCCTCGATAAAATCTCCCAGTGATGAGTCTTCATCGCCTCCTACTGGGGTTTCCATGGAAATAGGCTCTTTGGCGATCTTCATCACCTTGCGGATACGATCTTCCGGCATTTCCATTTCTTCTGCCAACTCTTCCGGCGTCGGCTCACGCCCCAGCTTCTGAATCAAGGTGCGCTGCACACGGTTGAGCTTGTTAATGGTCTCAATCATGTGTACAGGAATACGAATGGTACGCGCCTGATCTGCGATAGAGCGCGTAATCGCCTGCCGAATCCACCAGGTGGCATAGGTGGAGAATTTATACCCTCGACGGTATTCAAACTTATCCACCGCCTTCATCAGGCCGATATTCCCTTCCTGAATCAAATCCAGGAACTGTAGCCCGCGGTTCGTGTACTTTTTAGCAATGGAAATAACCAGGCGCAGGTTGGCTTCGATCATTTCTCGCTTAGCAGCACGCATCCGGCGTTCAGCGGCGGTAATATCTTTATACAGCGCCTTAAAATGATGAATAGGCATGTTGCTTTCGATCATCTTCAGACGCTTTTGCGCACGCATGATTTCCGGGCGCAGCGCTTCCAGCTTTTCAGATTTGTCCGGCGCCTTTTCAATTAAAAGGTCAACAAACGCCCGGTTAATCTCATTCCCGATATAAACTTCAAGAAAAATCTTTTTAGGTACCCCTGCTTGGGTAACCACCAAGTCCATGATAGTACGTTCGAACTGTCGAATCTGACCGATCTTGTCTTTCAGCTCCAATAAAAGCGCACTGGTAAAAACGGGGGTTAACTTGGCGGTTTTAAGATGCTCTACAACCGCCTCGCGTTTTTTCTTAGCCTTGGGGTCGTCGGCACCATGTGCCTTTTCCGCTTTCACTGCCGCTTCATGCAGCTTACGCAGTTTTTTCACAAAAGCTTCAAGCTCTTTTTGATCCAGACCTTCTTTAGGTGCTGTATCAATATCCGGGTTTAGTTTTTCATCCGGAATATCCTCGAAGTCTTCCGGACGCAAAAACCCCTGAATAATATCCGCAACTTTACCTTCGCCTTCATCCATACGTTCGAAGGCCTGCAAAATCCGCTCCGCCAACATGGGATAGCGTGCCAAGCCATCCATCATATCTCGCTGCCCCGCTTCAATGCGGCGTGCGATTTCAATCTCTCTTTTACGGCTTAATAGCTCGACAGACCCCATTTCGCGCATATACATACGCACCGGATCGGTTGTGCGTCCAAACTCGGAGTCCACTTCAGAAAGCGCAATCATCGCCGCTTCTGCGGCTTTTTCATCGAATACACCCCCTTCAACCGTCAACAACTCATCCGGATCGGGCACGGCATCGAAAAAAGGAATGCCGAAATCTTTCAGAATAGTAACGACCTGACTCACCTGATCCTCTTCCGCATCATCAGGCATCACATCATTTACATCAGAATAAGTAAGATAACCCAGCTCTTTCGCCCGGTCTATTAAGTCAATCAGTTGCTGTTTGCGTTCCTGTCTTGTTGTCGCTTGTGCCATAGGTATAGTTGCCTCTTGCGATTATTACCCTCTCCGCTGTGAGACCATTGATGCGTTTAGCACATCGGCTGAGAAAGTCTCAAATCTTCTCTGCAGCCCTTAAGTTTATCAAATCACATGCGAAACATTTAATTATAACACAACAGACAATAAGACCCATAAGCGAATAGCGTAACAATAAGATTTAATTGGCTTTTTCGTCGCTTTTTTTCCGAGCGCTTTTAAGCGCCAATACAGTTTCAAGGTCTTCTGTCTGTGCCAGCATAACCTGTTCCATCAACTGCTGCAGCAGCGCTTCAAACATCTGCTCCCCTTCCTGGCCTTCAGCCGGCAAAGGGATCTGCTCTATTGCACTGAGCACGATCTTTTCACCTGCCTGCATCAGATGCTGCTTTACCGCTTGGGGGGAGGCACCCTGCTGTAACCGTCTAACCACCTCCACTAAAAGTGTCATCCCCGGCTCAGGCATCCGCGCCAGCGCCTCCAGCTCTTCTTCACTGAACAACCTTTCTACACGCTCAGGCTGTGCCAACAAGTAACGCACTAAACGATGGGGCACCCCTAAAACAGGAGGCGGCAGGTGCCGAGTTTGCCGATAATGCCCTCCACTTCCCGCCAAAGGCACATAAATGCCCAATTGTTTTGCAAGCTGCCAAGGCTTGACACCAAGCACATCGGCAGCCATCTCCAACAGTACTGCCTGATACCAACCTTGTGCCAGCTTGAGCCAAGGGGTCACGCCTGCCAGAAATTGACGCCGCCCCTCCTGTTGGGTCACAGGCACAGGCAGCTGCGCAATCAGCGCCTGCACCACAAAACCCACCACATCCGGCGCATCTTTTATACGCTTTAAAAAAACTTCCCGCCCCAGCTTACGTACTAAACTATCCGGATCTTCCCCTTCCGGCAGGAACATGATCTTGGCGCTTTGACGCTCATTTAAATTCGGCAATAAAAGCTCTA
This sequence comes from uncultured Piscirickettsiaceae bacterium, assembly GCA_964427185.1. GTDB lineage: Bacteria > Pseudomonadota > Gammaproteobacteria > Thiomicrospirales > Thiomicrospiraceae > Sulfurivirga. The sequence goes on along the minus strand of CAYRSN010000008.1, from coordinate 4,796 downwards.
CCGCTTTCCATGCCGCCTTCCGCCCGGCCGCATCTCCGTCAAAGCTGAACACCACCTGATCCACTCGGCGATACAAAATATCCAAATGCTCCGCCGTCACCGCAGTACCTAACGTTGCCACACTATTCCACACGCCATGCTGCGCCAGAGCAATCACATCCATGTAGCCTTCCACCACAATAATGTGATCGAGCTGTATTCGGCGCTGCAAAAGCTCATAAAGTCCATACAATACTCGGGACTTATGAAACACTGGGCTTTCTGGAGAGTTCAGGTATTTAGGCTTATCATCCCCCAATACGCGCCCACCAAACCCTACCACACGCCCCCGGACATCGCGAATGGGAAACATTATCCGATGACGGAAACGATCATAACTGCCACTGCGCCCTTCTCGCGCAACGCGCAGTCCTGCTTCTAAAAGCAGTGGTTCATAAGCAGACCAAGGTTGGAATGCCTGTGTCAATGCATCCCAGCCAGAAGGGGCATATCCCAGATAATAAGCCTTGGCAATTTCAGGTGTCAGACCACGTTGACGGAGATAAGCCTTTGCCACTTCCGCCTCTGGATGATCACGCAACTGATAACGATAAAAACGCGCCGCCTGCTGCAATACCTCATAAAGCGTCGCCTGACGCTGCTGTTGCTGTTGCTGCTGGGAGCTAAGCTGCTCATAAGGCACATGCAGCCCCACCTGCTGTGCCAGTGCTTCTACCGCATCCGGAAAGCTCAAGCCATCATAGGCCTGCAAAAAGCGAATAGCATCCCCTGAGGCACCACATCCAAAACAATGATAAAACTGCTTGACAGGGCTTACATTAAAAGACGGGGTTTTCTCATGATGAAAAGGGCAACAGGCCACGTAGTTTTTACCCGCCTTCTTTAAAGGCACTCGCTGACCGATCACCTGCACAATATCTACCTGTGCTAACAGCTGCTCGATAAACGACTTGGGAATAACGCCTTTGCCCATGCACCCCCCATAAAACAAAAAGCCCGCATCAGCGGGCTTTTTATTATAGCTGTCCTAAGCAGCTACTGTTTAAGTGCTTAATTTTTCTCGCACTTGCTTACTCACGATGCTCATATCAGCACGCCCTTGCATCTTGGGTTTCAACACACCCATGACTTTTCCCATATCCTGCATACCGGCAGCACCCGTTTCTTGAATCGCCGCTTCAATCATCTGCGCAATTTCTGCTTCACTCAATGGCTGCGGCAGGAATGTCTGAATTACTTCCAGCTCATACTGCTCCTGCTCCGCCAGCTCTTCACGGCCTGCTTCACGGTACTGTTGAATAGAGTCTCGACGCTGTTTTACCTGCTTATCCAGTACAGCGATGACTTCATCATCATCCAACGCCTTCTGGCTGTCTACTTCCACCTGCTTAATCGCAGCCAGCATACTACGAATAACGCCAAGGCGCTTTTTATCGCCGGCTTTCATGCAGGCCTTCATCTGCTCAGTCAGACGTGCTTTTAACTCACTCATAGCGATCAGTGACGACGATACTGCTCAATACGACGACGCTCACGAGACAAGCGCTTAGCCAGACGCTTGATTGCAGCAGCCTTCTTACGCTTACGCGCCCAAGTTGGCTTTTCGTAATATTCGCGGCGACGCGCTTCGGCAATAATGCCCGCTTTTTCACATGCACGCTTGAAACGACGCAAAGCTACGTCGAAGGGTTCTGTTTCACGAATCTTAACAACTGGCATAATTCGGTTTCTCTCTTGCTGTTCTTAATAAAAACGGGAATTATAAAGTGGCATCCCCTTTAGGTGCAAGTATAAAATACACCTCATTTCATCCACTTAAAGAAATAGCAGGCACATCATGCTGGTTTTAGGGATCGAGTCATCCTGTGACGAAACAGGCGTTGCACTCTACGATACACGAGCCGGGCTTCTCAGCCATGACCTTTACAGCCAGGTCAGTCTGCATGCCGATTACGGCGGCGTTGTCCCAGAGCTGGCATCACGAGATCACATTCAACGCGCAGTGCCCTTGATTCAGCGTGTACTGAACACTGCCGACAAAACCCTTCAGGATTTAGACGGTATTGCCTACACCCACGGTCCAGGCCTTCTCGGTGCACTGCTGGTAGGCAGCGGCATTGCTCGCAGCCTGGCCTATGCACTCAAAATACCTGCAATTGGAGTGCACCATATGGAAGGGCACTTGCTGGCACCGATGCTGGAGCCTGACCCTCCCAGCTTCCCGTTTGTGGCGCTGTTAGTGTCCGGCGGGCATACCATGCTGGTAGCTGTTCAAGGACTTGGAAACTATCAGGTTCTGGGCGAAACTCTGGACGATGCCGCAGGAGAGGCCTTTGACAAAACCGCCAAACTGCTTGGACTGGGTTACCCGGGCGGCCCTCACGTTTCGGCTCTAGCCAAACAAGGATGTCCCGGTCGCTTTAAGTTCCCACGCCCCATGGTCGACCGCCCAGGTCTGCAAATGAGCTTCAGCGGCCTTAAAACCGCCGTACTCAACGCCTGGCGTCACGCACAGCAAGCTGGAGAGACAGACAATCAAACCAAAGCGGATATCTGCCTGGCATTTGAAACGGCTGTTGCAGAAACCTTGGCAATCAAATGTAAACGCGCACTTAAAATGACACAGATGGATACTCTGGTTGTATCCGGCGGTGTGAGTGCTAACGACACGATTCGCGCCAAATTAAAAGAAACCGCGGAACACCTGGGAAGTAAAGTCTTCTTTCCCCGCCTCGAGTTTTGCACGGATAATGGTGCCATGATTGCCTATGCCGGTGCACTCAGGTTAGCCGCCGGGCAAAAACAGGGTTTAGACTTTTCCGCGTGTGCCCGCTGGCCATTGGAGACGCTTACTCCTCCTTGACCGGCGCCCCCTCCTTACCCTGCAAAAGACGTAGGATATTGCTACGGTGCCGCCACCATAGCAGCACCGCCATGACAGTCATCACACCGGTAAGCTTCACATCCATGCCGGAGAGGTAATAAACATACAGCGGCGTAAGTGCGCTGGCAACCAGCGCAGAAACAGAAGAAATCTTCAGCCCCTTGGCCACAAACAGCCAAAGCGCTGCGAAACTCAGCCCCATCCAAATATTCAGACCCAACAACACACCGAGAAAAGTGGCCACCCCTTTACCGCCCCGAAAACCAAAAAAAACAGGATACAGATGCCCCAAAAAAGCTGCAAACCCCACCAAAGCCAGCAGCCATGCTTCCTCAACCCCCACCATTCGTGCAAACAGCACGGCTACCAGGCCTTTTAACAAATCTCCCAGCAGCGTAATGGCCGCAGCCAGTTTGCCTTTTTCCCCCCCAATGCGTAATACATTCGTAGCGCCCGGGTTCCCAGAGCCAGCCTCTCTGGGGTCTCCCAATCCCATCAGGCGACACACAATAATGGCAGAAGAAATAGACCCCAGCAAATAAGCCACAGCCACGCTTCCTAAGAAAAAAGGTGATACCATAATTTTTTACCTAAATTGCAGTAAAAGGGGAATTTTAGCATGCAGGATGCCATTCTCATTGAAGGGCTGAAATGTCAGGCGCTTGTTGGGGTTTTTCCCTGGGAAAAACAGGTCAAACAGCCACTGGTATTTGATTTAAGACTTTACCTTTCACTCAAAGCGGCTGCTGATTCCGATGCACTTTCCAATACGGTAGATTATGCCGAAGTCGCACAACATATTGATCATTTGACAAACACCCATCATGCCCTCGTTGAAACCGTGGCTGAACGTACCTGCCAGATGTTGTTTTCACTGTATCCACACTTAGAAGCAATCTCCTTAACAGTACGCAAGCCGGCAGCCGTTCCCCAAGCAGAGACCGTCGGTGTCACACTGCACCGAAAGCGTAAGGCAATCTAGGCACTTTCTTGTTGTCTCAGCTTGTCTCACGCTGCAATGCCATCTCCAACCGCTTTTGCTCCTGCGCTGCCTTTTTCAACAGCGGAATAATCTGTTCCATATAGATCACTGCCTGATGTTCCGTAATTTTATTCAGGCGCTCAAAGTCCTCCTCAAACTGTCGACGATTAGTTTTTGACATGTTGCGCAATACCTTACGGTAAAAATAATCACCATCTGATAAGCGTACCAGCGTCACCAACTGTTCCGGTGTAAGCTGCGGCAACACCTTCTGCAGTACACGGTCATCCATATGTGCCAATTTATTCGCCAAATCCCGAAATACCACTAGCTTTTTCTTAATTGCCTGACGCTCAGCCTCACCAGACATATTCAAGCGTTTTTCCACCACCTGCTGCAGTGCTGAGACCACCTCAGTGGGCAACTGCAGCATGACTTGGCCAAAATCCAGCTGCACGCCTGTTTTTGTTTTTCGAACTTCAATATCCATCAGATATATTCCGTCACTTCTGTTTGAAACTCTATCTCGCCTTTCACCTCCAGTGCAAAGGCATGACGCATCACACGTTCAATCGCTTCCATCACCTGTTCTGCAGCAGGAGGCTTCATGGTTTCAAGATCCTGCTGCAGCTGCTTGGCAAGCAGTGGCCCCAGATTCTTGAACATGCGCTGCTTTAATGGCTCATTCTGTAATGCCTGCAGTATCCATGCCAGATCCTGATCCCGCACTTCTCGCAACAGCCGCTGCAAATCGCTGTCAGATAGATAGTTAAGCTTCTCCAACAAAGTCAAAAAGCCGTGCAACAACTCATAGTGCTGATCCTCACCCAGGTGCATCACATGCTTGAGGATGATATTCAACAAGTGCACCTGAAAGTAATTTAGACGAATCGTGGCGAAATCCACCTCTACCCACCATTCGTCCTCATG
>CAYRSN010000007.1:15145-53110 GCA_964427185.1 uncultured Piscirickettsiaceae bacterium | reverse complement strand
TAACGCTTACCGGTACCCATCAGGTATTGCTCCATGGCGGAGATATCCTGGCTCATAGCGCGTACCAGATGATCCAAGCTGACAATTGCATTTTCCAGAATGTTTACAGTGATATAGGGTTCTTCTACTTTCAGGCGGTCGTAGCGAGCACGGGTTAGTGCGACCAGTGTGACCTGTTTGCTGTCTGCTTGCATGCGTAAATTACGGGGTTTGCGGTCGAAGAAGGACATTTCACCAATCAAAGTGCCTTCCGGCTGTACGCCAACTTCTACAACATCACGCCCGTTCTGGCTGTAAAAGCCTACTTTTCCTTTATATACATAATAAAGTGCATCCCCCACTTCTCCCATGTCGGAGATGATTTCTCCCTGTTTATAGATCTGTTCCTGCAAATACTTGCGCAGGCGTTTGACTTCGCTGAATGTCAGGGATTCGCAGATTTTGTTTTTCTGAAAAAAATCATATAAATCTTCAGCAGAAACGTTTTTCATTCTTTTTCTCCTATGTAAAGGGACATGGGGCGTCCGTCTTCAATGGTGTTTATTGTAGCAGTGATTGTTTTAAGAGACGCAAACTGTGTGGCAATCTGTTCAGGCAGCGCTTTTAAGTGAGCTTTGTGCGGCCTGTCCGCTTCGGGATGAAAAGCCCAGATCATGGCTTTCCCGCCTGGAACCAGATGGGTTTCTATCCAGGGAAAAAGAGTCGGCTGATAAAAACGCATCATTAAAATCAGTTCAAATTGCTTTTCAGGCAGCACTGTAGGGTGTTTGATATTTCCCTGCCGCCAGCTGACCGACACTCCTTCATGTTCTGCCAGCATCTGCGCCTTTTTCAAGGCACCAGAGGCTTGATCGATGGCAATGACCTCCCAGTCATGCAAGGCCAGAAAAACCGCATCCCGCCCACTGCCACAGCCTAAATCTAATGCCGTCCCAACGGGCAGTGTTGGGAGTAACGCTGCAAGTGGCGGACTGGGCTGCCAGAGCCGTCGTTGGCTTGCGCCCCGCTCTGTGAGCATGTCGACATCCGGTGTTAAAGGCGTTACGGGGTACCCGATGTTCTCCAGCCAGCCGAGTGCTTCATCAGGTGCATCATGGGTGAACAGCTCCGTTCCTTTGGGCGGTAACAGGGTGCGCAGTACTCGAATGGCCAGCCAATGGACGGAGACGGCTCCCGGTATGTGCCCAGCCTCGAAAGCTGCGCGGGGGCGAAAATCCAGAATAGGCTTAAAGATTGAAGACCCGTTTGGGCCAAAGCTGCCTGTCACGCTGTACTCCCACGCAGATGGGCTGTTCTTGTGCCATTACTAAAACTGTCGATCCCATATTGTATGGCTTTTCGGGCACAATGGGGTTTCCTCGCTTCAGGGTTTCACGCTCATTCGAGTCGGCATTGTAAACGGGTAAGTGCGGCACCAGGGTATCAAGACCTCGTAATGCTTTTTCCGGTGCTGTCTCGATAGCCTCTAAAGGCATTGCTGCATCAATATGCAGCCCGCCGGTTGCCAGCCGCCTTAAGGATTTTAAATGCCCCACTGTTCCCAGTGCTTTGGCGATATCCTCGCCTAATGTGCGAATATAGGTGCCTTTGCTCACGGTGGCGCGAAAATAGAGGCTTTCAGCCTGTAAAGTGAGGCATTTGAGCGAATGAATCTCTACCTGTCTCGGTGTGATGTCCACTTTCTTGCCAGCGCGTGCGTATTGGTACAGAGGTTTTCCGTTGACTTTAAGGGCAGAATAAGCAGGCGGTATTTGTGTAATGGTGCCCGTCAAATCTTTTAACACTGCCTCAAGGTGTGTGTGTGTCAGCGGCGGCACAGGAGCCATAGCGATAACCTCGCCTTCACAGTCTCCGGTTGTGGTGGCCTGCCCTAAAAACAGCTCAGCTTCATAGGTTTTGTGGGCATCCAGTTGAAATGCCGCCAGCTTTGTTGCTTCTCCCAGACATACGGGTAGAAGACCCGTGGCAAAAGGATCCAGCGTGCCGGTGTGCCCGGCCTTTTGCGCGTTGTAAATGCGCTTAATACGCTGCACAACCTGGTTAGAAGTCATGCCTGCAGGCTTATCCACCAGAATAACGCCCGAAATAGCTAAACCGCGTTTTTTTCGCCCCATAGGCTATCATTTTCCTTACAAAAACGCCCTGAAAAGCCAGGGCGCAAAAAAAATGCTTTTTCAAAAAAGGGGGAGACCCTCTTATGCTATTTTTTATGCAGGGCTTTGGCAATCAAAGCTTCAATTTCAGCCGCTTGCTCAGGCACTTCATCGTAGTAAAAGCGCAGCTCGGGTGTGAGCCGTAAGCGCAGTTGTTTCCCCAGGCTGGAGCGTAAAAAGCCCTTGGCTTTTTCAAATCCTTTCATGGCATCTGCTACATCCGGACTGTTTTTGTCCGCTCCAAGTTTGTTGAAATACACTTTGCAGACACTGAGGTCTTTGGAAACCCTGCATTCTGTAATGGTTACTCCCTGCAAGCGCGGGTCTTTTACCTCGCGCTGTAACAGGGTGGCCAAGATGCGGTGGATTTCTGAGGCGACTCTGTCTGTTCGGCTGAAACTGGGTTCGTTATCAAACTCAAACATCAATCCAGTGTCCTTTTCACTTCTGTGCGTTCGAAGACTTCAATCTGATCGCCTACTTTGACGTCGTTGTAGTCTTTCACGCCAATACCGCATTCCATGCCTTGGCGTACTTCCTGCACGCCTTCTTTATAACGGCGCAGAGATTCCAGCTCGCCAGTGAAGATGACGGTATTATCCCGCAGGACGCGGATAGGGTTGTTGCGCTTCACTACCCCTTCTGTAACCATGCAGCCGGCAATGGCACCAAACTTGGGTGAGCGGAATACATCACGCACCTCGGCGATACCGATGATTTCTTCTTTAAATTCAGGCGCCATTTTCCCTTCAATAGCGCGCTTGATGGTATCGACGGCATCATAAATAACGGAGAAGTAGTGCATGTCTACTCCTTCACGTTCTACCAGCTTGCGCGCTGTGGCATCGGCACGCACATTGAAGCCGATGATAATGGCATTGGTGGCGACGGCCAGGTTGACATCCGTTTCGGTAATTGCCCCCACACCTGAGGAGATGACATTGACTTTCACTTCGTCTGTGGAAAGTTTGGTGAGCGCCTCGCGCAGTGCTTCCAGTGAGCCTTGCACATCGGTTTTGATAATGACGTTGATCTCTTCCAGATCGCTTTTGCCCATGCGGTTGAACATGTTTTCCAGCTTGGCTTTCTGCTGACGCATGAGTTGCTCCTGGCGGATTTTTTCCTTGCGCTGCTCAGCCAGCTCTTTGGCTTTGCGCTCATTAGGCACGGCTAACATTTCATCCCCTGCCGCCGGTACGCCGGAAAGCCCTAGAATTTCTACCGGCATGGAAGGGGTGGCTTCTTTTACTTGTTTGCCAATATCGTTAACCATGGCGCGTACGCGGCCGTATTCGGTGCCGCATAGTGTCATATCGCCTTTTTTGAGGGTGCCGGCCTGTACCAGAACGGTGGCAACGGGACCACGCCCTTTTTCTAGGCGAGACTCCAGCACGACACCTTTGGCGGGACCTTTGTAAGGGGCTTTCAGCTCGAGAATTTCAGAGACCAGCAGGATGGTTTCCAGCAGGTCATCCACACCCTCGCCCGTTTTTGCAGAGACTTTGATAAAGGGTACATCGCCGCCCCATTCTTCGGGCACGACTTCGTGTTGTACCAGCTCCTGCATGACACGGTCAGGGTTGGCGCCTTCTTTGTCGATTTTGTTGATGGCGATAATCATGGCGACATCTGCGGACTTGGCATGCTGAATCGCCTCAACCGTCTGTGGCATGACACCATCATCTGCTGCCACTACGATAATGGCGATGTCGGTGACTTTGGCGCCTCGAGCACGCATGGCAGTAAAGGCTTCGTGCCCCGGGGTATCCAGGAAGGTGATTTTTCCATTAGGGAGATCCACGCTGTAAGCACCAATATGCTGGGTAATCCCGCCGGCTTCTTTGGCGGCTACGCGTGTATTACGGATGTAATCCAGCAGGCTTGTTTTGCCGTGGTCTACATGCCCCATGATGGTCACAACTGGCGGACGTGTGCGCTCATCGCCATAGAGGCTTTCCACCTCTTCTATGACAGATTCTTCCAGCGCGGATTCGCTGACGGTAATCGGCTTGTGGCCAAACTCCTCTACTAGCAGCACGACTGTTTCTTGATCAATGCTCTGGTTGATGGTAGCCATTTCGCCCATCATCATGAGCTTTTTGATAACTTCAGTGGCTTTGACGGCCATACGCTCTGCCAGATCGGCCACGGTGATGGTTTCCGGAATACGTACTTCTCGCACGACAGGTTGAGAGGGCTTTTTGAAGCCATGGGTGTTTTTCACTTTAACGACCTTGCTGGAATCATGAGGTTTGTGCTTGGCCTGCTGTTTTTGCTTCAACATGGGGTTGACGACTTGTGCAGTCAGATCATCTTCTACTGCAGCATCTTCAAGCAGGTTTTTCTTTTTCTTGCCTTTTTTCTTCTGTTTAGGCTTGGGTTTTTCCTGTAGTTTTTCTAAGGCTTTTGCGTCTTCTTCCAGGGCCTTTTGGACAACATCTTCTGTGTTTTCCTGAGGCTTTTTAGGCTTGGATGCCGTTGGTCTTTTCGCTGCTTCTGTTGCTTTTTTAGCCAGCTCGACCTGTTTGGCGGCCTCTTCCGCTTTACGCTTGGCTTCTTCTTCGGCTTTGCGTTTGGCTTCCAGTTCTACCTCTCGCTTGGCACGAGCCTCTGCCTCAGCTTTCAGACGTGCTTCTTCTTCAGCACGGCGCTGCGCTTCTATTTCGGCCTGTTTTTCTTCAACCACTAATCGCTTTACATAGGTGCGTTTTTTCCGCACTTCTACGTTGACTTGACGCTTGCCACCGACATTGAGGGTTTTTACCTGCTTGCGCTTCAAGGTTATTTTCTGGGGGGCTTGCGCCTCTTTGCCATGTTTTTGTTTCAGGTGGTTGAGCAGTTGCTGTTTTTCTTCTTCTGACAGAGGGGCATCGGCTGTTTTACCGGTGACGCCTGCCTGTTCAAGCTGTTGAATCAGTTTTTCAACAGAAAGGTTAAGATGTTCTGCAAATTTTTCTACGCTTGTCATTGCCATAATCAGGCTCCTCCCTTTCTGTTACTCAAACCAAGGCGCACGTGCCTTCATAATTAAATCAGCTGCTTTTTCTTTATCAATATCGGTTATTTCTACCAGTTCGTCCGTGCTCATTTCTGCCAGATCTTCCTGTGTGATAATACCCTTTTGTGCGAGCTCCCGGGCAAGCTCTGGTGTCATGCCTTCCAGGTTCAACAGGTCTTCTGCCGGCATTTGAGATTCTACTTGCTCCTCTTCGGCAATGGCTTTGGCCAGCAGGGCATCTTTGGCGCGTTGTTTCAATTCAGTGATCAGTGCTTCGTCGAACCCTTCAATTTCCAGCATCTCTGCGGCTGGCACATAGGCAACCTCTTCCAAGGTGGTAAAGCCTTCTTCGACCAGTACTTGTGCAAGTTCTTCGTCAACACCCAGTGCATCCACAAACATTTCTATCAGGTTTTGTGCTTCACTTTCATGCTTGGCTTGCATTTCTGAGGCTGACATGACATTCAGCTCCCATCCGGTAAGCTCAGAGGCCAGCCGGACATTCTGGCCGTTTTTTCCAATGGCCTGGGAAAGCTGACTGTCTTCTACGCCGAGATCCATCACGTGTTTATCTTCATCTACGACAATGGAGCTGATTTCAGCCGGTGCCATGGCGTTGATTACATATTGTGCATCATTTTCATCCCGCTGAATGATATCAACCCGCTCACCGTTCAGCTCGTTGCTGACGGCATTCACACGCCCGCCTCGCATGCCAATGCAGGCACCGACCGGATCCAGACGTGGCTCGTTGGAACGCACGGCAATTTTGGCGCGTGCACCCGGATCACGGGCAGCGCCCATGATATCTATCAAGCCTTCACTGATTTCCGGTACTTCGATTTTAAAGAGCTCAATCAGAAACTCAGGGCAGGTTCTGGAGCATTGCAATAAAGGCCCACGCGGGCGATATTCCACATTTTGCAAGTAGGCACGCACCCATTCACCCATGCGAAAGTGCTCTCGGGGAATGAGCTGTGAGCGGGGTACGATGGCTTCTACGTTGTCACCTAGATCTAAAACAAGATCTCCTCTGTCTACACGCTTGACCTGGCCGGAAATAATTTCGCCGACTCGGCCTTTGTAATCTTCAACAATCTTACGACGCTCCGCTTCACGCACTTTCTGCACAATGACATGTTTGGCAGTCTGTGCACCGATTCTACCGAAGTCTATTGATTCGATGGGCTCTTCAATCATATCACCCACCTGCACATGGGGATCACGCTTCTGAGCCTCACTTAAATGTAGATACCACCCCTCTTTTTCCGGGTCGATCTCCGCGTCATCGTCTACTACTTCCCATACACGGAAGGTTTCAAAGCTACCGGTATCACGGTCGATTTTGACTTTAACATTGAATTCATCATGATATTTTTTACGTGTTGCGGTTGCCAGTGCAGCTTCAATGGCTTCAAAAATAACGTCTTTTTCCACGCCCTTTTCGTTGGACATGATTTTAACAAGCTGGAGAATCTCTTTGTTTTTGCTCATGTTTTACCTCTTAGCTTTAAAACTGCGGAATAAGGTTGGCTTTGTCAATTTCCTCAAACGGGATAGCATATACTTCACCGTCCACTTCAATTTCGATGCCTTCAGCAGTAACGTCAATTAGCGTTCCTTTGAAATTTTTACGTCCCATAATTGGGCTGTGGCTGCGCACGGAAACCTTATCGCCGGTATAGCGCTCAAAATGCTCCGGTGTCATCAGAGGTCTGTCCAGGCCGGGGGATGAAATTTCCAGGTTGTAGGCACCGGAAATGGGGTCTTCCACATCCAGAATACCGCTCACTTCATAGCTGACATCCGCACAGTCATCGACCGTGACCCCTTCCGGTTTATCAATGTAAATCCGCAGTGTCTGTTTGCCTGAGACGGGTAAATATTCGCATCCCCAGAATTCACAGCCCAGATCTTCAATGGCGGGCTGCACCAGTTGTTTAATTTTTTCTTCCAAATGACTTGCCATATCTCTTCCAAATGCGCTGAAATAAAAAACCCCGTAAAAACGGGGTTTGATCCGCCCTGCCTTTTTTCTGCGGCAGTCTGTGGCGAGCTTTAGAAGTGCAAAAGCTCAAGCCAACTTAACTCTGAGACGGATTATAGCGCTATTCTTATAACTTTCAAGCTCTGGGATACACATTAATACAGGGGTTCAAAGCCATAAATTTCCCTTATAAACAACAGGAGAAATGAGCTGTAGAATGATGGTAGCGCTCTAAAGCGCTGTTTAAACGATTAAGTAAAACTTATTCAATTTATGAGGTCACTGTACTATGACTGAAGAAAAGCAGGATAACTATAGCTATTGGCGGGCGAATCTAAGGCTCCTCGCCACATGTCTTTCCATATGGTTTATTGTCTCCTACGGCTTTGGCCTTGTGCTGGCTGACTTTCTGAACCAATTTCATATCGGCGGTTATCCGCTGGGGTTCTGGTTTGCACAGCAGGGCTCGATCTATACGTTCATTATCCTGACATTCTGTTATGCCTGGAAAATGAACAAACTTGATCGTGAACATGATGTACATGAAGACTGAGGGAAGCCTGAAATGGATTTAAATACTTTAACTTACCTTGTTGTCGGGGCGACTTTTGCCCTGTATATCGGTATTGCCGTCTGGGCACGCGCTAAATCCACGGGGGATTTCTACGTGGCAGGTGGCAATATCCATCCGGTTGCCAACGGGATGGCCACTGCAGCGGACTGGATGTCCGCCGCTTCGTTTATCTCCATGGCGGGCTTGATCGCTTTTAACGGCTATGGCGCTTCCGTGTTTCTGATGGGTTGGACAGGCGGGTATGTGCTGCTGGCCATGTTATTGGCACCTTATTTGCGTAAATTTGGCCGTTATACGGTGCCGGAATTTATTGGCGACCGCTACTATTCCGATACGGCTCGCATTATTGCGGTGATCTGTCTGATTCTGGCCTCTATCACCTATGTGATCGGACAGATGAAAGGAATCGGTGTGGCATTCTCCCGCTTTTTGGAAACAGATTATGACACCGGCCTGTATGTAGGGATGGCAATCGTATTTTTTTATGCAGTACTGGGCGGTATGAAAGGTATTACCTATACCCAGATCGCTCAGTATGTCATTCTGATCACGGCTTATACAGTGCCGGCAGTTTTCATCTCTCTGCATCTGACAGGAAACCCGCTACCTCAACTGGGACTGGGGGATCGTCTATTGTCCGATGGCACCTATGTGCTGGATAAACTTGATCAGCTGGTGACTGATCTGGGCTTTACGCAATATACGACCCAGGTGCTGGGCAATGACCTGAATATGTTCTTCTACACCCTAACGCTGATGATTGGGACGGCAGGTCTGCCGCATGTAATCATGCGTTTCTTTACAGTGCGCACGGTCAAGGATGCACGTATCTCAGCAGGCTGGGCACTGGTATTTATTGCTTTGCTCTATACTGTCGCACCTGCTGTGGGCGGTATGGCGCGTCTTAACCTGATGGATACCATTCAGACCGGCTCTGTGGGAGCACCGGATGGCAACCTGAAATACGAAGATCGCCCGGAGTGGTTCAAGAAGTGGGAAACCACCGGCCTGCTGAAGTTTGAGGACAAAAACGGGGACGGCCGCATTCAGTATTACAACGACAAAAACCCTGAGTTTGCCCAAAAGGCAGAACAATGGGGCTGGCAGGGCTCTGAGCTTAAAGTGGATCGCGACATCATGGTGCTGGCCAACCCTGAAATCGCAGGCCTGCCCAACTGGGTGATCGCCCTGGTGGTGGCTGGTGGTCTGGCCGCAGCGCTTTCTACGGCAGCAGGGCTATTGCTGGCCATCGCCTCGGCCATTTCCCATGACTTGATGAAAGGTATTTTCGTTAAAGAAATGAGTGAACGGGCGGAGCTGCGTGCCAGCCGGATTGCCATGGCGCTGACCGTGCTGCTGGCAGGGTATCTTGGACTCAATCCGCCTGACTTTGCGGCAGGGACAGTGGCTATAGCCTTCGGCTTGGCAGCTGCATCCCTGTTCCCTGCTTTGATTATGGGGATTTTCTTCAAGCACATCAATAAAGAAGGCGCTGTTTGGGGGATGATTGCCGGGATGAGTGTCACCCTACTGTATGTTTTTCAGCATAAAGGCATCATGTTCATCCCCGGTACGGCTTTTCTGGGTGATTTGCCGGCCAACTGGTTCTTTGGTATCAGCCCGAACGCCATTGGTGCAGTGGGAGCGATCGTAAACTTTGCTGTTGCCTTTATGGTAACTAAAGTCACCTCTCCAACGCCCGTTCACATTCAGGATCTGGTGGATGACATCCGCGTACCGAAAGGCTCAAAAAGCACTGTGGAGGGTGCACACTGAGCATGAAGCTTGCCCCCGTCATTTGACGGGGGTTTTTCAATAAGCACACTTATTGAAAAACCTCCAAACAGGACACTTCATGAAAAAACATTTCTGGCTGGCGGCCATCATGACACCTTTTCTGGCTTTTTTGGGCTATGCCCTGACAGACTGGTATTTAAAAAAAGACCAGATCCCCAGTGCACTTAAAAGACTTAGTGTGAGCCAGCCCTGCCAGTTACTGCAAGGCTGTACACTTTTTAATGGAGATTTCACGCTCAGACTCAAACAGTCGCATGATACTTTGACACTGAAAGCCAATCAGCGGCTTAAGGGTGTGATGGTGGAAGTTGTTGGCCTGATGCCGCCTGCAAAAGCCAAACGCATGGATACTGAAGGCTACCAATGGTCACTGGTGCTCACAAAACCTGAGGCTATTCAGCATATTCGCATGGTTGTGCAGAGTCATTGGCAAAACTATATTGCTGAAGTGACATTTCCGCATGGATATTGAAAACCAGGAATTATTTCAGTTTTTAAAACAGAGGCAGCCACTGGATAGCTTGGAGCATGGCACCCTGTTGCAGTGGCACCAAGCGGCAGAGCTGCTCTACTGGCGTGCAGGTGAGACGATTTTAAAACAGGGTGAGCATAATGATGCAGTTTATCTGCTCCGCAGTGGTGCGGTGGAGGCTCTGGATGAAAAAGATCACTTAATCAATACCATTGATGAGCAACAAGGGTGGTTTGGTTATCGTTCCGTGATTCGCGGTGGTGAGGCCACTTTGACCTTGCGAGCCAGTGAAGATACACTGGCCTATCGTTTTCCGGCACAGCTGTTTCTCAATACCTATGCAGCCTCCCCCGCTTTTAAGCGCTTTTTTTCTCAACGTAAGCCAGAACGTTTTCGCACACATCTGTCCAGAGCTACAATATTCGCTACACCGCCTTTGGATACACCGGTGGAAAAGTTGGCCGCACCTGTACATTTGATTTCAGATGAGGTATCCGTGCAGCAAGCGGCGCAAATGCTTCTTAAATCCACGCCCCGTGTGCTGGCAGTATACTCACACAGACAAAAAGATCGCATCCGGCTGGTTGATGAAACCGTTTTGCTGGAAACCTTACAAAAAGGCATCTCTCCTGCAACTCCACTTGCTCAGGCTATTCGCCGCTCCCCTGAAACACGCTTTGATGCAAAGCGCCCATTGGGAGAAGTTTTGACACAAATGCTCAAGCAGCAAAAATCTTTTGTGTTGGTACAGCTGGATATGCATCAATTTGGGGTGGTAGCACTGGATAAGCTACATCGACAACAAAGCACGCTTACCCGGCTGAATGAGCAAATTAGCCATGCACGGGCGTTTTCTCACCTTAAAGCCGCAGCAGAGAGCTTGCCTCAGCTGTTTGTGGAGCTGGTGCGCACCCATGTGCCGCCTCGTCAGGTAGGTGAACTAATGAGTGCACTGGGGGAGGCACTCACTGCCAAAACCGTACAGCTTATAGAAGCGGCACTTGGCTCTGCGCCGATTCCCTATGGCTTTCTGATTGCCGGCTCCATGGCCAGACAGGAGCAAACACTTAAAACCGATCAGGATCATGCCTTGGTATTGGCAGACCACTATGATCCTGCATTACATGGTGAATATTTTTCCCAGTTCAGCCAGCAGGTGCAGCATTATTTAGAAAGCTTTGGCTATGAAAAGTGCCCCGGGAACATGATGGCCAGCAATCCACGGTGGCGCACACCCTTGCATCAGTGGCAAAAAACCTTTCATCGCTGGCGTGAAGTGCCGGACGGAGAGGCTATCATGCATGCCAGTGTGTTTTTTGATATTTGTAATGCATGGGGGGATGAAGCCCTGTCCGCGCCACTCAGGCAGCAGATCTATCACCAGACACCGCAAGCCGGACTTTTTTTACATCATCTGGCGGAAAATGCGTTGAAATTTCGCCCACCTATCGGTTTTTTCCGCCATCTGATTGTGGAAAGAGATGGACAGCGTGGCGAAGTGCTGGATCTTAAAAAGCGCGGCATTGCGCCTATTGTTGAGCTGGCACGGGTATATGCCCTTTCCGGCGGCCTTGAAGCACTCAATACCTGGCAGCGGCTCAAACAAGCAGCGGAAGCTGGCATCATTAGCCAACAGGGCTACGAAGACCTGCGGGATGCCCTTGATCTAATCAGTCAGATCCGACAGCAGCACCAGGCACGACAAATCGAACAGGGAGAGGCGCCGGATAACCGTATCTCACCCAAAGTGTTCTCCCATCTGGAACAGCGCCATTTGAAAGATGCCTTTGCGGTGATTTCAGAGATGCAGAAAAGTCTCGCATTGAAGTTTAATTTATGAATTTTTTGCAACATGCCTTTCTGCTGTGGCAACAGAAACGCACCCGCGATGCTTGCCAATGGCCTCCACTTAGCCAGTGGCTTGCTCGCTGGCCTAACATGCATCAACCCGCCCTGCATACCCCTTTATTGGCGCTGGATTTTGAAACCACAGGGCTGAACCCTAAACAAGATGCCATTCTGTCAGTAGGCTGGGTGCCCGTTACAAAGGGGCGCATTCAAGTGGGTAAGGGAGTCCATCGGATTGTGCGCATTAACCAGCCGCTTCCTGAAAAAACCATTAAAATTCATGGTGTTACCCACCAGCGTATGCGGCAGGGTCTGTCGCTGGAAAGCGTACTGGAAGAGCTTTTTGCTGCCATGGAAGGGCGTTTACTCCTGGTGCATTTTGCACGGATTGAGCGGGCATTTCTACATACGGTGCTTAAACACCTGGCTGGCTGCACACCGCCTTTACCCATGGTGGACACCTTCCACATTGCACAAAGCCGCATGCGCCACTTACCCCATATTCCACCGCAGCAGCTACGCCTCTATGCACTGAGAGAGCACTATCACCTACCCCGTTACCCCGCCCACCATGCGCTTAATGATGCCATTGCCACAGCAGAACTTTTTCTTGCACAGATGAAAGAAAGCCCGAATACCAAGCTTTCTGAAATACTCATATAGGGGTCTCCCCTTTTTTCAAAATCGAGTTTTTTCAAATTTTCAATATGCAACGGCTTGATTTGGCGAGTTAATACCCAGAAATATCGGGTACTCTCATTTATTTCTCACGGATCTGATAAGCTGCATGACAGCTGGTGCAATTATTCATCAGTTCGCCAAGCTGTTTTAAAGAAAGGCTTACATCTTCCATGCTTTCCATATCCATAGCCAGTTGGTCAAATGCACGGTGAGTTTTACCGCCCAGTTTTTTAAAACCCGCAGGTAAGGCATGTTGTAATTCCGTGGGAACTGCCTGCTGTGCTGCCATCCCGACTTTGCGTGCCTATTTAGCCGCTTGAGCGAAATCTTCCTCCGATAAGGCCAGGTTAATCTGTTGCACGGTTTTTAAAAAATCCCGCATCTCTGTCAATACCATATCGCGATGCTCAGGGCTCAGCTCAATGACTGTACGCTGATCTGCTCCTGCATAACTGGAAAAAGATAGCAGCATCACTGCAGTAATAAAGTATTTTTTCATTTTTATACTCCTTATGTAAAAAAGCCCTCAAAATGAGGGCGTTAGGTTTATTTCTGCATGAATTGCTCAAGAATCTGTGGGTTCTCCAGTGTGGAGGTATCCTGGGTGATTTCTTCACCTTTGGCAATGGCGCGGAGCAGGCGGCGCATGATTTTGCCTGAGCGTGTCTTGGGCAAGTTGGAGCCAAAGCGGATGTCATCCGGCTTGGCAATGGGGCCGATTTCTTTCGCGACCCAGGTACGTAACTCCTGCACCAGCATTTCTCTGGCTTCCCCTTCAGGAATTTCTCCCTTAAGCACCACAAAGGCCACAATAGCTTCTCCTTTCACATCATGGGGGCGCCCTACCACGGCCGCTTCTGCCACACGCTCATAAGCCACCAAAGCGGATTCAATCTCCATGGTGCCAAGGCGGTGGCCGGAAACATTGAGCACATCGTCAATGCGCCCCATAATCCAGAAGTAGCCGTCATCATCACGGCGGGCGGAATCCCCCGCTACATAGTAACGGTTGTCAAATTTGGCCCAGTAGGTGTCAACATAGCGTGCATCATCGCCCCATACGGTGCGCAGCATGGAAGGCCATGGTTTGCGGATTACAAGATAACCACCGTTGCCATGGGGGATTTCATTGCCCGCTTCATCTACCACGGCCGCATCAATACCGGGCAGCGGCAAGGTGCAGGAGCCGGGCTTCAGCGCTGTCACACCGGGCAGGGGGGCGATCATGTGGGCGCCGGTTTCTGTCTGCCACCAGGTGTCCACGATGGGGCAGCGCTCCTTGCCGATGACGGTGTAATACCACATCCAGGCCTCCGGGTTGATAGGCTCGCCTACGGTGCCCAGTAGACGCAGTTTGCTCAGGTCATACTGGTTGGGAATCTCATCGCCAAACTTCATCAGTGCACGGATGGCGGTGGGAGCGGTATAGAAAACAGTGACACCATGGCGCTCACACACCTCCCAGAAACGCCCTGCATGGGGATAGGTGGGCACGCCTTCAAAGATAACCATGGTTTTACCCAGCGCCAGCGGGCCATAGGCTACATAGGTATGCCCGGTAATCCAGCCCACATCGGCAGTACACCAGAAAACATCGTCATCTTTCAGGTCAAACACCCACTCGTTGGTGACAATAGCATTGAGCAAGTAGCCGGCACTGCTGTGCTGCACACCTTTGGGTTTACCAGTGGAACCGGAGGTGTAAAGCAGAAACAGAGGGTGTTCTGCATTTACAAATACTGGCTCGCAGTAATCCGGCATGCCGCGCTCAGCATCATGCCACCAGATGTCACGACCTTCTATCATCTCGACAGGCTCACCGGTACGCTCATAGACCACTACTTTTTCCACACAGCGGCTGCCTTTGGCAAGTGCCTCATTTACGGCCGCCTTTAAAGGTGCGGTTTTGCCACCCCGGTGACCGCCGTCTGCGGTAATCACCACTTTGGCGCCGGCATCTTCAATACGATCCCGCAGAGCTTCGGCAGAAAAACCGCCAAATACCACGGAGTGAATGGCACCGATGCGGGCACAGGCTTGCATGGCGATTACGGCCTGTGGAATCATAGGCATATAGATGACGATACGATCTCCCTTCTCTACACCCAGGCTTTTCAAAGCATTGGCAAAACGCCCGACTTCGTCAAACAGCTCTTTATAGGTATAACGGGTGGTATGACCATCATCCGCCTCAAAAATAATGGCGGTTTTGTCTTCTTTTTCCGCCAGATGACGATCCAGACAGTTGTAGGAGACATTGAGTTCGCCGTCAGTGAACCATTTATAAAAAGGGGCGTTGCTATCATCCAGCGCTGTGGTGAAAGGTGTGTGCCAATCTATTTTTTCCCGTGCCAGATCCGCCCAGAAGCCCACATGGTCTTCAGCAGCTTTTTTCAACATGGCCTTGTAGTCTTCCGGTTTTACATTGGCCTGGGCAGTAAAGTCTGCTGCAGGAGAAAAGACACGGCCTTCATGCAGGATGGATTCAATATCGGACATGGCACAACTCCTTTCGTTGCTATGGATAGATGAATTGACACTGTAAAACTAAGGGTAAATCATTTCAAGAGGAATTTGCTGTCCGGCAATCGCTTCTAACAGTGCATCTTCCGGCTGCACACGCCATTGCTCGCCAAATTTAAGCTGACCTTGCGCCTGTTGATTTTCATATTCCACAACGACAGGGATGCCCTCTACCTGCCGATAGGCAGCCAACAGGTGCCGTAATTGTTCCAGACGCTCAGATGTAGCCTCTGCTTGTTTTAGATAAAGCTTCAGAGCGCGTGCTTTTTGCTTGCGCGCCTCTACCAGCGGATGGAGGCTGTCCACATTCAGACGAATTCCGCCGTTGAATTTGTCCTCTTCCGCACGCCCTTCCAAAATGATGACCTTATCCACCTCCAGCCAGTCATTGACTTGGGCGTAGAGTTTGGCATTGAGCACCATTTCCTGACGAGCTGTCTTATCATCCAGAGTCATAATGACAAAAGGCTCTCCCTGTTTGTTGCGTTTGCGGCGCAATCCCATAACTAAACCGGCCACGGTAACTGGCTGACGGTTGGGGCGTAAAGCATTCAGGCGGCACGTAATCATCTGTTCCAGCTCTTTTTCATACAGGTCAATGGGATGGCCTGAAAGATAGAGGCCAAGGGTTTCCTTTTCTCCTTGCAGCTTTTGGCGCTGGGGCATTTCAGGGATGTCTTTCAGCACATGCTCTTCATCATCGGCAACCAGGCCACCGAAGAGATCAAACTGTCCCAATGCTTTATCTTTATGGTATTGTTCCGCCACAGCTAATGCCTGTGTCAGGCTGGCGAGCATTGCCTGACGGTTTTCATGGAGACTATCCATGGCGCCACTGCGAATCAGCGCTTCAATGACGCGACGGTTTACTTTGTTATCCACTCGTTTGGCGAAATCAAACAGATCTTTATAAGCACCGTTTGCTCGTCGCTCACGGATGACGCCATCCAGCGCGGCCTCCCCTACACCTTTAATTGCCCCCAGACCGTAACGAATTTGTCGATCTCCCACAGGTGTAAACTTGATTTCACTCTGGTTGATATCCGGCGGCAGTACGTCCAGCCCCATGCTGGCACACTCATTGACCATGTGCACCACTTTATCGGTGTTATCCATATCTGAAGAGATCTGCGCGGCCATAAACTGCGCTGGATAATGGGTTTTCAGCCAAGCGGACTGATAGGACACCAATGCATAGGCGGCAGAATGGGATTTATTAAAGCCATAGCCTGCAAACTTCTCCACCAGATCAAAGATTTTCATGGCCAGTTCAGGGTCTACGCCCTGCTTGATCGCCCCCTGGCGAAAGACTTCCCGCTGTTTGGCCATTTCTTCAGGCTTTTTCTTCCCCATGGCGCGGCGCAACAGATCCGCTCCACCCAAGGTATAGCCTGCCAGCACCTGAGCGATCTGCATCACCTGTTCCTGGTAGAGAATGACACCATAGGTGGGCTCCAGAATGGGTTTGAGCCACTCATGCTGGTAATTGGGATCAGGATAAGAGACTTTCTCCCGCCCATGCTTGCGGGCGATAAAGTTATCCACCATGCCGGACTCCAGGGGCCCGGGACGGAACAACGCCACCAGAGCGATGATATCTTCAAAACAATCCGGCTGCAGACGGCGGATGAGATCCTGCATGCCGGAGGACTCCAGCTGAAATACGCCCGTCGTCTTCCCCGTTTTGATCAGCTCAAAGGTTTTTCGGTCATCAAGGTCAATGCGGGTGATATCTATATAGCCCTCATCTCCGAGTTGTTTGCCCTGATTGATCCACTGCAATGCCCAGTCAATGATCGTAAGGGTGCGTAGTCCCAGAAAGTCAAATTTCACCAGACCGATGGTTTCCACATCGTTCTTATCCAGCTGTGTAACAACACCACTGCCGTCCGGCTCGGACAATAAAGGGCAGAAAGTCTCCAAAGGCCCTGGGCCGATGACCACCCCGCCTGCATGTTTGCCCGTATTGCGCACGGTACCTTCCAGCCTTAAGGCCAGATCCAGCAGCTCGCGCACCTCCTCATCTTCCTCATAGCGCTTTTTAAGATCCGGCTCCTGCTCTAAAGCTTTTTTCAGCGTGATGCCCAGTTCATTGGGAATCAGTTTGGCAACCCCATCCACCATACCGTAGGGATGACCAAGCACCCGCCCCACATCCCGCACCACGGCTTTTGCCGCCATGGTGCCAAAGGTGACAATCTGAGAGACATGATCCCGTCCATAATGGCGGGCAACATAATCAATCACTTCATCACGGCGCTCCATGCAGAAATCCACATCGAAATCAGGCATGGACACCCGTTCTGGGTTGAGAAAACGTTCAAACAGTAAGTCATAAGCGATGGGATCCAAGTCGGTAATTTTCAGCGCATAGGCGACAAGAGAGCCGGCACCTGAGCCTCGTCCCGGGCCTACGGGAATATTGTGATCCTTTGCCCACTGAATAAAGTCGGCAACGATGAGAAAATACCCCGGAAATCCCATTTGAATGATAATATCCAGCTCAAACTTGAGCCGGTCATAATACTGAGCCTTTTTCTCGAAAAAAGCAGCTTCATCCAACTCACCAAACAGAAACGCAAGGCGCGCATCCAGCCCCTCCTGACACACTTTGCGAAAGTAGTCATTCATGGTCATGCCATCAGGAATAGGGAATGCCGGTAAGAAGTACTCTCCCAAGTGCAGCTGTACATTGCAGCGCTTGGCGATCTCTACCGTGTTTTCCAAGGCAGCGGGCATATCGGCAAACAGTGCTTGCATCTCTTCTGTACTACGAAAGTACTGCTCGGCGGAATACCGCTGCGGACGCTGGCTGTCATCCAGCACATGCCCCGTATGAATACAGGTGCGCACCTCATGGGCATCAAAATCCTCCGATGAGGCAAAGCGCACATCATTACTGGCCACTGCCGGTAGGTTATAGCGGCTGATCAGCTGTTGAGCCTGCTGAATATACTGTTCTTCTCCGGCTCGCCCCGTACGTACGAACTCCAAATAAAGCCGCTCAGAAAAGTGCTGCTGCCACCACTGCAGCTGTATAGCGACCACATTCGGTTTTTCTGCTGCCAAAGCATATGCCAGCTCGCTTTGCGGCCCCAGCAGCGCGATCAGCCCTGCACTGTGCGCTTCCAGCCAGCTGCGCTTGACAACGGGCAACATCTCATGGGCGACCAGCTGCTGGCCGTGCAGGTAGCTTTCACTGATCAGATGAGATAGATTCAAGTAGCCTTCATTGTTCATACACAGCAGTGTTACCCGTGTGGGGCCGGTTGCGTCCTGGTCATTTTCCAACCATAAATCTGCACCGATAATCGGCTTGATGCCCGCATTTAGGGCTGCTTGATAGAATTTCACCAGTGCAAACAAATTGCCCTGATCAGTGAGCGCGACAGCAGGTTGGTTATTTTCTTTAGCCAGCTGCACCAGCTGCTTGACACGCAGTGTGCTATCGATAATGGAGTATTCGCAGTGAGTGTGCAGATGAACGAAGCTCATATCCGCCTTTCGTTTCATGTAAAAATATGCGCGTCATTCTATCATCGGTATGCCCATGATCCCTTACCTTCCACCTGAACCCGTGCAATTTCCCAACACACAGCTGGCATTGACTGTCCCCAACGGCTTATTGGCCGCCGGCGGTGATCTGACACCCGAATGGCTTTTGGAGGCTTACAGGCAGGGGATATTTCCCTGGTTCAGTGATCATGAGCCTATTCTCTGGTGGACACCTGATCCCCGTTGTGTGCTTTATGTCAATAAAGTCAAGTGTCACCGCAGCTTGAAAAAAACCATGAAAAAACCTCAGTGGCAGGTGAAGTTTGATACTTGCTTTGAAACAGTTATCCGTGCTTGTGGTGAAACCCCGCGTACCGGGCAGACGGATACCTGGATTACCCATGATATGCTCAACGCTTATAGCCGTCTACATGAGCTGGGATATGCCCACAGTGTGGAAGTGTTCTGGGAAGACAGGCTGGTTGGAGGGCTCTACGGTGTGCAGATCGGCAAAATGTTTTATGGTGAGTCCATGTTCAGTCTCAAAGCAGATGCTTCCAAAATCGCTTTGGTGATGCTTTGCAGGCAGTTACAAAGCTGGGGGTTTGAGATGATCGACTGTCAGGTGGAAAGCGCACATTTGTTACATATGGGTGCAGAAAATATTTCCAGAGCCGAGTTTGAGAGCATCCTTGCACGCTTGAGCGGTGTGCCATTTTCGCCACAAAAGTGGACTCACCTTACACAAGATGTCTAAGTGCTTGTTTTTATCCGTCATAAGCGTATAATTCGCCCACAGATCAACCACTAAAATCAATTGAGGATATATGGCAAAAGAAGATGTCATTGAAATGGAAGGCACAGTCAAAGATGTGCTACCCAATACCATGTTCCGTGTCGAGCTGGATAATGGTCATGAAGTGCTAGCGCATATTTCCGGGCGCATGCGCAAACACTACATCCGCATCCTGGAGGGTGACCGCGTCAAGGTCGAGTTGACCCCTTATGACTTAACACGCGGCCGCATTGTGTTCCGTGAGAAATAGCTTCCGGCTTTTTCCACCAAGGTTAAAAACCCTGCATAAAAGCAGGGTTTTTTAATGTCTTGACATTCCACCACTTGATTAGAATGCGAAGCTTATCCCCGCTCTCAGTGCATCATCCAGGGTATAATCATTGCCCGCTGTTTTGAAATCAACCAGCGTATAACCATACTCCATAAATAGCGATACCTGAGGCCCAATTTCTGCGGCACCTTTTAAGGTAGCAGACTTCATTCCCTTAACATCCCCGTTTGAGAAAATCTCAGGGCCATACGCAAAAGTACCGCTTAACACAAATGGCATACCACGCTCAAGCCGAAGCGCTGCTTTGACACCGAGCATCAGGCTGACACCGCTTTCGTCCCCTGTTGCTGCATCGTGCTGAACATAAGCTAACTTAGGCACAACTCCCACACTTAAAGGATAGAAGCCGCGCACATGAGGACGCATGGCAGAGGCATAGACATAAGCCATTTTATCTGCACCGGTGGTGTAGAAAAAGCTTCCGCCTACTTCCGTGTCCAAGCCGGCATATTGCCGCGCCTGATAAAGTTTTATTTGTGCTGTTGTGTCAGAAAAGCTGAGCGCACCGCCATGCAGAGGCTGTGCATAGGCGTGCCCTGCAAACAGAGCGGTAAGTACCCCTGCAGTCAATGTTTTTGTGATCATCTTCATTTTCATATTCCTTTTTAGTTGGTTAACAAGCTTGTTGTGTGGCTTGCACGACCTGAATCTCATCAATGGACTTAGGGCTGCATACTTTATATTCGGGCAGCTGGTCAAATTGCAGATAGCGATAGATTTCATCGCCCATGCTGTTGATATCCTGCATGTATTGATGGTACTCCTCTACCGTAGGCAGACGGCCAAGGATGGCGGTAATAGCAGACAGCTCGGCAGAGCCCAAAAACACATTAGCATCTTTCCCCATGCGGTTCGGGAAGTTGCGCGTGGAAGTGGACATCACTGTGGCACCGTCCGCCACACGAGCCTGGTTCCCCATACAAAGCGAGCACCCAGGCATTTCGGTACGTGCCCCCACTTTACCAAAAGTCGCGTAATAGCCCTCTTCGATCAGCTGGTGTTCATCCATTTTAGTCGGTGGAGCAATCCACAAGCGCACCGGCAATTGCCCTGTGAATTTCTCCAGCACCTTGCCGGCAGCACGATAATGGCCGATATTGGTCATACAGGAACCAATAAATACTTCATCTATTTTCGTATTCTGTACTTCAGAAAGCAACTTGATGTCATCCGGATCATTGGGGCACGCCAATAGCGGCTCTTTGATTTCATTCAGGTCGATTTCTATGATCTCGGCATATTCTGCATCTTTATCCGCCTCCAGCAGTTCCGGGTTATCAATCCAGGCTTGCATGGCATCACGGCGGCGAGCCAAGGTGCGAGCATCCTGATAACCGTTTTCGATCATCCAGTCGATCAGGGCGATATTGGATTTCAGAAACTCAATAATCGGCTCTTTATTAAGTTTTACCGTGCAGCCATTGGCAGAGCGCTCAGCAGAAGCATCGGAAAGCTCAAAGGCCTGCTCTACCGTCAGGTGCTCCAGCCCCTCAATCTCCAGCACGCGGCCATTGAAAACATTTTTCTTGCCTTTCTTTTCAACGGTCAGCAAGCCTTTTTGGATAGCAGCATAAGGAATGGCATTCACCAGATCCCTCAGGGTAATGCCCGGTTGCATTTCGCCTTTAAAGCGCACCAATACGGATTCCGGCATGGTCAGCGGCATCACGCCCAGTGTGGCTGCAAAGGCCACCAGGCCGGAGCCTGCCGGGAAGGAAATGCCGATAGGAAAACGAGTATGGGAATCCCCGCCCGTACCTACGGTATCCGGCAGCAGCATGCGGTTCAGCCAGGAGTGGATCACCCCATCGCCCGGGCGCAAGGAAACCCCGCCACGGCTGATAATGAAATCCGGCAACTCATGCTGGAGCTTGATATCCACCGGCTTAGGATAAGCTGCGGTGTGACAGAAAGACTGCAATACAAAATCAGCGCTGAAGCCCAGGCAGGCCAGCTCTTTCAGCTCATCACGCGTCATGGCACCGGTGGTGTCCTGGGAACCGACAGTGGTCATGTGCGGCTCACAATACATGCCCGGGCGCACGCCTTCAATACCACAGGCTTTGCCCACCATTTTCTGCGCCAGGGTATAGCCCTTGGTGGATCCGGATTTATCCTGCGGACGGATAAACACATCGGAAGGCGGCAGATTCTGATCACGGCGAGCCCTGTCTGTCAGACCACGGCCGATAATCAGCGGGATGCGACCGCCGGCACGCACTTCATCCGGCATGGTTTCAGGCTTCAGCTCAAAGGTGCTGATCACATCGCCCGCTTCATTTTCAATTTTGCCTTCATAGGGGTAGATGTGAATCACATCGCCCATATTCATTTTGGTGACATCACACTCAACCGGCAGCGCACCGGAGTCTTCCGCAGTATTGAAAAAAATAGGCGCGATCTTGCCGCCCAGTACTACGCCGCCGGTGCGCTTATTCGGCACATAAGGGATATCTTGGCCGAAGTGCCACATAATGGAGTTCATGGCGGATTTGCGGGAAGAGCCTGTTCCCACCACATCTCCCACAAATGCCAGAGGAGGGCCTTTCTGCTTCAGCTCGGCAATGCGTTCTTCTACATCCGGCATTTTCGCTTTCAGCATCTCCTTGGCATGCAGTGGAATGTCCGGACGGGACCAGGCAGCCTGTGCGGGTGACAGGTCATCCGTATTGGTCTCTCCTTCTACTTTAAAAACGGTAACGGTAATTTTTTCCGGCAAAGGTGCTTTTTGTTGAAACCACTCTGCCGCTGCCCAGCTATCCATCACCTGCTGGGCACGAGCATTGCCTTTTTCAGCCTTTTCTTTTACATCATGATAGGCGACATATACCAAAAGCGTTTTGGACAGCGCCTTAACCGCCTCATCAGCTACGGATTCATGATCACTATCCAGCAGCTCAATCAAAGGCTGTACGTTATAGCCGCCCAGCATGGTGCCCAGCAAAAAGGCAGCTCGCTCAGGTGAAATCAGCTCAACTTTCAGATTACCCTTGGCCACATCTGCCAGAAAGCTGGCTTTGACATAGGAAGCCTCGTCCACGCCCGGTGGAATACGGTTTTCCAACAGATCGATCAAGAAGTCTTCCTCACCGGCAGGTGGGTTTTTGATCAGCTCAATCAGTTGTGCAGCCTGCTCGGCATTCAGCGGCAATGGCGGCAGGCCGTCTTTAGCGCGTTCTTCCACATGTTGACGATATTGATCAAGAAAAGACATGGACTTACTCCCACAAAGGTGTTTTATTTGAAACGCGTTATAATACCATGAGTTTAAAATTGACCAAAGGACGGCCCTGTGGAACTGACTTATCTGACAGCAATCTCTCCTGTTGATGGCCGTTACGGCGCCCGTTTGAGCGCACTGCGTGACATTTTCAGCGAATACGGCTTGATTAAATACCGTGTGCAAGTAGAAGTAGCCTGGCTGAAAATGCTGGCCAACCATCCAGGTATCACTGAAGTTCCCAAACTTTCGGAGGATGCCATCGCGCATCTGGATCAACTGGTGGAAGGCTTCACTGTCGAGATGGCTCAACAGGTGAAGGAGATTGAGCGTACGACCAACCATGATGTCAAAGCGGTAGAGTACTTCATCAAAGCGCATCTGGAAAAGCACCCTGAGCTGGACAAAATCAAAGAGTTCGTCCACTTTGCCTGCACCAGTGAAGATATCAATAACCTTTCTTATGCGCTCATGCTGAAAGAAGCACGGGAAAAAGTGCTGGTGCCACAGATGGATGCGCTGGTGGATGCGCTGGCCGAACAGGCAGAAGCCATGGCTGAGATTCCCATGCTTTCGCGCACCCATGGCCAACCCGCCTCTCCCACCACCGTGGGTAAAGAGTTTGCCAATGTCGCCTATCGGCTGGCACGCCAGGCCAAACAGCTGCGCGAAGTGCAAATTCAAGGCAAGATCAACGGTGCGGTAGGTAATTACAATGCACACCTGTCCGCTTACCCTGATATTAACTGGTATGAGCTGTCGGAGCAGTTTGTACGCAGCCTGGGGCTGGCCTGGAACCCCTACACCATTCAGATCGAACCCCATGACTGGATTGCAGAGTATTTCCATGTCATGATCCGCTTTAACACCATCCTGATCGATTTTGACAGGGATGTCTGGGGCTATATTTCACTGGGCTTTTTCAAGCAGAAAACCGTAGCAGGTGAGATCGGCTCTTCCACCATGCCTCACAAGGTCAACCCCATCGACTTTGAAAACTCCGAAGGCAATCTGGGCGTGGCAAATGCCCTGTTTGACCACCTGGCACAGAAGCTTCCCATCAGCCGCTGGCAGCGGGATCTGACCGATTCTACCGTACTGCGTAATCTGGGTGTTGGCGTGGCGCATACCGTGATTGCCCTGCAGGCCACCATGAAAGGGCTTGGCAAGCTGGAAGTGAATGAGCAGCGCCTGCTGGATGATCTGGATGAAAACTGGGAAGTATTGGCCGAACCGATTCAAACCGTCATGCGCCGTTACGGGATTGAGCAGCCTTATGAAAAATTAAAAGAACTCACTCGTGGCCGCCGCGTAAATAAAGAAATCATGCAGACCTTTGTAGATGCTCTTGAGCTGCCGGATGAAGCCAGACAACGCCTGCGCAAGATGACACCGGCCAGCTATATCGGCAACGCCGCACAGCAAGCCAAAGCGATTAAACTGGCCATCGTACAGCTGCGGATGCGGTAATGACTGCCGCTTTTAACTGGACGCGTATTCAGAAAGCAGGGTTTTTCACGCATCACTGGGGGCAGAAACCCTGCCTTTTAAAAGGCGTATTGCCTGCTGACTTTAAAGGCATCACCCCTGAAGAGCTGGCCGGATTGTCGCTGGAGGATAATATCGAAAGCCGAATTGTTATCCAGCACGACCAGCAGACGTATGCACTGCACCGTGGTCCTTTTACGGAAGAAACCTATGCTCAGCTGCCTGGGCAAAACTGGACACTACTTGTGCAAGGCGTGGATCGGGTCGTCCCTGCCGTGCAAAAGCTGCTTGCCGTTTTTGACTTTATTCCCTACTGGCGCCTGGATGACATTATGATCAGCTATGCCGTCACCGGTGGGAATGTAGGGCCACACTACGATCACTATCACGTGTTTCTCTATCAGGTTTCCGGCACGCGGCGCTGGACACTCACCTCGCAACAATGTACGGAAGATAACTATATCGAGGGCGTACCGCTCAGGCTGATGCGGGAGTTCCCCGTAGAGCTGGAATATGAGGTGAACCCCGGAGATGTGCTCTATATTCCACCGCTGTGGGGGCATCACGGTGTAGCGCTGGATGATGCCTGCATGACTGCCTCTATCGGTTATCGCAGCCTGCGAGCCAAGGAAGTCATCGAAGCATTTGCAGACTGGCTGAATGACAGCCCATCTGGTGAACGGCTATTTGAAGACCCTAACTATCTCAGCCAGCCAGCCGGCCTGCTGTCAGACCCTGCTGCAGCTCAGGCATTGGAAGCTGTGCGTGCCGTATTGCAACCTTACGGTCTGCACCAAGCCTTTGCCCAAATGGTGACACTGCCTGATCAGGCGGCTGCAGAGCTATTGCCAGAGCCGCTTACACCTTCAATCTCACCGGATGCTCTACCCGGATTATTAGAGGAAACGCCCGTTTGGCTGAGAGACTCTGTCACCCGCATGGCCTATACACCGGATGGTCAATTTTATGTAAATGGCAGCCTGTTCCCGCTTCCCTGTAGTAAAAGCCTTATGCAAAAGCTGTCAGACCACATACTTTATGATCACCTTGACAGCTTTCTGCACGACGCCCGGGATTGCGAAGCCCTGCTGTACTGTATCAATCAGCAGTGGCTTATTCCGGATATACCTTAGCCCCACAGGGGTCTCCCCCTTTTTTTAAAAAAGTTTTGTGCAAAAGAAAACCCCGTTTTTCTTCAGAAAAACGGGGTTTTTTAGTACATTAAAGGTGCTTTTTAAAGCGTAATGATTTCAAATCCCTGTTCCGCCAAACACTTAGCACCATCCTGGTGTGTAAGCACGGCTTTTGAAGCTTTATCCAGCTGAAGATAACGCTCTGCTACCGTGCGGATTTGCGCCAGGTTTGCGCTGAGGATGGTGTCCCGGATACGCTGACGCACTTCTGGCGTATAGCCGTAAACCTCCTGCCAGAATGCTTTTTTCGCTTCACCCGCCGGTGAGCTGGGCTTATCCATACCGGAGATGACGTTTAAAATCGCCTCTTCTACATGTGCCTCAGTAGCTTCACTGCTCAGCAACCATAATAGCGAAGCTTCAAAGTCTGCAAAAGTATCCAGCAGACGAGGATCGCGGTAAGAATAGAACACCAGTGCGCCGGCATTGGCGTTATAGGTCGCACCACCTCCATAGGCACCGCCCTGCTCACGAATACGGGTATGCAAAAAGCCATTGCGCAGAATATGCGCCAAAAGCTGCAGTAATGGTGCATCTTCATGGCCAGGCAGCACTGTCGGGAAGGCTTCTGCACAGAAGTTCACCTGGGTACTGGTCACCCATGCCTGATGCACAGCTTTTTGCGTTGCACTCAGTTCAAAAGCGTCGGCTTTGGTGCTCTGGCTTGTCGCTAAGCGCTGCCAGTGTTGCATCAGGCTGGCTTTTGCCTGATCAAGCCCGTGCGTATCAGTAATCAGCAGTGCCTGCTTGGAAGCTTGTAAAAGCTTGTCCTGAATACTGATGAGGGTTTGGGAAACTACTTCCAGTTGCTCAGCATCGGCTTTGATTGCATCATCCAGTGATTTTAGTGCCTGAATCCCTTTAAATCCGCTGCGCTCAAACTGCCAGCGGCTTGCAGGCGTAAAGTGCTGGACACAGGCTCCCATGGCAAAGGCGTGTCCGGCACGCACAACACCATGCTCTGTGGTAACGCGCATCTGACTGATTAGATCCCCAATACGCGCTTTTTCATCCAGACGGGGCGCACAGAGAGTTTCCTCCATCAGGGTGGCCAGTTTGTCATGGTTACGGTTCAGCGCTTTGCCGCTTAATACGAAATGCCCATGCACTTTTTGCCAGTCCGTCAGGTTTTCCTGCACCTTGCTTGTGGCGGACAGCCCGCCCGTATAGGCTGCCTGTACAGCCTGGTTCTGCAGGTAGTCACGCTTTGCTGCACCGACTTCGGTTAATACCCCATTAAAAATGGGCAGTAATGACTGCTGCTCATGGGTGAATGCTGGCAAATCCACAATCAGGCTTTCATAGACCAAACCATTTGTGCCGCGTACATAATGAGCCAGCGGTAAGCCGCCAAAATTTTCTTTGCTCCCCTTGATGACTTTTACTTCATGAGGAATATCTTCCTTGGTGACTTTGGGCAGAATATCGGGGTCATCCTGTTGTGCCTGACGCAGTTTCAGAGCGTCCGCCTGTGCGATGATGGTATCTTTTTCTTCAGCGGTCAGTCTGTTTTTCAGTGCTTCCAGCTCGGCTTTTTCTGCTGCTTCTTCACGGGCACGCTGGTCGGGATCCGGCTCCATGACCAGACGTACTTTATGAGGATTATCTACCAGCCAGCGTTTTATCCAGCCGGTCAGATAGTTGCGATCTTTAAGTTTTTCACGCAGCTTTTCCAGCGCTGGATCGATATCCAGAATGGAAACAATATCTCCTCCGTGTAAAGGCGCCGCCATACTACCCAGCATCAGTGATAACCCATAGGGATAGCTGTCACCTGTGATTTCCCGCTGAGAAAGTTCCAGCTGATGTAACATAGCATTCACCTGATCAGGCTCAAAGCCTTGCTTTACCACTTGTGCCAGTACATCATCAATCAGCTTTTCAATCGCATCGGCATGGATGGCCTCGGAGCCTTCTACGCCGGCGGCAAACACCATCTCACGGGTGTCATCTTCCAATCCACATAAAGGAGAGGGAGCAGCGGCCAGTTCTGTTTCTTCCAACGCTTTGCGCAATGGGCAAGCAGAGTTATCCATCAACAGCATGGTGACCAGGTTAGCGGTGAGTACTTCCAATGGAGCTTTGTTTTCACCCAGCAGCCAGCCCAGCACAATATGCGTTTTATTGCGGATATCTTTTTCTTCCAGTGCGTAGGTATCACGGGTACGCACAGGTGCAATATAGCGTTTCTCCTTCGAGACTTTAGCCACTGGTACACGGTCGGTAAAGCGGTGAAGCGCCAGGTTTTCAAAGTTTTGCTGATGCTCTACGGCGGTGATATCCCCATAGGTAAAAAACAGCGCATTGCTTGGGTGATAGTGTTGCTTGTGAAACTCCACCAGCTGGCGATGAGTGAGCTTGGGAATATCTTTAGGTTCCCCCCCGCTGTTGTAATGATAGGTGGTGGTAGGAAACAGTGCTGCGGAAAAAGCCTGCCACAAGGCTGCTGTCGGAGCGCTCATCGCGCCTTTCATTTCGTTATAAACCACGCCCTTCCGCACCAGCTCTCCTTCAGGATCATCCCAGGGCTCAAACTCCAGACGGTGCCCCTCTTGTGCAAAATCCAGCGCATGCAAATTAGGAAAAAAGGCTGCATCCAGATAGACTTGAAGAAGATTATTAAAGTCTTTTTTATTTTCTGTCGCAAAAGGATAAGCCGTCCAATCTGAAGCGGTAAAAGCATTCATAAAGGAGTTGAGCGAGCGACGGATCATCATGAAAAACGGATCACGTACGGGGTACTTTTCCGAGCCACAAAGGACGGTATGTTCCAAAATATGCGCCACGCCCGTACTATCCATAGGCACAGTGCGAAAAGCCACCATAAATACGTTCTGAGGGTCATCGTTGGCCAGATGAAAATGCTCCGCGCCGGTGATTTTATGTCGATAGACTTCCAGTGTAAGGTTCAGGGACTCGATGAAGTGGCTTTTAATAGGCTCAAAAGTTTCATAAGCTTGCATGGTGTTTCTCCCTTAAGGTCGGGTCTGCTAAAACGGCATCAGGCGGCATAAAGCCGCCTGATGCAAACAGGTGATGTGAAAGCTTACTTATCCGCTTCTTTGGTAGAGAGCTTCACGCGCCCCTGGCGATCAATTTCAATCACTTTTACGCGTACCTGCTGCCCTTCTTTCAGATAATCACTGACGTTTTCCACACGCTCGTCAGCAATCTGTGAAATATGAACCAGTCCTTCACGTCCTGGCATATATTCTACAAAGGCACCGAAATCTACAATTTTTTTCACTTTTCCATCATAGGTGGTACCGATTTCAGGCTCTGCCACGATTTCCTTGATACGGCGGATGACCTCCTCGGCCGACTCCGCATCAATGGCTGCAATGCGCAGCACACCATTGTCCTGAATATCAATTGTGGTGCCTGTTTCTTCCGTCAGTGCCTTAATGACTGCACCGCCTTTTCCGATAACCTCTCGCACCTTGTCCGGATTGATCTTAATCGTGGTAAAACGTGGAGCGGTTGGAGCAACTTCGGCGCGAGAAGCAGAAATTGTTTTAGCCATTTCACCCAAAATATGCATACGCCCGGCTTTTGCCTGATCCAGTGCGATACGCATGATCTCTTCTGTAATGCCGTTGATCTTGATATCCATCTGCAGTGCTGTTACACCCCGTTCGGTGCCTGCAACTTTAAAGTCCATATCCCCAAGATGGTCTTCATCTCCGAGAATATCGGACAGCACGGCAAACTGATCCCCCTCTTTAATCAAACCCATGGCAATCCCTGCCACAGCTGCTTTTAAGGGAACGCCCGCATCCATCAGGGACATACTGGTACCACATACTGTGGCCATGGAGCTGGAGCCGTTGGATTCGGTGATTTCAGAGACCACTCGAATGGTATAGGGGAACTCATCTTCACTGGGCAGTACGGCGGTTACTCCGCGACGTGCCAGCATGCCATGGCCGATTTCACGACGCCCCGGCGCGCCCACACGCCCGGTTTCCCCCACTGAAAACGGGGGGAAGTTATAGTGCAGCATAAAACGGTCTTTGTACACACCACCGAGCTCATCTACCACTTTGGCATCCTGTTCCGTGCCCAAGGTGGTGATTACCAGCGCCTGGGTTTCACCACGAGTAAACAGGGCAGAACCATGCACCTGTGGCAGCAGCCCTACTTCAGTGGTGATAGGACGGATTGTTTTAGTGTCACGCCCATCAATCCGTGGCTGACCTGAAAGGATTTTGCCGCGAACCAGCTCTTTTTCCAGTGCATGGAACAGGTGCTCAACTTCTTTAGCATCCGCACCATCCGGGTTTTCTTCTGTCGCCGCCAAGGCTTCAAGCGCTTTTGTGCGAGCCTGGGCAATCGCATCACGGCGCTGCATTTTATCCACAATACTATAGGCCGCTTCCAGATCACTCCAAACCAGCGCCTTGATTTGATCTTTGAGTTCGGTATTTTCAGCAGGCGGCTGCCAGTCCCACTTGGGCTTGCCATAAGCCTTTGCAAATTCATTGATCGCATCAATGGCCACCTGCATCTGCTGATGACCATAAACAACGGCACCGAGCATTACATCTTCCGGCAGCTCTGCGGCTTCAGACTCTACCATCAGTACGGCATCCTTGGTGCCTGCAACGGCCAGCTCCAGTGCACTCTCTTCCAGATCGAACGGGCTGGGGTTCAACAGGTACTGTCCATTCTTATAGCCCACAATGGCGGCACCGATTGGGCCTTCAAACGGCACACCGCTAATTGCCAAAGCTGCAGATGCCCCCAGCATGGCCGGCACTTCCGTACCCACCTCTGGATCCAGTGCCAGAACAGTAATGATGATCTGCACTTCATTCATAAACCCCTTGGGAAACAACGGGCGAATCGGACGGTCAATCAGGCGTGAAGTCAGTGTTTCATATTCTGAGGGTCGGCCTTCACGCTTTAAAAAACCGCCAGGAATCTTACCGGCCGCATAGGCTTTTTCCTGGTAGTTCACGGTTAATGGGAAAAAGTCCTGCCCTTCTTTCACTTCTTTGGCTGCTACAACCGTGGCCAGTACGGTTGTTTCTCCCATGCTCACCAGTACGGCGCCGTCTGCCTGACGTGCCATACGGCCGGTTTCCAGAGTAACGGTCAAATCACCATACTGAAAGGAAGTGGTTTTAGGTTCGGGTCTTGCATATTCACTCATGAAGGTTTCCTTTATCAATCAAACTGTTTTATGTGCGAGACAAAACCTGAATCCCACAACAGCGCATGCGCCATTGAGGGATTCAGGCTGGTTTAATCCCGCAGAGCTTTTGAATTATACGCGATATACGCAAAAGGCACCGTCACAAAAAAGCCGGGCAGATGCCCGGCTCAACGCTACAGGGTTCAGGTTCAGTTTAAATCTTAAATTGACGTACCAGTGCCTTCAGGGACTGTGCCAATGTCTCGACCTGCTTTGCTTTTTCGGCACTGCTGTCAGAGAGTCGCATGGCATCTTCGGCAATCTTATGCAGTTTCTGTGCTTGTGCTTCTACACGCTTCACTTCATCTGCCTGCTTACCGGCGTTGGTGGCTACGTCTGCATTTTCTTTTACAATTTCGCTGACAAGCGCCACAATCTCTCTTAAGCGCCGGTTCACTTCATTGGAGCGCTCCACACTTTCTTCAGCACGCACTTGAGCATGATTCATAACCTCTACGGCTCGCTCCGTCCCTGCTTGTAAGCGCTGAATAATTGCTTCAATATCCTGTACAGAGTTTTGCGTGCGGCTGGCAAGTGAACGAACCTCATCCGCAACCACAGCAAAGCCTCTGCCGTGCTCCCCGGCACGCGCCGCTTCAATGGCGGCATTCAGTGCCAGAAGGTTGGTTTGCTCTGCAATTTCCTGAATCACACTCAGAATATTGGTAATAGAGCTGCTTTCTTCCTGCAACTGACCGATCACTTGAGCCGCCTGACCCACCTCAGCCGCCAAATCATTGATCGCTTTGACGGTATGTTCCAGCACCTCGGCACCGCTGCGCCCTTTATCGTCGGCTGTGCGGGCTGCATTGACAGCTTCTTCTACCTGATGGCGCACCTCTTCAGTGAAAGCAGCCATATTTTTCGCCATATCATCCAGCTGTGCGACCAGTGTGCCTTCTTGAGAAAGCTCCTGTTTGATCTTCTCTGAAGCCTCCAGGCTCACTTGAGACGAAGCGGCCACCTGCTCACTGGTCTGAATGACGGTACGCATGCTGTCATGCACTTTTTGACGCAACTGCTCTATGAGTTTCAAAAGTGGTGCCACTTCTGTGACTGTATTCCCTGCTTTAAACGGCTGGCTCAGATCGCCTTCTGCAATTTGCTTCAACGCTTTTTCTGCTGCATGAATCGGTTTGACAATCACCCGCACGGAAATAATGGTGATAATGACAATAACGATCACCAGTGCCAGCAGCTGCATAATACCCAGCCAGGTTGCCGTCTGTACGGCTTCTATACGGTGGGTAATATCATGTACCACTACAAAAGAGCCCAGTACCTGTTTGGTGCCATCCTGAATGTTCAAAGGTGTCAGTGCATAGACTTTATCTCCCACTTCCAAGGTGGTCGGTTTATTAAGATCCAGTGCGGCCACCTGTGCCTCTGGGAGATCCAAAGTTGAAAAAACAACTTTACCTGTTACGGAACGAATCAGGTAGCCATCTCCCTGGCCATGTTCAAGTTTTTCTACCAGAAATTTAAGTGATTGATTAAGCGTAATCACACCGATGGGTTTTCCTGGCAGACTACGATGGTAAATCGGAAAAGCTAAGGTGAAATAAGGCATGCCTTTTTCATCCACTGCTGCATCTTTTACGATCTTCTGCGTTTGCAGTACACGGCTGATAATGCCTTCTGTCTTCAGGTGTACCTGTATGGGCGTTTTTTCGGTCAGTAAGCGGCCTTGCCCGTCATACACCTGCAAGCTGGCAATTTCTTGCGAGGCCAGTAAGCGTTTGTAAATCGTGCTGACAGTTTTTGAAACCTTATTGACATTTTGCGCCAACAGTGCCGGCTTAAGATTACGCTCATCTCGGGTAAAAGCAAACTGCTGCGCATAGAGGCTGTTAAACGTGGAAACCTGACTCAAATTGTAAAGGTTATCAACCATGGTGGTCAGGCCACTTTGATTATGGGTTTCTATAGTGCTTTTAACACTGTGCATCTGCCAGATGCTCAAGAAAGAGGCAATCAGCAAGGGCACAATCGCCAGGATCAGAATTCTGCTTTTTAAACTTCTCATTACACTGCCCTCTTACTCAATCGGATTAAGTGCGTTTTTCCAGTTGGAGTAACCCAAACGGAAGTAATACACCTTTTGATAACCCCAAGCTACAGCTTTTTTAGAGGCCGCTGCCGCT
This sequence comes from uncultured Piscirickettsiaceae bacterium, assembly GCA_964427185.1. GTDB lineage: Bacteria > Pseudomonadota > Gammaproteobacteria > Thiomicrospirales > Thiomicrospiraceae > Sulfurivirga. The sequence continues at coordinate 20,213 of CAYRSN010000007.1, read as the reverse complement.
CTATGACATTTTAGGCTGTTGCAGTAAATCACGATTGGTTCATCCTGGGCGGCAAGATTTGCCAGTGCTTCCCGTGTGAACTCTTTTTTCAGCTCAAGATGGTAGGCCAGCGGAATACGCCCCGCATCCCAGTCCGCATAGCTGCGCACATCGATAAACTTCACACCCTGCATAAAGAGTGTCTTGGCTTGCGCCACATCAACAGTTTTAGCCCCTGCAATGCTTGCCGGGGAATCCCCTTTTGCCCAGCTTGGCATTGTGCCTATCGATAAGCATGCAATCAGTAGCCACTGAACCCATTTCATCTTTGTCTCCTTTTTAGTTGTCCGGAAATAATGGCCTGATAAAAAACAAGCAAACAACATGCCACATTTCGGTGATATTCAAACAAAAAACCCCGCGAATGCGGGGTTTTGAAGCAAGCATTCATGTGCTAATCATTTACGCAGACCCAAACGCTTGATCAGATTAAAGTAGCGATCTGCGTCTTTGCGATGCAGGTAATCCAGCAGCTTGCGACGACGGGCAACCAGCTTCAACAGACCGGTACGTGAATGGTTGTCCTTCTTATGGGTTTTGAAGTGCTCTATCAGGTAGTTAATGCGTGCAGTCAGCAACGCAACCTGCACTTCTGGCGAGCCAGTATCCCCTTCATGGGTGGCGTATTCTGTGACAATCTTTGCTTTATCTTCTGTAGATAGCATAATGAACTTCTCCTATCGGTTGTGAATCGACTCGCCCTGTCCGCCAACCGATAGCAGACAGGGTGAAAAACAAACGTCTGATTATGCAGATTATTCAGAAACTTGCAAATTTTTTAAGGCCTGAAATAGCGCTTTGCGGGCTTTTTCAGCTTTTTGAGCATGGGGATCACGGCTCTGACGAATTAACTGCCGTAACTGTTGTCTATCTGCATGCGGATATTGCGCCAACAACGCTTCTAAAGCGGCATCCCCCTGTTCGACCAGTTTTTCCCGCCACTGTTCAAGCTGTTTCAGACGCTGCTTTTCCTGTCGGTTTTCCAAGGCAAGCGCCGCTTCTACCGTACGGATATGCGCCAGGGTTTCTTCATCCTGTCGCAGCAGCTTGCCCAAATAAGCTTTCTGCCGTTTATAGGCAGGCCCCTTATTCAATTTTTGCAGCTGTTTGATTGCCTCATGCACGGGCTCCGGCAATTCGAATCGCGCCAGTTCACTGGGCTTCATCTGTGCCAGCCGCTCACCTGAATCACTCACCGCCTGAGCAGCAATTTTAATCTGTGTACGGCTGGCAAAAACTTCTGCTTCTTCCCAGTTGGGAGCAGACTTTGTCTTTTTAGTTTTGTTGACATTACGGGGTCTGACCATTGAGCATCTCCAGAAATTGTGCTTCATTGAGTATGGGCACCCCTATCTGTTGCGCTTTTGTCAACTTGGAGCCTGCTTTATCACCGGCAATGAGATAATCCGTTTTTTTAGAGACACTGTTGGTGACATGCGCCCCTAAGGCCTGCAGGCGCGCCTTGGCTTCCTGACGTGTCATATGCTGAAGGGTGCCTGTCAATACAACCGTTTTTCCGGCAAAGGGTGTTGGGGGCACGGAGGCAGATAATGTTTCAGGTGTCGGCCAGTGGATACCGGCTTCCAGTAAACCTTTGATGACTTTCTGATTTAACGGCTGCTGGAAAAAAGTCAGGATATGCGCCGCAACGATCTCCCCGACATCAGGCACCGCCTCCAGCTGTTCAGCCGAAGCCTGCATGATCGCCTCCAAATCACCAAAGTGACGTGCCAGGTTTTCAGCCGTTACCTCACCCACCTCGGGAATCCCCAAAGCATACAGAAAACGAGGCAGGGTTGTGTTTTTGGATGCATCTATGGCCTGTATGATGTTTTCGGCGGATTTTCGCCCCATACCTTCCAAGCTTTCCAACTGTTCGAGCCTTAAATGATAAAAGTCATCCGGATGTTTGACCCACCCCTTTTCCAGCAGCTTGGCAATCAGTTTTGGGCCTAAGCCGCGGATATCCATGGCTTTTCTGGATACGAAGTGCTCCAGAGCCCGCTGACGTTGAGCAGGACAATAAAGCCCGCCAGAGCAGCGTAGAACAGATTTCCCCGCTTCTTGAATGACATCAGAGCCGCAAACGGGACATTGCTCAGGGGGCGTTACCACCTCGGCATCAGCAGGGCGCTTGGAAAGTACAGGCCCTACCACTTCGGGGATGACGTCACCAGCCCGACGTACAATCACCGTATCGCCGATACGGATATCCTTGCGCTTAAGCTCATCAAAATTATGTAATGTCGCACTGGAAACGCTGACACCGCCTACAGTAACAGGCTGCAACTTGGCAACAGGGGTCAAGGCACCGGTACGCCCTACCTGTACAATGACATCCAGTAGCTTTGTCCAGGCTTCCTGTGCGGGAAACTTTCTGGCAATAGCCCAGCGCGGTGCTCGAGAAGTAAACCCCAGCTTATCCTGCCAGTTAAGGTCATTGACCTTAAAAACTACACCGTCAATCTCATAAGGCAGCTCAGGGCGTAGCTGTGCCAGTTTTTCAAAATAGGCCTTCATGCCCTCAAGCCCCTGGCATTGTTCCAACAGTGGATTGACCGGCACGCCCCAATCACGGAAATGCTGCATGGTGGCAATATAGGTCGCTTTCAGCACACCTGATGAGACTTCTCCCCAACCATAGGCATAAAAGCTGAGCTGACGTTCTGCGGTTACCTGTGGATCCAGCTGACGCAGGCTGCCTGCTGCAGCATTGCGCGGGTTGGCAAAGGGCTTTTCGCCTTTTGCCAGCTGTTTTTGATTCAGTGCCTCAAAAGCGGTTTTGGTCATAAAGACCTCACCGCGTATCTCTACGGTTGCCGGAGGGTCATGTGCCAGTAAACGAAGCGGAATGGCACGCACGGTCATGGCATTGCGCGTGACATCTTCTCCCTCTTCACCATCTCCGCGTGTCGCGGCTTGCACCAATATGCCTTTTTCATAACGCAGACTGATGGCCAGCCCGTCCATCTTGGGTTCACCACTGTAAATAACAGGCTGGGGAATATCCGGCGTATACTCCAAAATGCGCCGTTCAAAATCTGCCAGCTCTGCATCAGAAAAAGCATTATCCAGCGAGAGCATCGGTACCGTATGATGCACTTTATTGAACCCTTCAGCGGGTGTGCCGCCTACACGCTGGGTAGGTGAATCAGGCGTCATCAGCTCCGGAAACTGCGCTTCTAAGGTTTTCAGCGTCTGAAACAGTGCATCGTATTCTGCATCGGAAACTTCCGGATCGTTCAATACATAGTAGGCATAGTCGTACTGACGAATGCGCGCGCGTAATGCTTCAAGGCGCTTGGCAGCTTCTTCACGGGTCATTTCAAAGGTACCGAAACATAATTCAGTGCAGCATCACGCATTTTTTTCAAATCAGGCTCGCTGATACGACTACGATCCATATTGTAGAGATGCGCGCCCAAACGCTGAGAGAGTTTGCGCGCATCCCTGATCATCTGTTCCATGGCAGGCGGCGCATGAATACATGTCGGCAGCTGAAGAATCAGTGCAATACCCGGGGTGGCGAAAGCTTCATCGTGTTCTGCAGGAAAAGTACCGGGATCCAGAGCATTCGCAGCTCGCAGATAGATTTTCCCCTGATCGTTTTTGCGCACAAAAATCTGTTCTTTTTCATCATAGGTCATGCCAATCGCCAGCAGGGCGGTGCGAATTTCCTGAAAACCGTAAGTGCGTGTACCAATGACCATAATGGCGAATAACTGGGGCTCACGTGTTGCGGCCTCTTCTCCTACAAGTATTTCTTCTTCTGTCTGCTCTGCCGGACGCCCAAAATTGCTCTGCACACCCTCAAACGCTTCTTGTGAGACAGGCGTTAATTCCATCGGTTCATCAATTTCCAGAACAAGACGACCGTCTTCTTCTTTAAGCCCCCCTTTTTCAGGTGTCGTACTCTGTGTGTGTGCATCGGCAAGCAGTTTTTCCTGTGTCGTGTTCTGTGCCTGTAATGGATCCGCCTGGGAAGCGTTTTGTTCGGAATGGGTTTCTTTTTTCTTTTTTAAGTGAAGAAAATAAAGCCCGGCCAAAAAAACTGCGGCGATGATAAGCAGTGTAATTTGTAATTCGTTCATGTATGCGCTTCTCCGCTGATATCCAGAGCTGTTTTCAGATCGACGGTAACAATACGAGAAACCCCGGGTTCATGCATTGTTACACCCAATAGCTGGTCGGCAGCCGACATTGTGATTTTGTTATGGGTAATCAGAATGAATTGTACCTTTTCCGCCATGGAGTTGACCAGTGCGCAAAAGCGATTCACATTAGCATCATCCAGAGGGGCATCCACCTCATCCAGCACACAGAAAGGCGCAGGGGTCAGCTCAAAGATCGCAAAAATCAATGCCAGGGCGGTCAAGGTTTTCTCCCCACCTGAAAGTATTTGGATGCGGGTTGTGCGCTTACCGGGCGGCTGCGCCATGACATGCACGCCGTTTAACAGCGGATCCAGATCGGGCTCTGCCCAGCTTAAATGCGCCTTGCCGCCGTTAAAAATTTTGGGGAACAGACATTGAAAATGATTATTCACCGCTGCAAAAGTTTCCCGCAAGCGCTTACGGCTGTCCCGATCCATGCGCGTAATACTTGCTTTAAGCGTATTGACGGCCGATGTAACATCTTCCACCTGTGTTTTTAACTGTGCCATCTCAGCCTGTAAGTTTTCCAGCGTTTCAATAGCGGTCATATTGACCGCTCCCAGCGCATCAAGCTGCTTATGCAGTGCTTTCAGCGCCTTGTCCACTTCTTGAGCCGTTTTATAAGAGGGCTGTAGAGGTTGCTGTTTAAGAAGTGCAAGGTTCAACCCGTCTTCTGAAGCCTCTTGAACCCAATCTGATAGCTGCTGCTGCAGTAAGCTCAGCTTATGCTCCAGCTGATGCACCTGCTGATCTGCCTTAAGGTAGGCTCTCTCAGCTTTTGCAACTTCCGCCTGCTGCGTTTTAAGCTGCTGTTCTAAGGCTGAGAGTGCCTGGTGATGTTGTTTTCGCGCTTCTTCAGCCTGCTCGCAAGCCTG
>CAYRSN010000007.1:0-15045 GCA_964427185.1 uncultured Piscirickettsiaceae bacterium | reverse complement strand
CTGAGAGTGCCTGGTGATGTTGTTTTCGCGCTTCTTCAGCCTGCTCGCAAGCCTGTTGCGCCTGTTGAAGCTGCGCCGCATCAATTTCATGTTGCTGTTGCTGGATGTGTTGGAGCTGTTGGCGCTGGGTGGTAATTTGCTCATGTTGCTGTAACAGAAGCGCCTGCTGCTGCCGGGTTTGAGAAAGCGTCTGGTTCAGCTGCTCCTCAGCCTGCATGATTTGTGCCAGATTCGCTTCAAGCTCTGCCTTTTGATGACGCTTTGTTTCATAATCCAGCTTAAGTTGCTGATAAGCCTCCTGTGTATCCGCTTGTGCTGCCTCCAGCTGCGTCAAGGTTTTCTCAGCCGTCTCCAGTGCCTGTGTCAGCGAGCGCTGTTGCGCCTCCAGCGTGGTAAGTCGCTGCTGTAACTGTGTTGCCTCCTGCTGCCACTGCTTGAGCTGGTGCTGGTATTTTTCCTGCTGTCGCTGTGCATGACTCAATTCCAATGATGCACTTTGGTAGGCCTGCTGCGCCTGAGCCACTTGTGCTTGTGCGGCCTGTAATTTTTGTTGCTGTTGTTTAACAGTATCCTGTGCCGCTTGTGCCTTTCTCTCCTGCACGCTCAGCTGATGCAGGGTGTCTTCAAGGCGAGCCTGAAGGTGTTGTATTTCCAGCTTGCGCACCAGCATGCCGGCATGTGTCTGTCGAGGGCTCAAAACCGCACCGGCTTCCCATAAATATCCATCGGGCGTGAGCACTTGCTGAAAAGGAGTAAGCATTTGCAGCTCTTCCGGCTTTGGGGGTATCTGGCTGCAAAAAACTCTGCTGGCAGCCTGCAGAATCGCATAAGGTGCATCAATCAAGGTATGCAGCGCCTGCCAGTGATCCACCGGCGGCTGCACGGTGATGCACAGATCCTGCTGTGCAATCACCATAAAGGGTGTCAACGGTGGCAGCCGCCACTCGGACACCAGTGCCCCCAGTAGCCGCTCACCCAGCCAGGCCTCAATGGCTTCCGCCCACTCGGGTGCCTTGATCTCAATCCGCTCAAGTAGCGGGATGGCTTCCGGCGGCCACTCGGTTTCATTGGGCAAGGCTTTTTGCTGCACACTTTGAAGCGCTTTCAGTTGTGCCGAGTATTGATGCCGCTGCTGCACCAGTTCACTGAGTGCCCGGCTATCTTGCAGATGCTGTGCTTCTGCCTGCGCTAAAGCCTGTGCATGGGATTTTTGGAGCACTTGTGCCTGTTCAAGCTGCTGATGCATTTGCTGTAAACTGTCTTCCAGTGCCTGAAGGTTGAGCTGCTGTAGCTCCTGATGCACCTGTTCAAGGTGAGTGTCTACTTGCTGCAAACGCTCTTTAATATGTGCCATGAAAAGGCGATTGGCAGAGCACTCCTGCAATAAGGTATTTTTCCGGTGCTGAGCGTCTTTCAGCTGATAAGCCTGTTTCTGGGCAGACTTTTCTGCATCCGACAAGCTCTGCTGCAGCTTTTGTAGTGCACTGTCCAGCGTTTCAAGCTGTTGGCGCCATGCCTGTTTTTTTTCATCCGCCTTTAAATGCTGCTGCTGTTGCGTCAGCTGAGCCAGTGTCTGGGTGACTGTCTGAAGCTGCTCCTCTAAAGCAGTGTGCTGTGTTTCCAGCTGTATCAGCTGCGTATGCCACTGCTGTTTTTGTGCCTGTTGCCGTGCATAGTCCGCCTTCAAAAGCGCTAAGGCTTTGTCCTGCTCATGGGCGGCGGCCTGGGCTTTTTCATAGGCAGACTTGTAAGCCGGTAACTGCTGCTCCAGCAAAATATATGCTTTTTGTGCATCTTCCCACTGCTGTTGCAGCTGGATGAGCGTTTGCTGCTGCTGCGTCCATTGCGCCTGTGTGCTGTGCTGACGTTGAAGCAACTGCTGATAACCCAGCTGATAGCGCAGCCGCGTCAATGCTTTAATTTCCGCCTGTAACTCTTTGAAACGCTTGGCATCTTCGCACTGAGCTTCCAGCTGCGCCGCCTGAGCAGCCCAGGTTTCATACTGAATATTCAGTTGCGCTAAATTTTCTTCTGCGGCTTCCAGGCGGGCTAAAGCCTCTTTGCGGCGCTGTCTGTAGTAGCCGACGCCGGCGACCTCTTCCAAAAACAGGCGTAACTGTTCGGGGCGCGCTTCGATGATCTGTGCAATATTGCCCTGCCCGATCAGCGCATAGCTGCGAGGCCCCAGGCCTGTGCCGTCAAACAACGCCTGAATATCTCGACGTCGGCAACGTTGCCCGTTGAGATAATATTGCGTGCCTTGCTCCCGGTGGTGCACACGACGCACCGAAATGGATTCATAGCGGTTCCAAGGGCCTTTTAATGCATGGTCACTATTATCAAAAACCAGCTCTACGGCTGCTTGACTGACCGGTTTTCGGTGGGAGGTGCCGTTGAATAAGACATCATTCATCTCACCGCCCCGCAAAGCCTTTGCGGTGGATTCCCCCATCACCCAGCGAATCGCATCCAGCGTGTTGGATTTTCCGCAGCCATTCGGCCCCACGATACAGGTGATTCGCCCCGGAAAAGCAAGCCGTGTAGGCTCTGCAAACGATTTAAAACCGGCAATTTTGATAGACTTAAGCCGCACAAAAGCAACCTGATGAACAAGATGGCGGAATCATAGCATGTGCGCAACTATTCTGGGATTAGATTTAGGTACCTCCGGGCTACGGGGCTGTATTACATACGCTGGAGAACAGGTTGCCTTTGCAAAGGTACCGATTCAGCGACAGCATCCGGATAGCTGGCAACAGGCGCTCACGCAGCTGATGCAGCAATTGGCAGATTATCTTGCTACGGTGGATCATATTATCGCAGATGCTACCTCCTCAACTGTGATGCTGTGGCACCAAGGAAAACCGGCATCTTCGGTAAAGATGTATGACGCGCAGGGCGATGCCCGAGTCGCATCAGCCTTGACATCCATACTGCCGGAAAACTCAGGGGCTCACGGTGCCAGCAGTACTTTATGCAAAGCATTGCAACTTAAGGCTAATGCAACGTCTTTAAATAAAATGAACATTGCGCATCAGATTGACTGGCTGAATGCTCAGTTTTTAGGGTTTCTTCCACCGACCGACTGGAATAATGCGCTTAAATTAGGATTTGATCCGCTTACTTTAAAATGGCCGACATCCGTGCGTGCACTGCTACATCCACTGCCGCTGCCTGAAGTAGTCGCACCGGGCAGCATACTGGGGACTGTCAGCCCTGAAGCCTGCCGACACTGGGGATTCAGATCAAGCTGTCAGGTACATGCTGGTACGACAGATAGCATTGCAGCCTTTTTAGCTTGTGGTGCACCGCGTTATGGAGAAGCAGTCACCAGCCTGGGCAGTACCCTGGCAGTCAAACTGCTCAGCGAAACACCGGTATTTTCATCGGAATACGGCATTTACAGCCATCGCCTGCCGATGGGCTGGCTGGCCGGCGGTGCCTCCAACAGTGGTGGCAACGTCTTAAAGCATTTTTTCAGTAGTGATGAGCTGGCAGCCTTAAGCAAGCAACTCCACCCCGAGCAGCCCACAGGCTTGAACTACTATCCGCTTTTGACACCCGGTGAGCGTTTTCCAATCAATGATGCGAACTTTTCTGGCAAATTGACACCTGCACCGGCGGATAAAAAGATATTTTTACAAGGCATTCTGGAGGGCTTAACCCGAATTGAAGCGATGAGTTACCAACGCTTGGTTGAACTGGGGGCAACCGCTCCCCGCCGTATTTTGTGTGCAGGCGGCGGCTGCATAAATTCCGCATGGCAAATTATGCGAGCCCGGATACTTCCGGCACCTCTGGCAAAGTGCCACCATACCCAGGCAGCTTTCGGTGTTACAAAACTGCTTGCTGATGCAGTTGCCTGACCAGCTCCATATCAAGGTAGGTTTTATCTCCGGCCTCCCCTTGCAAGACGCTAAAAGGTAGCTCCGGCTCTCCCATATGATCCAGCACCAATACTGCATCACTAAAATCATGGGTTTTAGTGTAGTCGTTAATGGTAACAATCGTGGCCAAATCAGCCGCACGGGCAGAGCGAATGCCATTTTCTGAATCTTCAAAGGCTATACATGCCTCAGGGGTCACTCCCATTTGCGCCATCGCCCAAGTGTAAATATCCGGTGCAGGCTTTTTCGCAGGCACGATATCCCCAGCTGCAATCACCTCAAACCAGCCAATACTTTCCGACCCCAGGGTATTTTCCAGCAGTGCAGTGACATTTTCCGGCGTAGTTGTCGTGGCAATGGCCAAACGGTAGCCTTGTTCTCTGGCTTCATTTAATAGTCTCTCCACACCTGGGCGTAATGGAATCTTACCCTCAGACAGTAACTGGGTATAAAACTTAGTTTTGGCAGCATGCAGCGCTTTTACAAACTGGTCAAAGTTTTCAGGCTTCTCAAATGAGGTGTTAAACTCCGCCAGATAGTATTTGATACGCTCTTTACCACCTGTGACAGACAGCAGCTTTTCATATAGAGCCTCATCCCAGTGCCAGTCCAGCCCCGCCTCTTCAAAAGCCAGGTTAAATGCCACACGATGGCCGTCTTTTTCTGTATCCGCCAAGGTACCGTCCACATCGAATAAAAGCGCTTTAAGCTCTGCCATAAACCTCTCCTTATAGAAACACAAAAACGGCATGGTAGCAGACTCTTAAGACAATAAAAACTTGCAATTAAAATGGCAAATTGCTATAAAGCCGTGTTGTTTCAAAACAGAGTAAGGATGCTCGACCATGCCAGAGTTTGAAAAATCTCAATTTCAGTTTATTGAAGACTATCCCAAATATGAGCCAGAGCCGGGCGAAGAGTATATGAGCCCGCGCATGCTGGAGCACTTTCGCCAAAAGCTTTTGGCTTGGAAAGAACAGATTCTCCGAGAAGCGGAAGAAACGGTAGAGCACCTTCGTAACGACAGCGAAGCGCCGGCCGATCCAAATGACCGTGCCACTTTGGAAGAAGAGTTCGCCATTGAGCTGCGTACGCGTGATCGTGAACGCAAACTGCTGGCCAAGATTGAAGCCAGCCTGCGTGACATTGAAAATGGCGAATACGGCTACTGCAAAGTCACTGGTGAAGAAATCGGCTTGGCACGCCTGGAAGCGCGTCCTACCGCCACCATGACGGTAGAAGCTAAACGCAAACAGGAAATGCGGGAAAAACAGGGCATCGTCTGACCGCCGTGCCGCAAAAAACCGTCGCTTACCGGGGGCGGTTTGCCCCTTCTCCCAATGGCCCTCTCCACTTTGGCTCACTGATTGCCGCCACCGCTTCTTATCTGGATGCCTTACACCACGGCGGACAGTGGTGGGTACGCATTGATGACTTAGATCCTCCCCGTGTCATCCCCGGGATGGCAGATCATATCCTGCATACTCTGGAAGCCTTCGGCTTTGAGTGGGATGGCGTTGTGTATCAGTCTCAGCGGCTGGCTCACTATGCGGCAGCCCTGAAGCGTCTTCCCCACTATGCCTGCTATTGCAACCGCCGCGAAGTCTTTACGCGTGATCCATCCGGCGGTTACCACGGCTTTTGCAGAGTGCACACGCCTTTGCGTACTGGCAAACCGCCAGCGCTGCGCTTTCAGCTCCCGGCTGAAGCTGACCACTTCAAGGATTTGATCCAAGGTGAACAGCACTGTCAATGCCGACAATGGCCCGGAGAGTTTGTACTTAAGCGTGCAGATGGCATCTATGCGTATCATCTGGCCTGCGCGGTGGATGAAATTGAAATGGGCATTACCCATGTTCTCAGAGGTGCGGATCTTTTACAAAGCAGTTTTCCACAAAGGCTGATCATACAGGCTTTAGGAAAAACCCCACCGCTCTATGGCCATCACCCCATCGCGGTAAATACACAAAAGATTAAACTTTCCAAACGCTCCAAAGCCCCTCCCATTCATCCCGATCACGCGCGTAAAACACTCTGGCAGGCGCTGGATTTTCTGGGACAAAAGCCGCCATTACACCTGAAAACGGATGCTTTACAAACCCTGTGGCAGTGGGCACAAACCCACTATAATCGACAGCTGATCCCAACATGCACCACACAACCCTATGAACTTTGAACAGCTTGATACACTCATGCTGCGCCCGGACAGCTACCCTCATCCGGTTGATCTCCCTATTCGAAAAGTTGAAACCCACATTTCAGCCGTTTATTTAACAGGTACTTATGCTTACAAAGTTAAAAAGCCTGTTAACTTCGGTTTTGTCGATTTCTCTACCTTGGAAAAACGCGCCCATTTTTGCCAGCAAGAGCTCATGCTAAACCGCCGTTTTGCGCCCGAGCTCTATCTGGAAGTGGTCAGCATTACCCCCGAAGGAGTACAGGCAGAGGGTCTCCCCCACTTTTTGAAAAACAAAAATTTAAATGCTCAGAAAAACCTGGAATTTGCCGTAAAAATGCGGCAATTTGATCCAAATTGCGTTTTAAGCCATCTTTTTGAGCAAAATAAGCCGCTTACGGAGCAACAGCTGCAACAGCTGGCACAACACCTGGCGCAGTTTCATCTACAGGCAGCACCGGTTACCGACCAAGCTCCCTGGGGGTGGCCGGATAAAGTAGCGCAGCCCATGTTTGAGAATTTTCCCGTTCTATATCAGCAGTTTCCTCAGTGGCATGAGCGGTTGCATAAGCTTGAGACATGGACACGGCACACTTTGATACAGCATCGCGCACTGCTTGCCAAGCGCCGCTATAAGGGATTTATTCGCGCCTGCCATGGAGACCTTCATCTGGACAATATTGCTTTAATCAACCACCGCGCCATCCCTTTTGACGGCATTGAATTCAATGAGCAGTTCCGCTGGATCGACCCTATTTCAGACCTGGCTTTCCTGTATATGGACCTGGTATTTCGCGGCCATGAAAACATGGCACAACACCTGCTGCTGCAATGGCTACATGCCACCCAAGATACGGAAGCACTCAAGCTCCTGGCTTTCTATCTGGTCTATCGTGCTCTGGTGCGGGCAAAAATCACCACACTTCGAGGCCAACAACTCAGAAGCGAAGCCCGGACACAGCTGTTTGAAACCGTTGAACGCTATATCGCACTGGCGGAATCCTTTTCTCAACGCCACACGCCTTTTCTGATACTGATGCAAGGCATTTCCGGCAGTGGAAAAAGCTACTATGCCCATATGCTGAGTAAACAGTTAGGTGCCATTGTGATCAGCTCGGACAGGGAACGTAAACGCCTTGCTGGGCTGCCCGCGACCCAGCGCCCGGATGAAACCCTGAAACCCCAGCTTTATAGCGCTGAAATGAATCGCAAAACCTACAGCCGCCTGCATACGCTGGCACAGGCCTTCCTTGAGGCGGGCTGGCCCGTCATTCTGGATGCCACGTTTTTAAAGCAGGCACACCGGCGAGCCGCGCTTGCGCTGGCTGGCAAACTCCCCGCTTTAGTGTTTAGTATTCAAACAGATATGAACACTTGTAAAACGCAAATTCAAAAACGCAGACAACTGAATAACGACCCTTCCGATGCCGATGAAACGGTCATGCTGCATCAGTGGCAGTTTATGGAGCCGCCGGATGCTCACCATGAACCTGTATTTTTTCAACCGGCCGGCACACCAATTGACTGGCGTGCACTTAAGATGCGTCTCAACCTGCCGACAAAGGAGGCATGAAACCGTTTTTTCTGCTACTGCTTTTTGTAAGTTTCAGTGCCACTGCACAGGAGGCGCAAGTAGCCGTTAAGGATGTGACGCTACTGGGGCTTAAGCTGCGTGTTGTCAATACCGACCAGGTGCGCGAACAGATGCGTCTGCTGGGGGGCTTTCTGGAAGCTCGCACAACGATAAGGCAATTCAATGTAGATATTTTTTACCCCTGGTCGCGGGAACGAGCCCTGTATAAACTGGAGTTTCACTATGATCCTAATGGGCGCTTTCAGTGGGCACAGCAACTTTTCCGCTATAGCCCACATAAACAGATTCTCACACATAATCGCACACAGCCTGTGACGACCGAAGAAATCGTGCAGCAGCTTCAAGCCCAGATTGGCCCCCCACAAAGCAAACAATGGCGCAGCTGTTGCGGCACGCCGGGCTACTTTCGTTATGAGTGGAAAGACGATGCCATGACCATCATTGTCGACCGCGTAGATGGTGATCCGCTCAAGCCTGTTTTTGTGCTTTACCGCTTGAACCTGTTCAACTACCAGTATGTGGAGAATGTCAATGCCCAGCGCCCTTAATACCGCATTGGATGCTTATCAGCAGTCTGCTTATCATCTGGATGCTGCAGCACGTCAGCTCACACCCAACAACCCGGAGGGCTATATAACACCACTGCTGCAGGCAAGCCAAGCGGAAACACAAGCTCAGGTAAGCCTCAAGGTGATTAAAAGCTGGAATGAAAATATTGGCCGCCTACTGGACATACTCGCTTAAAAATGCATCCAGCACGGGCCATACCGGCGCCAAAGGCCAGCAAGCATGCCCGCCCTGTGGCAGCATAAAAATTTGTCCGACACCTCGATAAGCCGCCAACGCGCAATCCGGCCTGACCGTTTCATCGTCGGCACAGAGCAACAGCATACTGGGAGAAACCGCACCTACTTGAAATTCACTTAGCTGCGCAAGCCAGCTTTCATCCACCAGCACCTGCTCTTGCGTGTAAGGGTTGGTATGCCTTCCCAGCAGGCTGCCCGCCACACATGCCATAGACAATGCCGGGTTAATCAGCACCGCAGGCCAACCTATTTGACAAGCCAAATACTGAGCATAAAACCCTCCCAGCGAGGAACCGATCAGCACTCCCGTTTTTTGCGGATCCATCAGGGCTTTTAATGCTTTTATGCTCAGTGCGGGGCTCACCTGCGTATAGGTAGGCAGGTGCACCTCAAAACGTTCACCATAACGACGTTTAAGCGCCTGCCCTTTCAGTGTGGAACCACTACTCATAAACCCGTGAATATAAATCATCTGCGGTTTTGACATTTTCAGCGCCCTCCCCGTTAAAATACCGCCCCTATGATAATTGAACCGCGCATTCTCAGACGCTCCTATCCCGACACCCTCTATCACGCCTGCCTGAATCTCGGCCTCAGTGCATTGCAGGCACGTATTGCCGCAGCACGGCTAAGTGAATCAGATCCACTGGATAAAATCCTCTTTCCCCGTCTCAAGCACCTTCAGCCCTTGGAGCATCTGCATCATGTGGAAGATGCAGGCAGGCTGATTGCCGAAACCCTCCTCCAGGGAGGGCGGATTGCCATTGCGACCGATTATGATGCAGACGGTGTTACCAGTGCCTGGGTGATTGAGACAGCGCTGAAAAAGCATTTTCACCTGCCGGATGAACAAATTCATCTCTTTTTGAACGCCCGTGCCCACGGCTATGGCTTAAATGACACCCTGGTCGATCAGATTCTGTCGCAACATGCCAAAACACCGATCGCCCTGGTCATTACCGCCGACCAAGGCGGCAGTGATGAGCCGCGCATCGCTCGGCTGAAAGCAGCCGGCATTAAAGTGTGCGTCACGGACCATCACCAGCTACCTCCTGAAGGCCCCCCGGCTTCCGCAGATTGTGTGGTCAACCCCCAGCAAACAGTATGTAAGTATGACAAGCAGATCGCCGGCTGCATGGTAGCCTTTTTGGTCATGAATCAGGTAAGACGGGTGCTGATCGAACAGGGGTATCTGCCACCTGAGGCTCCCAGCCTGAAAAATCTATTGCCTAAAGTGGCGCTGGGCACCATCGCGGATGCAGTCAGCCTCAAAAGCCCCAACAACCGTGCCGTTGTGCAGGCTGGGCTCAAGGCCATCAATCAACTTTCACACCCTGTCTGGCAAGCTGTGCAACGCTTCACACGTACACGCTGCTGGATGGATGAGGAGTTTCTCGCCTTTGAGGTGGCGACCCGTATCAATGCTGCCAGCAGAGTTAATGATGTCAACCTGGCGCTCTCTTTTCTTCAGGCTGAAACCCCTGAAACAGCGTTGGAAAAGCTTAAACTTCTGGATAAGGACAATCAATACCGTAAACAACAGCAACAAACACTGCTGGCACAGGCTCAGAAACAGGCTGAAGCTCAGGTAAAAGCCGGGCAATTTGCCTTAAGCGTTGTGGTTCAGGGAACACCGGGTATTCAGGGCATTGTCGCACAACGCATTGGTGAGCAGTTTGGACGGCCGACCATTGCTTTTACCGATTTGGAAGACGGCACCCTGGCCGGTAGTGGTCGTGCCATTGCTGCCGGTTTAAATCTAAATGCCGCTTTTGCCTGGATGCAGCAGCAAGCGCCAGAGCTATTTATCAGCCAGGGCGGGCATGCAGGCGCCGCCGGCTGCATGATTCCCAAGGAGGTTTATCCTCAATTCGCCACGTTACTGGAAGCGGCTGTACGCCAACAACTGGGAGATACACCCCCTCAGCGGGTGCTCGAGACAGACGGGCCGCTGGAAGCACAAACCCTGCATGCCGGCATCCTTCAGGAAATCAATGCCTTAGCGCCCTTTGGACAAGGCTGGCCACATCCAACCTTTGACAATATCTTCGAGGTGCTCAACTGCCGTGCAGTCGGCGCGGATAAAACCCACCTTACGATGAGTCTGCGCTTGGAAAACAGCCCCCCTTTTTCCGCCATCTACTTCAGCGGGCAGCTGGCGGATCAGCCTCTTCGCTTTGAGCCGGGACAGTTAATCCGCGCCGTGTATCGCCCCACACTCAGCACATTTGCAGGCAGACGACAGTTTCAGTTACGCATTTTGTGGGCAGGTCAGGGAGACTGCTGAGCACGATAGAAATTCTTGAGTGCATTTTGCAGATGCAAAGAGTAATCCAGTGAGGTTTTCCCCACCTCAAAAGGTTCATCGGGCTTAAGATTGCGGAACCACCGCATACGCGTGGCCATGTCCGCATCCCGAGGTGGCAGAAAACGAGGTGGATTCGGCCAGCTGGCCGTACTATGGCAGCTTAAGCAGGCAGAGCCTTTCGCGTCCGTAGGCCCATTTAAGCGCCCTCCCCAACCCAGACGCTGGCGTGCATAGTCGGGCGCATCCTTGAAAATAACCGTTTCTTTTAATGAGCTCCCCGGCAGCACACCGGGATCATTCCCCCACTGTACGCCTAAAGGCACCATTTTGTCCCAGGAGGTGGTTCCAGGTGCATTTTTGTCATACACCAGCGTAGTCATCACCCAACTGGTCGTTTCTTTTACCTGTTCATCCCGCACAGCAATATCCAGCTGCACCAGCCGCACGGGACGAATGCACTTTTTGCCATCCCGTTTAATGGTGCAGTTAATATTGGCATACCAGATGGGTGCGCCCTGCAATTGAGGCAACTGCTTGTCATCCCCGGTGACAAAGACATATTTAACGACCAAAGAGCCTGGCGGCAGCTCAGCATGCTCAAGGTTTGGCTTTCCGCCCCCCCAAATCTTACCTTGCTGATAAGCCATCACATCATTAAAAAAAGTCAGCTCCCACTTTTGCTGCGGCTGACTTTGTGTCGACGAAAGCTCAAAGGGCTTCACATCCCGCTGACGGCTTAGCCCATGAACCCCCTCCCGTGCACGCCGCCCCAAATGATGCCAGGGCATGTGATACCATTCATGTACTTTATTTTTACGCGGTACAAAGTCCACCTCTGCCATACCGGCATAGACATAACGCCTTAAGGCTTCCACATAGGCACGCGGCTGTGTGCGTAGATCAATCGCTTCCCAGGGACGAGGGTATTCAGGCAGGGTTTTGGGATAATCGCTCTTCAGCTGAAAAACCTCACCTTGATAGTTGGCAGGCAAGTGATCTACAAAGTCCACCCATTGCGCCTGCGCACAGATACTGAGCAGCATAGCCATACCGCCCAGCCAACGCATCAAAGCACCTCCAATACCTTTTCAGGCGGACGCGCCAGCACCACCCTGCCCTTATAGATCACAATAGGGCGTTCGATCAGCCGGGGGTGTTCGTGAAGGATCTGCAGCCACTGTTCCCACGTCAGAGCTTTGTCCTTCAGCCCCAGTGCCTTATATTCCACCTCCTTGGTACGCACAATCGCTTCTGGTGCCATGCCCAGCAGATTCAGCACGCTCTCCAGCTCCTCTGCAGAAGGGGGATTGTCCAGATAGCGGCGTTCCTCCACGGGGATACCCTTTTCCTGCAAAATTTTCAACGCACCACGGCTTTTGGAGCAGCGCGGGTTATGCCAGATGATCGCCTTATCCATTGTTTTCATCCTCCAGCTGCCCCAGCCGTTCAGCCAGGGCCTTTTCTACTGCTTCAATGCGAGCTTTACATACCTGATAAGCTTTAGTGGCCTCATCTACCATAGGCACAAGCTGATCGATATCAATTTCTTCCTGCTCAGAAAGCCGCTGAGCGATCTGTCGCAGGGTTTCGTAATTTTCACGATAGGTTTGCGCTTCACGCATGTTTTGTAACCTCCACATTTATCGTACCGTCCTGAAACGTCAGCTCAAGCTGCTTGGATTGTTTAGCCATCTGTGCAGATTTAACCAATTTACCTTGTGGTGTTTTAACCATGACAAATCCCCGACTGAGCTGCTTTTGCGGCCCTGAAATAAGAATCAGGCGCATCCACTGCTGAATACGTTCTTTAGCCTGCACATGCTGCTTGTGGGCATCATGCCTGACCTGCTCAAACTGCCGGGACAACTGCTGTTTTTGCAGCCTGACGGGATGATATGCGCGCTCGCTTAACTGAGCCATCACTTCCGTTAAACGCTGCCTCTGACGGGTGCTTTGCTGTAATGCCAGCTGATGAATTTGCCCGCTGGCAACTTGCAAGGCTGTCTTATGGTCAAACAATACTTGCCTGCTACCCTGCATAATACTATGGCGCATATGATCCAGCCGGTGATGCGCCTGCTGGCAGATTCCATGGCTTTGTTGAACAATAACATACCAGCTTCCAGCCGCTTGCTGCGCCTGTTGAACAATTGCATCACGGATATGAGCAATAACTTTACTGGGGGTATCGAAACGCTGAGCGGCGATCTCATCCAGAATGGTATTATCCCGTTCATGGCCAATACCCGTAAACAGCGGTATCGGCAGGCGTGCAGCCCGCTCTGCCAGTATTTGCTTGTTCAGATGATGCAAATCCAGCTTGGCACCCCCGCCACGAATGATCACCAGTGCATCAAAGGGCTGTTGAGCATGCATCGCTTCCACTGCATCCAGTGCCGCCATAAAGCTGCTTTCCACCTCTTCACCCTGAAAGGTGGCATGAAAATAGCGGAACTGACATAACTTGTGCTTTTGCAGTAGTTGGGCATCCTGCTGAAAATCCCCCAACCCTGCTGCTTTGGGGGGCGCAATCACCGCAACATGGAAAAAATCTTCAGGCTGAGGCAGTTTTCGGTTGGCATCATACAGCCCACTGGCTTTTAGTATTTCGCGTATTTTTTTAAGCTGTGCTTCAATATCCCCCAGGGTATAGCTTGGGTCAATATCTTCGATATTCAGTGAAAACTCATATTGAGGGTGAAAACGCACCTGCACTTTCAGCAGTACTTTCTGCCCTATGCTAAGCGCACTGCCTGTGGCTTTCTTAAACTTTTCCAGCAAAGAGGATGCCTGACTCTGCCAGATTATGGCGCGGGCAGCTGCCAGCTGCCGACCTTGTGCATCGCTTTCCACCAAATGCAAATAGAGGTGGCGGCGTTCGCTAAGTTCAGCAATTTCCGCCCGCACCCACAGATGGGTATGAAAATGCGCCTCAAGCGTATGCTGTACCTGTACTAACAGCTGGCTCAAAGACAGCTGTGCTGCTTGCTGGTCAGTTTCCTGTTCAGGTAGAAGGGAGGCCTGTGATGTCTGAGCCTGAGGCAACCAGCGGTTAAAGGCATCTTGCTGATCCAACAGCGCCTCTGGGATATACCATTTTTTTTTCAAAGGATCCCAGCGCGCACCCAGCGCCTTTGCCTGATCCTTTTCCCTGTAAGGTACTTCAAGATACATTTCTCTGCTCCCATGCAGCATTGGCCTGCCTTACTTTATCCAACGCTTCGATCACCACTTCGATACCGGCTTTTGGATGATGACCATGCTGGCTCAAATGCTGCCGCCACTTACGCCCTCCGTGCTGACCTTTGAACAGCCCCAGCATATGACGGGTAATATGATTAAGACGCCCGCCTTTTTTCAGATGGGATTCAATATACGGTAACATACGCTCAACGACTTCAAACCGGCTGGGCACAGGGTACGTGTCACCATAAAATACCTCATCCACCTTGGCCAGCATATAAGGGTTTTCATATACTGCACGCCCCAGCATAACACCATCCACGGGTGCTTCTTCCTCTTTCTTAAGGTGAGAGCATGCTTCGACCAAATCTTTCAAACCACCATTAAGCACAATCGGCATTTGGGGATATGCTTGCTTGATTTGGTGTACCCAGTCATATTTCAAAGGGGGAATGTCTCGGTTTTCCTTAGGGCTGAGCCCCTGTAACCAAGCTTTACGAGCATGAATGACCAATTCATCTGCCCCCGCTGCAACCTGCAAGGCACAAAAAGCTGCAAAACTTTCAAAGCTATCCATATCATCAATGCCGATACGTGTTTTGATGGTCACAGGAATAGAAACCGCATCTTTCATTGCCTTGATGCAGTCTGCTACCCGCTGTGGATGTGCCATCAGGCAGGCACCGATCATATTATTCTGTACCCGGTCGGAGGGACAGCCCACATTTAAATTGATAGCTTGATAGCCCCATTGTTCGCCCAATTTGGCGCACTGCGCCAGTGCTTGTGGCTCGCCTCCACCCAGCTGTAGTACGACAGGTTCATCCCCTTCATGCCCCAGAAAACGTTTCAGATCCTTTCCATATAAAATTGCACCAGTGGTGACCATCTCGGTATAAAGCACGGCATGACGGCTTAGCTGGCGATGGAAATAACGGCAGTGAGGTGTCGTCCAATCGAGCATGGGCGCGACGGAAAAACGACCAGAAGGATTAGCTACGGTTGAAGTCATGAAAAGGGATTATAACGAAGAAGATGGCGTCCCGTAGGGGAGTCGAACCCCTGTTACCGCCGTGAAAGGGCGGTGTCCT
>CAYRSN010000006.1:44613-53150 GCA_964427185.1 uncultured Piscirickettsiaceae bacterium | reverse complement strand
TAAATACGCCGCACTCCTCGGGTCAGCATGCCATAGGTGCGCATATTAAATTCCATTAATAACAGCACTGGCGCTTCCCGCTCAAGATCAATGGGTGTCAGCCCTAGTGCCATCGGCAGATCAATCACCGAAACAGGCTCTCCCCCCGAATATCCGCCAGCCCCACAATACACGGCTCAGATTTCGGCACAATGACATGCGGCGGCATGCGCATGACCTCTCTGACCTTAAAAACATTCACCGCATAAGGCTGCGTTCCCTCTAAATAGAATGTCAGCAGCTCAAGCCGGTTTTCACCGGCAATCTGTGTCATCTGATCAATATTTTTTAACAACTCCGACATGACATGCCTTTATACTTAATTCCCTGTAAGGCTCAACCAAGAAGCAATTCAAGTGCCACATTTCACGCAAAAACCCTAAAAACTGGCACCTCACTTGCTTAAAATCGCACATCATTTAAACATCAAAAATCATTATGAGCGCAATTATTGCCCAAATTATCGGAGTCATTATCATTCTGGCCGCCATGATCGGCGGCGGCTCCCTGTTAATGTTCCTGAACATTCCCTCCATTTTGATCGTATTAGGCGGCACACTTGCCGCGACCCTGATCCGCTTTACACCGGGGCAATTTATGAAGGCCATTGCCACCTCATGGCGCGCCATTTTCCCTCCAAAAGAGATGAACGCGCTGCCTGAGCTTATCGACCTCACTGAAGACATTCTGAAAGTAACCCGCAGAAACGGAATTCTGGCCGCAGAAAATGTGGAAATTGACAACCGTTTCTATCAAGAAACCTTACAAATGCTGATTGACGGCTATAGCGAAGAAGCCATGCATGCTTACCTGCAAGAACAGCAGCATATTTTCCGAGAAAAAGCGGAGCGCGCTGCTGCTGTTTTCCGTGCGATGGGTGATGCTGCACCGGCCTTTGGTATGATCGGCACACTTGTCGGACTGATTCAGATGCTGGCCAATCTTTCCGACCCTAACAGTATCGGCCCTGCTATGGCTGTAGCACTGCTCACCACACTCTATGGTGCCATGCTGGCCAATATGTTCGCTCTGCCTGTTGCAGATAAAATTGAAAGCTGGGCAGAAAGTGAGCAGGAACGTATGGCTTTAATCAGTGACGCAATCCATTATATCCAGCAGGGCGAACACCCCACAAAAGCCAGACAACTGCTTTCTGTGTATTTAACCAGCAAACAGAAGTCTGCGGCCAAAGAGGAACTCGAAGATGGCTAAAAAAAACCAGGGCGGACCCGCCTGGTTGGCAACTTTTGCAGATATGATGTCTCTGCTGATGGCATTTTTCGTCATGTTATTTGCCATGTCTTCCGTGGAAGTCAGCAAATATGAGGCCGTTGTCAAATCTCTGACCGCAGAATTTGGTGGCGGCAAAGACCTCACTGCTACACAAAAGCAGTATTTCCAACAACAAAAAACACAGCCTACCCCGTCCGATAATACCGGCACCGCCGAAAAAACCGTCCTGGAAGACCTGAAACCCCTCTATGAGAGCCTGATCCAAACCTACGCCACAGAACTGAAACGTTCGGAGCTGAATGTAGAAATCACCGAACCGGGCAATAAGCTTCTGATCACCTTTCCCAGCAAAGTCGCCTTCCCGCCCGGGCGCGCTACACTGACACCACAAATGATTCGCATGCTGGAAAAACTACCTGACTGGAAAAACAAACCCGTCCAGATTAAAGTATTGGGACATACGGATAGCCGCCCTATTTACAGCACCCGTTTTCACAGCAACTGGGAGCTTTCAGCCGCACGTGCTGCCGCAGTGATCGAAATGCTGCTTGCACTGGATAAGATCAAACAGAAACAGGCCATGGCCGTCGGCCTGGCAGACACACACCCCCTTGATCCGCGTCCAACGGAAGAAGCCTACCGCAAGAACCGCCGGGTTGAAATTCTGGTAGAGCCCATCCTGCAAACCACCACACCCCTTGACTCACCATCAACACACTAGTGACCATGGCGCCACTGTTGACAAAAAAAGATTGAAAAAGTGGCATTGATCGGCTGAGCATGCCAGGTAACTGGCCAGCGTTCTAACAGGCGACACTGCTCAAAATGCCGGTATTTGGGGCCTGCCGGACCTGCCTGATCATTAAAATAAGAGTGCCATAAAACTACACCGCTTGCCCCTTTAGGCGGCCTGTCATACCAGAAATCAAATTGTGTGGGACGTCCATCTGCATTAAACACGCGTGGATCTTGACGATGGCGCAAATACCAAGCAGGACGGCTCACCAATGACCAGTTGCCTGCAAACTTCAAAACCCCTTCTTCTTGCTGCAGAAGCTGATGCTGCCACTGATCCAGCTTGTCACTGGCCTGCTTCCAACCTGCCAACTCCAGCATCGGGTTCGGTGCCTTAAAAGGCCAGCTGGCGCCTAACAACAGCGCCAACACACCGACCCAAACCATCCCACCAGTTACACCATGCAACCATAATACCCATGCCCGATTAGCTAAAAACCAAGCCACCGCTGGAATAATCAGCCACCAGCCCAGCCCTGTCCAATGGGGTAGAATCGGCTCATAACCACTGCTCCAAGCAAACAACAAAAACACCGGCAACGCAAACAGCCATAAAAAACGCACCCCTTCCGGAAGACTTTTCCACCTGATTAAACTCCAGATCAACAACCCCAATACCGCACCATATAACACAACCCCATAGGCACCTACCTGCCGTCCCTGACTGATCAGAAAGCGTTCCAAAGACCAAACGGCATGCTGAGGCGCACCGTGATCCAACTGATACAAAAACGATGCCCACCCATGCTGTGCATTCCAATAAATAACCGGTGCAATCAGCAATAGAGCTAACCCAACAGCCCCCCATAGCCCCGGCTGCCTTAGCCAGCACCATCGGCCATATAGCAACATGACCAACACAAAGCTCATCACCAACGTCACAGCGGTATATTTAGATAAACCGGCCAATCCCATGAGCAATCCCAGCAGCCACGGATGCGCAAGGCGCTCATGATGACGCTGTGACCATAAATAACGCACTAACAACAAAGACACCAACAATAAAGGTAAATCGGGTAAAGGCGTCAGCGTCAACCCGTGCAGCAATGGGCTCAACAGCACCAAAAACAACACCCATACTCCGATGTGCTGCTGAAAAACAAACAAGTTTTCCGCCAGACGCACCAGCTGCCATAAAATGACAACTCCCAGCAACATAGGCACCAGACGCACCACCCAATCCGCATCCAGCCCATGGACAGCCGGCGCTTCCAGCCAGCCAATCAGCGGAGGGTGATCGAAATAACTCCAATCCAAATACCAGCCATATAAGGCATAGTGCGCCTCATCCACCCCTAAAGGCAACAAAAGATTTAGCCAGAGGTGAAAACCCAGTAAAGCAAAGAGAAATAAACCGAGTGAACGTGTACTAAGCATGCGGGCATTTTAAAACAAAAAAACCCCTTGCAGCAGCAAGGGGCTTCTAAATATGGTGGCTGCACCTGGATTTGAACCAGGGACCCCATCATTATGAGTGATGTGCTCTGACCAACTGAGCTATGCAGCCAAAAGATGTGCGTATTTTAGGATGTTTGCGACAAAAATCAAGTCGATTTTTACACTTTTAAGATGATTTGTCACCCTTTTCATGGGTGATCGATACCTCACAGGCACCGCTACTACAACAGCTGCTTTTCCCTGTCAGCTTGTTAAACAGACCCGCCAAAAACATGGCAAATACAAACCCCATTAAAGGCAACATCCATAACTCAGTGAGGAGTTCCATGCCTTGAGCAATCACCATCACTTCAGAGCCTGTTTGAATAGCAAATGCAGCATGATCCAGTTTGTCCGCCAACAACACGCCTAAAACCAGTAATACAAATAACTGCATTGCCTGACACATCTATTTAGCGCTCCTGATAAACCATCTCAGTCGTCATTTGCCAACAATGCCTCAGGCTCCCAGCCTTGTGCTTTTGCGTTTTTTAAAGCCTCAAGCTGCAGTGCCATATATTTTTCCTGAATCTCAGGCGGAAGCTTGGCGACACGAAAATCGGCCTTTTCCCAAACAGCGTCCACTTGCTCCCATAGACGCTCAAACTGATCGGCACGCCAGCCTTCACATTTTTCCGTTTCAGGCAACAGGCCAAATGCCCAAGCATCTCGAATCAGCTTCGCTTCCTGACTCATCCCGTAGTTGGGATCGGCATCATAGCCGGGATAAACGCGGTGTTGTTGTGGTTTCATAATGGCCTTAAGATGATTACAAACATGATAAATACGTCAAAGTATCAACCATCAAGTGCTTTAGAAGCCATCAGAGCGCAAGACTTTAACATCACTGATAAATACTTTCATCGCATAATCTTTGTAATAGTTTTTTTGCAAGTGCTCAGCAATTTTCTCAGCTGTCTCAGATTCACAAACCACTTCCACCTGAATGTTACTATCTCCCGACCAGTCGCCATGGCGCACACCATGGCGACCTTTGCCTCTAACATTCATAACGGTATAGCCTTTCGCCCCCAGCTTTTCAATATCTTCCAACAGGCCATGCTCAAGCACAGATTCCGTTATGATCGTTATCATTTTCATTTCATATGTCAGCATTTTCTTAGGCTCCTACCCCAATACTGTAATAATACTCTGCGATCATATGATACAAGGAAATGCCTATCATAATGTTAAATG
The DNA here is from genome assembly GCA_964427185.1 of uncultured Piscirickettsiaceae bacterium. Lineage (GTDB taxonomy): Bacteria > Pseudomonadota > Gammaproteobacteria > Thiomicrospirales > Thiomicrospiraceae > Sulfurivirga. Next base: position 48,449 of record CAYRSN010000006.1, on the reverse strand, counting down.
GAAAGGTAATTCCTAAAGATGCCGTAAGCGACAGTGTGGGATTCGCTTCCGGTAATGCGATTCTCACAGCTGCCGGCACCGCAATATAAGAGGCACTGGCTGCCAAGGTTGCAAGCAATACGGCCCCCCCCAGGGATAGATCAAGCATACTGCCCAAGATAATACCAATTGTGGCGGCAAACACCGGGAATAAAATACCGAAACCCAACAAAAACAACCCGTAATGACGCAACGTACTAAACTGGCTGGCGGTAATCAACCCCATCTCCAACAGGAATAAGGCCAACACGCCTTTGAACGGATCAAAGAACAAGCCTGCAATAGGTTCCACCCCTTCTTCGCCCACTGCCCAGCCAATTAAAAGCGCGCCCAGCAACAAGACGATACTTTTACCCAGGAATACTTCATGAGCCAGTTGCCCCCACTTGGTATCTTTTGTGATCCCTCTTGCCAACATAATCCCTACAATAATCGCCGGCACTTCAAGCACTACCAGGAGCAAGGGCATATACTCTTCAAACGAAATCTGCTGCGCCACTAAGTAACTTACCGCCACCGCATAGGTGCCCACACTTACAGAACCGTAGTGTGCCGCAATGGAAGCCGCATCTACTTTCTTAAAACGACCAATGTAGTACAGAATGCCGAATGCAAATAAAGGCAACACAAATCCCATGGCCAATACAGCACCGATATCTGGCAACAGCTCTCCAAAATTCTGTTTGGAAAGCTCCACCCCGCCTTTTAAACCAATTGCAATCAATAAGATAACGCTTAAGAACTCGTAAATGGACTTGGGAAGACGCATCTCTGCACGCATCAACCCGGCCGCCAAACCAAGCATAAAAAACAGAACAACTGGATCTAATGACATATAGCAATCATCCCTGTTATGTAATTGGATAAGTCTACGGACTCATTTAGATGGATGATACAGAAAACGCTTGCGCATTGATATCATATTTACCAATGCAGAGCATAGACTACAGCCTATAAAAGCAGGCTATTTCATAAACAAATAGGCACATTTAAATTATGCCTATTTACAATCACTCAATCTGACTTTAATAAACTATCTACCATTCATGCGGGAAGCTCTACAAGGCAGGCGCGCCAAAGCAGCTTGAGCCGCTCTGGCTGCCTCATTGATATCCGACTCTTTACCACACATTAAAAGGCGCCCATAAGCCCCGACTGCTCTTGCTTCCACCAAAGTTACGTTCGCAGCTTTTTCGGCTTCATTTGCCGCCAAAATAATATAGCCGGCCGGCTCTGTTTCCATAATAAACATGCTCTGACCCGGCAAGATCATCGATCCTTTACGGTTGTCTCTATTGATCAGAGTGGCATGGTCGGCTGTCACTCCCCGAATAATCTCGCTCCACATGATCACACACTCATGGCGGTCATACTCCTGTGCATTCAAGTGGCGAAGAATCATCTGACCGGCTTCCAAAACATCACTCTGATCACGGTGATGCACCACCATAGAGCCATAAGCGCGCTCAACAATCTGCTGCCCCAAACGAACATTGGAAGCTTTTAGCGCAATATCCGATATACGATGTACCGCCATTCCCGGTGCAACCTCAATCCATAAAGAAGAGTCTCCCGGTACCGGCAAAAAGCCAAAAGAAGCTGTTGCCATGTAAGAAGCCAGCTGAGGCTGTAATGAGTCCAAAAAAACATATGCTCTCAGCTCTATCATAATCGACCATGCCCCTGTTGTTTTAACTGGCTTAACACTGCGCGCACTGCCTGCGCCCTGTGGCTGATTTTATTTTTAACTTCCAGCGGCACCTCAGATGCTGCTTTTACCAACTCTGGAATCCACATCACATCATCATAACCAATACCGTGCCCAGTTCTTCGCTGCATCAAAATTTCTCCATACCAGTGCCCAATGCCTACTAAGGGTGTAGCATCTTCGGCATGGGAAACATACACCACCGCACAGCTATAACGCGCTTTGCGCTGAGGATAAGGCAGCCCCGCCAGCTCTGCCAAAAGTTTTTCAAGATTTTCTTCTTCCGTTGCATTCGAGCCGGCAAAGCGTGCCGAATAAATCCCTGGCTTGCATCCAAGCGCTTCAACTTCCAGCCCCGAGTCATCCGCAATCGCCGGTAGACCAGTACGCGCACTGGCAAAACGTGCTTTTTTTAGCGCATTTTCGATAAAGCTTTTACCATCTTCTTCAGCACTGCCTTGAAAAAAAGCTGTCTGAGGCTTACACGCAAACCCCTCCGACTCAATAATCGGAATCAACTCCGCTAATTTGTGTCGGTTATTCGTCGCCACCACCATAAGTGTTGGCTTTCCACCGAACGAACACCTGTTTTTTTCAGGCATAAAGCTTCCTTTCAAGACACCACCAGTGATGGAAAATATGAGCGACAAAAGACAGGCGCTAACGCGCTCTGCAACACAGCATGCCTCTGGCTGAAATACACATCTAAAGACGCTCAAATAAAGGCTAACACCGAACCTTTATTTAGCTATCAAACACTCTTTTAAAACAAACCCATCTATAAACTAGATGGGTTAAAAAAGAGCCGTTCTAAAAGCGCTATGTTTAGTCAGGCCAAACCCTTCTACGGGGCAAGGCTTTTACCTGATCCGCAATATGCGCCTGTTCAGGTTTTTTGTTACGCTGTTGCGTTTGGCTGGCTGATGGTGCACTCGCCGTCTGGCTTGTTTGAGCGCTTTTGTTTGCAGCTGCTTTTTTAGCAGGCGCTTCTGAAGCACGTTTAGCCTGTGCTTGTGGTGCTGCTGCCTTCTGAGTAGCCGACTTAGAGATTGTCTTAGCCGCTACCTTTTTTTGGGTATTGGACTTAGTTGCGTTATTAGCAGGCATAGCAGTTCCCCCTTTAAGAACGATCCAAATAACGTTGGTAAGCTTCATCTATGCTTTTTGCCAAAGCATAGTCAACGTCCTGCAGCTCATCACCCTGAGCATAAATAATCACCGAAACATGCGTTCTGCCAAAACTAATGTTAGGGTGATGGTTATAACGCTCAGTTATTTCCGCCAGATCATCTAAAAATGCCCGAAGTGTTTTAAAGTCTTCGAACTCAAACCTGGCTTCCATGCTGGGCGGCTGTGTTCTAATGCTCCAGCGATCATCACTCATCAAAAGCTCCTTGCCTGCTGCTGATGGATTGCGATCGACTGCAAATACTCATCAAGCCAACGCTGAACTTTTAACAACTGTTTTCTTTCTTCATCCAACAGTTTTTCAAACAGTAATAAATCCTGCTGTGCATTAAAGCTTGCGCAATACTGCGTCGCTTCCGTATACAGCTGAATCAAGATCAACTCTCTTTCTTCACAGCCACGTATTGCCTCAACAATATTGTTTGCCGGTCCAGCCGGGCTTAAGACACTGCCTGCAGGCAATGCACCGTGCGCGACAATACGGTCAATAATCAAATTGGCATGCTGAAACTCTTCATTTGCCAAGTTAATAAAGTTTTCGGCGTAATAGCTTTCTTGGCGGTACTTTGCCAAAGATGCCTGTGCAAGGTAGTGCTGTCCAGCCGACAGCTCCAGACTAAGTGCTCTGCCTAAATAGCCAAGTACCTTACTGTTCCCAGCATCCACTTGTACCTGAGGCACCTGTGCATAGGCACCAGCTCCTGGCATTACAGAACCAGGCATTCTTCTTATGCTTCGGGAAGAACGCATCTTGACTCCTATTGCTAATGGTTGAGGGTTAAAAAATTAACCCTCTTCTATTTTGCTTAACTGCGGCTTGGATTTTTGTCAGTGTTCATCGTTAACACTGGCTCAACTTCTCTGTGAGGGCGTGCAATGATGTGCGCTGCAACCAGACCGT
>CAYRSN010000006.1:0-44513 GCA_964427185.1 uncultured Piscirickettsiaceae bacterium | reverse complement strand
CACCAGTCCACGCGTCTCAATCATTCCCAGTGCAATACCGTATTCAGTGCTCATAATGCTCTTACTCCTTAATCAGACTAAATGATAAATTAAATTACTTCTCAGCAGTCAAAACTGGCTCAACTTCTCTGTGAGGGCGTGCAATGATGTGCGCTGCAACCAGACCGTCACCTACACGCTCACAAGCATCCGCACCCGCGCGAACCGCCGCGTTCACAGCACCTGTCTCACCGCGAACCATAACGGTTACATAACCACCGCCTACAAACTCACGGCTTACCAAACGTACTTCCGCTGCCTTAGTCATCGCGTCCGCCGCCTCAATCGCAGGCACCAGTCCACGCGTCTCAATCATTCCCAGTGCAATACCGTATTCAGTGCTCATATGCCTTCTCCTTTAGTTTGCTATTTAATTCTGAAACTCAGATTGCTAATCTTCAGGTTCCCAGTTATCGATAATGCCACTTATGGTCAAATCAGTTAATAACTTGGTATCCCCGGCAGCAGCACGTGCCGCCGAATTAGCAATCGTAAATACCCAATCACCCGGTTTGGTATTTAAAGGATCCATTGCCACAAGAATGGAACCCGTTGAAATACTTTTTAATACCTTCAGTGGTAAATGCCCCAAGCCATCTAAGCGGCTCGTTAAAACGAGCGGACTTCTAACTTGATGAATTTCCACTTTCAGGTCCTTCCCAATTATCAATAATTCCTACAATGGTCAGATCACTCGGGTAGCCTTTAACACCTACAGCATCCCGTGCTGCAGAGCTTCCCACACACAAAACCCAGTCTCCAGGCTTACAACCAATTGGATCCACTGCTACCTGTGGCGTCCCCCCCTCTTTGTCTCTTACAACCAACAGGGGCTTATACTCCATCATCGATATACGGCTTGTAGAAACCAGGGTTTTGTCGACTTTAAAAATCTTCACTTTTGGGCTCCATCTGTTTGGCAGTACTTCTTCGTATCACGCTTTCTAGTTCAGTCTTTCAGCCGGCAGACAGCTGCTATAGTCTCTCAAGGTAGACATAGTCTGCAACAGCCCAGACTGAGACAGCTCTTTGTAACGCTCATGTAAAGCTGTTTCTAAGCGTTCTGCTTTCGCAATTGCCCGTTGTTTTGAGCCGGGCACCCGTCCGTCAAAGTCACAACGAACAATAATCGGAACAGGCAACCCCTTCTTGACATTTAGGGTTTTGAAGATCTTGATTCCGACATCTACATCATCAGCCCCCTCTTCAATTGTATCGAGGTAACTGTAGTAACTTAGATTTCGAATCTGCACTTCATCGAAGCCGTTTCCAATCCCAATAAAGCGCTCTTCATGCCCTAAATCCCGATAACAGCCTTGCTCAAAACGCTCTACATAAGCAATTTGAGAGAAGTTGTTTTTGATAAGCCAGTTCAGCACTTTAACCACGCCGGACTGTGGCGGTGTTACCTGTGCCTTCAGGTTAACCTGAACAATCGCTTCATCAATTGCTGAAGTCGCCTGCTCAGGTGTCATCCCTTTGGTTTTTTCATACAACTGTTTGGTTTCAACAAACCTTTCCAAGCACACATTCCCCATTTCATCGGGCACATGCACTCGCAAGCTGTCATCATCCGTATTAAGCCCGATCAAAAGCATCTGCACGGATGAACCACATCCGAAACGGTTTGCAATCGCCTGCCTAAAATCTTTTAACTTATTTAATGCAGCCGTTGCAGCTTTATGATCGTCACTACCATGAGCAGCACAACCCAAATGTGATGGATCCGCTTTAGAAAAGTGATAAACCGCAATTTTCAAATAGCGTGTCGGCTCATCTGCGCTGTTAGGACGCCCTTCTCTAAAGCGACTATGCTCAACAAATACCCAGTTTCTTACGCTTTCGCTGATATCAAACATTGCACCGGCGTGCGCCTTTCTTCTAACGGCGTCATAAGGCATTCTGATCACATAACTTACAAAATGCGCCAATCGACCATCAGAACAAGGCGCCACACCTACAGCATGAAACCCCGCCTGTCTGAAAATGCGTTTAGCCGCCTCTGTTCTCTGCCCCCCTAAGGGGTCATTCACATAGAAGTCTTCAGACATGCGCATAAACTGTTCAAATAAAACCCGAGCATACAGATACTGAAAGCCTTTTTGCGGTTGCATTTTCAGTGCCTGAGACCACGCTTTCTCGGACAAGGGAACATGAAGTTTTTCAAACACATGCTCGCTTGCCCAAGTATAAGCACGCGTCTTTCTTTTCGACCCTGATTTGACATCCAGTATTGTCTTGATCACACCTTCGATATTATCGAAACGTGCTTTGATCTCCATCTCATACTGGCGCAACCGCTCGTTTTGCGCTTCATCCACCAGCGCATGTGCAACGCCATACTGACGCGACTGACGCATGGCGGGTGTTTCTACCTGCTTGCCAGCTGCCTCATGAGCAATACCTGAGCGCACCTTCTGAGACGATGCAGGAAAGCGAGGCTTATGTTTTGCCAGCGCAACAGGCTTCCAAAACAATGACTTTTGACGTTGTTGGTTTAGTCTACGCATCTATACACCCGGATTCCATTTTATGCTCGCGCACCACCAGACAAAGTCACCTTGGCACCACCACTTGCATTTCCTGCTGGCCCTGTAATCGGGCTAACAGGCACATCCTCAACCACTTCAGAGTTGAAGAGCACCGCTCCCATAGGAGCCTGCCTTGCAGCACCTCGAATGCTGGTATTGCGCTGAGAGGCCCAGGGCCCACTGGTTCCAGTCACTTTGGACGGCTTATCCCAGCTGTCTCCCGTGATTTTTCCTTCAGGCTGCAATGCAGGTGCAACGGGATCCGCAACAGCCACACTCTGTTGAGCCATTGGAATTGGAAAATCCGACTCTTCAGGTGATGCCGCAGTCGCAGGCGCACACAACATGGAGGCCTCATCAACACCCTGATAGTGCGTGCCAGTCACAGGCTTACACGCGCCCTTTTCAGCACCTGTCAAACCTATCGGACCAGGATGAACACCAGAAACTGCAGGAGGCACACCTTCCGGTTTGCGCATTTCAATTTCAATTTTTTCCTCAACAGGGCAAGCTTCCACTTGCTCCAAACCGGTATAAGGCGTTCCAGTCACAGCTTTACAGGCACCCGCTTCCGCACCTGTAATATCAAAAGAAGCACCACTGCGGTCACCGGTTACTTTCTGGCCCCCCAGTGTCCCTGACACAGGTACTTTTTCGGGTGTTTCAACTGGTGATACACCGCAAACGGTTTCCAGCTCTTCTACACCCTGGTAACCCGTACCCGTAACCAGTTTACATGCACCTGGCTCACCACCGGTTACAGGTGCCAAACGACCGACCTGTGTACCTGTAGTGACATTCCCTTTGGGCGTTTTAGAAGCAACAACTTTCTGAACAGCCTTACCTGCAACAGGCGCGCTGCCAGAGGCCTGAGGCTTTTTTGCGTACTCACCTCCGGTTACCTTAGCACCCTGTCTCGCCGAACGCTGTGCACCACCACTTACTGTTGCTGCTGAACCGCGTGGTTCAACACCACAGAAGCTGGAAAGCTGATCGGCAGGCAAGTATTCGGTACCTGTCACAGCAGAGCACATACCTGGCTCAACACCTGTTACTTTTCCGTGCAGACCGACATTGCCAGAACCACTTACAACTTGTCCACGGGTTGTCTGAGTTTGTGTCACTTTTGCGGCTCCACTTTCAGGTTTAACGCCGCAGTAACTTGAAAACTCTTCCGTCCCCAGATATTCAGTGCCTGTAACCAGCTTACAAGCACCCGACTCATTACCTGTCATCTTTTCAGACAAACCCACTTTACCTGAGGCACTTACAACTTGACCGCGTGTAGTTTGGGTTTGCGTCACTTTCACAGGCTTCGGCTCAGGTGTTTCACCACAGTGGCTCACAAACTCCTCTGCACCCAGATACTCTGTCCCTGTCACAGCTTTACAAACACCACTTTCCAGGCCGGTCATTTTTTTTTCGTCTCGACCCACCTGCGTGCCTGTAACAGTCTGACCACTCAGTGTTTGCGTTTCACCTACTTTCTGTGGCGCTCTTCTGTTTCTTGCAGGGCGCGTCGGGCGCGAACTTCCTGTTGCACACACTTTGCCGCGCGTACATTTTTCAATGCGCACTTCCTTCGCAATATCACGGGAAGTGGCATCCGGGTTGGAGATTTTGGCCTTTGCACCTGTCTTACCAGAGCCTTTTGATTTAAAGGCGGTTTCTCCAACCTTGCCTTTAATCAACGCCATACGATAAGCCATGGATTGAAGACGGCCTGTCTGCTGCACTTTTGCCTTCGGCTTGATAACCTTGCGGCTTTCTTTTTTCTTTACCTTCACAGACTGCGCCTCTTTAGTGGCTTGTTTGGTCGGCTCCACCAAAGGTGCTTCAGGCTTCTTTTTCATCCTGATATGCTGCCGCTGGGATGACTGATTTGCCTGGCTACCACCTTTGCCCTGCATCTGCTCGAGCCGCTTTTGCTTTGCAATTTCACGTGCACTCAAGCTTGCAGGCGCTGGTTGCACCGGCACCACCGTGCGTCTTGCACGAGGCGCCTGTGGCTTTTCAGCCTTTACAGCAACCGCAGCTTCCGGAGAAGGCGCCGCTTTACGGCGCTTTACTACCGGAGCAGCAGCTGCTTCCTGGCGTCTTCCCTGAAGCAGCTCCTTGCGACGCGCCATTGCAGCGGCACGTCCAGTTAGAGCACTGCTACTCATTACTAATGTCTCCTATTGCTCGTCTTTCGACTTATTTAATCACTACCATTAGTCAAATGAGTCTTAGAAGCCGCGAGGACGATACACAACAAAGCTGTGACCCTGGCTCTGAACATAATCATCATAGCCAATCAGGCGAATGAAGTGATCCGGATAGGCAGCACGACAAGCGTCCAGCTCTGCCAACACTTCATCAGGGTCGCGCGTACCGAACAGAGGCAACTTCCACATACCCCAGTAGTGAGAGTAAGCACTTTCAGGCGCTTCATGCTCAATGGCTGGTGTCCAACCTTGATTGATGATGTAAACGATCTGGTCGTACACTTCATCTACTGTCAGCTCCGGCAGGAAAGAAAACGTTTCCAGCGTGTATTTTGTGCGATAGTCCTCAATATTTTGAAAGCTCATTCTTTTTTCTCCTTGTACCTTATGATCAATTTATCCGAGCAATATCTATTGCTTACTGCACATCCAGCTTGTCAACAGTGTCAAATTCAAACTTGATTTCTTTCCAAGTTTCCAGAGCAATCGCAAGCTCTTTACTGTTGCGTGCAGCTTCTCTCAGGATATCGCCACCTTCTCTTTCAAGATCACGACCTTCGTTACGTGCTTTAACACAAGCCTCCAGTGCCACACGGTTTGCAGCTGCACCCGCAGCACTTCCCCATGGGTGACCATGCGTACCACCACCGAACTGAAGCACTGAGTCATCACCAAAGATTGTCAACAGCGCAGGCATGTGCCATACGTGGATACCACCTGAAGCAACAGCCATCACACCAGGCATGGAGCCCCAATCCTGGTCAAAGAACACACCACGTGAACGATCTTCAGGTACAAAAGATTCACGCAACTGATCTACAAAGCCCAATGTAGAAGCACGGTCACCTTCCAGCTTACCTACAACCGTACCTGTATGCAGATGGTCACCGCCAGACAGACGCAGACACTTCGCCAATACGCGGAAGTGGATACCGTGCAGCGGGTTACGGTCAATTACTGCGTGCATTGCGCGGTGAACGTGCAACAACATGCCATTGTCACGACACCAGTTAGCCAGCGTAGTGTGCGCAGTGAAACCACCGGTCAGGAAGTCGTGCATGATAATTGGCTGACCCAGCTCTTTAGCGAACTCTGCACGCTTCAACATTTCTTCTACAGTACCGGCTGTTACGTTCAGATAGTGACCTTTACGCTCACCTGTTTCTGCAGTTGCCTTATCCACAGCTTCTGCAACAAATTCAAAACGATCTCTCCAACGCTGGAATGGCTGTGAGTTGATGTTTTCGTCATCTTTAGTCAAATCCAGACCGCCACGCAGACACTCATATACCACGCGACCATAGTTCTTAGCGGACAGACCCAGCTTAGGCTTAATTGTACAGCCCAGCATAGGACGACCATACTTGTTCAGTTTGTCACGCTCAACCTGGATACCGGAAGGAGGACCACCGCAAGTTTTGATAAACGCCAATGGGAAGCGGATATCTTCAAGACGCAGAGAGCGAATCGCTTTAAAGCCGAATACGTTACCAACCAAAGAAGTCAGAACGTTAACGATAGAACCTTCTTCGAACAGATCCAACGGATAAGCGATAAATGCATAGAAAGCATTCTTATCACCTGGTACATCTTCGATCCTGTAAGCACGACCTTTATAGAATTCCATCTCGGTCAGCAGGTCAGACCAAACTGTTGTCCAAGTACCAGTTGAAGATTCTGCTGCAACCGCCGCAGCCGCTTCTTCACGCGGAACGCCTTCCTGAGGAACGATCTTGAAGCACGCCAGCAGATCTGAATCCAGAGGCGTGTAGTCAGGTGTCCAGTATGTCAACTTATAATCTTTTACACCCGCATCAAATGTCTTGGTTGCTATTGCCATGTAGTATCTCCCTATTTTTGGGTTGAAAGAAATTTCACGAATCATATTATAGCCACACCTTCCTATTGGCAAATTGGAAGATGTGATAAGAAGCATCATCAATTATCTATACCTTTAACCTCCGCCATCCACTCTCCTTTACACATATCAAACAAATTTCTCGATAGTCTTATCCCAGGCAAGACCCGCTTTCTGCATCCGCTCAATCAGCAAACCACTTGCCAGAGACAGTGTTTTTCCCTCAGGCCAAGCCAGATACCAATGGCGCATCACTGGGAACCCCTGCACATTCAGCACCTTGAACTCGCCTGACTCCACCTCATCCATCACAGTCGGCAAAGAAGCCACTGTAATGCCCAGGTTCTCCCGCAGCCCCAAACGAATGGCCTCATTTCCCCCCAACACCATTTTGACATTCGGTTCAAACCCATGCTCATGAAACACCTGCTCTATCTGCTTACGAATCCCTGACCCATGCTCCCGCATCAAAAAAGGTGCCTCAGATAAATCACCCAGTTTGATTTTGCCTGCACGCTGCGCCAAAGAGTGATCTCGGTGTGCCACCACTACCAGAGGGTTATTAGCCATGCGGTGATTTTCCACCTTAAGCCCTTCCGGCGGCTGCCCCAGAATGTAGAAATCGTCCTGATTCTTCTGAATACGCTCCAACAGCATTTCCCGGTTTCCCACTTCCATCACCACATTGACCAAGGGGTACTCTTCCAGGAAATCATGGATCACCTCCGGCACAAAATACTGCGCCGTCGAAACCACCGACAAACGGACTGTTCCACCTGCAACACCACGTAGCTCATTCACCCGCTCTTCCGCCAATGCCAGCTGATCCAGAATCACCTCTGCCGCCTGCAGCATAATCCGCCCCACCTCGGTCAGATAAACCTTACGGCCAATCTGCTCAAAAAGTGGCTCCCCCACCGTATCGGATAATTTTTTTACCTGCATGGATACAGTCGGTTGCGTCAGATAAAGCTTATCTGCCGCGCGAGAAAAACTCCCCTCCCGCGCGATAGCAACAAATACTTGAAGCTGCCTGAGCGTAGCATGACGAACAAGGTGATCAGCACGATAGGGCATAACCGCTCCTCATTTAAAAAGTTTTGACATTGTAATACGAAAAACGCCCGCATAAGCGGGCGCTCTCGTAAAACCTCAAGTCAAGCCTTAGCGTTCACACTCACCTGACCAGGCATTGCAGTCCACCGGCCCTTTGCGCCATGGCACAATCCACATCTGCCACAAACTGGTGACAATCATGATAGTGGATGCCAAGGTATAGGCCACCCCTCCAATAATGGTCAGCCACGCAAAACTAGGCCACATTTTCGTCAACCACCAAGAGGCAATATCCAGCACCAAGAATGCAAACGGTGTCAGAATCAGAGCCACTTTTACCCACTTTTTAAAGCCGTAGGCAAAGCTAAAGATAAAGCCCACAAACATAAAGATAAAGGAAATACCAAACAGGTGAATATGCGACACGCGCGTCAAAGTGGAAATGCTCGCACCCTGATCCACCTCAGACAACTCCTGCATCACTTCGTATTTGGTCACGTCAGGCAGACCCGGCATATGCGTATGACACATGGCACAGCGCTTCATCACAATTGGCTTAATTTTCTGCTCCCACTGCGCTTTATCTGCGCCTTCTTGCGCCCACTCAATCATCTCAATGCGTTCATTTTCAGGTGCCTTATCCTTCATGGAGCCGTTCAACGCCTTTTCCAGCTTAGAGCCAGAGCGGTTTCCATAATAACTGTAAACAATATCATCTACCGATAGCCCAAACTTGCCGTCCGCCATGCCGTGCGTCAGCATAATCTGAAGCCCCGCCATCATCAGCCCGACACCAGTGGCCACCAAATAGCCCGTAAAAAGTACCTTGACCGGCAAGGCCAGCCGCGTCAAATTCAACCAACCCAAACTATTTTGCGCAGACATGATTACCTCATTATCTTATGTTTTAAAAAGCGGAAACACTTTAATCGCTCTCAAGCCAATTAACAAATAAATTTAACTTTATAAAGTCATAATTATTTTTTATAGACATGCGACGCAATCACCTCACACCGTGCCCGGTCAAGCGCTTGACTAATTTCCGCTCCTCGCAATCCCTGCGCCACAAACGCACGTGCATCAACTGACACAACTTTATCAACCAGCACCTCCCACCACGTTCGATAAGGATAAAGACTCCCGGAGAACCCTGTTCTGCCGCGATAGTCCGCCTCTGCCACATCCAACAGCTGTGCAAACAAAGCCGGCTTACGGAACACATCAACCGCCTTTAACATGCCCAAAACCTTATCAGGAGAAACCTTTCCCTCAGGCGCACGATGAAAGTGCCCGTGCCAGCGGGTCGCTTTAAGCGCAACCTCCCTTACCTGATGAGGTACTCGATAACGCTGGCACAGTGCCTTGACCAAAGGCTCACCGGCCTGTTCATGCCCCGGATGATTCGGCCAGTTTTCCTTAGGCGTCACGCCTTTTCCCACATCATGCACCAGCGCCGCAAAACGTGTTGCCACGTCATCTGTCATCTCAGCCGCTTCCTGCAATACCAGCCAGGTATGCGTCAATGCATCTCCCTCCGGGTGCCACTTGGGCGACTGCGCCACACCATCCAAGGCAGCAATCTCCGGAAACAATACCCTTAACGCACCCACTTCATGCAACACCTGAAAAAACACATGTGGCATTTGTGTTCGCAAGGCTTTTTCTACTTCTTTCCATACACGTTCAGGCGTCAAGACATCCAGCTCTCCACTTGCACTCATATCTTCCAGCAACCGACGCGTTTCTGGCGCCAGCACAAACCCCAAAGGAGCCAGTTTGGCTGCAAAACGTGCGACACGCAAAACCCGTAATGGGTCTTCCACAAACGCATCGCTCACATGGCGCAACACTCTGGCTTCAAGATCCTTGCGCCCACCATAGGGGTCAATCACCTCACCTGTCTGCAAATCCTGCGCCATGGCATTGATTGTCAAATCTCGACGACGCAAATCCTCCTCCAGAGTTACATCAGGCTCAGCGTTCAGGACAAAGCCGTGATACCCCACGCCCTGTTTTCGCTCCGTACGCGCCAAAGCATATTCTTCCCCCGTCTGCGGATGCAGAAAAACGGGAAAGTCTTTCCCTACAGGGCGATACCCCTGAGACAACATCCACTCAGGTGTTGCCCCCACCACCACCCAGTCCCGCTCTTTAACCGGAATACCTAACAGCGCATCCCGCACGGCACCACCCACCAAATAAACTTTAGGATTCATCCTGCACCCCTAAAACAAAAACGGCGTGCCAAGCACGCCGGGTATTTCAAAAATCGACCAAGCGGAACTCTACAAAAGCTCCTTCGGCAACTCAGAAAGCGGACGCCCCGCCTCCTTGCGGAAAAAGTTAAAACGGTGACGCATATCATGTGGCGTAATGTAAGTACTCAAAGCCACCTCAATCTCAGCTGGCTTAAAGCCGTACTGCGCCTCAAAAGCTGTATTATCTGCCACACGGTCACCGTGCAGCGTTAACAACTGTGCCGGATGCAAGGACTTGGGTGCCAGCGGCCCTAGCGCTGTCAACAGTTTCGCATTCGGGCGGCAAGGCTTAAAAATCATCGGGCGCTCAATCCCCATAATTTCCGCCACCTCACAGGCCAAGGCTTCTAACGTTACCACTTCATTTCCAACTGTCACCCAACGCTGCCCAAAGCTATCTTTGTTTTTGACCGTCTTCACCACCAACTTTGCCAGATCTTTCACCCACAACGGCTGAAACTGAAGATCTGCACCATACACCGGCAAAAATGTCGTGCTTTTCAGCTGATCTCGATAGCGGCTGGTGGTATCGTCAAATTCCCCAATCAGCAAACTGGTACGAAAGGTGGTAACCTGAGCCGAAGCCACCGCATGCATCGCACCTTCCAGCTCCCCCAACTGCTTCGCCCAGCCTTTGCCCGCATTGCGGTCAGCCTCCAAGTACGACAAATGCAAGATACGCTTAATACCCGCCTTATTGGCCATCTTCTGCAAACGTGCGCCCATCTCCGCAAACTGCTCAGGCGCGAAAGCTTCCAGCACATCTGACTGATCCACCAGCAAATTCAACAGAATCTCCTGCCCTGCCAGCAGCTCCGCCCGCTGAGCATCCCACTGACGCACACAGGTATTAGGCATCAAGCTCAAATCACGATAGCGTTCCGGACGGCGCACAAACACCGTCACCTCATAGCCAGCTTCACCAAGCGCATGTATCAGCTCACGCCCAACAAATCCTGTTCCTCCGACAACGCCAATCCTATTTCCCAGGCGCATACCCGCTCCTTTCAGTTATCAAAACACAATCTGCGAGATGATAGCCAAGCCTGCCGACCACGTCAAACCGCCAGACACCACACAAAAAGACCATACACACAAAACTGCTACAATGTTTGTATTCGAAGCATAAGGAAACAGCGGTTATGAAGATCTCAGCCTACAAAAGCCCCAAAACCGATGAACTTTACCTGTTTATCCCCGAGGAAGTGTCACCGGATACCTTGCCAAACGAACTGCTGGTATTTTTCGGTGAACCTCAGCATGTGATCGATTTCGAGCTCACGCCCGAGCGCAAGCTGGCGCGCGCCAACCCTCAGGAAGTGCTCGAAAGCATCCAAAGCAAGGGCTATTACCTGCAGACACCCCCTTCGGAAAAAGAAAAAATCGCAGATATCACCCTACCGGATCTCGCTTTTGACAAAGCACCCGACTAATTCCTGATTCCTGAGCAAATTACTCAACAATGCGTAAAATAATCACGCAACGTTTGTTATTCACTACTTATGGAGGAAACCGCCTATGGCCTTTACTTTACCTGATCTCCCTTACGACTATAACGCGCTTGAGCGTTCAATCGACGCACAAACCATGGAAATTCACCACACCAAACACCATGGTACCTATGTCAACAACCTCAACAACGCCATCGCCGGCACAGAGCTGGAGGACAAATCCCTCGAAGAACTGCTGGCTATGACCTCTCAGGTATCCACCGCCGTGCGCAACAACGGCGGCGGCCACTGGAACCACACCTTCTTCTGGCAAATCATGGGTCCTGATGGCGGTGGAGAACCTGTCGGCGAACTGAAAGACGCCATCAACGAAACCTTTGAAGGCTTCGACAACTTCAAACAACAGCTAATCCAAGCCGGTCTGACCCGCTTCGGTTCCGGCTGGGCATGGCTAATCATGGACGACAGCGGCAAACTGGTGATCACTTCCACCCCCAACCAGGACAACCCGCTGATGGATATTGCAGAAGTCAAAGGCACGCCTATCCTGGGTGTGGACGTATGGGAACACGCCTACTACCTGCGTTACCAGAACCGCCGCCCAGACTACCTGCAAGCCTGGTGGGATGTCGTTAACTGGGAGAAAGTAGAAGAAAACTTCCAGAACGCCAAAAAATCCTAAATCCACCTCACCTTCAGGACAAAGCCGGCAAAATGCCGGCTTTATCTTTTTCAGCACAAAACATCCCTTCACCTTATAGGCGAATGCTATCAAATCCGCTACAATGCCCCACTATGCAACACACTGGAAATACACATGTCAAACGCCCAACTCATTCTGCTGGATAAGCGCAACCAACCTTTAAAAGACTACCTGGTCGCTGTCGCCGCCTCCGATGGACTCACCCTGCGCGGGGTGGAAGTGATGGCCTCACCTGCCAAAGGCGAAACCGCCCTGCTTAAAGCACAAATCGTAATTCCGCCTTTAGAAGCCTACGATTTCAACCTGAAAAAACTCTTGGAAACCACTTTATCACAGCTGGAAGTCACCCCGGAGCAGCCGATTTCACTGGAACAATTTATTGAGCAGGCTTCTGAAGACGCCTCAGTACGGGAAGCTCTGACCCGCTCCGTTCCCAAGCTGCGCCAGGCACTGGAAAAGCTGCTCAAAGAGTTCCTGAACAACGAAGCCATCACCCTCATTCAACAGCGACGTAATGATGCCCTGTTCAAACTCAAAACCCTGGCCGCAGAACTGAAAGACAAAAACCTGCTTTGCATTGATATTGAAGCCACCGATATCAGCACCAAGCCGGAGGCAGATATCATCCAGGTTTCCATTTGTGACCAAGACGGCAAAGAAGTATTAAACCAGCTCATCAACCCCGGCTATGACATCCCGGAAAACGAAAAGCACAACATCACCACAGAGATGGTACAGGATGCGCCCTTTGCTACGGAAATCTGGGACAAAGTGCACGACACCTTGAAAAATGCAGACACCGTCGTTGCCTATAGCACAGAAAGCGATTTTGCCTACCTGGAAAACACCGCCAGCAAAAAACAGCTTCCCTTTGAGCTGGACTATGCCAAGTGGTTGGATGCCGCCGAGCTGGCACGTGATCTTATCGGCGCCATGCGCTGGCACAATGACCGCCAGTACTGGTTTTTCAAAACCCCCAAACTCACCGATGCTTACGCGCAGATTGTCGGCAAACCCTTTCCAGGCGATGCCCACGATGCACTGGATGATGCCCGCGCCACCATGACCCTCCTCCATGCCATGCTGGAAAAGGGGCGCCAGGCTGATGTAGGTGAAAAGCCTAAACCTAAAAAGAAAAAAGAACCCGCCGTGACCAACAACCTGCTGGCCATGGCCTTTGCCCAAGCGAAGCAAAAATCATGAGTTACAAAGCACGTGAAAGCGCCGCACAAGGCACCCAGCTTGACCCGAAAACCCTGATTGAAGAACTCAAATGGGATCAAAATGGCCTGGTAGCCGCTATCGCCCAGCAACACGACACGCTTGAAGTGCTCATGCTCGCCTGGATGAACCGCACAGCCCTGGAAGAGACTTTAACCACCGGGCGCGTCTGCTATTGGTCCCGTTCCCGCGGTAAACTATGGCGCAAGGGTGAACTCTCCGGCCAGGTACAACACCTCAAAGAAATCCGCATCGACTGTGACGGTGATGCACTGCTACTACTGGTGGATCAAACAGGCCCCGCCTGCCACACTGGACGCAAAAGCTGCTTCTATACCCGGCTTTTCCCGGCGCCTGCAACCATCCTTACCGCCCCACTGATTGATCCCAAAACGCTTTACGGGCAGTAAAAAGCCGCTGAAACTCCACGTTTCAACGGCTTTTTTTCAATCATTTTTCACATTTTCAACTTTTAAGAAAAAGGAGGAGACCCCCCTTGTGCCTGCCGCCAGGCCAGCGGCACACTGACCAGCAGCAACCCTGTCACCAGCAAAGGACTCAGCATGACCGCAACACTCCAAAGACCCTGCACCGTGCCTAATTGCGCAACGGCACTCAGGCTGATCCAACCATAAAATGCCGCACCAAACAGAACCCCCGGTAGCATAAACCGCTGCCAGCGGCGCAAGGCGGGCATGCACAGGCTGCAAAACCAGGCCGGCACAGAAACACTCATCACAGCCAGCGTGGCCACTACCAGCACAAATGCCCACTGCGGCACGCTCTGATCCGTCTGACCATATACATACACCAGCTGCACCCAGGGCAGTGCAAGTGCCCAGGCCGTCAAGCCTGTCAAACCGACTGCTTTTGCCATATTCATCAGGATTTCTTCCGTGTTGTTCTGCGGCGTCCACCCCGTTTTTTAGGCTCTGGGGCTTCTGCCAGGCGCTTTTCACACTCCTCTTGGCTTAAAGCCATCGGGTCTTCGGTTTTGGCAATCTTGGCATTCTTTTTGGTTTCCGTATCGGTGATATAAGGCCCCCAGCGCCCTTTCAGGATTTTAATTGTCGTGCCCGGGAAGCTGCGGATGATCTTATCCGCCTGTGCAGCCAGGTGCGCCTTGACCACATCCACCACCTCTTCCAATGTCATGGCCAACGGGTCATAACCTTTCAAAGGTGCATACTGTTTCGGGCCAAACTCCAGATAAGGCCCGAACGGCCCACGCTTGGCTGTCAGCGTTGCGCCTTTTTTCACTTCAAACACCGTACCATCTGCGGCAGTGACGGAGAAATCCTCCGGCATCTCTCCCAGCACGCGCGGCAGCTTAAACAGCTCCAGAGCATCTTCCAAGGTCAGGGTATCCATTTTCTGGCCTGGTTTCAGGCTGGCAAAAACAGGTTTCTCCTCACCCTCTTCTCCACCGTCTCCCAGCTGCACATAAGCGCCATAGCGACCTACCTTCACCATCACGGGCTTGCCGGTTTTTGGATCCTCTCCCAGGTGACGCACTTGCCCTGCCTCTTCGCGGGAAACATGCTCTGCCGCCTCTACCTTGGGATGAAAACGATCATAGAACTCATGCAGCATTTTGCGCCAGGCCAGCGCTCCTGCAGCAATCTCATCCAGCGCTTCCTCCACATGCGCGGTGAAGTGATAGTCCATAATTTCACCGAAATGCTTCACCAGAAAGTCTGTGACCACACCGGCAATATCGGTGGGAAACAGCTTGGCTTTTTCCGCACCGGTGGTTTCTGTCAGGCTGTCGGCTTTCACCTCGCCGCTTTCATCCACCGTCAGCAGGCGATAACTACGCTCCACGCCTTCACGATCCTCTTTGACCACATAACCACGCTGCTGAATGGTATCGATAGTGGGCGCATAGGTGGAAGGACGGCCGATGCCCAGCTCTTCAAGCGTGCGTACCAGCGAGGCTTCGTTATAGCGTGCCGGCGGACGGCTGAAGCTCTGGCGAGCCGAAAGCACGCCCAGTTTCAAACGCTGCCCCACCTGTATGGGCGGCAAACGCCCTTCCTCTTCTCCGCGCGGCGCATCATAGGCCTTCATAAAGCCTTCAAACACCACCACTTCACCTTTGGCCTGTAGTTTTTCCGGCCGACCGGAGATACCGATCTGCACGGTCGTACGCAAAAACCGGGCATCCGCCATCTGGGAGACCAACGTCCGGCGGCGAATCAGCTCATACAAGCGCTGTTCATTGCGCACCTCGGAGACTATCTTCTGGCTCAAGTCCGTAGGGCGGATGGCTTCGTGCGCCTCCTGTGCGTTGGCGCTTTTACTTTTGTAATGACGCACCTGCACATAATCAGCGCCATATTCACTGGCGATCACCTGCTTGGCCTGATCAATGGCCAGCTCGGAAAGGTTCACCGAGTCGGTTCGCATATAGGTGATTTTGCCCGCCTCATACAGCCGCTGTGCTAATGTCATGGTCTGCTTGACGGAAAAGCCCAGTTTTTGCGCCGCTTCCTGTTGCAAAGTGGAGGTGGTAAAAGGCGGTTTCGGGCTACGCTTAGCCGGCTTTTCTTCGACCTTTTCCACTTCAAAAGCACCTTGTGCGGCGGCCTCAAGAAACTGATGCGCTTCTGCTTCGCTGGCAAAGAGCTGCGGCAGCTTAACCGCCACCTCATCAACCGGTCGCCCCTGATCATCCAACAGGGTCAGTTTGCCCTGCACTCTGAAAGTGATTTCAGGCTCAAAAGCGGCAATTTCCCGCTCACGCTCCACAATCAGGCGCACAGCCACCGATTGCACACGCCCGGCAGATAACCCGGTGCGGATCTTCTTCCACAAAATAGGCGATAACTCAAACCCCACCAAACGATCCAGGATGCGCCGCGCCTGCTGTGCATCCACCAGATTCATATCAATCGTACGCGGATTGGCCACCGCCTTTTCAATTGCCGGCTTGGTGATCTCATGAAATACGATCCGCCTGGTAGTATCCTTATCCAGCTTCAAAGCCTCCGCCAGATGCCAGGCGATCGCCTCCCCTTCGCGGTCTTCGTCCGTCGCCAGCCAGATAGCATCGGAAGCCTTGGCCAGTTTTCTCAGCTCACTGACGACCTTTTTCTTATCCGGCGTAATCTCATAGGTGGGCTCAAAGTCATGTGCAATATCAATGCCCATTCCCTTCTTTGGCAAGTCTCGAATATGCCCGTAACTGGAACGTACTGTAAAGTCCTTGCCCAGATATTTTTCTATCGTCTTCGCTTTTGCGGGGGATTCCACAATCACTAAATTTTTCATAAAACTCCAACATCAACAGAACGCTTTTTTAATAAAGTAGCCTAAATCTGCAATACTTATCGAATTCTTTTATACAGACCACCTGGCAACACCTCGACCAGACCGGCCATCTCCAACGTCAACAGCGTACTTTGCAGGCTGGAAACAGGCCAGCGAGTGATCACCGCCAGTGTATCCAGTGTCACCGGCTCAAAAGCCATCTGCGCCAATAGTTTTTGCTGCTCATCGCTCAGCGTTGCAGTCGTCGCCCGTTCATCTTGGACAGCAATCTGTTGCAACGGCAGCTTTAACTGCGGTGCCAGCTCCTCCAATATATCCTGCGCACACTCTACCAGCTTGGCGCCCTGCTTAATCAATTGGTGGCAGCCTTTGGCCATGGGGTTATGAATCGAGCCAGGAATCGCAAACACCTCCCGCCCCTGCTTCAGAGCCTGTCGCGCTGTGATAAGTGAGCCGCTTTTTTCCGCGGCTTCCACAACCAGTGTTCCCAGACTCAAACCACTGACCACACGGTTGCGCAAGGGAAAGTGCCGAGCCTTAGGCGGTGTGCCCAAAGGAAAAATCGAAAGCAACGTGCCCTGCGCTGCGATTTCATGCGCTAAAGCTTTGTGCATAGCAGGATATACACGATCCAGCCCCGTGCCAACCACCGCCAGTGTGCTGCCGATCGCGCCTAACGCACCTCGGTGCGCGGCAGCATCAATACCATGCGCCAACCCACTGGTGACCGCAATCCCCGCCTGTGACAGTACCGCTGCAAAATCTTGTGCATTGCGCAAACCTTCCCGGCTGGCATGACGTGCCCCTACGACTGCCACCTGCGGGTCATTGAGCAGATCACGCCGCCCCATCCCCATCAACACCGGCGGCGGGTGATCAATATCCCGCAACAGTATTGGATAATCCTCATCCTGCCACATCATCAGCCAGTGGTTGGGGTCATCAAGCCAGGCGAGATGCGCATCCAGCGCAGCTTGTGAAACCTTCATCAGCCGCTTGGCCTCCTCCTGACGCACTCCCTGCGCCACAAGCACGGACAACGACCAGTCCGATACCGGTATCTGTGCTGCGGCCAGCAGCGCTGCCGAAGGTTGCGACACCTGTGCAATCAATACACGCAACCAAAAATCTATCTGCTCATCCATGCACTATATAATAAAAGAATTCACACTGAACAAAATGTAAACACCATGGAAACACTGCCTATCCGCCTCTATCCCGATGAGATTTTACGCACCCGCTGCAAGCCTGTGGAAATGTCTGAGCGCATCGCCAAACTGATTGACGAAATGCTCTATACCATGTATGAAGCCCCAGGCATCGGGCTGGCAGCCCCACAAGTAGGCGAAGACATCCGCGTACTGGTTGCCGACATCTCTGAAGAAAAAAACCAGCCGCTTGCACTGGTCAACCCGGAAATCATCGCCACGGACGGGCTGATCGAATATGAAGAAGGATGCCTGTCACTGCCCGGCATCTACGCCAAAGTGCGCCGCCCTGACAAAGTTAAAATACGCGGGCTGGATCGTGACGGCAACCCGATAGAGCTGGAAGCGGAAGGGTTAATGGCCGTATGCCTGCAACACGAAATTGATCACTTAAACGGCGTTATGTTTATTGATCATCTTTCCGCACTCAAGCGCAACCGTCTGCTGCAGAAATACCGCAAGGAACAGAAACAATGAGACTGATTTTCGCAGGCACCCCGGCGTTTTCCGTACCCGCCTTAAACGCCTTGCTCAATGCCGGACATGAAGTGGTAGCTGTTTACACGCAGCCGGATCGTCCCGCAGGCCGAGGCATGAAATGCACACCGCCCCCTGTCAAACAGCTGGCGCAGGAAAAAAACCTGCCTGTCTTTCAGCCGCTCAGTCTGAAAACGCAGGAAGTTCAGCAGCAACTGGCCGCCCATGAGGCAGAGGCCATGATTGTGGTCGCCTATGGCCTGATTCTGCCCAAAGCTGTGCTGAAGCTACCTACCCATGGCTGCTTGAATATTCACGCCTCGTTACTCCCTCGCTGGCGTGGCGCCGCGCCCATTCAGCGCGCTATTGAAGCGGGAGATACGCAAACCGGCATTACCATCATGCAGATGGACGAAGGGCTGGATACAGGTGCCATGCTTTTGAAAAAAACCACACCCATTGCAGAAACCGACACTGCCGCCACCCTGCACGACCGCCTGAGCCAATTAGGCGGTGAAGCCATTGTAGAAGCCCTGGCACAGCTGGATACACTCACCCCTGAGCCTCAGGATGAACAGCAGGCCACCTATGCCGCCAAGCTCACTAAAGCAGAAGGCCGCATTAACTGGCACCAGCCAGCAACAGTGATCAAACGAAAAATTCACGCCTTCAACCCCTGGCCGACTGCTTACACACAACTGGACGGCAAACCGCTGAAACTGCTCACAGCCACAGCCCTGCCAGGGTCTGAACACACCCAGCCAGGTGAAATCATCATGGTCACACCCGATGGGATTGATATCACCTGTGGAGAAGGCCTGCTGCGTGTTCACACACTCCAGCCCGCAGGCAAAAAGCCTATGGCCGCCAGTGCATTTGCCAATGGGCGCCAGCTGCTGGGGAAACACTTTGAGTAATGCGCGTGCGTTAGCCTGGCAGGGGCTGCAAACCGTGCTACTGGAAGGGCGCTCACTCAGCGCAGTGCTGCCTGAGCTATTAAACCAGTGCCCCCCGCAGGATCGCGCCCTGCTGCAACACCTGCTCTATGGCGTGCTGCGCTGGCTGGCAAGCTTGCGTGCTCTGTTGCACCCACTGATGCAGAAGAAACTCAAACCCAAAGATGCGGATATTGAGCTACTACTGCTGATGGGGCTCTACCAGCTGCACTACATGGATGCAGTCCCTGCCCATGCGGCGGTCAATGAAACCATCCGCTTGCTATCCAAGAAAAAACAGTGGGCACGTGGACTCATCAATGGCGTATTGCGCAACTTTGCCCGCACCCCGCCGGAAACACGAGAACAATGGCGCCACAGCTGCGAGCAGGCACAATACAGCCACCCCCAGTGGCTCATCGACCAGCTCAAAACGGACTGGCCGGATGACTGGCACACAATCTTAACCGCCAACAATCAAAACCCACCGCTGACCCTGCGCATTAACCCACTCAAAACTGACCGAGCGCACTTTATGGCATTGCCGGAGATCGCCGCGCTGAACCCCCAGCCCCATCCGCTTGCCCCACAAGCAGTGATACTTGGGCAGAGCGTACCCGTACAACAGCTGCCCGGCTATGCGGAAGGCTGGTTCAGCGTACAGGATGCCGCCGCCCAACAAGCAGCACAGATTCTACAACCACGCCCCGGAGAGCGGATTCTGGATGCCTGCGCCGCACCGGGCGGCAAAACCTCCCATTTACAGGAAATCGCACACAACAAGGCGCACCTTCTGGCGCTGGAAAAAGACCCCACCCGCATCCTACGCTTACAGGAAAACCTCGAACGTCTCGAGCTGCATGCTCAGATACGACAGGGCGATGCCAGCACGCCCGAACAGTGGTGGGATGGTGCCCTGTTTGATAAGATCATGCTGGATGCCCCCTGCTCAGCCACCGGCATTATCCGCCGCCATCCTGATATCAAATGGCACCGCACACCGGAAGATATTCAGCAGCTGACACAGACTCAGGCCGATATTCTGCGGGCGCTCTGGCCGCTGCTCAAACCGGGCGGTGCGTTGCTGTATGCCACCTGCTCCGTGCTGGCTGCCGAAAACCATGCTCAACTACGCGCTTTTCTGGATAACACCCCTGAAGCTCGGCTGCAAATAATCCCACACCTGCCGCAACGCGGCACCATCGGCACACAAATCCTGCCCGGACAGCAAAACATGGACGGATTTTATTACTGTCATGTGGTCAAACAACCTTAAGGTATGCTGCCTGTTTGTTCTGATCAACCTGAGCGCATGGGCTGCTCCGCCTCAGGTCACACAGCTGTTTCTGGAACACTACATTCAAAACAACACCCTGAGTGTCCACGCCAAAGCCCACATCACCCTTTCCCCTGCCATGATCGATGCCTTAAAACACGGCGTGCCACTCTACTTTCTCAGCCGCATTGAACTGCGGGAGCCGACACTGCTGTTCGGATTGATACCTTATCAGCGCACCGTCACCCAGCATACCACCCTGGCGCAGCTGCGCTTTAACCCGCTCAACCAGCGCTGGCACCTGATTAACGAAAGCAAACAACGGCACCTTAAAACTGCCACCCTTGCAGAGGCGCTGGAGATTCTTGGCACCTTCGATCACCTTTCGCTGATCGACACACAGCATCTGCACACGGGCATCCCTTATCGTCTGGCCTGGCGTATTACGCTGGATCGCGACAAACTTCCCATTCCCCTGTGGATGACAACCTTGTATGATGCCAACTGGCAGCTGGACAGTGGCTGGCTGATCAAACCGGTGGACGTGCGCAAACTATGGCAAAGATAAACTCTCAACTTAAGCAATACGCCCTGCCGGCCACACTGACACTGATCACCCTGGCCGCGCTGGCCACACTCAGCCAAAGCCTGCAGGAAGCTTCCAGCTTTGCAGGAACCTATGCCATCGTGCTGCTGGTAGCAGTAGGCGGGGTTGTCATTCTGCTCTTTACGCTGCTGCGTATGCTCTGGCGGCTGCGCAAACAGCTAAAACAACGTCGCCCGGGCAGCCGTATTGTCCTACGGCTCTCGCTGCTGATCACCGCACTGGTCGGCGTGCCGGTACTGGTGATCTATCTGTTTGCACTCCAGTTTCTCTACCAGGGCATAGATGCCTGGTTCGACATTAAAACCGAAACCGCGCTGCAAAGCGCCACCCAGCTTACCCGTTCCACCCTGGATGACAAAACTCGCACTCTGCTTAACCTGACCCGCTCCAGCACCCAGCTGTTTCAAAACGCCCTCATTCAGCAGCCCGCACTGGCGCTGGATAAAATCCGCCAGCTGATCAATGCGGAAGAAGTGGCGTTGTTTAAAGATGACAAACAGCTCATCGCTTTCAGCGCTGGAGCACAAGGCGCCAATATTTTGCCTCATACGCCGCCGGAAAATCTTTTCCAACAGGCACAACAGGGGCGCGCCTATGCCGCAATCGATACACACCACGACACCGTGCCGCCCCACCCTTTTTACCGTATTCTGCTACCGCTTGAAGCCCCCCATGGACGCCTGATACTACAAGCCATCTTCCCTGTCAGCGCGCAGCTGACGCAACTGGCCAAACAGGTAGAAACCGCCACAGAGCAATATCAACAGCGTGCCTACCTGCGCGAACCGCTTAAAACGACCATGGCACTGATACTTTCTCTGGTCGTGCTTTTAGCGCTGGTCTCAGCACTCCTGTTCGCCATTCAGCTGGTACAGCACACCACCCGTCCTCTGCGAATGCTGACCAAAGGCACGCGACGTATTGCCGAAGGGCAGCTGGAACCGATCAACACCGAACTGCCTAAAAACGAACTGGGCGAGCTGATCCGCTCTTTCAACGACATGGTGTTCCAAATCAAACGCGCACGCCACACGGCACGGCTCGGTCATCAACAGATGGCTCTGCAGAAGGCCTACTTGCAAACCATTATCAACAGCCTCAACAGCGGCGTTATGACACTGGATGCCCGCCAGCGGCTGCGGCTGTTCAACCAGCAGGCAGAAGCCCTGCTTGAATGCCCCTTACACACCATTCAACACCAGAAAATCACAGATGCCATCCGGCAGGACGCTTTCAAACCGCTTGCCATGCTATGGCAGCATATCGCGCAGGAAGCCGCGCCTGCCAAAGGCTCCTGGCAGCAGCAGCTTCCATTTGCCACACCCACGGGCGAACGCATCCTGCTGGTTCAGGGGGCTCCGCTACCGGGTGAGCACCAAGGCAGCGTGCTGATATTCGATGACATCACCGCCCTGGTGCAGGCGCAGCGACATGCCGCCTGGCATGATGTGGCACGCCGTCTTGCGCACGAAATCAAAAACCCACTCACCCCCATTCAACTTTCGGCAGAACGCCTTGCATTGAAACTTTCCCCGCACCTGCCAACTGAACAGCGAGCCCTGTTGGAGAAACTGACTGCTACCATCGTGGCACAGGTCAAAACCATGCAGACACTGGTGGACGCTTTTACGGATTACGCCCACAGCCCCACTTTGGAAAAAAGACCGCTGGCACTCAATGAGCTGGTTGACCATATGGTGCAGCTTTATACCCGCCCCGGTATCACCTTTTCCACAGCGTTAGATGATAACTGCCCACTATTAGAAGCAGATCCTAACCGCATGAATCAGCTGCTGCACAACCTGATCAAAAACGCACTGGAAGCCTGTGAAAACGTTCCCGCACCGCACATTCGCATCGCAACACATTGCAAAACTGATCAGATGACATTGAGCATCTGCGATAACGGCGGTAAATTAAAACCGGAAGATACCGGTTGGATCTTTGAACCTTACGCCAGCGACAAACCCAAAGGCAGCGGATTAGGCCTTGCGGTTGCCAAAAAAATCGTGGAAGAGCATAATGGTTTGATTGAAGTTCAGGTCTCCGAAGGACAAACCTGTTTTATACTCACCTTCCCATTGACAGCACCGCTATGAAGCAGACACGCGGACACATTCTGGTGGTGGATGATGAAAAAGACATCCGCCAACTGTTTCAGGATATTCTGACAGACGAAGGCTACCAGGTCACAACGGCCGCCAACGGTGTCCAGGCACAAGCCGCCTGGCACAAAAGCCTGCCCGATGTCATTTTTCTGGACGTATGGATGCCGGATATTGACGGCATTACCCTGCTCAAACAGATGAAAGAGGAAGGCCTGCTCGCCCATACCAATGTGGTCATGATCTCCGGGCATGGCACCATTGAAACGGCTGTAGAAGCCACACGCCTGGGCGCATGGGACTTTCTGGAAAAGCCGCTCTCGCTTAACCGGCTGCTAGTGGCCACGGAACGCGCCATCAAGCACCTGCGCCTGGTGCGCCACCAGCACCAGCTGCGTAGCCAGCTCAACTGGGACAGCGAGCTGATCGGCAAAAGCAAGTATATGCGGCAGCTGCGCGCCGATGCACAACGGTTGGCACAATACAAGATGCCTGTACTGATTACCGGAGAGCGCGGCAGTGGTCGGCATCAGTTTGCCCGTGCCGTGCACCGGCTTAGTCCGCGCGGAGAGCGTCCTTTAATGGTTGTAGATGCACAGCAGCTCAATAACGACCCCAACCGCTGGTTAGGTTGTGAAACCGAAGCAGGCATTCAGGTCGGAGAGCTGGAACATCTGCAAGGCGGTTCGCTGTTAATTAACGACATCCACTTGCTGCACCCTCAGAACCAACAGGTGATACTGGATCTCATTCAGACAGCCCACTTCACCCGCCCGGGGGCTCAGCAGCCTACACAGCTGGATGTACGTATCTTTGCCCTGAGCAACCAGACACTGAGCCCGCTGGCAGAGGCCGGCCACTTTCTCCCTCAACTGGCGCAGCGGCTGGAGCTGACACACATCCAGCTGCCCCCTCTGCGCACACGCCCGGACGATCTGCCCGAGCTGGTTGACTATTTCACCGACCGGCTATCGCAACAGCAGGGTCTGCCGTGGCGTCCGTTTGATATCGCCGCTCAAAATGTGCTGCGCCAACACCACTGGCCGGGCAACCTGCTGGAACTGCAGAATATTATTCAACGGTTACTGCTGCAGGGAGAAGGAGCCGTCACCGCAGAAGAGGTTCGCAGCCTGCTGCAACAGCACAGTGCAGACGACCCGGATCAATGCCGCCCCAATACCCAACTGCCGCTGAAAGCGGCGCGCGAAACCTTCGAAGCCCGTTATCTCAAAGCACTTTTAAAAGAAACCGGCGGCAATGTTTCCGAAGCCGCTCAACGTGCAGGGCTGGAGCGTACACACCTCTACCGCAAACTCAAACAACTTAATATCGACCCTAAAGCCTTATGAATATTCTTATCCTCGGTGCCGGCCAGGTCGGCGCCTCACTGGCAGAAATGCTCGCCAATGACCCGGAAAATGACATTACCCTGGTGGATCTGGATGCCGCCTACCTGCAAAAACTTCAGGATCATCTGGATATCCGCACCATTGTCGGGCACGCCTCCGACCCGGACATTCTGGAAGAAGCCGGCCTGGAAATGGCTGATATGCTTATTGCCGTTACACGCTCTGATGAAACCAACCTGGTCGCCTGCCAGACCGCCTATATCCTGCATAAAACCCCCACCAAAATCGCCCGTGTACGCAATACTGCCTACCTGAACCATCCGGAGCTGTTCGATACGGACGAAAACCCCAATGCACTGGCGGTCGATGTGCTTATCAGCCCGGAAAACCTGGTGACTGACCATATTCTGCGCCTGGTAGAGCTGCCAGGTGCACTGCAGGTGGTGGATTTTGCCGAAGGAAAAGTGCGCCTTGTCGCCTATCGCGTGGAGTATGGCAGCCGCTTGGCAGATCACCAAATCAAAGAGATCAAGCAGTACCTGCCTAAAGGCATTGTCATGCGCGTCGTTGCCATCTATCGGGGACAGGAGGTGGTCATTCCCCGCGGCGAGACCATTCTGCGACAGGGTGATGAAGTCTTTTTACTGGCGGAGCCTGAAGACCTGCCTGAAATCTCCATTGCTCTGCGCGGCAAAAAATCAGACCAATCCCGCAATATCATGATTGCCGGCGGTGGGAATATCGGGCTGGCGCTGGCACGGGCACTGGAAGCGGATCATCAGGTCAAGATTATCGAGCGTAACCTCTCCCGTGCCCGCTATCTGGCCGAACAGCTGGATTACAGCATTGTCATCCACGGTGACATTACCGACAAAGCTCTGCTGCTGGATGAAAATATTGACGAAACGCAGCTATTTATCGCCGTCACCAACCGAGATGAAGCCAATATCATCGCCGGCTTGCTGGCCAAAAAACTGGGGGTCAACCGGGTCATCTCACTGATCAACAACCAGTCTTATGTGGACTTGCTCCACTTGAACCAGATTGATGTGGCTATCTCCGCAGACCGCATCACCACCAACCGCCTGCTTCACTATCTGCGTGAAGGCGATACCGTGCGCGCCGTCACCCTGCGCCGCGGCGCGGCAGAAGCGGTGGAAATCATTCTGCACGGCTCCGAAAACTCCTCACCGGTCATTGGCAGGCGGCTGATCGATATTCCCTGGCCTGAACGTATTACCGTCGGCTGCATTATCCGCGCAGGCAAGGTGCTCTTTGCCCATCGTGATCTCGTGATTGAAGCAGAAGACCACCTGGTCGTCTTTGCCGCCGACCGCCAAAGCCTGGAAGTGCTCTATGACCTGCTCACGCAGCAGAAACCCAAACGGAGCTGGTTCTGATGCATCTTAAAATGATTTTAAAAATCATCGGCATTCTGATCACCGTCTATAGTCTCACCCTGCTGCCACCGATTGCCATTGCCCTCATCTACCAGGATGGCGCACTGTATGCCTTTACCGCCACCATGCTGCTGAGCCTGCTGGTGGGCGGTACCCTTTGGTGGTATCTGCGCCATGAGCGCGCAGAGCTGAAAATCAAAGATGGTTTTTTAGTGGTCATTACCTTCTGGACAGTGCTGGGGCTGATCGGTGCCATCCCTCTGCACTTTGCCAAAGGGGTTGAGCTTTCCATCACAGATGCTATTTTTGAGTCCTTCTCCGGGCTGACCACCACCGGTGCCACCGTCATCACCGGGCTGGACACCCTGCCACATGCCATTTTATGGTATCGACAACAACTCCAGTGGCTCGGCGGCATGGGCATTATCGTCCTGGCAGTGGCCATTCTGCCCATGCTGGGCATCGGCGGCATGCAGCTGTATCGTGCCGAAACCCCAGGCCCCATGAAAGACAGCAAGCTGGCACCCCGCATCAGCGAAACCGCCCGCACCCTGTGGCTCATCTACCTCTGGCTTACGATCGCCTGTGCGCTCGCCTACTGGGCAGCCGGTATGAACTGGTTTGATGCCATCGGACACAGCTTTTCCACTGTCGCCATTGGTGGCTTCTCCACCCATGATGCCAGTATCGGCCACTTTGACAGTGTGGCAATTGAGGTCATCGCCATGGTGTTCATGGTCATCGCAGGCATCAACTTTACCCTGCATTTTGCCGCCTGGCGGCACCTGGCCGTAACCCCTTACTTTCACGATCCGGAGTTTCGCGCCTATCTTGTGCTACTGAGCACTGGCATTCTGGTCAGTACCGCTTACTTATGGCTGAACAGTGTCTACCCCGACTGGCTGACAGCCTTACGCTATGCCAGCTTTCAGACTATTTCTCTGGCTACCACCACCGGCTTTGCCAGCACCGATTATCTTTCCTGGCCAGCTTTTGTGCCAATCATGCTGGTGATGATGAGCTTTATCGGCGGCTCCGCCGGCTCCACCGGTGGTGGAATGAAAGTCATCCGCGTGCTGCTTCTCTATCGTCAGGGGCTGCGGGAAATGTATCGTCTGCTTCACCCCAATGCACTTATCCCCCTCAAGCTCCACGGCCGCGTAGTGCCAGAGCAGGTCATCGCCGCCGTATGGGGGTTTTTCTCATTGTATGTTTTCATCTTCGGCGCATTAGGGCTGGTGCTGATGGCCATGGGGCTGGATGCCGTCACCGCTTTTTCCGCCGTCGCCGCCACCCTGAACAACCTGGGGCCTGGGCTGGGCGAAGTGGGCAGCAACTTCCAGAGCCTCCCCGATCACGCCAAGTGGGTGCTTACCTTCGCCATGCTGCTGGGGCGCCTGGAGCTGTTTACTCTGTTAGTCATTTTTACCCGCGCATTCTGGCGCACATAGGTCACATTATGTCTCACGATACACAAACAAAATGGAACCAAAAATACCAAACAGCCGCACTTTCCACACCGGCCGAGCCTGCCTGGGTACTCAGACAACACAGCCGCCTGCTGCCTCTGCAAGGCAAGGCGCTGGATCTGGCCGCAGGCTTAGGCGGGAATGCTCGTCTTCTCGCCCAGTGTGGACTCAGTGTTGAAGCCTGGGATATCAGCGATACGGCGCTGTCCCTGCTCAAACGCTGGGCACAGACGTATAAGCTGCCCATCCATACGCAACAGCTGGACTTGGCACAGCCCAACTGGCCGCCCAAACAGTTTGACGTGGTGGTCGTCAGCCGTTATCTGGATCGCCAAGCTTTTAAGCGTATCAAACAGCTGCTTAAGCCGGGCGGACGCCTTTTTTATCAGACCTTTCTGGTACCTGTGCAGGAGAACGGCCCGAAAAATCCCGACTACTATGTGCAAAGCGGCGAGCTGGTCAAAGCCTTTCTACCTTGGCGCATCGAAGTGTACGGCGAAGGCTGGCTAGAAGAGATAAAAATGGAACAAAAACACCGCTACAGCTGGCTGGTGGCGCAAAAATGCCCATAAAATAAGGCACTTTTTCTACATGACGCAAAATTTTTCAATTTTTAAAAAAGGGGGAGACCCCCTTTAGTACTTTATAAGGAGTATTATGGAAATTCTACACGCCGTCATACTGGGGCTGATTGAAGGGCTCACTGAATTTCTGCCCATCTCTTCCACCGGGCACCTGATCATTGTGGCCGACTGGATGGGGCTGGATCAGGGCGCTGAAAATAAAGCTTTTAAGGTGATTATCCAGCTGGCTGCTATTCTCGCAGTGGTCAGCCATTATCGGGATAAGTTTTCCCTGAACCATTTCAGCCTCTGGCTTAAAGTTGCACTGGCATTTATTCCCATTGGTTTGCTGGGGCTGCTGTTTCATCAACAGATTAAAGCGCTGTTTACCATTGAAACGGTTGCCTGGATGTTTATTGTGGGCGGTATTATTTTTCTTATTATGGAAGCCTTCTACAAGGAGTCCACACACCGTACCAGCGATATAGAGGCCATCAGCTTCCGTCAGGCCTTCTGGATCGGTATCGCACAGGCCTTCGCTCTCATTCCGGGCACCAGCCGTGCCGGTGCGTCCATCGTAGGCGCCATGGCCGTAGGGCTGGATCGCAAAACCGCAGCAGAGTTTTCCTTTCTGCTGGCACTGCCTGTGCTGGCTGCCGCCAGTGGATTTGACTTGCTCAAACACTATGAAGATTTCAACCAAACGGGCTGGAGCATGCTGGCCATCGGTTTTGCCGTCGCTTTTGTCACCGCATGGCTGACGATGAAACTATTCCTAAGCTTTTTGGATCGTTTTACATTTCGTGCCTTTGGCTGGTATCGCATCGCCTTCGGAGTGTTGCTGCTATGGCTGTATTAAATCTCTACAACGCTGCGCAGAGCCGCCAGCTGGATCGTATTGCGATCGAACAATACGGCATACCGGGCATTTTGCTGATGAAGCGAGCGGCTTTTTTCGCCTTTGAGGTGCTGCAAAGCCACTTTCCACAGGCTCGCCATGTAACTGTAGTCTGTGGCGTGGGTAACAACGGTGGTGACGGTTTTGCGCTGGCGCAGTATGCCTATCTGGCAGGGCTGGAGGTTGAGGTACTGCAGTTGGGATCTACCCACAAAATCCGCAGTGATGCACTCACCATGCTCCATGAGCTTTCCGATCTGGGACTGGGCGGGCTGCCTTTTTCCGAAGCCGCACTGGCAGAAAGTGATGTCATCGTCGATGCTATCTTCGGCACCGGATTGGATCGAGCCATTGAAGGAAACATTAAAACCGCCATTGAGACCATCAATGCCAGCGGCAAACCGGTGCTGGCGCTGGATATTCCTTCCGGTCTGCATGCTGACAGCGGCCAGATACTGGGCACCGCCATACGCGCCGACCACACCGTCACCTTTATCGGCCATAAAGTGGGGCTACACATGGAAGCTGGTCGGGAAGTCTGCGGCCAGCTTCATTTCAATACCCTGGGTGTGCCCGAAAAAGCCTATGCTCAGCTGACACCTGTTGCCCGCCTGATGACATTGTCCGACTGTACCCTACCGGCACGCACCGCTCACATGCACAAAGGCTCTGCCGGCCGCACCACGCTTATAGGCGGTGCCCAAGGTATGCTGGGAGCGCTGATGCTCAGCTGTGATAGTGCGCTTGCAACAGGTGCCGGACTGGTTAAAGCCTTCAGCCCCACCAGTACCGAGCAACTTCCCCTGCATAACCCTGCCATACTGACTCCACAGTCACTCGAAGTGGCTTTGAAGCAGAGCGATGCTGTCGGTATCGGCCCCGGTTTAGGGCAGGATGCTGCTGCACATGAGATGCTGCATGCCGTTCTGACAAGCGATCCCCCCTGTGTAGTAGATGCAGACGGACTCAATCTGCTGGCTCAAACGCCTCAGCGAAGAGAGAACTGGATCCTCACCCCGCATCCGGGTGAAGCCGCTCGCCTGCTGGGCTGCACTACGGCAGAGATACAGGCCGACCGCCTCAGCGCTGCCCGCAAACTGCAACAACGTTATGGCGGCGTAGTGGTGCTCAAAGGAGCGGGCACCCTTATTGACAACGGACAAGAGATATTTATCTGCCGGCATGGAAACAGCGGCATGGCCACCGGCGGTATGGGCGATGTACTGGCTGGCATTATTACCAGCCTGCTGGCACAGGGGCTTCCACACATGGAAGCTGCAAAAACCGGCGTCTGCCTCCATGCCAAAGCAGGAGACCTGGCAGCAGCACAGCTGGGGCAACGTGGCTTGCAGCCACAGCAACTGCTACCTTTTATTCAACAGTTAACAGGATAAGATCATGACTACTGAAACCGCTTATTTTGCTGCTGGCTGCTTCTGGGGCGTGCAGCATCGTTTCGATCAGATTCCAGGTGTGTTGGAGACAGAAGTGGGTTATATGGGCGGAAACATTCCTCATCCCACCTATCAACAGGTATGCAGCGGCACCACAGGCCATGCGGAAACCGTCAAGGTGATATTCGATCCACAGCAAGTGGACTATGGTTTTCTGATAGATCAGTTTTTTCAAATGCACGATCCTACCCAGCTCAACCGCCAGGGACCGGATATCGGCAGCCAATACCGTAGTGCTATCTTCTATACCTGTGAATCCCAACGCAAACTGGCTGAACTGGCCATACAGCGCTGGACTCCCAAGTTTTCCAAAGCAATTGTTACTCAAATTGCCCCGGCAGAAACCTTTTGTCCGGCCGAAGAGTACCACCAGAAATATTTTGCCAAACGGGATATCCGCTCAGGCTGCCACTGAACGCACAATTAACGCAATGCCTGTCAAAATCGTCACCGCCTCAAATGTCCGCTTGACCAGACGGCTGCCTTTTACAATCGACCAGTGCGCACCAAGATAGCCGCCAATAAGCGAGCCCGCAATCAAAGCCGGCAGCCAATCCCATCGAATCGCCCCCTGCAACCCCAGTGTCAGTGCACCTGTTCCATTCCAGACAATGCCTACCAGAATCAGCGTGTAACTTACCGCTGTCTTATAATCCAACCCGAACCAACGCACCAGCCATAGGGTGACAAACAGCCCCGTACCTGAGGTAAGCGAACCATTCAGCGCACCAATCATAAACAACACCCCGCCACCTATCAGCATGCCTTGAACATCACGATGTGCCGGGCGTGCTTCCAGCCCCAGCTGCGGTTTAATGGTAGAGTAAATGCCTAAGCCCAGCGTAAGCACGCCCAGCGCCAGCTGAGAGATATGATCAGGAATACTCAGGATAATCAGCGCGCCTGTCGTTACACCGGGTACACCTGTGGCCAGAATAAAGCCTGCAAAACGCCAGTCATACTGACTGGATTGCAGATGCCGCGCCGTCGCCCCCAGCCCTAAAAAAACACTTGCTACCTTGTGGGTGGCCAATGCCACTGCAAAAGGCAGCCCCAGAAACAGCAGCGCCGGCAGCTGCAGCAGCCCTGCTCCACCACCTGCCAGCGCGGAAAAGAAATTAGCCGCCAGCGAGACGGCAAATAGCAGCAGCTGTTCCTGCCAGAAATCCACGGCTTATTCCGCCGTAATCAATGTGCCCACACCCTTGTCGGTAAAGACTTCCAGCATGACGGCATGCTCTACCCGCCCGTCAATAATATGGGCGGCGGTGACACCATTGTGCACCGCATCCAGCGCACACTGGATCTTGGGCAGCATGCCGCCATAGATGGTGCCATCCTCAATCAGCCGCGCCACGGATTCGCTGTTGAGCCCGGTGAGCAGGTTGCCTTCCTTATCCAGCAGACCGGGCGTGTTGGTCAGCAGCATGAGCTTTTCCGCCTGCAGGGCTTCGGCCACCTTGCCCGCCACCAGATCGGCATTGATGTTGTAGCTGGCACCATCCTTGCCCACGCCCACCGGCGCGATGACGGGGATAAAGTCATCTTCCACCAGCATGTCCAGCACACGAGTATTGACGCGCTCCACTTCGCCCACATGCCCCAGGTCGATGATCTCCGGTGCATCCAGCTCCGGGCGCATGCGCTTGATTTTCAAAGGCTTGGCGCAGATGAGGTTGCCGTCCTTACCGGTCAGCCCCACGGCATTGCCGCCGTTTTGGTGGATGAGGTTGACGATCTCTTTATTCACCAGCCCGCCGAGCACCATTTCCACCACATCCATAGTTTCCCGGTCAGTGACGCGCATGCCGTCGATAAACTTACTCTCCTTGCCGATCTGCTCCAGCAGTTTGCCGATCTGCGGCCCGCCGCCATGCACCACCACCGGGTTCATACCCACCAGCTTCATCAGCACAATGTCCCTGGCGAAGCTGTTTTTCAGCTTTTCATCGATCATGGCGTTGCCGCCGTATTTCACCACAATGGTCTTGCCGGCAAAACGCTGAATATAGGGCAGCGCCTCGGACAATACCGAGGCGATCTGCCGGGCTTTTTCCTTACTGATATTCATATCCTGTATCCGCATGGTTGGTATCCTTTTCATTATCCGCCAACAGATTCATAATCAGGCGGATGAGCGTTGAACAGTCGGCCATTACGATGCAGAAAGTCCACAACCAGAAAGGCCGCACTGCGCTTGCTGCCATCCACAAATGGATGGTGCTTGACAATGAAATACAGCAGATGCACCGCCTTGCGCACCAGCGCAAGTGCCTGCTCCAGCTCACGGGCGTTTTCCTTAAGCCGCTGGTCGTTTTCGCAAATGAGAATATCGCTCATCAGAAAGGCAGTTTAAGTGTGGTATCCACAGCATGCACCCAGTCTCGGAAACGCTGCTGAATGTTTTCCAGCGCCTCCGGTGTATCACCCTCAAAGCGAATGACCAGCACAGGTGTGGTGTTGGAGGGGCGGATCAATCCCCAGCCATCAGGAAAATCCACACGAATACCATCCAGGTCAAATACCTTACCATCCGGGAAATTCGCTACGGCCTTGAGCTTTTCCATAAACTCAAAGTGCGCGCCAAAGGTGTCGAACTTCAGCTCCAGCTCCGGGGTGTTGAAGGCGTTGGGCAGGCAGGCAAAGACTTCACTGGCGAGCGCATCCTGTGCGGCGATGATCTCGCACATGCGCGCGGCGGTGTAGATACCGTCATCAAAGCCATACCAGCGCTCATTAAAGAAAATATGCCCGGACATCTCCCCTGCCAACGCCGCACCAGTTTCCTTCATCTTTTTCTTGATAAAGCTGTGCCCGGTGCGCCACATAAGCGGCTTGCCACCGCAACGCTCAATCTCCTGATCCAGCAGGCTGGTGCACTTCACGTCATGAATAATCATGGCACCAGGTCGGCGGCTGAGTACATCACAGGCATAGAGCATCATCTGCCGGTCGGCATAGAGGATATTACCTTGCTCATCCACCACGCCACAGCGGTCACCATCTCCGTCAAAGGCCAGTCCCAGGTCGGCGC
Source organism: uncultured Piscirickettsiaceae bacterium (assembly GCA_964427185.1). Lineage (GTDB taxonomy): Bacteria > Pseudomonadota > Gammaproteobacteria > Thiomicrospirales > Thiomicrospiraceae > Sulfurivirga. Next base: position 11,141 of record CAYRSN010000006.1, on the reverse strand, counting down.
CTTCCGCCTTGACACGCTCAACCATGTCTGCCAGATTTTTCGGCTTGGCAGGATCAGGGTGATGGTTAGGGAAGTTGCCATCCACATCGCAATACAGCTCGATCACTTCACAGCCAATGGCGCGCAGCACCTGCGGCGCATAGGCACCGGCTACGCCATTGCCCGCATCCACCACCACTTTCAGCGGGCGCTTCAGCTGGATTTTTTCCGCAATGTCCGCACGATAATCCGCGGCAATATCCTTTTGAGTGTAAGTGCCGGTGCCCGTGGAAAAATCATTGCACTCAATACGTTCCCGCAGCGCCTGAATCCGCTCGCCGGAGAGGGTATCTCCCGCTACCATCATCTTGATGCCGTTATATTCTGGCGGGTTGTGGGAACCGGTAATGGCCGCACAGCTGGACACACCCGGCGTATTGGCTGCTGCCCAGTACACCATGGGCGTGGTCACACAGCCCAGATCGATCACATTCACACCAGCCGCCTGCGCGCCGCATGCCAGTGCCTCGCTCAATTGCGGACCGGACAGACGACCATCCCGCCCGATAATCAAAGTGTCTTCGCCTGCCTCACGCACTTCTGTGCCCAAGGCACGGCCAATCAGTTCAACACTCTCAGGGGTCAACCCTTCACCCACAATGCCGCGAATGTCATAGGCGCGGAAGATATTCTTATCCACTGTCATTTCAATTCTCCTATTTTGTGCCCGTGGAGCCAAAACCGCCCTCACCCCGCTCACTGGCATCGGAAAATGCCTCTACCTGCACAAACTCAGGGTGTAAAACAGGTATGACCATATACTGGGCAATGCGTTCACCCACTTCGATGGTGTAGGGTTTGTCGGTGCGGTTCCACAGGGGCACCTTGATCTCCCCCTGATAGTCTGAATCAATCACTCCTACCAGGTTTCCCAGCACAATGCCGTGCTTATACCCCAGCCCAGAGCGGGGCACCACAATGCCCACATAACCCGGATCTTTCAGCCAGATGGCAATCCCGGTGCCGATCAGCTCCGTCTGCCCCGGATGCAGCACCTTCGGCTGCTCAATACAGGCGCGCAAGTCCATGCCCGCCGCCCCTGCTGTCGCATAGTGCGGCAGGGGAATCTCATTGCCTAATCGTTTATCAATGATCTTGTATTCAACGGTCGGTTTCATCCTGACTCCATTGTGCAATTTGTTGAATCATTCTGTCCGCCAGCGTATGTTTATCTTGCGGTGGCAGGCAAACTTCCCGACCATCGCGGTGCAGCAGCCACAGGGCATTGTCCCGTGCGCCAAATCCTTTATCCCGTCCCACCTCATTGGCAGCGATGATATCAGCACCTTTTTCCACAAGCTTCTTGTGGGCATGTGCCTTGAGCTGCTCGGTTTCGGCGGCAAAGCCGATCACAAGATCAGGGCGCTGTGTGTGCCGTGCCACAGTGGCCAAAATATCCGGATTACGCACCAGCTCCAACACCAGACGCTCCTGCCCTGCCTGTTTTTTCAGTTTCTGTTCAGCAGGGTTTGCAGCACGCCAATCCGCCACAGCTGCCGCACCAATAAATACATCTGCGGGCAAGGCCTGCTCTACAGCAGCCAGCATCTCCTGTGCGGTTTCCACCTCCACCCGTTGCACGCCTTCAGGTGTTGTCAGTGTCACTGGCCCACTGACCAATGTCACTTCCGCACCTGCCTTAGCCAGGGCTTCTGCCAGGGCAAAACCCATGCGCCCGGAGCTGCGATTGGCAAGATAGCGCACCGGATCAAGAGGCTCTACCGTCGGGCCTGCTGTCAGAATAACCTTTTTACTCTGCCACCAGGAAGGAACTCCCTTTTTTTGAGAAAATTGTTTTTTTTGTGCGGACAGAAAAAGGCCGTTTTCCCCCAAAAGGGCGGAAAAAATAGCCTCTGGTGCCATCATGCGCCCTTCACCCACCTCGCCGCAAGCCTGCTCACCGCTTTCCGGCGGCAGAATATGTATACCACGCGTTTGCAGTACAGCCATATTCTCCTGCGTAGCCGGGTTTGACCACATGATGCGGTTCATGGCTGGTGCCAGCGCAAGAGGGGCTTCGGTGGCCAGACAAAGTGTGGTGAGCAGGTCGTTGGCCATACCGGCTCGCAACCGTGCCATGAAATCAGCTGTAGCCGGTGACACTACAATCCCCTCCGCCCAGCGCGCCAGCTCAATATGCCCCATGGCATTTTCCTGTGCAGGATCAAACAGGTCATCCCGTACCGGACGACTGGAGAGTGCTTGCAGCGTCAAGGGCGCAATAAACTGTGTTGCCCCTGAAGTCAGCACCACCTGCACCTCATGTCCGGCCTGTTTTAGCAGACGCAATAACAGGATGCTTTTATAAGCTGCAATCCCGCCTGTAATCCCGAGAATAATGCGCATGCGCTTACCCACTGAAATAGAATAGCTCCACATTTTAATGCACAGGGTTCCGATGAAAATAAAAAACGAAGGACTTTTCTGGGGCATTCTGACCCTGGTCTTGTTTGTGGCAGGCTATATTTTCCTGCGCCTGGCCTATCGCGTCACCGATGAGCTGCCTTTCAGTCAGGAATGGGTGCTCATTGTGCTGGGCACACTGGTAACCATCACCCTTACCGCGCTACTGCTGAACAAACAGACGGAAGTAGAACTAAAAAAAGAGGAGCGTGCCAAGTTTCTTGATTTGAAAACCCAGATCTACTTCGAGCTACTGGATCATATTCAGCAGGTGGTGCTCAAAGGTCGCACTGATCCGACCGAAGCGCTGCGCATGCGCATGCTTTCCCATAAACTGGCCATTGTAGCCAGTGCCGATGTGCTGGCACAATATCATCACTTTTTGGAAATCTATCGCCGCCATCTGCAGAATCTGGAGCTGGATGCGCAAGAAACAGAAGATATTATGGATGAGCTGGCCAAATTGACTCTGAAAATCCGTGCAGATATTCTGGGCGATGCTGTCTGCTCAGATACGAAACTGAGTGAGGCGGAAACGGATCGGATTATTCTGGCCAATAACGATATCTATAACGAGCAAGACACTCGCCGATAAATTTGACACTTCATAAATAACTGTTATAGTGGGTATCTTATTTCGCAGATGCCTGCCTTTTATTCAGTCTTTTAGAAAGTCTCTTTAAGGTGCGCATCATTTTTGCAGGATGACCTGCGCACCGGGCACAACCCAACGATACATTTTGCTGCATGCCATGCGTGTAGCAGGCTTTGGTTTGCCCCTTTTTAAGGAGCCTTTTATGGATACTTCAATTAAATTTTCAGACTTGGGTCTTTCCGAGCAGCTGCTCAACACCCTGAATCAAATCGGTTTTGAAACCCCTTCCGCTATTCAGGCACAAGCAATCCCCACACTGATTTCAGGTAAAGATGTACTGGGCATGGCACAGACAGGCACAGGCAAAACCGCCGCCTTCGCCCTGCCGGTGCTAGATAAAATCGATACCCAGTCCAAAGATACGCAAGTGCTGGTGCTCACCCCCACCCGTGAACTGGCCATCCAGGTGGCGGAAGCCTTTCAGACCTTTGCCCGCAATCATCAGGGGCTGCATGTGCTGCCCATCTATGGCGGCGCCAGCTTCCAGAACCAGCTGCGTGGTATTAAACGGGGCGCGCACATTGTCGTCGGCACCCCGGGGCGCATTATGGATCACATTGAACGGGGCACCTTGAAACTGGACACCATTCAAACCGTTATTCTGGATGAGGCGGATGAAATGCTGCGCATGGGCTTTATTGATGCCGTAGAGTGGATTCTGAAACATACCCCCGCTTCACGCCAGACTGCGCTGTTTTCCGCCACCATGCCAAAAGAAGTGCATCGCATCGCCAAAACCTATCTGAACGATCCTGTTGAAGTGATCATCAAGCAAAAAACCACCACTAATACCAATATCGAGCAGGTTTACTGGCCGGTCTCTGGCGTGCACAAACTGGATGCGCTGACCCGCATTCTGGAAGCCGAACCCATGGACGGCATGATCGTCTTTGTACGCACCAAAGTGGCCACCGTAGAGCTGGCGGAAAAACTGGAAGCCCGCGGCTTCTCTGCCGCTGCCCTCAATGGCGATGTGGCTCAGCGTGACCGTGAACGCTTGGTAAACCAGTTCAAAAAAGGCAAGTTTGATGTATTGATCGCAACGGATGTGGTCGCCCGCGGCTTGGATGTGGAGCGCATCACCCATGTGGTGAACTACGACATCCCCACCGACCCGGAATCTTACACCCACCGTATCGGCCGCACCGGCCGTGCAGGGCGCAGTGGCAAGGCGACTCTGTTTGTTGCACCGCGGGAAAAACGCATGCTCAAGGAGATTGAACGCACTACACGGCAGAAAATCAAACCTATGGAACTGCCCAGTGTGGACGATATCAACGCCTCCCGCGTAGATCGCTTCAAAGACATGCTGGTGGAACTGGCTCAACAGGACGGCATTGACTTCTTCGAGAAGATCATCAGTGAAGTAGAGCAGGAGCATAATATCCCGGCACTGGAAATCGCCGCAGGTCTGGCGAAGAAGCTACAGGGAAACCAGCCCTTCTTCCTTAGCGAACAGCCCCGCCAGGCAGCACGCTCAACCCGCGACTCCCGTGAACGCAAGCCCACACGCAACAGCCAGCTGGCTTCCGGCATGACGCGCTACCGCCTGAATGTTGGCCGTAAAGATGGTGCTCAGCCCGGGAATATCGTCGGTGCCATCGCCAATGAAACCGGTCTGCCCGGAAAGCTGATCCGCAACCTGAATATCGGAGGCAGTTTCAGCACCGTGGATCTGCCTTCAGACCTCCCGGCGGATATGCTGGATACCCTGCGCCGTATCCGTGTCTGCGGCAAGCCTCTAGCAGCGGAGGCAGAACAACGCCGTAGCGCTTAACACTTCAGCTGTAAGACGCTCCAACACCGCAGCTTGCTGCGGTGTTTTGTTTTTAGTTTTCCTGAAGCTTCTTGAGCATTTCCAAGCCATCAAACTTCACTGGCTTGCCCTTTCTGACCGCAACGCCATAGGTACGCGCCGAAACCATCAGGGTATCATCCGCCCGGATAATCTCCTGCACAAAGCAGAATTTCAACCGACTCACCTGCTCCACGGATACAGTCACCCTGAACGTATCTCCCGGCTTTAGTGAACGCCTGTAATCCACCTCTGAGCGTGTCACCATCAGATCCAGTCCTTCCGCTACCAGCTGAGCAAAATCAATCCCGCGACTTAATAAAAACTCATGACGCGCATGCTCCAGATAATGCAGATAATTGGCATTATTCACCACCCCCTGCAAATCACATTCATAATCACGCACTTTCATTTCCACACTGAACATGGCACACTCTCCAAAAACCTTGAAGGCATTATATGGCAATCAAAGACTGGCCCGAACAACTGCGCCCACGGGAAAAACTATTACAGCTGGGCGCACAGCAGCTCACCGATGCGGAACTGCTGGCCATTTTTCTACGCACCGGCGTAACTGGCACTGATGCAGTCACCTTGGCGCAGCAGCTGCTGGAACATTTCGGCAGCCTGCCTGCACTTTTGAGTGCCGACCTTGCCACCTTTACTCAGGCCAAAGGACTGGGGCAGGCCAAATACGTGCAGCTGCAGGCGGTGCTGGAGATGGCACGACGCTACTTTGAACAGCAGCTTAGAAGCGGGGTAGATTTCCATCGACCGGAACAGGTAGCCGCCTTTCTGCGCCACCTGTTTTCAGAGCCTGAACGTGAATATTTCGTGGTGCTCTATTTGAATAACCAGCATCAACTGCTGGAGCATGAAGTGCTCTTTAAAGGCACAGTGAATGAAAGCGCCGTCTATCCCCGTGAAGTGGCGCGCCAGGCACTGCTGAAAAATGCCACCGCCTTAATTGTGGCGCATAACCATCCTGGCGGCACCTGCCAACCTTCCGATGCAGATCTCCAGCTCACGGCCCTGCTGGCCAAGACACTCCAGTTACTGGACATCCGGCTGCTGGATCACCTGATTTTGAGCGGGCACACTCACCACTGGCTCAGCCTGCGCCAGCACCAGCCACATCTTTTTTCAGCTCGGCATATGTAAGCCGTACACGCCGATCACAAGCCTCCCAACTCTCGATAAATGTGCGCTGCATTACGTTTGTAAGTCTGCTCAAAAACCGGACGATTCTTAAACTGGGACTGATCAACGGCCAATGCATCCTCCAAAGTACCACCCTGGTCAATCACCTTCTGAATTTCCCGATGCATATAACGCAGATATCCCAACGTATGCTGTACAGTGGTTTTCAAATCAGCAGGATGCCCATGCCCTGGTACCACAATCGCATCTTCAGGGAGTTTCTGCACTGTTTGCTGAATGGACTCAGCCCACTTAAGACTATCTGTATAGGCAAATAGCGCCAGTGAGCGCTCATTAAAGAGCAAATCTCCGGCAAAAAACACCTTGCGGCTGGGCACCCAGGCAGATGTGGCCGAAGGCGTATGCCCGGCTTCCTCCCATAGATAAACCTTTTCCCCTCCGCCTACTTCCAGCACCATTTCACCGTCAAAGGTGATAAAACGATCCGATACATTCTCAGCCGGTGCAGTCAGGTTTTCCCCCACGCGGCGGCTCCACTCCGCTTTGATCGCATCGAATGCTTCTCCAAACTGACGCGCAGCTGTCGCAGCAGAGTAGAGCTTGGCACCCTGGCTCAGCCAGTAGCCTGCTCCCAACATGGCATGCCCCTGGTTGTTTTCCATGACTACCCACTTCACCGGCTTATTGGTATAGCGGCGAATAATGTCATGGGCGCTGGCCGCCACCGCATAATTAGGTCCTGCGTTATAAACAAATACACCCTCAGCAAAAATGGCAAAGGAAAGGTTGTTGTTAAAACCATAGTTGGCCGGATTATGCCAGATCATCGAACCTACAATGGTATACACGCCATCTGTCACTTTTACAGGCTCCGGCAAGGGCACCCGCTCTCCCAGATAACCGGCCTTTGCCTTAGCCGCATGGATATCCGCCACATAGCTGCGTACGCTACCGGCCAGACTTTTATCACCTTTGGCCGCCAGCTCTTTTGCCCAGACCTCAAACCCCTGCACATAAGGATCCTCTCCCGCCTGCACTGTGAGTGAAACACTCATCAGTAACGTCATGCCAAGCTTCTTCATCCCTGTTCCTCCCTTTCTCAGTGCCTCTTTCACTATAAAAATCTACCTGCCACCGCTCAACCAAATTAACATTTGCTAATCTCGATCCAGCTGCGCACCATGTTTACGCTCATACACTTCAAAAACGGTAATCGCCATGGCGGCAAGCACAGGTCCAAAAAATAACCCCAACACGCCAAAGTGAATCAACCCGGCCAAAGTGGACAAGACCGTTATCAGTGTATGATTGGAGACCGCCAAGTTCCGGCCTTGTGGCATACGTGCTGAGATTTGCTGAATCATCCACGGGCGTACCAGATTATCAATCACAAACCCTGCTATCACCGCTCCCCAAAAGGCCATCAAACCGGCCGATACCCACTGTCCCTGTGCCAGCAGATACACTGTGAGCGGCACCCAGACTAAAGCCGCCCCCACCATGGGAATAAATGAAGCGATCGCCACGGCCACACCAATAAACAGCCCCGGCAGCCCCATCACCCAGGCCAGCAGAGCAAAGCTCATCCCTTGTAATAATGCCACCCCCAGTACAGAGAGCGTCAACACAGTGGCCAGGCTGTTAAAACGCTCAATTAAGAGACGATCCAGCGCATTTTCCAGCGGAGAAAGATAAGTCAAATGCCTGCTAATCGCCGCACCATCCCGGTAAAAGAAAAACAGGGCAAACATAGAGAGCGCCACAAAGGTAAGAAAATTTGCCGTACTGCCGACAATCATCTTAGTGGAATCCACCACCGCAGCTTGTACCCAGTTTAAGACCATACCTGCCCGTGCCTGCATCTGCGCCAGCAGCGCCTGCTGTGTCTGCTCGGATAAAGGCAGCCAGCGCGCCACGTGACCAAACAGGGTTTCAGGCTTCAAATGCTGCAGCCACCCCTGCGCCTGACCATACAAAGCGCCCATCTCAAGGCTCACTTTAACCAACAGATAACCCAAGGGCAGCACCAGCACGAACAATACCCCCAGCGTCATCAGAAAAGCTGCCCGATTCTCCTCCAGCTGCCAGTGCTCACGCATCCATACATAACCCCGATAGGTGGCCGTAGCGATGATCATCGCCAGAAACAGCGCCTCCCAGAAAGGCGCAAACAGCCACATGAGCACACCAATGGCCAATATAATAAGCAGCAACATAAACCCTTCTTCAAACGGTCGCTTATCCATACGCATCTCTTATGACAGACAAACTCATCATACGCCCAGAGGGCACCCTGCAAATCCTCTCACGCTGGGAGGCTGAACAGCTCTCCACCACCACAGACAACGGCCTGCATGCGCTGGTACGCCAGTGTGCACTAGCCGTGCTTAATACCGGTAGTCATACGGATGATACCCTCAGCTTACTGGAAAAACACAAAGATTTCGATATTGAAGTCGCCGTACGCGGCCGCGGCGTACAGATTATCCTTACCCACCCACCGAAAACCGCCTTGGTTGACGGTGAGCTGATTGAAGGCATTAAGCACCACCTGTTTGCCGTGCTGCGGGATCTGGTCTATACACGCAATGACATCATACTTTCCAAACGCTTTGATCTGACCACCTCCGAAGGCATTACCAATGCCGTGTTCCACATCCTGCGCAATGCCCGGCTGCTTATTCCCAATCGCCTGCCCAATATTGTCGTGTGTTGGGGAGGCCATGCAGTCAGCCGCGCCGAATACGAATATGCCAAACATACCGGCTATGAAATGGGGCTGCGCGGACTGGATATCTGCACCGGCTGCGGCCCCGGAGTGATGAAAGGCCCGATGAAAGGCGCCGGTGTCGGTCTCCACAAGCAGCGGGTGGCCGATGGCCGCTTTATCGGCCTGACCGAGCCGGGCATTATCGCAGCCGAGCCCCCCAACCCCGTAGTGACGGATTTATGCATTCTGCCTGATATCGAAAAACGCCTGGAAGCTTTTATACGGCTTGGACATGGGCTGGTGATTTTTCCCGGTGGGGTCGGCACACTGGAAGAAATACTCTATTTAATCAGCATCCTGCTCCACCCCAAAAACCAACACATCGCCCTGCCGGTGATTCTCACAGGCCCTGCTTGCGCTGAGCAGTATTTCAAAGACTTGTTTCACTTTCTGGAGAAAAGCATCGGTCTGCATGCCCAGTCCCGCCTGACCTATATTCACAATAATGCCGAAGAAGTGGCGCGGGAAATGAAAATGGCCATGGAAACCGTACGCATGGATCGACGCACCAGCTCGGATGCCTACTATTTCAACTGGCGGCTGCATATTGACCCTGAATTGCAAAAACCCTTTGAGCCTACCCACGATAACATGGCCAAACTCAATCTCAGCCGTACACTCCCCCCGCATCAGCTGGCCGCTGAGCTACGCAAAGCCTTCTCAGGTATTGTGGCAGGCAATGTGAAAGCCCGCTGGATGCAGCAAGTCAAAACCCACGGCCCCTACACGCTGCATGGAGATCCGGAACTACTCAAAGCATTAGATCACCTCCTGCGCAGCCTGATCAGCCAAAAACGCATGAAGCTTCATGGAACCTACACGCCAAGCTTCAAACTCGTGCCTAACAAAGGAGCCACCGCATGACTTTTACTGATCTTGGCCTGGACGAGCCTCTGCTGGCCGCTTTGGAAGAGACTCATTTTCATACACCTACACCCGTTCAAGCAGCCGCCATTCCCCCTTTACTGGAAGGCCGGGATATACTGGTCGGTGCTGCCACCGGCACCGGTAAAACCGCCGCATTTGTACTCCCCGCCCTGCAACAGCTGCTGGATGATCCACCTTCTTCTCATCTCCCGCGCAAGCTCTTTCTTGCCCCTACCCGAGAGCTGGCACAGCAAATTCAGCAAACCATCACGCAGCTCAGCAAATACATACCGTTCACAAGCCAGTTAATTATCGGTGGTGTTGCACTGCAGCAGTGGCACCGTCAGGAGACACCGCACATGCTGGTCAGTACCCCCGGACGACTGCTTACCCTGCTGGGAGAGGAAAAGCTCGACCTCACTGAGCTGGACTTGGTCATCCTGGATGAAGCCGACCGCATGCTGGATATGGGATTGGGACCAGATGTAACTGCCATTATCGAAACCCTGCCCCAGGCATTTCAGGCCGGGCTTTTCTCCGCCACCTTGGCGGGCGAAGGCATTGAAAGCTTCGCCGAGGCAATTCTGGAAGAGCCTGTCCGCATTGAGCTGAACAGCCCCAATCAGGCCAGCGCCCAGGTACAGCAGTTTGTGCTGCACGCCAATGACGACACTCATAAACGCCGCCTACTCCGTGCACTGGTCACAGATGCCAGCTGCCAGCGGGCACTGGTCTTTACCAACAAAAAAGAGACCGCTGAAAATGTCAACGACTGGCTGCGCAAACACGATATCTCCAGCACCGTGCTCCATGGCGATCTGCCCGCGCCTAAGCGGCTGGAGCGTATCAATGCCTTCCGCGCCGGTAAACGCCGCGTGCTGGTGAGCACCGATCTGGCCGCCCGCGGGCTGGATCTGGACAATATCACCCATGTGATCAATTTTGATCTACCTCACCGTTCCGATATCTACATTCACCGCATTGGCCGTACCGGACGCGGACAGAATATGGGTGTAGCCTATAGCCTGGTCACCTTCAATGCCCTCAAGGATCTGGATCGTATTGAATACCGTCTGGGGCAGAAACTGCCCGTGGAAATGATCCCTGAACTGGAACTCAAAGGCCCCAGCTTTGAAGAACGCCTGCGGGCATACCGCCGTAAGCTCAAACAGCAGAAAAAAGAAAGGAAAAAGAAACCCCAAAAACCTGCCAAAAAACACAAACTGCGCCACCGCGACCGTAAAAACAAGGGAAAACCCCGCAAACAGCCATAAAAACAGGTTTTTTCCAGCACGAAAAAATCAAATTTCAAACCGGCTTGAACAATGAGGTAAGTACCCGCTGACTTAAATCGTCGTAAACTGTCCCATCATGCCCGCATCCTCATGCTCGAGGAAATGGCAGTGGTACATGTAGGGGTTGTCAGTATCTGCCGGCTTGCGAAACCTGAT
>CAYRSN010000005.1:0-55381 GCA_964427185.1 uncultured Piscirickettsiaceae bacterium | reverse complement strand
TGATGGGTTTGTTTACTATGGTGTTGGCCGTTAAACGCTTTTATTTGGCATCACCTGTTCGATGATGGAGAGTATTTTGGGCAGTACGCCTTGATGCCGCTTGAAACACTGATAGGCCTGAATGCCTTGTGCTTTGCGGGATTCGGTATTGACAGCATAGTGTTGGAGTTTCTCTGCAAGTGCTTGAGTATCGGGCACGATTTCGACCCCTTTGCATGCCAAAATACTTTGATAGAGTGAGGCAAGGTTTTGGTAGTGGGGGCCTGAGAGTACAGGCTTGCTTAAAGCGGCGGGTTCCAGAATATTGTGTCCGCCAAAAGGCACTAAGGTGCCGCCTATAAAGGCAACATCCGCCAGCGCATACCAGTATAGAAGCTCTCCAACGCTATCGCCCAGCCATACTTGCGTTTCAGACTGTGGCAATACCTGATGGCCGCGTCTGACAAAGATAACCCCAGATTGCTTTAAAAGATGTGCCACTTCATCAAATCGATCTGCATGACGAGGTACCAGAATCAGTAAGGCATCAGGGATTTTTTGGCGGAGTTGCTCATGTGCCTGGAGCAGCTTTTCTTCTTCGCCGGCATGGGTAGAGCCTGCTACCCAGATAAATCGGCTGCCGAGTTGTGCACGAAGCTGCTGGGCTGCTTCAGGCAGGTGTGTGGGGATTTGCAGGTCAAATTTCAGGTTGCCGATGACTTGTGTGCGCTCAGGTGGTGCACCTAAACTGAGCAGGCGTTGCTTGTCTTCTGGAAATTGTGTACCGATAAAATTCAGCTGTTGCAGGCTCTCTTTTACCAGCGGCTGCCCCCAGCGTTGGTAGCGTTGGAATGAGGCCTGTTTGAGACGAGCATTGAGCAGCAGAACAGGAATATGCAGCTTGGCACATTGATCAAAAAGATGTGGCCATAGTTCCGTTTCAACCACAATCACAAGCTCAGGCTGCAGGCGCTTTAAAAAACGGCGCATGGCAAAAGGGAAATCGTAGGGGATTAGGCTGTTTTGTACTGGCACCGGTGAAAACTGCTGAACTTGCAGAGCACCTTGCACTGAGCCATTTGTAACCGTCAGTGGCAGGTGAGGGTATTGGCTTTTGAGCGCTGCCAGCAGCGGAAAAATAGAGCGGCTTTCCCCAACAGAAACTGCATGAATCCAGATGCCGCCTGTGCGCCAGTGATCAGGTACGGCACCGAAGCGGCTTTTTAAACAAAGTGGCTGTTTGAGCCCCAGGCGTTTGGCTTTGCGGCAACGCTTCCAGCCCGCCAGTAGAAAAAGGGGGCTGAGGGTGTAGAGCGCCAGGGTATAGAGTGCGCGCCTCATAAATTCAGGTCGTAGATTTGCAATACGCCGAGCAGCTGTCCCTGTGCGTCTTTGACTAGCAATGAGGTGATTTTATGTTGGTTCATTAAGGCTTCTGCTTCCGTGAGCCGCGCATCGGGCAGAATGGATTTCGGGTCAGGTGTCATGATTTCTGCAGCTGTTTTTTTCATCAGGTTGGCATCGGTTTCCAAGTGACGGCGCAGATCACCGTCGGTGATAATGCCGCGCCCCTGATCAACAATACAGAGTCCCAGCCGCCCTTTACTGATTGTATGAATGACTTCGCTCATCGGTGCCTGGCCATCAACCAGCGGCAGATTGTCTGTTTTCATTTCGTGTTTGACTTTGGTCAGTAGTTTGCGGCCAAGGCTACCGCCTGGGTGGAAACGGGCAAAATCCTGTGGCTGGAAATGGCGCGCTTCCATCAGCGCAACCGCCAATGCATCGCCCATCGCCAGGGTGGCTGTCGTGGAGCTGGTGGGAGCGAGCTGGTGGGGGCAGGCTTCTTGCGGAACCGCAATGTTTAAATGAAAGTGTGCATTACGCGCCAGAGTGGAGTCAGGATTACCTGTCATGGCGACAATGGCATTGCCGTTATCTTTTAAAAAAGGCAGCAAGCGGATGACTTCTTCCGTCTCACCGGAGTTTGAAATGGCGATAAATACATCTTCTTGCGTAACCATGCCCAAGTCGCCATGAAAGGCCTCTCCCGGATGCATGAAAAACGAAGGGGTACCGGTACTGGCCAGTGTGGCGACGATTTTTTTGCCGATCAAGCCGGATTTCCCCATACCACAGACTACTACGCGTCCTGAACTGTTCAGTATGGTTTGGACGGCGTTGTCGAAATCTTCGGTCAGCAGGTCGCTCAGGTGAGCGATAGCTTCAGCTTCGATCTGAAAGACATTTTTTGCTATAGATTGATATTTCATCAGAATAAATAGTCCATTTTGATGCCGTAAAAATTGGTGCCAGGGTTAGGCGTTTCAATGCCTGCATTAGAAATATGAAGAAAGCGGAAGCCGACTTGAAGGTGATGTCCCAGTTGCATGCCAAAACCGACTAAATCTCCAAATTGAAACTGGGTGGACTTGTAGGTGTCTCCCATCTGAATGTCAGACAAATATTTTAATCCTATACCCAGCTCCACATAAGGTGTGAACTGGCTGTGATATACATATTGCACCACAGGTGTTATGCCGGCAATCCAGCCGCTGTCATGGCGAGAGGGGCGTTCAGTCCACCACCCCTGCAGGTCAATTTCCCAGTGTGCACGTAGCTGCCAGTGACGAAAACGCATCAGTGGTTGTGTGAAGTCCCAGCCAAAATGTATGCCTGCCAGCCCCAGTTGTTTTTCAGAAGCCTGATAAGTGCCCAAGTGAAAACGTTCTCCAGGAGGCAAAGCATGAGCATGTTTGGCTTCACCCCATAAAGCGGCAGCCCCCCAGCTCAGCAGGGTGCCGATGATGGCGGTGTCTTTTAGTAGAGTATCTGTTCGGTTTTCTGCTTGGGACAGGGTGGGTTGGTATGTAAGCAAGCAACTGAATAATAGCAACAGGCGTTTCACGGATGACTCTTCGGTGTGACAGGAAAGAGTATTTTATCAATATGCTGTCCGCTTGTTTAAAATAGCGGCTTATTTTAGAAAAGAGAAGTGTTTAGGAATCATGTTGCCGGCATTTAAATCAGCTCGTCTGTTAGTGGTGGGGGATGTCATGTTGGATCGTTACTGGTATGGGTGTGCTGGGCGCATTTCGCCGGAAGCACCTGTGCCGGTGGTCAAGGTGGCACAAGAAGAAGCACGCCCCGGAGGTGCGGCAAATGTGGCTATGAATGCGGCAGCTTTAGGTGCGTCGGTCACCTTAATGGGGGTGATCGGGGAAGATGAAGCAGGTCATCAGCTGACGCAGCTGCTGGAAGCAAAGAAGGTGTGTTGCGACTGGGTGAAAAGTGCAACCGGCACAATCTCGAAGTTGCGTATTTTGAGTCAGAATCAGCAGTTAATCAGGCTGGATTTTGAGCAGCCTGTGCCTGAGACGGTGGCGGTCAAGTTGAGCCGGCAGGCTGCAGCGAGCATACAGCAGTTTGATGCGGTTGTAATTTCGGATTATGCCAAAGGTGCCTTGCTGGATGTTTCCAGGATTATTCAGGCGGCGGTGGATGCAGAGATTCCTGTTTTTGTGGATCCCAAAGGGGATGACTTTTCCCGTTATCGTCAGGCCACGTTGATTAAGCCGAACCAGAAAGAGTTCGAGCAGATTGTCGGTGTGGTTTCAGATGATGAAACACTGGTGCAAAAAGCTCGCACGTTACAGAAGCAGCTGTCTGTGTCAGCCTTGCTTGTTACACGCAGTGAACATGGCATGGTGCTGTTGCAGCAGAGTGAGACACCCCACTTTTTAAAAGCCCAGACTCAGGAAGTTTATGATGTGACCGGTGCGGGAGATACGGTGATTGCAGTGTTGGCTGCCGCTGTGGCTGCAGGGGAATCACTTGAGCGTGCGGCCTGGCTGGCGAATGAGGCCGCATCACTGGTGGTGCGTAAAGTTGGGACATCGGTCGTGAGTGCTGAGGAACTGCGCCTGCATTTGGAGCAGAAGCAGGCATATCTGGGGTATGTAGCACCTGAAGAAGCGACGCTGGTGGCGCAAGTGCGAGCAGCTCAGGCGCGTGGTGAGCGGGTGGTAATGACCAATGGTTGTTTTGATCTTATCCATGCGGGACATGTGCGTTATCTTCAGGAAGCGGCGCAGCTGGGGGATCGTCTGATCGTGGCGGTAAATGATGATGCTTCCGTGCGTCGCCTGAAGGGAAAAAGCCGTCCTGTTGTCCCTTTACAGGCGCGAATGGAGGTTTTGGCAGCGCTGAGTTGCGTGGATTGGGTTGTTCCGTTTTCAGAGGATACGCCAGAGCGGCTTATTTGTCGTGTGAAGCCGGATATATTGGTCAAGGGAGGAGATTATCGGCCGGATGAAATTGCCGGTGCGCAATGTGTTCAGGAAGCCGGCGGTGAGGTGAAGGTGCTGGCCTTCTGGGATGGGTTCTCAACCACGTCTCTGGTGGAAAAAATAAAGGGGGATGTATGCAGCTGATGGCGGCCGCTTTAGCGCGGCACCAGGCGGTGATGGCTGCGTTAAGCGCCTTGGAGCCTCAAGTGGCTGCATGGGTTGATGCGGTCACGCATGCCTTGCGTGCAGGGGGTAAAGTAGTCTGGTTTGGGAATGGTGGAAGCGCAGCAGACGCTCAGCATATGGCAGCTGAACTGGTTGTGCGCTATGTTGAAGACAGACAGCCGCTGGCTTCCATGGCTTTAACAACGGACACTTCGATTCTGACAGCGCATCCTAATGATTATGATTTTTCGACGCTTTTTGCTCGTCAGGTAGAAGCCCTGGTAAGTGCAGCAGATGTGGTGGTGGGGCTTTCCACCTCTGGTGCGAGTGAAAATGTGGTGTTAGGGCTGGAAGCGGCACAGGCAAAAGGTGCGCTTACGGTTGCTCTGACGGGAGCGGCACCTAATCCGGCTGCGGCGATTGCAGATATTGCTTTAGCTGTGCCCGCTAAGGAAACCGCACGCATACAGGAAGCACATGCTTTTTTGGCGCATGTGCTGTGTGAAGCGTTAGATGAGCGGTTCGCATGAGTTATTTTCAGTTTCTGTTTTGGGCTATGATGCGTTTTTATGACTTGAGGAAGTAAGTTTATGAGCAAGGTGGTGATTGCAGGTTGTGGAGATTTAGGCTGCCGACTTGCAGCCCTGTTGCATCAACAGGGGGACAAGGTGGTCGGGATTCGCCGCCGTCCCGAACAGTTGCCAGCATATGTCGAGCCTGTGGCGTTGGATTTGACCAGCCCGCCTGAGTCGCAACTTGCTTTGGAGGGGGTGGAATACGCATTTTTTATTTTAACGCCGGATAAACATGATGAGCTGTCTTATCATCGTACCTATAGTACGGCACAGCGTCATTTTCTGAAGTTGTTGCAGGGTCAGCCAATCAAACGGTATTTCTTTATTTCCAGTACTTCCGTGTTTGGACAAAGTGATGGGGCGTGGGTCGATGAAACATCACCTGTAGAAGCAACGCACTTTGCCAGCAGAGTATTGATTGAGGCGGAAAACTTGGCATGGGAGAGTGGCCTGCCTGCTACGGTTGTGCGTTTTGGCGGGCTGTATGGGCCGGGCAGAGCCCACTTGCTTGATATGGTGCGTAGCGGTAAGGCGCATTGTATGGAGGGCGTGTACAGTAACCGTATCCATATTGAAGATGCGGCACGCATGTTGGCACACTTACAGCGCTTGCCCCGGGTGGATAACTTGTATGTGGGGGTGGATAATCAGCCGACCCCTTTGTGTGATGTTTATGAGTGGCTGGCTGAACAGTTGAGCGTGCCATTGGAGATCGACCACCGGGAGCCGACGGAGCGGGTGCGGCAACAGCGAGGAAATAAACGTATCAGTAATGCTCGCATCCGTGAAACGGGGTTTGTTTTTAAATATCTCAGTTATAAAGAAGGTTATGCGGAGTTGATTGCACAGGCTGAAAAGCATAAGGTGCCATAAGTTATTGATCTGTGCGATAATAAACAGTTTTCTGAATTTTGTATGGAGCGTCACAGGAGTGCTGAAATATGGATGAACAAAAGCTGAAAGCTCTTCAAGCCGCCTTGCAGCAGATAGAAAAAAACTACGGAAAAGGCGCTGTAATGCGGCTGGGTGATAACCCGGTGGCGCAAAATATAGAAACCATTTCCACAGGCTCTTTAGGGCTGGATGTGGCGCTGGGTATAGGGGGATTGCCGAAGGGGCGTGTGGTGGAAATCTACGGCCCGGAATCTTCAGGCAAGACAACTTTAACACTGCACGCCATTGCTGAAGCGCAAAAGCAGGGAGGGACGGCTGCGTTTATTGATGCTGAGCACGCCCTGGATCCTGCCTATGCGGCAAAGTTGGGGGTGGATCTGGATAACTTATTGGTATCGCAGCCGGATACTGGAGAGCAGGCGCTGGAGATTGCAGACATGTTGGTGCGTTCTGGTGCGGTAGATATCGTGGTGGTGGACTCTGTGGCGGCATTAACGCCAAAAGCAGAGATTGAAGGAGATATGGGGGATTCCCATGTAGGATTGCAGGCACGCTTGATGAGCCAGGCGCTGCGAAAACTGACAGCCAATATCAAACGCACGAATACGCTGGTTGTCTTTATCAATCAGATTCGTATGAAAATCGGTGTAATGTTTGGAAGTCCTGAAACCACAACGGGTGGTAATGCACTGAAGTTTTACAGCTCCGTGCGTTTGGATATTCGCCGGGTGGGTGCCTTGAAAAACAAAGATGAAGTCATCGGGAATGAAACCAAGGTTAAAGTGGTTAAAAACAAGCTGGCGCCCCCTTTTAAAGAAGTGCGCTTTGAAATCCTTTATGGTGAGGGCATTTCCCGCCTGGGTGAGGTGATTGAGCTGGGAGTGGAGCATGGTCTGATTCAGAAAGCGGGCGCTTGGTACAGCTATAACGGTGAGAAAATCGGCCAGGGCAAGGAAAATACCCGTCAGTGGTTGAAAGAGCACCCAGATGTGGCAGAGGCTATTGAACAGCAGTTGCGCCAGAAGCTTTTGCCGAACAGTGCATCTATAGACGCGATGAATGCTGAGCCTGAAGCATGAACGAAGTGTCTAATGCCTTGGAAGTACAGGCGCTTAAGTTTCTGGCTACTCGGGACTATGGTGTGCGCGAGTTGGCACAGAAGCTTGGTCAGAAGGTTCCTCAGGCTACGGCCAAGGAGATTGAAGCCTGCATCGATATGTTTAAGGCGCGAGGCTGGCTGGATGAAACGCGCTTTATTGAGCGGGCAGTGGCACGCGCTTTGGAAAAAGGCGACGGTCCTTTGAAAATTCGTCAAAAACTAAAAGATGCGATAGAGGATAGCGCTCTTCTGGAAACGGCATTGGCACTGCCGGAGGAAGCTTGGGTGGCTTCGGCGCGTGGTGCACTGGAGAAAAAGTTTGGTGACGCATTACGCCCTAAGGAAACAAAAGCGCTGGCAAAACGCTTAAGATTTTTGCAGGGGAGAGGTTTTTTGCAGTCACACTGCTGGGCTGCAATGCAGGAATAAGTTGAATTGGAAATGGTGGTTTCATGGAAAAAATGAGCACAGCGCGGCTGCGCCAGGCATTTGTTGATTATTTTAAGGCGCAGGGGCATACGTCGGTTCACTCCTCACCTGTGGTGCCGGCTAATGATCCTACCCTGCTCTTTACAAATGCGGGGATGGTGCAGTTTAAAGATGTATTTTTAGGTGTTGAAACTCGTCCTTACACACGTGCTTGTTCCGTGCAGCGGTGTATTCGTGCAGGCGGTAAGCATAACGACCTGGAAAACGTCGGTTACACGGCGCGGCACCATACCTTTTTCGAGATGCTGGGTAATTTTAGCTTTGGAGACTACTTTAAACGTGAAGCAATCCGTTATGCATGGGATTTTTTGACCAAAACGCTGGGCATTCCGGCAGAAAAACTCTGGGTGACGGTTTTCCGAGAAGACGATGAGGCCGCTGAAATCTGGCTAAATGAAATTGGCGTGGATCCTGCACGTTTCAGTCGCTGTGGGGAAAAGGATAATTTTTGGTCCATGGGAGATACGGGGCCTTGTGGACCTTGCAGTGAAATCTTTTACGACCATGGTCCTGAGGTGCCTGGTGGGCCACCGGGCACCCCTGAAGAAGATGGGGATCGTTATATCGAGATCTGGAACCTTGTGTTTATGCAGTTTAACCGGGATGCGGATGGCACACTGACACCGCTGCCCAAGCCCTCCGTTGACACGGGGATGGGGCTGGAGCGTTTAGCTGCGGTGATGCAGGGGGTGCACTCCAATTATGACATTGATCTGTTTAAGGCTTTGATTGATGCAGCACAAACTGTAACGGGTGCAGAAGATCGAGACAGCAGCTCTTTGAAGGTGATTGCAGATCATATCCGCTCTACCAGCTTTATGATTACAGACGGTGTCTTACCTTCCAATGAAGGGCGCGGTTATGTGTTGCGTAGAATCATTCGTCGTGCTATTCGTCATGGCTATAAGCTGGGGCAGACGCAGCCGTTTTTTCACAAGCTGGTGCAACCACTGGTCGAGCAGATGGGTGACGCTTATCCCGAGCTCAAAGAAGCCGCCTCACAGGTGGAAAAAGTATTGCTGCAGGAGGAACAACGCTTTGCTGAAACCCTTGAAAACGGCATGAAGCTACTGGAGGCTGCAATTGTTAATTTGCAGGGGGATGTGTTACCTGGTGAATTAGTCTTTAAGCTTTATGACACCTATGGTTTTCCGGTGGATCTGACGGCAGATATTGCCCGGGAGCGAGGGCTTAAAGTCGATGAGCAGGGGTTTGAGGCGGAAATGCGCAAACAAAAGGAGCGCGCTCGTGCCGCAGGCAGTTTCAAAGTGGATATGAGCAAAAAAATTCCGCTTGACGGTGCAACACGGTTTGTTGGCTATGATCAAACAGATACCGAAGCTAAAATTGTTGCCCTGTTTACGCCAGATTTTGAGCAGGTCTCTCAGCTGGGAGAAGGGCAGGAAGGCATCGCTGTGCTGGATCAGACACCTTTTTATGCTGAGTCCGGAGGGCAGGTAGGCGATACGGGCAGCCTGACAGAAGGCATGCATAGCTTTCATGTGTCAGATGTGAAAAAGCAGGGCGCGCTGTGGTTGCATTTTGGTCGCGTCACTGCGGGTGAAATGATGGTGGGTCAGAGTATTCACGCGCAGGTAGATACAGAGCGTCGCCGTGCAGCAGAACGTAACCACTCTGCTACGCACCTGCTACATGCTGCTTTGCGCAAGCACCTGGGTACCCATGTAGCACAAAAAGGCTCTCTGGTGGCGCCGGAACGTTTACGTTTTGACTTTTCTCATTTTGAGCCTTTGACAGAAGCGCAGCTTCGAGCAGTTGAGCAGGAAGTGAATGAGAAAATTATGGCCAACCTTCCTGTTTCCACCGAAGAAATGTCCCTGGATGCAGCTAAAGAAAAAGGCGCGATGGCATTATTTGGTGAAAAGTATGGGGATATGGTGCGCGTGGTTGATATGGGTCCGTTCTCAATTGAGCTATGCGGGGGAACGCATGTGTGTCGTACAGGGGATATAGGGCCATTTCGTATTGTAAGTGAAGGCGGAGTTGCTTCAGGTGTGCGCCGTATTGAGGCAGTGACAGGTAATGCGGCCTGGCAGTTTATCTACGGGCGGGAAGATGTCCTGCGCAAGACAGCTGATACGCTGAAAGCAAAAACGCTGGAGCAGACACCGGATAAGGCTGTACAGCTGACGCAGCAGTTGAAGCAGCTGGAAAAGCAGCTGGCGCAGGCACAGGCTAAGCTGGCGGCGCAGCAAGGCGCACAGCTGGCCAGCCAGGCAGAAAGTATTGGCAATGCCAGCCTGTTGGTGGCAGAAATTGAAGGCGCTGATGGCAAGGTATTGCGAGAATTGCTGGATCAGCTCAAACAGAAACTGGACAATGCCGTGATTGTGTTAGGTGCCCGCCAGGCAGACAGGGTCTCCTTGGTGGCTGGGGTTAGCAAGTCGCTGACTGGCACGCTTAAGGCCGGGGAGCTGGTGAATTTTGTGGCGCAACAGGTGGGTGGAAAAGGCGGCGGCCGTCCTGATATGGCTCAGGCAGGTGGGAATATGCCGGAGAAGCTAACTGACGCGCTTGCATCGGTGCGTGGCTGGGTTGAAAAGAAATTAGGATAAAAGGCTATGGCTCTAATTGTACAGAAATACGGCGGCACTTCGGTAGGCTCTATTGAGCGTATTGAAAATGTGGCTGATAAAGTCATCAAAACCGTTGAGCAGGGGCATCAGGTGGTGGTGGCTGTGTCGGCAATGAACGGAGAGACCAACCGCTTGATCGCGATGGCGCAGGAAATCCAGGCGCGTCCAAACCCTCGGGAAATGGATGTGCTGATCTCGACAGGAGAGCAGGTAACGATTGCGCTGCTGAGCATGGCGCTGCAGCAGCGAGGATATCCTGCGATTTCTTTTACCGGCTGGCAGGTGCCGATTCTGACCAACAATGTGCACACCAAAGCGCGTATTGAGAAAATTAACGAGGAACGTATCCGCGCAGAGCTGAATGCAGGCAAAGTTGTGGTGGTGGCCGGCTTTCAGGGGGTGACGTTGAATAATGAAATCACCACGCTAGGGCGAGGAGGATCCGATACCACTGCGGTCGCTCTGGCGGCAGCGTTGCGTGCGGATGAGTGCCAGATTTATACGGATGTAGATGGTGTATATACCACTGATCCGCGTGTAGTGCCGAATGCCCGCCGCCTGGATGTGATTACTTATGACGAAATGTTGGAGCTGGCCAGCTTAGGTGCGAAAGTCTTGCAGATTCGTTCTGTGGAGTTTGCCAGCAAATATCGTGTGCCGTTGCGTGTGTTGAGTTCAATGAAAGAAGGGGGTGGTACCCTGATTACCTCTGAGGATAAAGTAATGGAAAAACCACTGATTTCAGGTATTGCGTTTAATCGTGACGAAGCAAAACTGATGATTTTAGGGGTGCCGGATAAACCCGGTGTGGCTTATCAGATCGTGGGGCCTATCAGTGATGCGAATATTGACATCGATATGATTATTCAGAACCAGGGCGTAGATGGCACAACGGACTTCACTTTTACTGTGCACCGTAACGACTGCCCAGCTGCGTTGGAGATTTTGCGCCAGCAGGCAGAGCGTCTGGGTGCACGTGAGGTGCTGGCGGATGATGGTATTGTTAAAGTGTCTCTGGTGGGAATTGGTATGAAATCCCATGCGGGCATTGCGGCACGTATGTTTGAGGTACTGGCTGAAAAGGGGATCAATATTCAGATGATCGGCACCACCGAAATCAAAATCTCGGTGATTGTGGATGAGGAGCACCTGGAAACGGCGGTGCAAGCGTTGCATGATGCTTTTGAGCTGGAGCGTTAAGGGCTATGGCCAAACACTTGTTTGAAGGGGGCGTGCTGATTAAAACTTACGGCTGCCAGATGAACGAGTATGACTCGGAAAAAATGGCCGCTTTGCTGAAAAATGCTTTTGGTCTGAGTGAAGTCGATACGCCTGAAGAAGCGGATGTATTATTGTTGAATACCTGTTCAGTACGTGAGAAAGCTCAGGAAAAGGTCTTCGATGAGCTGGGCAAGTGGAAAACATGGAAGACAGCCAAGCCAAACCGTATTATCGGCGTTGGAGGTTGTGTTGCTTCTCAGGAAGGAGAGTTGATTCGTAAGCGTGCGCCGTTTGTGGATGTCATTTTTGGCCCGCAAACTTTGCACCGTTTGCCGCAGATGATTCAAGATGCGCTTGCAGCGCGTCATGCAGGCAGAAAAAAGGCTGCCGTTATTGATATTTCCTTTCCAGAGATTGAAAAGTTTGACCACCTGCCCAAGCCGGAAGCCAGCTCGGTAACGACTTTTGTTTCTGTCATGGAGGGGTGTTCCAAGTACTGTACCTTCTGTGTGGTGCCCTATACGCGTGGTGAGGAAGTAAGCCGTCCGTTTGAGGATGTCATGGAGGAAATTCACCAGCTGGCGGCACAGGGGGTGCGGGAAATCAATCTACTGGGGCAGAATGTCAATGCCTATCGTGGTGAAATGTCCGACGGGGAGATTGCTGATTTATCCGTGTTGATTCATGCGGTCGCAGGGGTGCCGGGTATTGATCGTGTCCGATTTACCACGTCCCATCCGAATGAAATGACCCCAGCGATTATTCAAACCTTTGGCGAGGTGCCGGCGTTGGTTTCTCATCTGCACCTGCCTATTCAGTCAGGTTCCGATCGTATTCTGGCGCTGATGAAGCGTAACCACATGGTGCTGGAATATAAGGCAACCATTCGTAAGATTCGTGCATTGCGGCCAGATTTAAGCCTTTCAGGCGACTTTATCGTAGGCTTCCCCGGAGAGACGGAAGAGGATCACCTCAAAACGCTGCAGCTGGTAGAGGAGTTGCAGTATGACCGCTCTTTCAGTTTTATTTACAGCCCGCGGCCAGGTACGCCGGCGGCAAGTTTGCCGGATGATGTGCCATTAGAGGTGAAAAAACGACGCTTGTATGAGTTGCAGGCATTGCTAAATAAGCAGACTCAGGCTTTCAGTGAGGCGATGGTAGGTACGGTGCAGCGCGTGCTGGTGGAACGCCCTTCTAAAAAAAATCTGCACGAGATGGTGGGTCGCACGGAAAATAACCGAGTGGTCAACTTTCCCGGTGCGTTGGATCTGATTGGTCAGTTCGTCGATGTAAAAATCACAGAAGCCTTTCCTAACTCTCTGCGTGGGGAGGTCGTGGCGACACCTGAAGCGGAATATATCCGCTCACCTCAGTATTACGCCCTATGAGCGCTCATCTTTTACATTCTGCATCTTTTGAGCTGATCCCCCATGATAATGAGCGTTTGCAGAATATGGTGGGCTATTTGGGTGAACACCTGGAGCAGGTGGAGTTGCGCCTGGGTGTTGAGGTGAATCATCTAGGGTTTAAATTTAAAGTCACCGGCTTGGCAGACCGGATTGTAAAGGCAGAGCAGGTTATTCGTGATCTGTATGAGCAGGCGAAAAGCGAAACACTGGATCCGCAGAAAGTGCATTTAACATTGCAGCAGGCAGGTTTTGAAATCAAACAGCTGCCCGAGTGTGATGAAAAAGTGCTTAAAACCCGCCGTAAAGTGATTCGTACCCGTAACCCTAACCAGGCTGCTTACCTTGAAAACCTGAAACAATTTAATGTGAACTTTGGCGTAGGGCCGGCGGGGACAGGAAAAACCTATTTGGCTGTTGCCGCGGCCGTGGCGGCGCTGGAGCGGGAACAGGTGCGCCGTATTGTGCTGACTCGTCCAGTCGTAGAAGCAGGAGAGCGGTTGGGGTTTTTACCCGGTGATCTTTCTCAGAAAGTCGATCCTTATTTACGCCCTTTGTATGACGCTCTGTATGAAATGCTGGGGTTTGAAACGGTTGAGCGTCTGATTGAAAAAAGTGTCATTGAAATCGCTCCTTTAGCTTTTATGCGTGGGCGTACTTTGAATGAGGCTTTTATCATTCTGGATGAAGCACAGAATACCACTATAGAGCAGATGAAAATGTTTCTGACACGCTTAGGTTTTGGTGCTCATGCGGTCATTACAGGTGATATTACCCAGTGTGACTTACCTAAACACCAGCGCTCGGGTTTACGAGATGTACTGGAGGTGCTGGAAGGTGTAGAAGGGATCGGCTTTACCTTTTTCCAGGCGCAGGATGTGGTGCGTCATCCGTTGGTGCAAAAAATTGTGCAGGCTTATGATCAGGCAGCACGCATACGCAAGGAGGGTGCACATGATTGAGCTGCAGTGGGCTGTGCCGGAAGCCTCTATTCCAAATGAAACTCAGCTGCTGCGCTGGATACAAGCTGTGGCGAAGCGTACAGGCGTAGAGGGGGAGGTGACAGTGCGCATTGTTTCACCTGAGGAAAGCCGTGCGCTGAACGAGCAGTACCGTCATAAGGATAAGCCGACCAATGTGCTTTCTTTTCCGTTTGAAGTGCCGCAGGAAATTGCCGAAGCCTTAGGCGATGCATATTTAGGGGATCTTGTGATCTGTGCTGAAGTGGTGCGTAAAGAGGCGGAAGTGCAGCACAAACCTTTGGAAGCCCACTGGGCGCATATGGTGGTGCATGGGCTATTGCATTTGCAGGGATATGATCATATAACCGATGACCAGGCGGCAGAGATGGAAGCACTGGAAATACAGATTCTGGCTGATTTGGGCTTTGCCAACCCGTATGAAGAGCAGGACTAAATGACAGAAGAAACCCAAAGCGGTTGGTTAGATAAAGTAAAACAACTGTTTTCGGATGAGCCGGAAACGCGCGAAGACTTAATCCATTTGCTGAGGGAAGCAGCAGAGCGCGGCTTGCTGGAGCCGGATGCGGAGCGCATGATTGAGCGTATTCTGCATGTGACCGAGCTACGCGTACGGGATGTGATGATTCCCCGTTCCAAGATGGACTATGTGGATGATGAAGCGGAGCTGGATGAGATTCTGAAGCACATCGTAGAAGAAGGTCACTCCCGTTACCCTGTGCTGGGAGCCGAAGGCGTGCTGGGAATTTTGATGACAAAAGATGTGTTGCGTGCGCTGGTACATGGTGAGCTGTTTGATAAGGAGGCTTTGCGCCAACTTTATCGTACCCCTACGTTTGTGCCGCAAAGTAAGCGGTTGAATGTCATTCTTCGAGAGTTTAAAAGTGGGCGTACGCATCTGGCACTGGTGGTGGATGAATATGCAGAACTGGCCGGACTGATCACCATTGAAGATGTGCTGGAGGAGATCGTTGGTGAAATTGAAGATGAGTATGACGAAGAAGAAAAGTATGTGCGCAAGCGCAAGGGGTTTTATCTGGTAGATGCGCAGATGCCGTTGGACAGCTTTAATCATTACTTCAATATGGCACTGAGCTGTGACGAAGTAGAAACCATAGGGGGGTGCATGGTGAAGGAATTGGCGCATATTCCCCATGTGGGGGAGCAGCTTCAGCTAGATAAGTTATTGCTGGAGGTCACCAAAAGTGATGGTCGTCGGGTGCAGGAAATTAAAGTTAGTGCATTGAATGACGCAGCGGAAAGCGACTAAATCTGGCTTGGCCGCCAGGTTTAAAAGTGTCTTCAGCTTGTTTCGCCCTGATCGTTGGAGCTTGTTGGCTGCAACACTTGGTGTGCTGACGGTAGGGGCTTTTGCCCCGTTTGCTTTAGCGCCACTGGCATTGCTGACGCTGGGAGGGCTGTTCTGGCTCTGGTTCCATGTAACGCGTCCGCTGGCAGCATTTAAGCTGGGATTTTGGTTTGGATTGGGATTGTTTGGAGCCGGTGCCAGCTGGCTATTTTCCAGTCAGTATTTTTATGGAGAAGTGCCTTTATTGGGGGCGCTTTTTGGTACTTTTTTGTGGGTGGTTTATTTAAGCCTGTTTCCTGCGCTGGCCGGTGCGTTAGCCAAGTGGGCTGCTAAACCGTTTTTCCCGGTTGTGGGGTTGATATTGATCTATCCGGCAGCCTGGGTGGTGGGCGAGTGGTTGCGTGGGCACCTGTTTGGCGGCTATCCGTTTTTGCAAATCGGTACCTCTCATATTCTTACTTGGCTGGATGGCTATGCGCCCATTTTTGGGGTGCTGGGGGTCAGCTGGGCAGTTGCGCTTTCAGCTGCTTTGTTGGTATGGCTGGTTGTTAAAAATGCCTGGATTGGCGCAGCCTTGCTTTTTGCGCTGCTGTGGCTGATAGGTGGCAGCCTTGCGGATATTCGCTGGGTACAGCCTCAGGGTAAACCGGTTGATTTGGCACTATTACAAGGGAATATTCCTCAGGATCAGAAGTGGCAGCCCGAGCAGTTTTATCCCACCTTGGCGCGTTACACCAAAATGACTCGGCAACATTTAGGCGCCGATGTGATTGTCTGGCCTGAGACGGCCGTGCCGGCATACTTTGATTTGGTTGAGAAAGGGGCTTTAAAAAGCTTTTTAGGAGATGCGGCAGCTTTGCAGAAGCCTATTTTATTGGGCAGTATCTGGCGGGATGAAACCCGCACACGCTATTATAATGCACTGATCAATGTGGGTGAGCGGCCTTATCAGGTTTATAAAAAACACCATTTGGTGCCGATCGGCGAATATTACCCGTTTTCTTCTTTACTTCGCCCTTTATTTGACTACTGGAATATTCCTTACGATCAATTTTCTCCCGGACCCTTTCCGCCTCAACCTATGAAGCTGGGGGCGCATCATGTTGGCATGGCCATTTGCTTTGAAACTGAGTTTGGGGAGGAGTTGCGTTATCAGCTCCCTGTGGCGAGCTACTTTATTACAGTCAGCAATGATGCATGGTTTGCGCATACGCTGGAGCCAGCACAAGCGTTGCAATCTGTGCAGATGCGCGCGCGGGAGCTTGGGCGACCTTTTGCCAGGGTGGCTAATACGGGTCATACCGCTTTAATTGACGCAAATGGAGAGATTACACACTCGATCCCACCTTATGAGGCCGAAGTATTGCGAGGCTCGCTGCAGCCTGTGGAGGGGATGACGCCTTTTGCTCGCTGGGGAGAGCTGCCGCTGTTGTTTTTACTTACTTTGATCTTCGGTTTTGCATGTGCCGTATGGTACCTGCGACGTGGGTAGTAAGATTGTTACCACCCTTGTATGTGTGTTTCGATCAGGGTGCTCAATGCTGCAATATGATCCTCGCGATCATTCAGACAGGGGATATAGCCAAAATTTTCACCGCCAGCTTCCAAAAAGTAATCTCGATTTCCTTCGCCGATTTCTTCGATGGTCTCCAGACAGTCTGCAGAAAAGCCGGGGCAGATGACCTGTACATGCTTGATACCCTGTTGGGGAAGCGCTTTTAAAGTTTCATCAGTATAAGGTTCTACCCAGGGCTCTTTGCCAAATCGTGATTGAAAAGTCACTATATAGTCGTTTTCTGTCAGCCCCAGTTTTTCTGCGACCTGTTTGGAGGTGGCATGGCACTGTTCGATATAAGGATCCCCATTCTGCCAGTAACGCAGTGGGATACCGTGATAGGACATAATCAATTTTTGTGGCTGGCCATGTTCAGCCTGATAGGCTTGAATGCTGTTAGCAAGTGCCTGAATATAGCCTTCATGGTCATGATAGTGGTCAATGGTGCGTAAGGCGGGCACACGCCGCCATTTTTTCAGTTCATCGAATACGGCATCAAAGGTAGAGCCTGTCGTAGCACCGGCATATTGTGGATAGAGAGGGAAAACTAATATTTTTTGGCAACCTTGAGCCTGTAGTTGTTGCAAGGCGGTGGCAATGGAAGGGCGGCCATAACGCATGCCCAAAGCAAAATGTAAGCGATCTCCGTGATGAGGAGTGAGTGTTGCTTTAACTTTTTCGACTTGACGTTGTGAAATATCCAGCAGGGGAGAGCCATCGCCTTCTGAGTTCCAGATGCTTTGATACGCTTGAGCAGATGCTGCCGGGCGTGTGCGTAGAATCATGGTGTTCAGAATCAGCTTCCAAAGCCAGGGAGCAGGAGGAGGTTCTACAACTCGTGTGTCGGAGAGAAACTCCTTTAAATAAGGTCGCAGAGCCATTTCTGTTGGCGCATCTGGCGTACCCAGGTTGGTAATCAGGATACCTATTTGACGGAGATCTTCTTGACGACTTGGACTGTAGTTAGTTTTGATAGTACATGGCATGATATTTTTAAGTTGTTAGTGTGTGGATGATAAGTTGGCCTATTATGATAAGGCAAGCAAAATGACGGCGTTTCTTTTATGCTGTTTGGCAAGTTGTGATGCTGGATAAAGCAAGTGTTTCAACATCAGGCATCTTGGACGTTCAACAAAATGTACTTTTTTCTTGACAGAGTGCTTCAGGCGGCTTAAAATGCGCGCCATCTTGATTCAGCGCTCGTAGCTCAACTGGATAGAGTACCTGGCTACGAACCAGGCGGTTGGAGGTTCGAGTCCTCCCGAGCGCGCCATACACCTCCCGGCCTCGCAAGGTTCCCCCTCCTCCTTGCGGGGCTTTTTCTTTTGGTAAGCACTGTCAGTCTATCCCCAATATTTTGTGTGTCTGCAGGCTTAAGCGCCATTTGGGGTGCTTAAGGCAGTATGTTATCGCTTTTTCGGTGTTGTCTTTGAGTGCTTTTCCATCCATGGGCTGTAAGTAAAAATAGTCAAATGCCAGTGTTTCAAGCTGTTCCGGCAGGAGTGTATTTTGAGGGTAGACCAATTTCAATTCATTCCCGTGATCCTGAATAAGGGGGGCACCGGCTTTAGGGCTAACGCAAAGCCAGTCGATACCTTGAGGAGCTTTGATGGTGCCATTGGTTTCCACTGCAATTTCAAAGCCGTGCGAGTGTAGTGTGTCGATCAATGCGGTATCAACTTGCAGGAGGGGTTCGCCACCGGTTAAAACAACGAAAGGGGGTTGTGACTGGATTGGCCAAAAGGTGCTTAAGTGGCGGCAAAGTGCTTCTGCATTTGTAAAGATGCCGCCATTTTGTCCATTTGTACCGATAAAGTCAGTATCGCAAAATTGACAGACTGCATGGTGACGGTCTGCTTCTTTGCCTGTCCAGAGATTGCAGTGACTGAATCGGCAAAAAATCGCCGGTCGTCCGCTGTGAAACCCTTCTCCCTGCAGGGAGTAAAACACCTCTTTAATTCGATAAGCCATAGTTCAGGATCCAATAAAAAGGCCTATTTTACTGCTATAATCACAAGATTATTTTGGTGAGTAAGTGAGTGGGAGCGGTATGGCAGGGAAAACCCTGTATGACAAGCTTTGGGATGAACATGTGGTGCGTCAGGATGAAGACGGCACTGCGCTGATTTATATTGACCGGCACCTTTTGCACGAAGTGACTTCACCGCAAGCCTTTGAAGGATTGCGCCTGGCAGGACGCAAGCCGTGGCGTGTAGATGCCAACCTGGCAACACCTGATCATAATGTGCCAACGACGGAGTTGAAAGGTGGGCCGGAAAGTATTGAGGATCCGATTTCTCGTATTCAGGTGTTAACACTGGATAGGAATGCAGAAGAGTTCGGTATCCTGGAGTTCAAAATGGGGGATCCACGTCAAGGCATTGTACATGTGGTGGGGCCGGAAGAGGGCGCTACCCTGCCGGGTATGACAGTGGTATGTGGGGACTCTCATACTTCAACCCATGGTGCATTAGGGTGCCTTGCTCACGGCATTGGCACCTCCGAAGTAGAGCATGTGCTGGCGACTCAATGTTTGATTCAGAAAAAAATGAAAAACATGCTGATCAAAGTAGATGGTCAGCTGCAGGCAGGTGTGGGGCCTAAAGACGTTATCTTGTATATCATTCGCAAAATTGGTACGGCAGGCGGTACAGGTTATGCCATTGAGTTTGGCGGGCAGGTCTTTAGAGATATGTCCGTGGAAGGGCGTATGACTGTGTGCAATATGGCGATTGAAGCAGGTGCCCGGGCTGGTATGGTGGCTGTGGATGAAAAAACGATTGAGTATGTGAAAGGTCGGCCTTTTGCGCCAAAAGGTGAGTTGTGGGAAAAAGCTGTCGCACATTGGCGGACATTGCATTCAGATGTGGACGCGGAATTTGATGCGGTGATAGAAATTGACGGTAGTCAGATTGAGCCTCAGGTAAGCTGGGGGACATCACCGGAAATGGTGGTTGATATTACGGGCACTGTACCTAATCCGGATGAAGAGTCGGACGCTGTGAAAGCTAATAGTATGCGCCGTGCATTAGCTTACATGGGGCTTCAAGCGGGTATGAGGGCCATGGATATTCCAGTGGATTATGTGTTTATCGGTTCCTGTACGAATTCCCGTATTGAGGATTTGCGTGCAGCAGCGGCTATTGTGAAAGGGCGTAAAGTCTCTGATCGTGTGGAGCAGGCGCTGGTGGTGCCGGGTTCTGGCTTGGTGAAAATGCAGGCAGAACAAGAAGGACTGGACAAAATCTTTAAAGAGGCGGGGTTTGAGTGGCGTAATCCGGGCTGCTCCATGTGCTTGGCCATGAATGCGGATCGTTTGCCGCCGAAAAAGCACTGTGCTTCTACCTCTAACCGTAACTTTGAAGGGCGGCAGGGAGCGGGTGGACGCACCCATCTGGTGAGTCCACAGATGGCGGCTGCAGCGGCTATCGCCAGGCATTTTGTAGATGTGCGCGAGTTTATTTGAGGAGGCGGTATGGAAAAGTTTGGACGTTTGACGGCGATTGTGGCACCTCTGGATCGCGCCAATGTAGATACGGATGCAATTATCCCTAAGCAGTTCCTCAAGTCCATCAAACGTACAGGGTTTGGCCCTAACTTGTTTGATGAGTGGCGTTATCTGGATGTGGGAGAACCGGGGCAGGACTGTAGCAACCGTCCTGTAAATCCAGATTTTGTCCTGAATCAACCCCGTTATCAGGGGGCAAAGATTCTGCTGGCGCGGGAAAACTTTGGGTGTGGTTCAAGCCGTGAGCATGCGCCGTGGGCACTGAAAGACTATGGTTTTGATGTGATTATTGCCCCGAGTTTCGCAGAGATTTTCTTCAATAACTGTTTTAAGAACGGCATTCTGCCTATCGTGCTGGATGAACAGCAGGTAGATCGGTTGTTTAAAGAAGTTGAGGCACAAGAAGGTTATCAGCTTACGGTGGATTTGGAGCGCCAAACTGTGACTAAACCAGATGGTGAGGTGATTGAGTTTAGTGTGGATCCATTCCGTCGTCACTGTCTGCTGGAAGGGTTGGATGATATTGGTTTAACGCTGCAGCATGCAGATGAAATCCGTGCCTATGAAGAAAAACGCAAGCAGCAGGCACCTTGGTTATTTCTACACCTGCGGGAAATTGCGGAACAATATGACCAGATTTGAGAGGTAAGGTATGACCAAAAAAAAGATATTGATTCTGCCAGGAGATGGCATTGGTCCTGAGATTACTGAGCAGGCCGTAAAAGTATTGAACCGCCTGAATGAAGAGGGCGTGGTCTCATTGGAAATGGAAGAAGGTTTAGTAGGCGGGGCTGCTTATGATGAAACGGGCAGCCCATTGCCTGATGAAACCATGGCAGAGGCTGAAGCGGCAGACGCTATTTTATTGGGCGCAGTAGGAGGTCCACAATATGATGCCCTACCTAGGGAAAAGCGCCCCGAAAAAGGACTGTTGGGGTTGCGCTCCGGGTTAGAACTGTTTGCCAATTTACGCCCGGCCATGCTTTATCCCCAGCTGGCGCACGCTTCCAGTCTGAAGCCTGAGGTGGTCAGCGGCTTGGATATCCTGATCGTGCGGGAGCTGACCGGCGGTATCTATTTCGGTCAACCCCGCGGGATTCGCACCTTGGAAAACGGCGAGCGGGAAGGCTTCAACACCTATGTATATTCTGAATCGGAAATTCGTCGTATTGCCCATGTGGCATTTCAGGCGGCGCAAAAGCGGAATAAAAAAGTAACCTCTATTGATAAGTCCAATGTACTGGAAGTGACAGAGCTGTGGAAAGAGGTCGTCACCGAAGTGGCAAAGGAATATCCGGATGTTACTTTGGAGCATATGCTGGTGGATAATGCCGCCATGCAGCTGGTGCGCTGGCCGAAGCAGTTTGATGTCATGCTGACGGGAAATATGTTTGGCGATATCCTGTCTGATGAGGCATCCATGCTGACCGGCTCTATTGGCATGTTGCCGTCTGCTTCTTTGAATGCGGAGAATAAGGGGATGTATGAGCCCTCTCATGGCTCTGCGCCGGATATTGCCGGGCAGGATATTGCAAACCCATTGGCAACAATCCTATCTGCCGCAATGATGTTGCGTTATTCGCTGGATGCGCCTGAGCAGGCAGTGCGTATAGAGCAGGCAGTGAGCAAGGTGTTGGATCAAGGGTTGCGTACGGCGGATATCTGGACGGAAGGAACGGAAAAGGTCAGTTGTTCTGAAATGGGGGGTGCGGTTGTTGCTGCGCTGTAAACCACGATGAAAAACCGTTTTACCATTACGCTCAGTGATGTTAACGGCGTTCGGCACTATACCTTTGATCAGCTGGTAAAGCGCTTTTTCCTATGGGGAATGGTCGGTGTTTTTGTATTGCTGTTGGCGGGTGGAGGGATCATCTATTTTTTAATTACAGAGGTCGATGCACTCGAGCAGCGCCGGCAGCAGGCCATTGAAGCGTATGAACGAACCGTGCAGGCGCAGGCGGTGAAGTTAAGCCGCTTGCGTACGCAAAACACCACACTTTCCGAGAAGTTGGATGAAAAAGCGCTTCAGTTACAGCAGCTGGACTTGGCCGTAAGAGCTCTACAGGAGACACTGGGGGCTGATCTGGCGGATGACTTACCAATTGAAGACAGGGTCGAGAAGGTTACCTTAACTGCTAAAGCCGCCCGCTTGATGATGCACTTGGTGCCGAATGGACGGCCACTGCCTCAGTTTGCAGGGGTGTCTTCAAACTTTGGCTGGCGTAAACACCCGGTTACAGGGGCGAGAGAGTTTCATAAGGGGCTGGATTATCGAGGTAAAACCGGTGATCCCATTATCGCTACGGCAGACGGTATAGTGGAGTATGCTGGATATCATAAAGCCAGCGGATATGGCAAGATGATTATTATCCACCATGCATTTGGGTTTCGTACCTTATTTGGCCACCTGAGCAAAGTTGCGGTTAAAAGTGGGCAGTTCGTGAAAAAGGGGCAGGTGATCGGCTATGTGGGGAATACCGGGCTTTCTACCGGCAGTCACCTGCATTATGAGATCTCTTTTGTGCAGCGCGCTTTAAACCCTGTCCCGTTTGTATTATGGTCCATGCAGGATCCGGATGATATTTTTGAAAAAGTGAGGCAAGTGCCATGGGCATCTTTGGCAAACAGAATCAGCGTGTATCTTCAGGACAAGGCACCACCATCATTGCAGAAGGCTGTACCTTTAAAGGTGAGCTTAGCGGACTAAAAACCCCTTTATATGTGGAGGGGCGCATAGAGGGGACGGTGCTGTCTGAGGCTGAGATCGTCATTGGCCCGAAAGGCGCGATAGAAGGTGAAGTGCGAGCCAAGCATATCGTGGTCAATGGAGAACTGAAGGGACGTATTGTCTGTGAACAGATGGATATTATGTCAGTCGGATGTGTACGTGGAGAGTTACTGTCACGGCATATGACCATTGAAAATGGCGGGCGCTTTTTAGGACGCAGCCATGAAGTCGGTGCGGATGCACAGATCAACATTCTGGAAGTACAACTGGTAGAAAATGAAGAGGTGGTGCCTGAAGTCATTGCAGCACAAACGTCGCTGCAAAAATAGCGGTTTCAGTCCTGTAAGCGTGTTTAAAAAATACATGTTTGTTAAAAAATGAGTTTGAGGTAGATATGCGTCAAGAAGGCTATGATGTAGCAGTGGTTGGAGCCACAGGTGCGGTAGGTGAGACGATTATGCGTGTGCTGGAAGCGCGCAAGTTTCCGGTGCGGAATTTGTATCCACTGGCTTCCAGCCGCTCAGCGGGTAAGAAGGTGGAGTTTAATGGAAGCTGGGTGGAAGTGCAGGATTTGGAAACTTTTGATTTCTCCAAAGTCCAGATTGGGCTGTTTTCCCCGGGTGCCAGTGTTTCCAAGATATATGCGCCGAAAGCGGCAGAAGCCGGGTGTGTTGTGGTGGATAACACTTCCCAGTTCCGTTACGACGATGATATTCCCCTGGTGGTGCCGGAGGTCAATCCACACGCCGTAGCTGCTTATAAAAACCGTGGCATTATCGCCAACCCGAACTGCTCAACCATCCAGATGCTGGTGGCGTTAAAACCTATTTATGATGCGGTGGGTATTGAGCGTATCAATGTAGCGACTTATCAGGCCGTATCCGGTTCAGGCAAAGAGGCAATTGAGGAACTGGCGACACAGACAGCGAACCTGTTAAATCTCAAGCCTATCGAGACAAAAGTTTATCCTAAACAGATTGCTTTTAACTGTATTCCACAGATTGATGTCTTTATGGACAACGGCTACACCAAAGAAGAGATGAAAATGGTGTGGGAAACCAAAAAAATCATGGAAGATGACAGTATTGTCGTGAACCCTACTGCGGTGCGTGTTCCCGTGTTTTATGGCCATAGTGAAGCTGTACACATTGAAACCAAAGAAAAAATCACAACAGCACAAGCACGCGAGCTGCTTGCCAAAGCCCCAGGGGTTGTTTTGATGGATGAACGTCAGAATGGCGGCTATCCTACGGCTATTGATGCGGCAGATACGGATCCGGTTTACGTAGGGCGGATTCGTGAAGATATTTCCCATCCGCGTGGTTTGAACCTGTGGGTGGTGGCTGATAATGTGCGTAAAGGTGCTGCCACCAATACGGTTCAGATTGCCGAGTTGCTGATTGAAAGCTACCTGTAAGGCCGTGCGCTACGCCCTGGGCATTGAATATGATGGCGGCGCCTACTGTGGTTGGCAGCATCAGGATCATTGCTCTGCCGTTCAAACACAGGTAGAAGGCGCGCTGGGAAAAATCGCCGGTCACCCTGTTGAAGTATGTTGTGCCGGGCGTACGGATACGGGTGTGCACGCGCTGAATCAGGTGGTTCACTTTGATACTTCTGTTGAACGACCGGGGCGTGCCTGGGTTGAGGGAAGCAATACTCATTTGCCAGATGATGTCCGCATCCACTGGGTGAAAGCCATGCCGTCGGATTTTGATGCCCGGTTTAGTGCGTATGCCCGGCAATATCGCTATGTGATCCATAATGCATCGACACGCTCAGCATTATTGCGCGGGCGTGTGACCTGGCTGCGCCATGCTCTGAATGTTGAGGCAATGCATCATGCTGCGCAGGCATTAGTGGGAGAGCAGGATTTTTCCAGCTTTCGCGCAGCGGGTTGTCAGGCGAAACACCCCATGCGCAATGTGCACTGGGTCAAAGTGCACCGCCAGGGGGATATGATCTTTATTGATATTGAGGCAAACGCTTTTTTGCACCACATGGTGCGCAATATTGCAGGCAGCCTCATTAAGGTGGGGCTGGGACAGCAGTCCGAAACATGGATCGCTGAGCTGTTGGCCGCAAAAGATCGAACCCGGGCAGCGGAAACTGCGCCTGCCAGCGGCTTGTATTTCATCACGGCTCTGTATACAGAGGCTTTTCAAGTGCCGGTTTATCAACCTGATTGTATTGTGTGGAACTGCTTATGCGAACACGCGTAAAAATTTGTGGCATAACTCGGCCTGAAGATGCGCTTGCTGCCGCACATGCGGGGGCAGATGCCATTGGGTTAGTGTTTTATGACAAAAGCCCGCGGGTAGTGGATGTGGCGCAGGCTTGGGAAATCTGTGAGGCCCTGCCGCCATTTGTTACAACGGTAGCACTGTTTGTTAACCCTAAGCCGGAGGTGGTAGAGGAAGTGCTGGTCGAGGTGCCGATTGATCTGCTGCAGTTTCACGGGGATGAGTCCCCGGATTTTTGTGAGCAGTTCGATCATCCGTATCTCAAGGCGGTGCGTATGCAGGCACGGACTGATCTGGATGCTTTAGTCAAACAGTATGCAGAGGCTCAAGGCCTTTTGCTGGACACCTACAAACCTGGCGTACCCGGTGGCACAGGGGAAGCCTTCAAGTGGGCGTGGGCGGCACAGGCTTGTGATAAGCCCATTACGCTTGCCGGTGGCTTGACTGCAGCAAATGTAGCAGATGCTATCAAGACTGTGCACCCCTGGGGCGTGGATGTCAGCGGTGGTGTGGAACGGGAAAAGGGCATTAAGGATTCAGGTAAAATAAAAGCTTTTATCCACGCAGTGCAACAGGCAGACCGATAACTATGACCATTGATTACAGCCAGTTTCCCGATCAGCGCGGGCATTTTGGACCCTATGGCGGTATTTTTGCGCCAGAAACCCTTATGGCGGCGCTTGAGGCGTTAAAAACGCAGTATTACACCTTAAAAAACGATTCAGCCTTTTGGGCGAAGCTGGATGCGGATTTGCAGGACTATGTAGGGCGTCCCTCTCCGCTTTATTTTGCTCGGCGTCTGACGGAGGCTTATGGCGGTGCGAAAATCTACCTGAAGCGGGAGGACCTGAATCATACCGGTGCCCATAAGGTGAACAATACGATCGGCCAGGCTTTGCTGGCAAAACGGTTGGGTAAGACTCGTATTATTGCAGAAACTGGCGCCGGGCAGCATGGTGTGGCCTCTGCCACTGTGGCGGCTCGTTTAGGGCTGGAGTGTGTGGTCTATATGGGGGCAGACGATGTAGCGCGTCAGGCACCTAACGTGGCACGCATGAAAATGCTGGGTGCAGAGGTGGTGCCTGTCACTTCCGGTACCCGCACTTTAAAAGATGCGCTGAATGAGGCGATGCGTGACTGGGTTACACATGTGGATAACACGTTTTACATTATCGGTACGGTGGCAGGCCCTCACCCTTATCCTGAGATGGTGCGGGACTTTCAGGCGGTGATTGGCCGTGAAGCACGCATGCAGATTCTGGAAAAGGAGAACAGGCTGCCTGATGCTCTGGTGGCCTGTGTGGGGGGGGGCTCCAACGCCATCGGGCTGTTTTATGCGTTTTTGCCGGATGAGGATGTGGCTATTTATGGTGTTGAGGCGGCTGGCCACGGCCTGGAGACCGGGCAGCATGCTGCGCCTTTGTGTGCCGGGCGTCCGGGGGTATTGCATGGCAATCGCACCTATCTGATGCAGGATGATCATGGGCAGATTATCGGTACACACTCTATTTCGGCAGGGCTGGATTATCCGGGTGTGGGGCCGGAGCATGCCTGGTTGAAAGATATTGGACGTGCCGACTATGTGGCCGTGACGGATGAAGAAGCATTGCAGGCCTGTCGGGATCTGACGCGCTTGGAGGGGATTCTGCCGGCGCTGGAGTCCAGCCATGCATTGGCCTATGCGAAAAAACTGGCACCTGAATTAGGCGAGGACAAAATCATGATCGTCAATCTATCCGGTCGTGGAGATAAGGATATGAAAACACTGGCAGCCGTAGAGGGGTTTGAGTACTGATGAGTAGAATTGCTAAAACCTTTGAACAGTTGAAAGCGCAGGGTCGTACGGCGCTCATCCCTTATATTACGGCGGGAGATCCTCATCCCGACTGTACGGTGTCCCTGATGCACGCTCTGGTTGCGGCAGGTGCGGATATGATCGAGCTGGGCGTGCCTTTTTCCGATCCCATGGCGGATGGTCCTGTGATTCAAAAAGCGACCGAGCGTGCATTGGCACATGGGACTTCTTTGGCGCAGGTATTGGAGATGGTGGAAAGTTTTCGTCAGCAGGATGACACCACGCCAGTGATTCTCATGGGGTATGACAACCCGGTTGAAGCCATGGGGTATGTGCCGTTTGCGCTGCGTGCCCGGGAGGCGGGTGTTGATGGTGTGCTGACGGTGGATATGCCCCCTGAAGAAGCTGAAGATGGCTATCTGGAAGCTTTGGCAGCCGAAGGTTTGGATCGCATCTTTCTGGTTGCGCCTACTACCCCTGAGGCGCGTTTAAGTGCCGTTGAACGAAAAGGCAGCGGATTTGTCTATTATGTCTCACTCAAAGGCGTGACTGGTGCAGATGCCTTGGATGTGGCGGATGTTGCAAGACATGTGGCAAACTTAAAGGCTCATGTGCAGCGCCCCATCGGCATCGGGTTTGGTATTCGTGATGGTGAGCGCGCCTATGAAATGGCTAAACTTGGAGATGCGGTGATTGTGGGGTCAGCTATAGTGCGGGAAATTGAGCAGTTGGCCGATCAGCCCTGTAAGCAAGTGATTGAGCGGGTGAAGCAAGTGCTGGGCACTTTTAGAGCTGGGGTGGATCGAGCGGATAAGGAGATGCAGGTATGAACTGGTTTGAACGTATTTTGCCCAGTATTAAAGGGGTGGCGACACAGAAGAAAAAATCCATACCGGAAGGGGTCTGGGTGAAATGCACGGAGTGTGAAAGCGTGCTTTACCGTGCCGAGCTGGAGCGTAATTTGAATGTCTGTCCAAAATGTGGTCACCATATGCGTATTGGGGCACGTGCACGACTAAAACATTTTTTTGATGCTGGCACGGCACAGGCGTTTGCAGAAGAGATTAAGCCGGTTGATATTTTGAATTTCAGGGATCAGAAACGCTATAAGGACAGAATGGTGCAGGCGCAGAAAAACACCGGTGAGAAAGATGCACTGATCACCATGGTGGGGGAGATAGAAGGCCTGCAGGTGGTGGCCGGCGCATTTGAATTTAAGTTTATGGGGGGCTCCATGGGCTCTGTGGTCGGGGAGAAGTTTGTTCGTGCTGTGAATAAGGCACTGGAGTTGGAGTGTCCTTTGATTGTTTTTGCAGCTTCGGGCGGTGCGCGTATGCAGGAGTCCCTTTTTTCTCTGATGCAGATGGCAAAAACCTCGGCGGCATTGGGCAGGCTGCGTGAAGCGGGGCTACCTTTTGTGTCCGTATTGACCGACCCTACCATGGGGGGAGTGTCGGCCAGTTTTGCCATGCTGGGGGATCTGAATGTTGCTGAGCCTAAGGCGCTGATCGGCTTTGCGGGGCCGCGTGTGATTGAGCAGACGGTGCGTGAAACCTTGCCGGAAGGTTTTCAGCGCAGTGAGTTTCTGCTGGAGCATGGCGCCATTGATCGCATTATTGATCGTCGCGACATGCGCCATGAGCTGGCATTGCTGTGCCGTTTGATGCTGAATAAACCGGCAGCCTGATTGACAGTGAAGCCCCAAAAGGACTGGACGCTACAAGACTGGTTGGACTACCAGCTGAAGCTGCATCCGGCAAATATCGAGTTAGGCCTGGAGCGTATTCGTGCCGTTGGGGCGCGTTTAGGCGTATTGAACCCGCGTGCAACAGTCGTTACTGTGGCAGGCACCAATGGAAAGGGCTCCAGTGTGGCGATGCTGGAGGCTGTCTTGCTGGCTGCAGGATATCAGGTTGGTACCTACACCTCACCTCATCTATTACGCTATAACGAGCGTATCCGACTTCAGGGAGATCCTGTGCAGGATGAAGCCCTGCTTGCTGCGTTCCGGGCAATTGAAGCAGCTCGGCTGCAAACTCCGTTGACCTTCTATGAATATGGCACTCTGGCGGCACTTTGGCTGTTTGCGCAGCAGTTTTTGGATATTGTCATCCTGGAAGTTGGTCTGGGAGGGCGGTTGGATGCGACCAATGTAGTAGATGCAGATTTGGCATTGATTACAGCGATTGATATTGATCATGCCGAGTGGTTGGGGCATGATCGTGAAACCATCGGACGGGAGAAAGCCGGTATTATGCGTCCAGGTCACCCGGTGATTATTTCTGACCCAAACCCACCACGCTCTGTAGCAGCCTACGCTGAAGAAATCGGTGCGCAGCCTTTTTTTCTGGGGCATGACTTTAATTACCGTGTGCATGAGCATACATGGGACTATCTGGGCGGAAATGTATTGCAACATTTGCCTTATCCATCATTGGCGGGGGATTTCCAGCTGCAAAATGCAGCGGGTGTGATAGCAATACTGGAGCGGCTGCCACTTCAGTTTTATCTGCCCCGGCGTTATATAGAGACAGGGTTGGTGCAGGCACATCATCCCGGGCGCTTGATGCGTTTAAACGTAAAAAACCAACGCTGGCTGCTGGATGTGGCACATAATCCGCAGGCAGCTCGAATGTTGGCGACCTATCTTGCAGCGCAGCCTGAGCGCTTCGAGGCGGTGTTTGCAGCCTTGGGCGATAAGGATATTGCAGCGATGGTGGGTGAGCTTGCACCGTATTTTGAGCATTGGCACTTGGTGCCCTTGGAAGATGATCGCGCCGTTTCTACGCATCAGCTGAAGCATGTTTTGGTGGAAGCGGGTATTGCTGAGCAATGCATTTCTTTGCATGAGCGGCTGGAAGATGCGCTGGCATCGGTTTCGCCTGCAGTGACAGGTGTTGTGTGGGGCTCGTTTGTCACAGTATCCGATGCATTGAAGAGGCTTTCTGATGGATGAGCAGCTGAAGCATCAGACCACTGGTGCGGTGATCTGGTTTGTATTCACTGCCTGGGTAGTAGGAGACTGGTATACACACCCTGTGAATTTCTCTCCGGAAGGCGAGGCTGTTCAACAGGCGACTTCTGCTGAGCAGATTGTGCAAAAGCCCTTGAAACTGGACTTGCCGTTAAAACAGCTGCCGGAGCGCAGTGTGACATCTGAAGCGCATATACCGCATCCGCGGCCGCAAACAGAACGTGCTTCCCCTCAGGTCAGCGTGGAAGCTTCAAATGAAAAAATGCAGCCTCAGCCCGAGAAAGTTTCCGTTGCATCAACGCAGCGACAGATGCAAGGGTATTTGATCAAGGTGGCTGCTTACTATAATGAAGCACCAGCCAATGCATTGAGCGCAGATTTAAATGCATTGGGGTACGATGCCTGGTATAAGACATTCAAAAATGCAAAAGAGCAGTATGTGTATTCAGTGCGTGTAGGGCCCGTATCCACGAAGGAAGAAGCATTACGGATTAAAAAAGAATTGGATCGACGTTTTTATACGCAGTGTAAGATAGAACACTTAAGACAAACGGAGAAAAAGTAAGCCATGTGCGGAGTTGTCGGTATTGTCCATTCGGATGGAGTGCTGGTTAATCAGTCGATTTATGATGCCCTGACGATTTTGCAGCATCGCGGGCAGGATGCTGCAGGGATCGTGACCTGTGATCATGGCCGGTTTTTTCAGCGCAAAGATAACGGGTTGGTGAAGGATGTCTTTCGTACACGCCATATGCGTGAGCTGATCGGTGCCATGGGTATCGGGCATGTGCGTTACCCCACGGCAGGTACCTCTTCCAGTGCAGAGGCGCAGCCGTTTTATGTAAATGCGCCTTATGGGATTGTTATGGGGCATAACGGCAACCTGACCAATGCCGATGAACTGCGCACGGAAATTTACTCGCAGGATTTACGTCATCTGAATACCAACTCAGACTCTGAAGTGCTGCTTAATGTATTCGCTCACGAGCTGTTATTGCAGAACCGTCTGACACCCACGCATGAAGACATTTTCGCCGCCATTCGGCGTGTGCATCAGCGTGTACGAGGCGGTTATGCCACAGTGGGCATGATTGCCAACCTGGGTGTATTTGCCTTTCGTGATCCACACGGGTTGCGGCCTTTGATTGTGGGTGAGCGGGAGAACAGTGCAGGCAAAAAAGACTATATGGTCGCCTCGGAAAGCGTTGCGCTGGATGGTCTGGGCTTTAAGGTTTTAAGGGATGTGGCACCAG
Organism: uncultured Piscirickettsiaceae bacterium; assembly: GCA_964427185.1. Classification (GTDB taxonomy): domain Bacteria; phylum Pseudomonadota; class Gammaproteobacteria; order Thiomicrospirales; family Thiomicrospiraceae; genus Sulfurivirga. The sequence continues at coordinate 24,322 of CAYRSN010000005.1, read as the reverse complement.
GAGAAGCTGTTGTGATTACACAGTCTGGCGAGTTATTTTTCAGACAGTGTCATGATCAGCCTGTTCATACACCTTGCATCTTTGAGTTTGTCTATTTCGCGCGGCCGGATTCCGTAATTGATGGCATTTCCGTGTATCAGGCGCGTTTGCGCATGGGGCAGAAGCTTGCAGAAAAAATCAAGCGCGAATGGGGTGAGCATGACATTGACGTGGTAATGCCCATTCCAGATACCAGCCGCACCAGTGCTTTGCAGTTGGCGGAAACGCTGGCTGTACCCTATCGGGAAGGCTTTATTAAAAACCGTTATATCGGGCGGACTTTTATTATGCCCGGGCAGCAGCAGCGTAAAAAATCCGTCCGGCAGAAACTCAATGCCGTCTCGGTAGAGTTCAAAGGGCGTAATGTTCTGCTGGTGGATGACTCCATTGTGCGGGGGACTACATCAGGTGAAATTGTGCAAATGGCGCGGGATGCCGGTGCGAAGAATGTTTACTTTGCCTCTGCAGCACCGCCGGTGCGCTACCCTTATGTTTACGGTATTGATATGCCGGCGGCTTCTGAGCTGATTGCCAGCAATAAAACCGTGGAAGAGATTGCACAGTTTATCGGTGCAGATAGGTTGATCTATCAGGATTTGGAAGACCTGGTTGCCGCAGTTTCCGAAGGGGAGCAGAGCATCTGTAGCTTTGATACCTCTTGTTTCAGTGGCCGTTACGTGACAGGCGATATTACACCGGAGTATTTGGCACAGCTGGAGCAGAACCGCCATGGCAAAACCCCAGTAGGGGATGAGCCCGTAGGCATGACAAACGTAGGAGCCTGATTGTGAACTGGCAGGAGCAGACTTTTGCAATTCATGGTGGGTATGCGCGTACCCATGAAGGTGAAAACAGTGAGGCAATCTTCCCGACCTCAAGTTTTGCCTTTGACAGTGCTGAACAGGCGGCTGCACGCTTTAGCGGTGATGAGCCGGGGAATATCTATTCTCGATTCACGAATCCCACTGTACGCACGTTTGAGCAACGCCTGGCCGCGATGGAAGGCGGCGAAGCCTGTGTGGCTACCGCATCGGGCATGAGTGCTATTCTGTCCCTGATGCTGGGTGTGCTGGAGAATGGTGATCACCTGGTCAGCTCTCAGAGTATTTTTGGCACAACCAAGGTGCTGTTCAGTAAATATCTGGGCAAGCTGGGTATTGATACAACCTATGTACCCTTGACTGACTTGTCCGCCTGGGAAGCAGCCATCAGGCCAGAGACCAAACTGCTGTTTTTGGAAACGCCCTCTAATCCCATGACAGAGGTGGCGGATATTCAGGCATTGGCTGATTTGGCACATACCCATGGCTGTTTGCTGGTGGTGGATAACGCCTTTTGCACGCCTGTTTTGCAGCAGCCTCTGAAGTTTGGGGCGGATGTGGTGGTGCACTCGGCAACCAAGTTTCTGGATGGGCAAGGGCGCTGTGTGGGAGGTGCCGTAGTCGGTACCGAAGCCTTGGTGGAAGAGCATGTGCGTGGCTTTTTACGCACCTGTGGTCCCAGCATGAGCCCATTTAATGCCTGGGTCTTTTTCAAGGGGCTGGAAACACTTCATCTGAGAATGGCGGCGCATTCCCAAAACGCACAAGCATTGGCGCAGTGGCTGGAAACCCACCCGGCGGTTGAGCAGGTGTTCTACCCCGGGTTGCCTTCCCATCCCCAGCATACGCTGGCGATGCGGCAGCAGAAATCAGGGGGCGGCTTGGTGAGCTTTCGTGTCAAAGGCGGGCAGACGCAGGCCTGGCAGGTGGTAGATCACGTAAAAATGATTCACATTACCGCAAACTTGGGCGATGCTAAAACCCTGATTACGCACCCGGCCAGTACGACACACAGCCGTGTTGCACCTGAGGATCGCGTAGCGGCAGGCATTACGGATAACTTGTTACGTATTTCCGTAGGGCTGGAGGCGCTGGAGGATATTCAGGCTGATTTGGCACGAGGGTTGGATGCCCTGGGATAGTGCCAGCAGGGGGTCTCCCCCCTTTCTTATTTTCGGCTTTTTGGTTTGGAAATAGACGAATGTGCTGTTTTTAAGCCGTTTTTTCAGGTTTTGGGTAGGCGGATATCGCTGTTTTTCTTCTCGGGGTTGGCACGGTAAAGCACAAAGGTTTTGCCAATGGTCTGAACCAGTTCGGCACCTGTGTGGACGACAACCTGCTCGATGATGGCTTTGCGTATTTCCCGGTCTCCATCATTGATTTTTATTTTTAACAGTTCGTGATGATCAAGTGTACGCTCCAGCTCTGCAAGCAGGTTGTCACTGACACCGTTGTTGCCGATTTGAATCATGGGATTAAGGTGGTGCGCCAGCCCTTTGAGGTACTTTTTCTGATTCTGTGTTAATGCCATATATAATTGCTCCTTTTTATCAGGACAGCATTTTACGCTATGGTGCGATCTAAATCTTCCAAACGGTGGTTAAAAGAGCACTTTGATGACTTCTATGTGCAGAAGGCTCAGAAAGAAGGCTGGCGCTCGCGCGCAGTATACAAGCTGCAAGAGATTGACGAAAAGGACAAACTGCTTAAGCCGGGCATGACAGTGGTGGATCTGGGGGCTGCGCCGGGCGGCTGGTCACAGTGGGCCGCCTCACGTGTAGGGGAGAAAGGGCAGGTGTATGCCTTGGATATTTTGCCTGTGGAACCTTTCGCAGGTGTGACTTTTATTCAGGGGGACTTTCGGGAAGAGGCGGTTTATCAGCAGCTGCTGGATGCGTTGGGTGAAAAACCGGTGGATTTAGTTATATCGGATATGGCGCCTAATATGAGCGGCAATACGGCAGTGGATATTCCGCGAGCCATGTATCTTTCAGAATTGGCAATGGATTTTGCGGATCAGACGCTCAAGCCCGGTGGAGATCTGCTGGTGAAGGTGTTTCAGGGTGCCGGCTTTGATGAGTTGATTCGTGCTCTGCGGCAGCGGTATGCAAAAGTAATTACGCGTAAACCTAAGGCTTCCAGGCCGCGTAGCCGAGAGGTGTATCTGCTGGCCAGGAATAAGAGAGCTTTATAGTGCATTAGTGTTGTTTATTGATGTGTGGCAATTTATTGCTAAATACAGTAAAGTTATCCGTTCACGAAAAACGATTAAGCGAAAACTATGGCAAACCAACCTAACAAAAATGACAACGGCGATTTAGTAAAGAATTTGATTATCTGGACCGTGCTCACGGTGGTGCTGCTGACGGTTTTTAATCATTTTGGTGGTCAGAATACCGCCGTTTCACATCAGCTGGACTACACGCAGTTTATTCAGGATGTGCGTGCAGGGAAGGTAAAGCAGGTAGAGATTGAAGGGCAACGTATCCGGGGCGTTTATGCTAACGGGCAGAGCTTTGCTACCTATAATCCAGGGGATCCAGGGTTGATGGGGGATCTGTTGGATAATAATGTGCGTGTGATTGCCCGTCCACCTGAGCGCCAGAGCCTGCTGATGCAGATTTTTATCTCCTGGTTCCCCATGCTGTTGCTGATTGCTGTCTGGCTGTGGGCAATGCGCGGCATGGCCGGTGGAGGTATGGGTGGGAAAAACAGCCCATTCTCTTTTGGTAAGTCTAAGGCGCGCATGCTTTCACCAGAGCAGGTAAAGGTAACTTTTGATGATGTTGCTGGCGCAGAAGAGGCAAAGGAAGAGGTTAAAGAGGTAGTGGATTTTCTCCGTAATCCGGAGAAGTTCAAGCGTTTGGGTGCCAAGATTCCCAAAGGGGTGCTGATGGTTGGACCACCGGGCACGGGTAAGACTTTGCTGGCTAAAGCGATTGCCGGGGAAGCAAACGCACCTTTTTTCAGTATTTCCGGTTCTGACTTTGTAGAAATGTTTGTGGGTGTAGGTGCCTCTCGAGTGCGAGATCTGTTTGAGCAGGCGCGTAATAATGCACCTTGTATTATTTTTATCGATGAGATTGATGCCGTTGGGCGTAGCCGTGGTGTAGGCATTGGCGGTGGAAACGATGAGCGGGAGCAGACGCTCAACCAACTGCTGGTAGAGATGGATGGTATTGAAGGTAGTGAAGGAATTATTGTAATTGCAGCGACCAACCGTCCGGATGTTCTGGATAAGGCGCTGCTGCGTCCGGGGCGTTTTGACCGGCAGGTTACCGTCGGGTTGCCTGATGTAAGGGGGCGTGAGCAGATTCTGAAGGTGCATATGCGCAAAATCCCTGTGGGAGAGGATGTGGAGCCAGCGCTAATAGCACGGGGAACGCCGGGATTTTCTGGTGCGGATCTGGCCAACTTGGTCAATGAAGCGGCTTTGATTGCCGCACGAGAAGATTCCCCTAAAGTTTATATGCGTCATTTTGAGAAGGCGAAAGATAAGATTCTGATGGGGGTAGAGCGTAAGACGATGGTCATGAGTGAGGATGAAAAAAAGCTCACGGCCTATCATGAGGCTGGGCATGCGATTGTAGGGTATCTGGTACCTGAGCATGACCCGGTTTATAAGGTCAGCATTATTCCCCGGGGGCGTGCGCTGGGGGTTACCATGTATCTGCCGGAGGAGGACAGCTGGAGCTATTCCAAAACCAAGCTGGAAAGTCAGCTCTGCAGTCTCTATGGAGGACGTATTGCCGAAGAGATTATTTTCGGCCCGGAAAAGGTCACCACAGGTGCCAGCAATGATATCGAACGGGCGACAAAGCTTGCGCGTAACATGGTAACAAAGTGGGGGCTGTCAGAACGCTTGGGGCCTTTGTTATATGAGGAAGAGGAGCAAAATGGCTTTTTGGGGCCAGCAGGAACCTCCAGCCATATTTCGGATGAGACACGTGAGCTCATTGATGAAGAGGTGCGTAATATTATCGACCGTAACTATGCACGCGCCAAACAGTTGCTTGAAGATAATATTGAAAAACTGCATGCCATGGCGGATGCATTGATGAAATATGAAACCATCGACCGGGATCAGATTGACCGTATTATGGCAGGTGAAGACCCTGGTGAGCCCAAAGATTGGGATCAGCGTTCAGATCAAACACCACCGCCGGCTGCAGGAGAAACGCAGGAGGCGGCACAAAAAGAAAAAGTGCAGCCTGCTTCGGACGAGGTGGAGCAGCAGTCTTCTGATCCAAAGCCTGCTACGCGGGAAGATGCACCCAAGTTGCAGTAGAAGACATTGTTTAGCATTTAAGAGCCCCTGCTTTCAGGGGTTTTTTATGGGGTAAATATGGATCGATATACAGCGCTCCTGCAGGGGCAACCGCTTGATCGAGCACTGGTGATGGGGATTCTGAATGTTACCCCCGACTCTTTTTCCGACGGTGGCAAATGGACAGGTGAGGCGGCGATCAAGCGGCAGGCAGAAGCCATGCAGGCAGCAGGTGCTGATGTGATTGATATTGGCGGTGAGTCCACGCGTCCGGGCGCAACCCCCGTATCTTTAGAGGTAGAACTCGAGCGGGTTTTGTCCGCAATTGCCTGGGTAAAGCAGGTGAGCGACCTGCCTATCTCCATTGATACTTATAAGCCAGAGGTGATGTCTGCAGCCCTTGAGGCGGGTGCCAGTATGATCAATGATGTGAATGCCCTGCAGATGCCCGGGGCACTGGAAGTGGTGCGTCAGTATCAGGTGCCTGTCTGTATCATGCACAAACAGGGTGAGCCGGCCACCATGCAGCAGGCACCTGTTTATGAGGATGTGGTCGAGACGGTGTTAACCTTCTTGTCTGTGCGTGCCGCTGAAGTGGCGCAGCAGACAGGGTTAAAAGAAACCCATATTTGGCTAGATCCGGGATTTGGGTTTGGTAAGACTCTGGCGCATAATCTGGAACTGTTCAGTGCGCTGGAGCGTTTTGTTGCTTCGGAATATCCAGTACTGGTGGGGGTGTCCCGCAAGCGCATGATTGGTGAACTTCTGAGAGATGCCCCCGTGGCGCGGCGACTCTGTGGCAGTGTGGCAGCGGCTGTAGTAGCTGCTTTGAAAGGGGCTTCTGTAGTGCGTGTGCATGATGTACAAGAAACGGTTGAAGCATTAGATGTGAGTATGGCGCTATTATGACTGAAACGATGTTTGGTACGGACGGCATTCGTGGTCGTGTAGGGGAAGGTTTGATCCGCCCAGATAAGGTGTTGCAGCTGGGGTGGGCAGTGGGACAGGTGATGCGCCAACATGGGCAGAAAACGGCCATTATTGGTAAGGATACGCGTATTTCAGGCTATTTATTTGAGTCGGCCATGGAGTCTGGGTTGATTGCTTCCGGTGTGGATGTCTTATTATTGGGGCCTATGCCGACACCGGCTATTTCTTATTTAACACGCACTTTTAGTGCTGATATTGGTGTGGTGATCAGTGCATCACATAATCCTCATTATGATAATGGTATTAAGTTTTTTAACGCTCAGGGTAGCAAAATAAATGATGTGCTTGCGCGGAAAATAGAAACAACTTTTCAAAATGGCCCATTTGAAATGGTGCCTTCTCAGGATTTAGGTAAGGCGCGGCGTATTGCAGATGCACCAGGGCGTTATATTGAGTTTTGCAAAAGCACTTATCGCTGTGAGCGGGGGTTGTCCGGGCTAAAGATTGTATTGGATTGTGCGCATGGCGCCACCTATCACATTGCTCCGAGCGTCTTTAGAGAGCTGGGGGCAGAGGTGGTGACCCTTGGTGCGGCGCCAGATGGTTTGAATATCAACCAGGGTTGTGGCGCGACAGATACGCGAGCTTTACGCGCGAAGGTGTTGGAAGCTGAGGCGGATTTGGGCATTGCCTTTGATGGTGATGGTGATCGTGTGATTTTTGTGGATCGGCACGGCGTTGAGCGGGATGGAGATGACCTGCTCTATCTGTTGGCAACGCTTACCTCTCCCCTGCCGCCGGGTGTGGTGGGTACGGTGATGACTAATGCGGGGCTTGAAGCGGCATTGGCGCCTTTGGGGATCAAGGTGGAACGTACGCCGGTGGGGGATCGTCATATTATGCAGCGGCTTCAGGAGAAGCAGTGGTGCTTTGGTGCAGAACCTTCCGGGCATGTGATTTGCATGAATCGTTTGAATACTGGAGATGGGATTGTTTCTGCCCTTCAGGTTTTGGCTTTGCTGCAGTGTCAGCAGGTGAGTCTGGATGAGGCGCTGCAAGGGTTTCGTAAGTTTCCCAGTGTTTTGGAGGGGGTGAGGCTTAAAAAGGCTGAGCAGAAAAAAATACTGGAGCAGTCGGCATGGCAGGCGTTTTTGCGGGAAATGGAAGCGCAGTTGAATACTGGGCGTATTTTAGTGCGTCCTTCCGGTACGGAGCCTTTGATTCGTATTTTGGTGGAAGGAGAAGATCTCGCACAAATTAAACGGGTTGCAAAGCAGTTGCAAATATGGATTGAGGACAGGATTTAATAAAACTGTCAAGATTGTTTTACAAAAAGTTAACGGGTAAGATTAACGAAATTTGCCTAATCGGGAGTTGGAGAAAAAAATGCGTAAACCGTTTGTTGCAGGAAATTGGAAAATGCATGGCAGTAAAGCCATGATTTCAACATTGGTAAGCCAACTGTCTAAAGAGTGGACACAAGGTGATCTGGTCGATGTGGCGGTGTGTCCGCCGGCTATTTATATTGATTATGTGCAGCGCGCAATATCCAATCCTGCAATTAAGGTGGGGGCGCAGAATATTGCCTCTGAGCCAGGGTATGGCGCTTTTACCGGTGAAATTTCAGCGCCCATGTTGCAGGAGTTTGATTGTCGTTACGTAATTGTTGGGCACTCTGAACGTCGCAGCCTTTTTGGTGAAACGGATGAGATGGTGGCGCAAAAGGTGGCTGTGGCTTTGGAGGCTCGAATAACGCCCATTCTCTGTGTAGGAGAAACCTTGGAAGAGCGTGATGCGGGCAAGGCAGAGCAAGTGATCGGTCAACAGCTGAGTGCAGTGATTGATCGTGTGGGTGTTAGTGCATTTGAGCAGATCGTGGTAGCCTATGAGCCTGTTTGGGCAATTGGAGCTGGTAAAGCTGCTACGCCTGAACAGGCACAGGAGGTGCACGCCTTTATTCGCGATAAGATTCGTATGTTGGATGCTCAGGTGGCAGAGTCCATGATTATTCAGTATGGCGGCAGCATGAAGCCTGCAAATGCAGAAGCACTGCTTTCTCAGCAGGATATTGATGGGGGATTGATTGGCGGAGCATCGCTTGTGGCAGATGATTTTTTGGCGATCTGTCGAATTGCCGCAGAAGTGAAAGGATAAGAGATGTTTGGTGTGGTTTTGGCGATTCACCTTGTGGTGGCGTTGGCAATTATCGGCTTAGTGTTGATGCAACATGGTAAGGGTGCAGATGCTGGTGCCAGCTTTGGTGGTGGTTCTTCGCAGACAGTTTTTGGAAGCCGGGGTTCTGCCACCTTTCTGTCGAGAATGACGGCGGTATTGGCAACGGTGTTTTTTATTACGAGTATTACGTTGGCATATATGAGCGGTAATCAGGTGAAAGGCTATCAAAGTGTGATTGAAAAGGTACAGACACCTGTAGAAGGGGATGTGCCGAAGCCTGTGTTACCGGCACAGTAAGTGCAGTAAAAGATTTGCCCAGGTGGTGGAATTGGTAGACACGCCATCTTGAGGGGGTGGTGGCGAAAGCCGTGCGGGTTCGACTCCCGCCCTGGGCACCATATTCATAACCAAGCAAGGGGTGCATACCCATGTTGGAAAGTTATCTACCTATATTGGTATTTGTTGTTTTGGGGATATTGTTCGGCGTAGGACCGATGCTGGCGGGGTATTTGCTGGGGCCTCAGAAGCCGGACGATGAAAAGCGCTCGCCCTATGAGTGTGGTTTTGAGGCCTTTGAAGACGCGCGAATGAAGTTTGATGTGCGTTTTTACCTGGTGGCCATTCTCTTTATTATTTTCGACCTTGAAATTGCGTTTCTCTTTCCTTGGGCGATTGTGCTTGAGGAGGTGGGCACCTTTGGGTTGGTCAGCATGAGTGTGTTTTTAGCACTGTTGGTGGTGGGCTTTATCTATGAATGGAGAAAAGGAGCGCTGGAATGGGAATAGAAGGCGTTTTAAAGGAAGGGGTTGTAACCACCACTGCAGATAAGCTGATTAACTGGGCGCGTACGGGATCGTTATGGCCCATGACATTTGGTTTAGCGTGTTGCGCCGTTGAAATGATGCATGCTGGGGCATCCCGTTATGATCTGGATCGGTTTGGAATTATTTTCCGTCCGAGTCCGCGGCAGTCTGATGTGATGATTGTGGCGGGTACGCTGGTAAACAAGATGGCGCCTGCATTGCGTAAGGTTTATGATCAGATGGCTGAGCCGCGCTGGGTGATTTCCATGGGCTCTTGTGCGAATGGTGGCGGGTATTACCACTATTCTTACGCGGTTGTAAGAGGATGTGACCGCATTGTGCCTGTGGATGTTTATGTGCCGGGATGTCCGCCGACGGCAGAAGCATTGCTTTATGGCATTGTTCAGTTGCAGCAGAAAATAAAACGCACTAACACGATTGCCCGGTAAGGAGAGAGGAAATGAAGCAGTCTTTACTGGATTTGCAGGCACAGGTTCGAGAGCAACTGGGTGATGCCATAGAGTCCGACAAGCTGGCTTTGGATGAGTACACCATTGAGGTGAGTGCGGAAGCTTGGCTGGCATCAGCTTATAAGCTGAGGGATACGCTGGAATTTGATCAGTTGATTGATCTGTGTGGTGTGGATTACGTTGCTTATGGACGTACCAACTGGGAGGTGCTTGAGGCACCGAACGAGGGGTTCAGTCGAGGCGTTTTCGATTTTGAAGAGCAGGTGAGTGAATTGCCACTGGATATGCCGCGGCGCTTTGCAGTGGTGATGCATCTGTTGTCCGTCCAGAATAACCGCCGTATTCGTGTGCGCGCCTTTATTGAGAATACTGCACAGCCAATGATTGACTCGGTTGTGGAAGTTTGGAACTGTGCAAACTGGTTTGAGCGAGAAGCTTTTGATCTGTTTGGTATTATTTTTAAAGGGCATCCTGATTTGCGCCGTCTTTTGACAGATTACGGTTTTATCGGTCATCCCCTCAGAAAAGATTTTCCGCTGACAGGGCATGTGGAAATGCGTTATGACCCGGAGTTGGGGCGTTGCGTCTATGAGCCTGTCACGATTGAAAACCGTGTAAATGTTCCGCGGGTTATTCGGCATGAAGCCCTGGCGGATCAAGGATAAGCGTTATGGCAGAGATTAAAAACTATACGCTCAATTTTGGCCCTCAGCATCCATCTGCTCACGGTGTGTTACGTCTGATTCTGGAGCTGGATGGGGAAACTGTTGTGCGCTCGGATCCGCATATCGGCTTGCTGCACCGCGGCACCGAAAAGCTGGCGGAGTATAAGCCGTTTAACCACTCCATTGGCTATATGGATCGTCTGGATTATGTATCCATGATGTGTAATGAGCATGGATATGTGCTGGCGATTGAAAAGCTGTTGGGGATTGAGGTACCGGAGCGGGCACAGTATATCCGGGTAATGTTTGATGAAATTACCCGAATTCTGAATCATTTATTATGGGTAGGGGCGCATGCGCTGGATATTGGCGCAATGACCGTTTTTCTTTACGCGTTTAGAGAGCGTGAAGACTTAATGGACTGCTATGAGGCAGTTTCGGGTGCGCGTCTGCATGCCACTTACTATCGGCCGGGCGGAGTGTATCGTGATTTGCCTGATAGCATGCCGAAGTATCAGCCGTCCAAGTGGCGAAATGAGAAAGAAGTCCGCAAGCTGAATGAAACACGTGAAGGAAGCATGCTGGACTTTTTAGAGGCGTTTACTGAGCGCTTCCCGGGGTATCTGGATGAATATGAAACGCTTTTGACTGATAACCGTATCTGGAAGCAGCGCACAGTAGATATCGGTGTGGTTTCTCCAGAGCGAGCACTGCAGCTCGGCTTTACGGGGCCTATGTTGCGCGGATCTGGTATTGCTTGGGATTTGCGTAAAAAACAGCCTTATGAAGTGTATGACAAACTGGATTTTGATATTCCGGTTGGTAAGAACGGTGATAGTTATGATCGCTATTTGGTGCGCATGGCGGAAATGCGAGAGTCCAACAAAATTATCCGCCAATGCGTGAAGTGGTTGAAGGAAAATCCAGGCCCTGTCATGGCAGAAAGCCACAAGGTTACGCCACCGCCGCGCGAGCAGATGAAAAGCAATATGGAGGCCTTGATCCATCACTTTAAGCTGTTTACGGAAGGTTACAGTGTACCTGAGGGTGAGGCTTATGCTGCAGTGGAACACCCTAAAGGGGAATTTGGTATTTATCTGGTGTCTGACGGTGCCAATAAGCCTTACCGCCTGAAAATCCGTGCGCCTGGCTTTGCTCACTTGGCATCACTGGATGAGATGTGTAAAGGACATATGATCGCGGATGTGGTCACAATTATTGGAACCCAGGATATTGTATTTGGGGAGATTGACCGATGAGTGAACAGGCAACGAAGGTCATCAAAGGTGAAGTCAAAGCACGCATTGATCGTTGGATCTCCCAGTATCCTGAAGATCAGCGCCAATCTGCAGTGATGCCGGCTTTGCGAATTGTACAAGAGGTAAATGGCGGTTATCTGACACGTGAGCTGATGGATGAGGTGGCCGAGTATTTGGAGATGCCAGCGATGGCGGTTTATGAGGTGGCTACCTTCTACTCCATGTATGAACATAAGCCGGTAGGCAAGCATAAAATCTGTGTCTGTACCAATATTTCCTGTATGTTGCGTGATGCGGATGATATTGTTGAATACCTGAAAGAAAAGCTGGGCGTAGAGGTTGGCGAGGTGACACCGGACGGGAAATATTCCATTAAGAAGGTGGAGTGTCTGGGAGCATGCGGAGAGGCGCCAGTCGCCATGATTGGAAAAGAATATTATGGCAATCTGACAAAAGAGCGTATTGACGCACTTTTAGAAAGCCTGGAGTGATCAGTTATGACAGATATTCCACTGAATGAGTGCTGCTATCGCCTGAACCACTTGGATAAGCCATGGGATATTGAAACTTATATGGCGCATGGCGGCTATGAGATTTGGAAAAAGGTGCTGGCGGGAGAGTTAACACCTCAAGAAATTATTGACGAGGTAAAGACCTCCAATATTCGTGGCCGAGGAGGAGCGGGCTTTCCGACAGGGCTGAAGTGGAGTTTTATGAACAGAAACCTGCCCGGGCCGAAGTATATTTTGTGTAACTCTGATGAAGGGGAGCCGGGCACCTTTAAAGATCGCGATATCCTTCGCTATAACCCGCACCAACTGGTAGAAGGTATGATGATCGCCGGGTATGTGATTGGTGCCAATGCAGGGTATAACTATATCCGCGGAGAGTTTTGGGAGCCCTATAAGCGCTTTGATAATGCGGTCAAGCAAGCCTATGAGGCGGGTCTGTTGGGAGAGAATATCTTAGGCTCAGGCTGGAGTTTTGACTTGTATACCCATTTGGGGGCTGGTGCCTATATTTGTGGTGAAGAAACCGCGTTGATTGAATCGATAGAAGGTAAAAAGGGACAACCGCGCTTTAAACCTCCTTTTCCAGCCAGTTACGGGCTGTATGGTCGACCAACAACCATCAATAATACGGAAACACTGGCTTCTATTCCCATGATTCTGGCGAAAGGCGGAAAATGGTTTGCTGATTTGGGTGTTCCGGGTGCCGGCGGGACGAAAATCTATGCGGTCTCCGGGCATGTTGAGAAGCCAGGTAATTTTGAAGTACGAATGGGAACGCCATTTAAAGATTTGCTTAAGCTGGCTGGTGGTGTTTGGAAAGGTCGCAAGCTGAAAGCAGTCATTCCGGGAGGCTCTTCTACAGCCGTGCTGCCTGCTGAAAAAGCAATGGAAATGAATATGGATTATGACTCCATTGCTAAGGCGGGTTCATTTCTGGGCGCCGGATCCGTCATTATTATTGATGAAACGACTGACATGGTGAAAGCACTGGAGCGTTTGACATGGTTTTATTATGAAGAATCATGTGGACAGTGTACGCCATGTCGCGAAGGAACCGGCTGGATGTATCGTGTGGTTCACCGCATTCGCACAGGCAAGGGGCGTCCTGAAGATATTGAAATGCTAAAAGATGTTTCAGGCAAAATTATGGGGCGAGTGATTTGTGGCCTGGGTGATGCAGCCTCTATTCCGGTTGCAAGCTTTTTAGAGCATTTTGAGCATGAGTTCCGTCACTATATTGAACATGGTTGTAGCATTTACGACCGTGCCTAACACGCAGGAATCTGCATATGATTAAGATTGAAATTAACGGACAGGTTGTTGAAGCGCACGAAGGTGACATGCTGATTGATGTGGCAGATAGTGCGCAAATTCCAATTCCGCGTTTCTGTTACCACAAGAAGCTTTCCATTGCGGCGAACTGCAGGATGTGTCTGGTTGAGGTGGAAGGTGCGCCAAAAGCGTTACCCGCCTGCGCAACCCCTGTGACAGACGGCATGAAAGTAAAAACAGATTCGCCTAAGGCACGTGCTGCACAAAAAGCCGTGATGGAGTTTTTGTTAATCAACCATCCGTTAGACTGCCCAATCTGTGATCAGGGTGGAGAGTGCGAACTTCAGGATGTGGCGTTTGAATACGGCAGCGATGTTGGTAAGTACTCAGAAGCCAAGCGAGTGGTGCCTGACCATGATATCGGCTCCTTAATCGCGACAGATATGACACGCTGCATACACTGTACTCGTTGTGTACGCTTTGGGCAGGAAATTTCAGGCTTGATGGAGTTGGGCGCCGTAGGGCGGTCAGGGTGGATGGAAATTACAACTTATGTCGGTAAATCCATTACGTCTGAGATTTCCGGCAATATTATTGATCTCTGCCCAGTTGGTGCGCTGACTTCGAAGCCATTTCGCTACAAGGCTCGCGCCTGGGAATTGAAAGCGGTACCTTCTGTTGCGGGGCATGACAGCTTAGGTGCCAATATAGAAGTGCATACTTATCAAGGCAAAGTCATGCGGGTGGTACCTCGTGAGCATGAGGAAATTAATGAGGTATGGCTTTCTGACCGCGACCGCTTTTCTTATACGGGGCTGTATGCGGAAGATCGACTGACCGTGCCCATGATCAAGACAAAGCAGACTTGGGATGAGATGGAATGGCAAGAGGCCTTGGAGCAGACAGTTGAAAAGCTGAAGCCATACTTGAGCGATCCCAGTCAGATTGGCGTGCTGGCCAGTCCCAGTGCGACAGTGGAAGAGCTTTATTTATTACAAAAGCTATGTCGGGCACTAGGAATTGAAAGTTTGGATTATCGTCTTTTACAGCAGGACTTTGATTCAGACATGTCCGGCTTGTTAATGCCGGGGCTACGCTTGACTTTGCCTCAGGTTGAACAGCAAAAGCAAATCCTGCTAATCGGTAGTCATTTGCGTCATGAATTGCCATTGCTAAACCTCAGGGTGCGTAAAGCACAGTTGGCTGGTGCCAAGATCTTTGCACTGAACCCTGTGGCGTTTGCCTTTACTTTTGAGCTGGAAGACCAGTGTATAGCCAAGCCTTCTGTGATGCTTGCACAGCTGGCAGCAATGGTGAAAGCTGCAGGTGGCGAAGTGCCGGAAGCTTTTGCCCAGGTTGAGCCTGATGCGCAAGCCTCGGCATGGGTGGAAGCTCTGAAACAGCCAGAGAGTTCAATTTTCCTGGGTGAGCTGGCACGTACTTCAGCGTATTACAGTGTATTTGTGAAGTTGGCTGCGCAGCTTGCGGAGCTCACAGGTGCAAGTTTAAATATTCTGCCTTTGGCGGCCAATGAAGTTGGGGCGGCACAAATTGGATTCAAGCCCCAAAAGGGGCAGAATGCCGCAGAAATGCTAAGCACTGCTTCAGCAAAAAAAGTGTATATTCTGCTGAATGTGGAGCCCGAGCTGGACAGCTTGTATGGACGCAAGGCATTAGAGGCTCTGACGCAAGCCGAGCTGGTCATTAACTTGAGTGCGTTTGCTTCTGAAACGGCGCGCACTTACAGTCATGTACTGCTACCTGTATCGACTTATTTTGAGACAGCAGGTACTTTTGTGAATGCGACTGGACAATGGCAGTCATTTAAGGTTAGCGCTCAGGCACCTGGAGATGCCAAGCCTGCATGGAAGGTATTGCGCGTACTGGGCAATATGTTAGATGTGGATGGTTTTGAATATGTGCATGCTGATGAGGTGCGCAGCGAAGCAGAGAAAAATATTCAGCAAGGCATGGCGGTTGCCGATCTTGCTCATCTACCGGTGGAATTTTCTCTTTGTGACAAGGCAGATGAATGGGTGGCAAATCGCTCCTTGTACAGTGTAGATGCTTTGGTCAGACGTGCGCAGCCACTTCAGGCAGCGGCTGGTGCTGCGGATGGAAAGGTTAGATCTCAGCGTACAGGTGATGTGATAGATGTCTGCTGTGAACAGGAGTGTGTAACGCTGCCACATGTACAGGATGCGCGTGTGGCACCAGAAGTGATTTTTTATCCCATATGTGTTGAGCAGACGCTAAATGTGCCTATCGTATGCGCACACCTTAAGAGTGAATAAGAGGAAGCACTATGTTTGAAGCATTACAGCAATGGCTGTCAGGCTGGATGTGGGATTGGCTTGCCATACTGATCACTTTGGTGGTTCAGGCGGTCATTGTGGTATTGCCGCTTATGCTGGCGGTGGCCTATCTCACCTATGCAGAGCGTAAAGTGATCGCTTACATGCAGGTGAGAATGGGGCCGAATCGAGTAGGGCCTTATGGCTTGCTGCAGCCTATTGCGGATGCAGTGAAGCTGATGTTTAAAGAAATTGTGCTTCCGAGTCAGTCAAACCTTTATCTGTTTGTGATCGCACCGATTTTGGCAATTGCGCCGGCAATTGCAGTGTGGGCAGTGGTGCCTTTTGCACCTGGCTGGGTGGTAACGGATATTGATGCAGGGGTGCTGTATATTCTGGCGATCTCCTCCATTACGGTTTACGGCGTGATTGTTTCCGGGTGGGCCTCTAACTCAAAGTATGCATTTTTGGGCGGGTTACGTTCTTCAGCACAGAAGATTTCCTATGAAATTGCCATGGGGTTCGCGCTGGTAACGGTTCTGATGGTGGCCGATACAATGAATCTGACTAAGATTGTAGAAGGTCAGCAAGGCGGTATCTGGCACTGGTATCTCATTCCTTTGCTGCCAATGTTTGTGGTGTATTTTATTTCCGGCGTGGCTGAAACCAACCGTGCACCTTTTGATATTGCTGAAGGTGAGTCAGAAATCGTAGCTGGTTTTCATGTTGAGTATTCCGGCATGGCTTTTGCAGTCTTTTTCCTGGCTGAATATGCCATGATGATTTTGATTTCCTATATGACGGCCATCATGTTTCTGGGAGGATGGTTGTCGCCTTTTGAAGGGGTTCCTGGGCTGGAAGCACTGTTTGCATGGGTGCCGCCTTTTGTATGGCTGGCGCTTAAGGTTGCCTTCCTGTTGTTTGTGTTCTTGTGGTTCCGTGCGACCTTTCCGCGTTATCGTTATGATCAGCTGATGCGTCTGGGATGGAAGGTCTTTATTCCATTGACCATTGTGTGGGTCTTCGTGGTGATGCTGATGCATTACTTCAAGATCGGCCCATGGTTTAACTGAGGACAGGCTCATGACCACTGGATTGAAACACTGGATTAAAACATTTGGCTTAGTTGAGCTGTTTAAAGGCTTGGCGGTTACGGGAAAGTATCTTTTCAAGCCTAAGATCACGATTCGTTATCCGGAAGAAAAGACCCCGATTTCTCCGCGCTTTCGAGGGCATCATGCGCTGCGGCGTTATGAAAACGGGGAGGAGCGCTGTATTGCCTGTAAGCTTTGTGAGGCTGTATGTCCTGCCAATGCCATTACGATCGAGTCGGAAGAGCGGGAAGATGGTACACGGCGTACAACACGCTATGACATAGACATGTTCAAGTGTATCTACTGTGGTTTTTGTGAAGAAGCTTGTCCGGTAGATGCCATTGTTGAATCCCGCGTATTTGAGTATGTGTTCTGGGAGCGCGGAGAAAATATTATGACTAAAGAAAAACTGCTTGCATTTGGAGACAAGCATGAGCAGATCATCGCAGCGGATAAAGCCGCCGATGCGAAATATCGATAGGGCAGGGGCGAAATATGACATTTGAGCAGTTAGTGTTTTACGTTTTCGCGGGCATTGCCATTGTTGCTGCCATCATGATGATTACGGTACGCAACCCTGTAAAAGCAGCGTTGTGGTTGGTGCTGGCATTTATTAGTGCTGCGGGTATCTGGCTATTGGCTGAGGCGGAGTTTCTCGGCCTGGTGTTGATTCTGGTCTATGTCGGTGCGGTGATGGTGCTGTTCTTATTTGTCGTGATGATGCTGGATATCAATCTGGCTGAGATGAAGGAAGGCTTTGCACAATATGTAGGCATTGGTCTGTTTGTGGCATTTATTATCTTCGGGCTGATGTACACCGTATTGGGGCCAGAGTTTTTCGGATTGGATCAATATCAGCCGGCTGTGCATGATGCGAACTACAGCAACACAAAAGAAATCGCAGTGCCACTTTATACCCAACATGCCTATGCTTTTGTATTGGCGGCGGTGCTACTTTTGGTAGGGATTGTGGCGGCCATTGCATTGACCATGCGCCGTCGGACGAACAAAGGTAAAGCGCTTTATCAGGATATCGATGCACAAGTACGGGTGCAGGCCAGTGATCGTTTGACCATGGTAAGCATGAAACCGGAAATAGAGCCTGATCTGCCTGCTGCGGAGGAGGAAAAGAAATGATCGCCCTGTCGGATTACTTACTGTTTGGCGCAATACTTTTCATGATCAGTATTGCGGGGATTTTTTTGAATCGTAAAAACCTGGTACTGATCTTAATGTGTATCGAGCTGATGCTGTTGGCTGTGAATACCAACTTTATTGCATTCAGCCACTATCTTGGAGATGTGCAGGGACAGATTTTTGTATTTTTCATTCTAACAGTGGCCGCTGCCGAGGCGGCGATTGGCCTGGCAATTTTGGTGCTGGTATTCCGCCATCGGAAGCAGATCACCGTTGATGACCTTGATGAGTTGAAGGGGTAAGCTGAATGACGCTGCATACGATTCTGACAATTATTCTCTTTGCGCCACTGGTCGGCTCAATCATTGCAGGCCTGTTTGGGCGGCAGGTGGGACGTAAAGGCGCGCATACGGTGACCATTGCGGGTGTTGCCATTTCAACCGTGCTGTCGGCCTATGTGTTTTGGCTGTTCATCCTGAATGGACATGAGCCTTACAATGCGCCTCTTTATACTTGGATGATCAGTGATGGCATCAAGTTTGAGATTGGGTTTCTGGTAGATAGCCTTTCTGCGACCATGATGCTGGTGGTGACTTTCGTTTCTTTAATGGTACATATTTACACCATCGGCTATATGGATCATGATGAAGATTATTCACATGATAATCCTTATTATCAGCGTTTCTTCAGCTACATCTCCTTATTTACGTTCTCCATGCTGGCGCTGGTGCTCGCCAATAACTTTATGCAGCTGTTTTTCGGCTGGGAAGCGGTCGGTTTGGTGTCTTATCTTCTGATTGGCTTCTATATGAAGCGCGAGTCTGCGATTCAGGCTAACTTGAAAGCGTTTCTTGTAAACCGTGTAGGAGACTTCGGTTTTATTTTGGGTATTGCTGTAATCGTATTGTATTTCGGCACAGTGGACTATGCGGAGTTCTTTGCCGGGCTGGAAGAGCATAAAGATGACACCATTGATTTTGGCTGGGGCTCAGTTTCCATGATTACAGCTGCTATGCTGTTGCTATTTGTGGGCGCTATGGGTAAGTCTGCCCAAATGCCGCTGCATATCTGGCTACCGGAGTCCATGGAAGGTCCGACCCCGATTTCCGCTTTGATTCATGCCGCTACCATGGTGACTGCAGGTATTTTTATGGTGGCACGTTTTTCACCCGCATTTGAGCTGTCCGAAGTGGCTTTGAGTGTTGTGCTGCTTGTGGGTGCCATAACTGCCTTTATGATGGGTCTGCTGGGGCTTGTGCAAAATGACATTAAGCGTGTAGTGGCCTATTCGACATTGTCACAGTTGGGGTATATGACTGCGGCTTTGGGCGTTTCAGCTTATGCTGCCGGGATGTTCCATGTCATTACCCATGCATTCTTTAAGGCCTTGCTCTTTTTGGCGGCAGGATCAGTTATTATCGCCATGCACCACGATCAGAATATTCGTAATATGGGTGGCTTGAAAAAGTATATGCCGATCACCTATTGGACGATGCTAATCGGATCTTTGGCGTTGATTGGCTTCCCGGGCTTTTCAGGGTTCTTTTCCAAAGAGTCGATTATTATGGCGACAGGTGCGTCAGATCAATTTGGAGCAAGTTTTGCCTATGTACTGCTGGTCGCGGGTGTGTTTGTCACAGCACTGTACTCGTTCCGCATGTTCTTCTTGGTGTTCCATGGACCAGAAAGTGAGTATGTACGCACGCATCGTATTCAGGAGTCGCCTAAAGTGGTGACGGTTCCGCTGGTATTGCTGTCTATCCCTGCCGTATTGGTGGGCTGGGCAATGATTGAGCCGGTACTTTCCGGCGCGTATTTCAAAGATGCAATTTACGTCTTACCGGAGCATGATGTCCTAAAAGCGATTTATGATCAGAGCTTTCAGGGTGCCTTGAATCTGGTGCTACATGGCTTTGTGACACTGCCTGTATGGCTGTCACTGGCTGGGGTAGCGCTTGCGTGGTTCCTGTATCTCAAGCGTCCGGACTTGCCGGGCAAGATTCAGGCTGCTTGCATGCCCTGTTATAAAACGCTTGTGTCAGGATACGGCTTTGACCGCTTTAATGAAATTGTGTTTGTTAAAGGTAGTGTTAAATTAGGTACTTTCTTCTGGAAAGTAATTGATCAGATGATTATCGATGGCTGGATTGTAAATGGTTCTGCAAATGCTGTGGCATCCGCAGCAAGAAGCTGGCGTCAGATGCAGACAGGCTATCTGTACCATTATGCTTTCGCCATGATTTTTGGCTTGCTGATCCTGTTGTTGTGGGCAGTTTGGGTTGCGCAGTAATTGAAAGTTGGAAATTTGAGACTCAAGGGTTAAAAGGAAACCGTTTCTATGTCAGTTGGATATCCCATTCTCAGTACGCTCATTTGGCTACCGATTATTGCAGGCATTATTGTGCTGTTTGCGGGACGCAACAACCCGAATTTGGCTAAATGGTTATCGTTGACCGCGGCGGTGGTGACCTTTCTGCTTTCCTTGCCGTTGTGGTTTGCATTTGATCGCACTACGGCTGCGATGCAGTTTGTGGAAAAAGTTGATTGGATTCCAACCTATGGCATTGAGTATTTTCTAGGGGTGGATGGTTTATCCATGCCGCTGGTTTTGCTGACGACTTTTATCCAGGTATTGGTGATTGCCTCTGCTTGGGAAGTGATTAAAGAGCGCGTAGAACAGTACATGGGTGCTTTTTTGATTATGCAGGGGCTTATGACAGGTGTCTTTGTGGCACTGGATGCTGTGCTGTTTTATGTGTTCTGGGAAGCTCTGCTGATTCCAATGTTTATTGTGATTGGTAAATGGGGTGGGCCGCGCCGAGTCTATGCAACCTTGAAGTTCTTTTTGTACACCTTTTTCGGCTCCGTCTTTATGTTGGTTTCTTTCCTGTACATGTATTATCAGGCGGGCAGTTTTTCGATTCTCGATTTCCACACGCTGCAGTTGGGCATGACAGCGCAGATTTTGATTTTCCTGGCGTTTTTGATTGCTTTTGCGGTGAAAATTCCCATGTTCCCGGTACATACATGGCTGCCTGATGCACACGTAGAAGCGCCTACTGCAGGCTCTGTGGTGCTGGCGGCGATCATGTTGAAGATGGGGGGATATGGATTTGTACGTTTCAGCTTGCCTATTACCCCGGATGCTTCGATGGCGTTAGACTGGTTGGTGATCGTGCTGTCACTGATTGCCATTGTGTATATCGGCTTTATTGCACTGGTGCAGCATGATATGAAAAAGCTGGTGGCTTACTCCTCTATTTCCCATATGGGCTTTGTCACGCTTGGCATGTTTGTGCTGTATGACATTGCACAATCTACCGGAAGCCTGCAAGGTGCACAGCTGGGCATAGAAGGGGCAATGGTACAGATGATTTCTCACGGCTTTATCTCTGGCGCAATGTTCTTGGCAATTGGTGTGCTATATGATCGCATGCATACCCGTGAAATCAGCGCCTATGGAGGGGTGGTGAATGTGATGCCGTGGTTTGGGTTCTTTGCGGTGCTCTTTGCCATGGCAAATGTCGGGCTGCCCGGTACCTCAGGATTCGTGGGTGAGTTTATGGTGATTCTCTCCAGCTTTATGGCAAACCCTTGGTATGGAATTTTGGCAGCCTTTACGTTGATTATCGGTGCGGCCTATACACTTTGGATGATTAAACGCGTTATCTTCGGTGATGTGCGTAATGAAGAAGTCGCCAAGATGCAGGATCTGAACAAACGAGAGTTTGCCATTATGACCGTGCTTGCGATTGCGGTGATCGCACTGGGGGTTTATCCCTATCCTTTAATGGATGTAATGCATGTTTCGGTTGAGCACCTTATTCAACAAGCGATGACTTCTAAACTTTAAAAACAGGTAGGGAACACGAATGAATTTTGAAATGCCAAACTTTGCTTTAGCACTTCCAGAAATTGTGCTTCTGACACTGACCTCCTTCCTGTTAATTGCAGATACTTTCTGGAGTAAAAAGTGTGAGCATTGCACCTATTGGGCAACTCAGCTTACGCTTATTGTAGTGGGATATTTGATTTACGCGGATTTTGCCACAAGTGCGCAAGTGACTTTTGACGGTAGTTTTATCCGTGATACGCTGTCGGATGTTTTGAAGCTGTTTATTGTGGTGGTGAGTATCGGGATCTTCCTGTTTTCTCGAGAATATCTGCTCCAGAATAAAGCTTATCAGGGTGAGTATTTCGTACTGGGCTTATTTGGCGTGTTGGGCATGTTTGTCATGGTCAGTGCGGCGAACCTGATCACGCTGTATCTGGGGCTGGAAATCATGTCACTGGCACTGTATGCACTGATTGCCATGCAGCGTCACTCTGATAAGGCTTCAGAAGCCTCCATGAAATATTTCGTTCTGGGTGCTTTGGCAACGGGCATGATGCTGTATGGTATGTCCATGCTGTATGGGGCAACGGGCACCCTTCAGCTGTCTGAAATTGCTCAAGTGGTAGCTTCTGGCAGAGCGAATGATCTTGTGCTGGCCTTTGCGCTGGTCTTTATTGTGATTGGCTTGGCCTTTAAGCTGGGTGCGGTGCCTTTTCATATGTGGGTGCCCGATGTGTATCACGGTGCGCCAACTGCCATGACACTTTATCTGGCGTCTGCGCCTAAGATTGCAGCCTTTGCCATGGTATATCGTGTGTTGTGGGATGGCTTGCAGATGGCATTGCCTGACTGGCAGGGTATGCTGGTTATTTTGGCGGCATTGTCAATGGTAGTGGGAACAGTCATTGCCGTGGTGCAGACCAACCTTAAGCGCCTGTTGGCCTATTCCGGGATCAGTCATGTTGGATTTGTATTGATGGGAGTCGCTGCTGGAGATGCTGAAGGTTTTGCAAGCGCGATGTTCTATATTGTGATTTATGCGATTACCAGCGTGGCGGCATTTGGCATGATTATCGCATTTGCCCGTGCTGGGTATGAGTTTGATGAAATTAAGGACTTCAAAGGCCTGAATGAGCGCAACCCCTGGTTGGCTGTGATGATGCTGTTTATCATGTTTTCAATGGCCGGTATTCCGCCTTTTATAGGCTTTTATGTCAAAATTGCGGTGATCGAAGCTGCGATTAATGCGGGTATGGTTTGGCTGGCAGTATTGGCTGTGGTGAGTGCCGTAGTGGGTGCCTTCTACTACCTGCGTGTTGTGAAGGTTATGTACTTTGATAAGCCGGAAACGCAGATGCCGGCAGAGCCCATCACGCGGGAGCTGGGTGTGGCGGTAAGTGTCAGTGCAACGGCTTTGTTGATTTTAGGGCTGTTCCCCAGCTGGATCATTGAGCTGTGTTATCGCAGTTTAGGCATTACTTCTGTGGTTTAAATTGAGATGTCTATTGATTTTGCGATTAACCTTCTGATTGTCACGGCCATTATCCTGGCGAACCTGCCATGGATAATGGCGCGTCATATCTTTCTGTTTTTTCCGCTCAAGCAGGAAAAAACTTTAGGCATTGTCCTGCTGGAGATGAGCGCTTATTTTCTAATGACGGTGGTGCTGGGTTATCTGTTGGAAGGTAAGACAATGGGCAACCATATGTCTCAGGCGTGGGAGTTCTGGGTGACTGTGGTTTTCCTGTTTATGATTTTTTCTTTTCCGGGATTTATTTACCGTTATAACTTCCGCAAGTTCTTTCATAAATCACACGCCCATAAAAGTTAGAGAGGCGAGGATAGCGTTTCCGTTAATCTCGACGTAGCCAGCCTGCAATACTGATGCGGCTGTGCCGTGTTGGCAGGACTTCGTGAGGAATCTCGCTGCTGATAAAGGTGGCCATCAGGCCGGGCTGTGGTGTGATCTCTTCCAAAAGAGTGGTTTCATCAGGGGCGTATAGGCGCAACTGTCCACCTCAGTCTGTCTGCCAGCTTGGGTTGAGATAAACCACTGTCGTAACAATACGGTTGCCGCGGCCACGGAAATTATCCCAATGTGTTTTGTAATAGGTGCCAGCTGGATAGTGTGCGAAGTGCGCTTCGTAGTTGTTAATGCCTAAATAAAATCTTTGGTTCAGCTGTTGTTTGTAATATTCAATTTGCGCCAAAAAATCCCGCTGTGCAGGTGTTTCTCCGGAGAGCCAGTAGATTGCATCTCCTCGAATGGTGGTTTTGATCTGTTTATCACAGCCTTGGCCAATGTGGGCTTGGTGCATTTGATGCTGTTGATGGCGTTGCATAGCTTCAGCAAAAAGCTGTTCTCGCAAATCTGAAGAAATAAACTCGGGCACAATGGCATAGCCTTTCTGATAAAGCGCATGAAATAGCTCAGGCTGGTCAAGCGTGCGCATTACAATACCTCTATCTATTTTCAGGAGTTGGGATATGAGTGAGTTTCCGGTCGTTCGTCTAAAAAAACACGAAGAAAAACGTATCAAGCAAGGTCATCTGTGGATCTATTCTAACGAAATTGATACTCAATACACACCTCTGAAAACGTTTGAGCCTGGTGCGGCGGTCGTAGTGGAGGCGGCGAATGGCAAGTTTCTCGGTATAGGCTATATCAATCCGCATTCGTTGATTGCCGTGCGGCTACTGACGCGTAATAAGGATGTTCAGTTAGGCATTCGTTTTTTTAAAAAACGCA
>CAYRSN010000004.1:55723-57557 GCA_964427185.1 uncultured Piscirickettsiaceae bacterium | reverse complement strand
ACCCGCGACCCCCGGCGTGACAGGCCGGTATTCTAACCAACTGAACTACCGCTCCGAATTGTGCTTCGCGAGATGGTGGGTGCTGCAGGGATCGAACCTGCGACCCTCGCCTTGTAAGGGCGATGCTCTCCCAGCTGAGCTAAGCACCCGCTGCGAATGAGGCGGTATTATACGAGTGCAATCATCCATGTCAAACATTTTTTAATCGCTATTGCCAGTATAATGCCTGCATCCACTTATAAGATAACTGTCATGAAGAACGTTTCCGCAGAACAGATCACCCACTTTAATGCCCAGGCACATCAATGGTGGGATCCAGAAGGCCCATTGGCGACACTGCACCACATTACCCCGGCTCGGATTGAATTTATATTGCGTAATTGTGATGTGCGAGACAAAACAGTCGTAGATCTTGGCTGTGGCGGCGGGCTGGTCAGTGAAGCACTGACCGAACATGGCGCTAAAGTAACGGGGATTGATCTTGCCGAAGAAGCCTTGACTGTTGCACGTCTGCACGCGCTGGAGCAAGAGCTGGAAATAGACTATCAATGTGTTGATGTAACAGATTATGCAACCCACCATCCCGCTTCATTTGATGTGGTCACCTGTCTGGACATGCTGGAGCATGTGCCGGATCCTGCTGCGATTATCAAAGCAACAAGCGATCTGCTTAAACCTGGCGGATGGGCTTTTTTCTCCACACTGAACCGCACGCTTAAGGCAAAGATACTGGCCATTGGTGCCGCAGAGTATGTGCTGGGCATTGTGCCCAAAGGCACTCACCGGTTCGAAGACTTCATCAAGCCCCATGAGCTGGAACACTGGGCGCGGCACAACAGCCTCACCTTAAAAGATGAATCAGGATTGTGCTATAACCCTCTGTTTAAGCAAGCAACATTGTGTGATGACCTTTCTATCAACTACCTCATGGCCTTTCAGAAAGATGCATGATATCCAATGCGTTTTATTTGATTTAGACGGCACCCTGCTGGACACCAGCTATGACTTTGCCTGGGCACTGAATACCTTGCGCAAAGAAGAAGGGTTGCCACCAGTGCCCTACTGGCAGATCCGCCAGACGATCTCCCAAGGTGGCAAGGCCGTCGTGCAGCTAGGATTTCCTGATGTAGATACGGCAACTCTGGAAGCGCTGCGCCAGCGCTTTCTGAAGCTTTATTTTGAGCATATCGCCGTACATACCCAACTATTTCCCACGCTGGATCAAAGTATTGAAACACTGGTACATAAAGGCATTCCCTGGGGTATTGTTACCAATAAACCTGAATGGCTCACCCATCAACTGCTGGCACAAATCACCCTGCCCGCCACACCTCAGGCACTGGTGTGTGGCGATACGCTTTCAGTGCGCAAACCTCATGCAGAACCGATGCTTCTGGCTGCCGAAATGTGTGCAACGACACCAGAGCGCTGCCTATATATCGGTGATCACCCGCGAGATATTGAAGCGCCACGTAATGCCAATATGCTGGCAGGTGCTGCACTCTATGGTTATCTGCCTGAAGGCGAGGAACCGCTTAATTGGCCCGCCCATTATTTTTACCGAACACCTGTGGACATTCTGCAACAGATCAAACACTTATGAAAAAACATACCGCACTGATTACTGGCGCCGGCGGCGCACTGGGACAAGCCTTAAGCTTGAGGCTGGCACAACAGCACCAGCATATTGTGCTGCATGACGCAGACCTGCCCCTGCTGGAACCAATCTACGACCACATCGAAACGGAAACCGACTGCGAGCCCGCCATGTTTCCCCTGAACTTCAAACTGGCGGGCGCTACGGAGTATCAACAGCTGGCACAGGTGCTACAGG
>CAYRSN010000004.1:6283-55623 GCA_964427185.1 uncultured Piscirickettsiaceae bacterium | reverse complement strand
AACTTCAAACTGGCGGGCGCTACGGAGTATCAACAGCTGGCACAGGTGCTACAGGAATACAACTATCAGCTTGATACCTTGGTCTTCAATGCCGCAAGCCTGCCCGCTTTTACGCCACTGAAATACTTTGATCCAACACAGTGGTATGAAGTCTTGCAAGTTAACCTGAACGCGCATTTCCATGTGCTACAGGCCTGCCTGCCCGTACTGGCTGAAAAGGCTGAAGTACTTTTGATTTCGGATGAGGCGATTGACTTACCCAAACCCTATTATGGCGCTTATGCAGTGGCCAAAGCAGGACTGGAAACTTTAATTAAACTGCTTCAGAGTGAGCAGGAAGGTTTGCAGTGCCGCATTGAACGTGTACCGCCATTTCAAAGCCCCCTGCGCCAGCACCTGTTTCCAGGCGCTGATCACAGCAGCCTGCCCACAGCAGAGCAGGTGGCGACAACACTCTACCCATTTTAGTGATGCATCATCATGCGCTTTTTAACAGGATAGTCGATCGTTTTCTGTGAGCCATCCTTAAAGACCAACGTCACAGGGATCACATCCCCTGCCTTAAACTGCTTTTTCGGCTGCATAAACATAATGTGATATCCGCCATGCTTGAAGTGCAGCTCACCTTTTCTGGGCACTTCCACCTCATCCACATGAATCATACGGTGCACACCGTCTTCATTCACCGAACGATGCAGCATCACCATCCCAAACCCCGGTGCCTGTGCATTCACCAAAACAACCGGCTCATCTGTCGGGTTTTTCAACACCATAAAACCACCCAAAGCCCTGGCAGAAGGCGGTGGAGCCCCTACCCATGGATCTTGCACCTGTACACGTTCTGCCATATTTGCCGCCTGTGCGACTGAAATCATCAACAGCAGCCCCAGCCATGATACACCGACGATTTTCCACAGTTTCATAGACACATTCCCTTTTTCAAATGGTAAGAAACAGAGGCTTATGGTAATTTTCAATGCCTGATGCCAGCTTTACAAAAGTATGAAGATGCGCATGAGCATGACTCAACATTTTCCAACAGCATGTATCAGCTGACCTACGGCAACCCCCTGATCATTAGCCGGCAAGTTCTGAGACCAGTAAGCAGGCGGAAAATCTACAGGCCAGTGATGCTCGATCAGGTATCGTAATGTCAGGTTCTGCATCACCCCGCCGCTAAACAGAATGCCTGCCATTTGAACCGCCCCGTGCCGCTCAAGCCAGCGGACAATACCCTGTGCCAGCCCCAGATAAAAGGCGGCGCACAGGTTTTCTACCGTTTCACCTGCCTGCTGACGCCGCATTAACGCCGGCCACACAGGCAGGCTGGAAAGCTGACCATCTTCTAACAAAGCAAACTCAACCGGCTGCACCTGAGACCAAGTCATCTCAGCCAGCACAGCTTCTGTCAGCATAGCCGCCTGCCCTTCATAGCTGATAGCCTCTGTCCATAGCCCGGTCAGTGCAGCCAACGCATCAAACCAGCGGGCAACTGAACTGGTTTCAGGGCTGTTGAGTCCCTTTTCCCATGCCTGACGCAAGAGCTGCAAAGGCTTGTCTTGCAGGCAGTCCACCGCATTGACTGGTACATCAGCCTGCCACAATAACGCAAGCAGCACCCGCCACGGCACCCGCTGAGCTTTCTCACCGCCCAGCAGCTTAAACGGCTGCGCATGGCTGAGACGTGTGCAGCAGCCAGCATGCAGATGCAGTAGCTCGCCCCCCCAAAGCTGCCCATCTTCACCATACCCAAGCCCGTCCAGCACCACTGCCAGATAATCTGACTGCACATTCAGCCCATGCTCCGCCATCACTGCGGCACCATGGGCACAATGGTGCTGTACTCTCAACACAGGCATGTCTTGCTTTTGCGCAAACTGCGTACTGAAATACCCCGGATGCAGATCGGCTGCCACTTGCCCTGGCTGATGCTGATAGAGCCTGTGCAAATCTTCCCACGCCTGCTCATAAGCGCCATGCGCCTTGAAGTCTTCCAGGTCTCCCAGGTACTGCGACAGCACCACGCCCTGCTCTGTGCCCAGCGCAATGGCACTTTTAAGGTCAGCACCAGCGGCGCTGATCTTTTGGAGCCTCGCCCCTTCCGGCCAAGAAATATGTTGCGGCGTCATGCCCCGTGCCGCACGAATCACCGTGGCATGCTGGCCTTGAACAGGGCAGATGCGCACCACTGAGTCTTCCAGCCTGCGCACAATCTCTCGGTTGTGCCCTACAATACCGGCAATACTGCCTTCAAAAGCCGCCAGCACCTCCTCATCCCGATAAAACTGCGGCTCACCGCTGAGATTACAGGAGGTAACCACCAGAACCCCGCCAAACGCTTGTATTAAAGCGTGATACAACGCTGTGCCCGGTAGCATAAAACCCAGCTGGTGCATCCCCGGTGCAACGGATTCAGCAAGGGGGGTCTCTCCCTTTTTTTCAAAATTGAATTTTTTGGCATTTTGTTTTGACAATAAAACAATCGGGTTTTGCGGGTTTTTAAGCCATTTTTTGCCTCCAGAAGTGATTTGTACGTAGTTTTTCAGGGTTTCAAAGCCTGCCATCAATGCAAATGGCTTATGGGGGCGTCGTTTCAGTTGTCGCAGCCGCTGCACGGCACTCTCATGATGGGCCGAGCACACCAGATGAAAACCACCCAGCCCTTTCATGGCGAAAATCGCACCTTCATGCAGTGCATCAGCCAACTGCGCAACCAATGCAATAGCATCACGCTTCACTTCACCCTGCCAGTTATTATTTCGCCAGGTATAAAAAGTCAGCTGTGGGCCACAGAGAGGGCAGGCATTGGGTTGGGCATGGAAGCGGCGGTCTGCGGGGCTGTTATATTCCGCCTGACAGGCCGGGCACATGGGAAAGATCGCCATAGAAGTCTGTGCTCGATCATAAGGCATGGCACGAATAATGGAATAACGCGGACCACAGTGGGTGCAGTTGATAAAGGCATAACCATAACGGCGGTTATCAGGGTCAAAAAACTCCGCCAGGCAAGCACTGCAGGTAGCTGCATCAGTCGGTACCCGAGTCTGCATGGCACTGTGATGGGAGGCGATGATTTCAAACCCGTTTAAGTCAGATGATTCCGACATGATCGCCACTTCAATGGATTCAATCTGCGCCAAAGGCGGCGATTCCGTTTGAAGGCGCTGTACCAAGGTATCCAGATCGCACCGCCTGCCACAGGCTTCAATGACGACACCGCTGCCATCATTCCACACACGCCCACGCACGCCCAGCTCCGTGGCCAGCTGCCACACAAAGGGACGAAATCCAACGCCCTGTACAATCCCCTTGACTTCAATGCGTTGACAGCCCATCAGTGCACCGTACACACCATACACGGATCAAAAGAACGCACAATATGCTGCACGGTGGGGTTATCCTGCGGCGTATCCCCCACAAACACGCCTTCCAGTGCCTGCTCAAGAGCACCGGGCACCCCTTGGGCATCCCGTGGAGAGAAATTCCAAGTGGTGGGAGCGATAATTTCAAATTTCTCAATACGGCCTCTGTCCACCTCAAGCCAATGCAGCAACCCGCCGCGCGCAGCTTCCACCAGCCCAAGCCCCTGCCCGCCAAGCTTTTGATCATAAGGAAAATTCCAGTCTGTTCGAGGCGTTAGCTGTGCCAGCCAGCTCTGCATCAGCGCTGGCAGGCGCAACAGTTCCCACAGCCTGCCCAGCATCCGGGTAGCGACCACACTGCCATATTGCACCATCAGCACCTGCATCAAAGGCTGCCTGTCCATCAACTGCCGTGCCAAAGCACCACACTCAAATACTTCACCGTTGAGCCGTGGCGCTTTGCAAAAGCTGTAGGCTGTCTCTTTATGGGGTGCAGGCGCTACCTTTTCCTGCCAGGGCGCACCGGACGTGCCTTCATATTTGGCATGGCTGATGTCTTCTGCGATCTGCTGCGTGTTCAAGGTGCCATACTCACCATTACGCCAAACACCGGAAGGAAAAACCCGGTGCCCTTCTGGCGTAGGATAGTTACCGTAACTGAACATGCGCCCGGGTGTCTGCCCCAATGTCCATAAGTTCAACTGATCACACATGATCAGAAAACGCCCTAGATCACTATGAGGTGGAACGATCTCTTTAAGGGCATCTATACTTTCAGCGGCCAGAATATTTTCAAGCGCCACCCCCCCGCAGAGCTCCGTCTGCAAAAGCCGCTGAAACTGTTTCAGAATGAGACGCAGGCGCTGGATCTGGTTTTGTTCAAGCACATGTGTAGTGCCACCAGGCTGAATAGCCAGGGTATGGGGCCAATGACCGCCCAGTATACCCATGATATGCAACCATTGTGCCCGCGCCTGCAGTACCTTGGGCAGGATGGCACCTTCCATAGGGGCAAAACGCGCCTGTATGTCCACGTACCAAGGTGCGGCAGCATAGTGCTTATGAGCAAAATCGGGCATGAAAAACAGGTAGAAATGGGTCAGGTGGTCTGCGGCATTCTCACAGGCCAGCATCAGATTCTGCGCCCATATCCCGGAAGGTGGCGGTGTGATACCTGCCGCTTTGGCAATGGCAAAAGCCGCCGCAGTGGACTGGGAAACCGAGCAAATCCCGCAGATCCGTGGGGCGTACACAAGCGCATCAGCTACCGGCCGCCCGGCCAGCAGCCACTCAAACCCGCGAAACAGAGTGGAATTCACATAAGCATGCTGCACGACCCCATGATCCAGCTCAAGCTGAACTTCCAGATCTCCTTCCACACGGTTGAACGGCCCCAGCTTGATACGACGATTCATAGTTTGATTTCTTTAATCTCCGGGGATATGACAGGGTGTTCCGCCGTGGCATTTTTACGCAATCTGTCCGGCGTTGCCGCCTTGGCCAGCGATGACAGGGCAATAAACCAGGCCTTTGGCATGTCTGTAGGCAGGCCGACGGGGATCCCGCCCAGTTTGGGGGTTTGCTGATAACCATGGCGGCGAGCGCCAAAGGTGGGCGCGGTGCAGTCTACACACGGGTAGCCTGCCTCAGTGCAGCAGCTGCTACCGTTCCAGCCGCGCTGGTTACAGTCTGCATGTGCCAGCGTACCCATGCAACCCAGGTTTTCCATCATGCAACCCTGCTCCCCCAGGTGTTCCGCACTGGCTTTGTATTCGTAATATTCATTGCGTGAACAGCCATGATGCACTAGCTTATCCGCATAAAACCGGGGGCGGTTTAAAGGATCCAGTGCATTGTCATCCAGCACATTATCCTGCAGCAGCATCAGGGTTTCCGTCACCCAATCAGGGTGTACGGGACAGCCGGCGATATTGATCACCGGCAACCCCGCACGGCTGCGAAATTCGGCGGGCAGAAACCCACCGTTCAAGTTGTGTTGATATTGCAAACCCACGGATTCAGTCGGGTTCGGCGCGGCGGAGGTAATCCCGCCAAAGGCTGCACAGCTGCCCACCGCCACCACATAACGTGCCTGCTGGATAAATCGACTGATAACCTCTACCATGGCAATATCCATACCCGCGGCGGGATGATAGGCACCGCTCTGATCCGGCCCGGTCACCACTGAGCCTTCCAGACAGAGCACATCCAGCACCCAGCGGCTGCTTTCCACTTCCTCCAGCAGCCCGGCCAGCCCGTTGGGTAATTGAGGCGAAAGAGAGGGAAAATAACGCCACTGCCAGCCCTGCATATCTGACAAGGTGAGTAAATCCGGGGTTTCTGCCGTAATCAAGGACATGGTGCAGCCGGAACACCCACCGCTTTGCAGCCAGATAATATTCATACCGGTGCCTCCGGCAGGCACAGCTGAAATACGGCACCGCCTTCGGCATGGTTCCAGGCAGTAAGATTGCCGCCCATCTCTTCGGCAAGTGCACGGCTAATCGCTAACCCTAGCCCGGTTCCCTGACCTACCGCTTTGGTAGTAAAAAACGGGTCGAATACCTTATCCAGCAAGTTCGGCGGGATGCCCGGCCCGCTGTCGCGAATCTGCAGGCAGCATTTATCTGCTCTCTTTTCAACGGAAAAAATAAGCTGACGTTGCGCCTGCTGCGCCATGGCATCCAGTGCATTCTGAATCAGATTAACCAGAATCTGTTGCAGTTTGCCCAGATTAGCCTGAACACGCAGTGCCTCAGGAAGGGACAGTTTCACTTTAAGCCGTTCACCTTCTGCGGAGCTTTTACTGACCAGACGAATGGCATCTTCTACCTGTTTTTTCAGCTTCAGCGGCTCTGTGCGCTCATTCTGAATGCGACTGAACTGCTTAAGCTGGTTTACCAGATTCGAAATCCGAACAATGCCCTCTTCTGTGCCGGAAAGCAAAGAGGGCATATCCGTCCAGATCATTGCCGCATCATCCGTTTCGGGTGGGCAGTGCTGATACAGCTGATCCAGATAAAACCGCAATGTTTTGAAGTTGGCATAAACGAAGCTGATGGGGTTGCTCAACTCGTGCGCCACACCCGCCACCAGACGACCCAATGCCGCCATCTTTTCAGTCTGGATCATGGTTTCCTGCGTGCGCTGCAAGGTTTCATGGGCTTTACGTAAAGAAGAGTAAGCTTCCAGAAGCTCACCGATCGGCCTGCCCACCAGCACGCGCCCTACATCTACAGGGCAGGCATGTGCGTTTTGACAGCTGCAGCGCACCGCCAGAGGGATTTCGCCATGGCGTGTGTGCATGTTTAGCTGGATTTCCCCTTCAATACGCCCATGCTGAATACGCTGAAGAAAATCTTCTTCCAGCCTGAAAAGCATTGAAACCGGCTTACCCAAAAGTGCATCACAGGAAAATCCACTCAGTTCAATACAGGCACGGTTCACCTGAAGGATGTTCAGATCGTGATCCAGTACTACCAGCACATCCGACATGGCATCAATCACCGCATGGATAAACTGATGTGCCTGCTCCAGCTCCTCATTTTTGCGCTCCAGCTCCACCTGATACTGGACTGAACGAGCATAAGCCTCTTCTGTCTTACGCAAGACTTCCACCCAGGCTTCATCATCCAGTTGGAGTGCTGAGGCATGTTCAGAAGTGGAAGACACAGCCTGTTTCCTTTAAAAATCAGGGAGATGGCAGTGTAAACTGCAGAGTTGCGTTATAAAGGCGGTAGCCTGCTTCTGCACCTTCAGGGTTTTTTACTTCAAAGCTGGCACTGATCTGTTGCACGCCCGCCTGGCGCAATTTTAGGTTAATTTTCCCTGCCTCGTCCGTTTCACCCCTGAACTTTCCTTTATAGGCGACCTTAACACCTTGCTGAGGCTTACCATTAAAATAGGCGATCAGCCTGAGTTTGCCGCCTTGTGAAAAGGTACGTTGGGCAGATTGCACGACCAGCTCCAGCCCTTGCGATGCCAGCGGACCGTTTTTTAAAGCCTGAGGTTTTCCCCATTTAAAAGCTTCAAAAGCATGCCAGCTTTTCAGCACCATGCCATCGACCTGCGCAGGCGGCTTGGGCACCAACTTTGTCCAGGTTTGCGACCAGATGCCTTCATCTACATCGACCCGAAGCACATCGCAGCGCGTCTCCAATGGAAGGGGGTAATTTGATGGGTGCGGAAGCTGAGTCACTTTGCCATCGTGAAGACAAAGATACTGTTTCACCTGTTCGGCTTTAAACGGCACTTCCTGCCCTTCATGACCGGAAAAAAAGTGTCCTCGATGCAATGTAAGTGCCTCCCCATTTGCAAGCGCCAAATAGTCATGTGCCCAGGCATAAGAAACACCACTTAGAAAAAAGGCGCCGATCAGCGCCTTTTTCCAGCCACTTTTAATAAAGGTAAGAGGCTGAGAACAATACACGATAATCCTCCTTCCCTTCAGCGCCCTGCTGTTGGTCTGATTCATTCAAATCCGTCCAGCTGGGCATTTTCAAGCCCAGCGCCAGGCTGATATTGTCGTAGTAAAGACGCACACCGGGCGTAATATATAAAATCCGTCCGCCGGTAGCCGCCTCACCCACACCGTTGAGCTCATCCCGCTCCAATGCCAGCCACTGGGCTTCTACTGCAGCATCCAATCGCATTTTACGGGCACCGTCACTCCATAAACGGTAAACAGGAGCAACATTCAGGCGAAACTCATTCCCAAACTGATATTGATCGCCCGTCACATAGGTATAGGACTGAAACATCATATAGGAGGTTTCCATATTCAGTGTCCAGCGTCCGCCCCACTATTTGGTCATGGTGGCGCCGACCATATAGGCAGGATTACCGTAGCCCGTAGATTTCCCAGGGTCAATGGAACCATCGGAAAGGCGGTGATTTGGATCTCCAGTCGGCAATGTAGAGCCGCCATACAGAGTGAAGTGCCAATCTTCCCAATCGTCCAGGCTCTCTTTTTTAGGCTGCAGACGCAAACCATCGTCCCACTTCAAGCCCAGCTGCACCATCCATGAAACATCCGCAAAGCCTTCACTACTGGTGCCCCCACTGCTTTCCGCCTTAATGTGATAAGGTAAAAACATATAAGCCGATAACCAGGACTTGAAGCCATATCCGACACCTAACATATCAAACTGCGAATAGGTAGCTTCCGGTGTCGAGCTGTCGGTACGCTTGTATTCCGAGTGATCCACTTTGGCATAGAGAAAAACTTTGCCTTGCGGCAAAGGAGTCGCAGTAGAAGATTCAACCGGTGCTCCAGGGCCAATCAAGCCTGCAGTGCCCAGCCCGGCAACGCCATGGTGTGCCCAGGCATTCAAAGCTGTCATACTCAAAACCGCAGCAAAAAGCTTTTTGTTCAACATTCAGAGTCCTTTCAAATGATCGTGTTAGCAGATTCTGGGGAGCTGTTCGCCCACCAGCTTATCCAGAATACGGTGGCTACCAAAACTGGTTTTCACCACCACTCGGCCGGTATGTTCTGCTACCACCTCACCAATTACGGCAGCCTGAGCACCTTCAGGCAAAGCATGCATGGCATCCAACACAGCATCAGCTTTTTCCGCTGCCACAACAGCCAGCAGCTTGCCTTCATTGGCAAGGTAGAGAAAATCCAGCCCCAGCACATCACAGAAACCATGCACCTCTTCCGGCACGGGGATCGCCGCTTCTTCCAGTATCACACCCAACCCGCTGCCTTCGGCGAACTCATTGGCCACAGACCCCAAACCGCCACGGGTGACATCCCGCATGGCGTGCACCCCATCGGTTGCCAGCATGACTTCCACCAAGCGGTTAAGTGGCTGGCAGTCGGACTGGATTTCACTTTCTAGTGCCAGCTCCCCCCGGGCAATGAGAATGGCCGCGCCATGTTCTCCCAACGGCCCGGAGAGAATCAGTTTGTCTCCAGCCTGAATGCGATGGATGCCCACATCCACACACTCCGGCACCCAGCCGATACCCGCGGTATTGATAAACAGGCCATCGGCATGACCGCGATCCACCACCTTTGTGTCTCCCGTGACAATACGGACACCAGCTTTCAATGCCGATTCCGCCATATCCGCCAGCACATCGATCAGCGTATCAAAAGACAAACCCTCTTCCATGATCAGACCGCAGGTCAGATACAGTGGCTTGGCACCGGAGACGGCCAAGTCATTCACCGTGCCGTTGACCGCCAGATGACCAATGGAGCTGCCAGGAAACTGCAAAGGCATGACCACATAGGAATCTGTGGTCATGGCCAGCCTCCCTGCACCTAATGAGGCAACTTCCAATTTCGCGGCATCCTCCAGCGGCCCGCCTGTCATGCCAAACAGCGGTGCAATCACCGTGCTGATCAGCTCATCCATCTGTTTCCCGCCGGCACCATGACCCAAGCGAATGGCCTGGTGGTTATGTTTTTGTTTTAATTCTTCTCTTAACTGGTTGACTGACATAGGTTAATTCCGTTTTATTTCCGATACGGGCATTTCAACCGATCCATAGTTGTAGTAAGCAGCACAAGCGCCTTCAGAGGAGACCATCAGTGCACCAATAGGCGTTTCCGGCGTACAGGCCGTGCCAAAAAGCTTGCACTGATGGGGTTTGAGCACCCCTTTCACCACTTCACCGCACTGTGCCGCATCCGGATCGGCAATTTTGCGCCGCGGCAGGTCGAATTTCTTCTCCGCATCCCACGCGGCGTACTTTTCCCGCATCTGTACACCGGAGTGGTCAATGGAGCCCAGACCACGCCATTCAAAATAAGGCCTTAGCTCAAACACATCATTGATGGCCTGCAGTGCATGGGCATTGCCTTCTTCCGGCACAATGCGGTTGTACTGGTTTTCGATTTCCGAGCGGCCTTCCACCAGCTGTTTGACCAGCATATAGACCGATTGCATGATATCCAGCGGCTCAAAGCCGGCCACCACCAGCGGACGCTTGTACTGTTCTGCAATAAAGCGGTAAGGGCGCGTGCCGATGATCATGCTCACATGTCCGGGGCCGATAAAGCCGTCCAGCTGCATGTCGGGAGAATCCAGCATGGCCTTGATGGTGGGAATAATGGTGATGTGGTTGCAGAACAGTGAGAAGTTCTTCAGTCCCATCTGCGCCGCTTTCTGTACTGTCAGCGCTGTAGAAGGCATGGTGGTTTCAAACCCCAGCCCGAAAAATACGAATTCCTTGTCCGGATATTGCTGTGCCAGCTTCAAAGCATCCAACGGAGAATAGACCATGCGTACATCGGCACCGTCTGCCTTAGCCTGCAGCAGAGATTTCTGCGAACCGGGCACGCGCATGGCATCCCCAAAGGTGGTGAAGATGACATTCTCCCGCTCCGCCATGCTGATGCAATCATCCACTACACCCACGGGCAACACGCATACCGGGCAGCCGGGGCCGTGCACAAATTCAATCTCTTCCGGCATCAGTTGGTTCAGGCCATAACGAAAAATGGAATGGGTGTGCCCGCCACATACCTCCATAAACTGCAAAGGACGTTTGTGGCTGTCGGGTACCTGTTTGACCAGCTCGCCAATGGCGCGGGCAATTTTCTGTGCCTGCTCACCATCTCTGAAACCTTTTACGATGTCCATATCTGCTCCTTATTTCACTTTACGTTCGCGCGCATTGGCCAAGAGGGTGTGCACCAGATCCCAGAGAATGTGGTAAGCGTTCAAATGACACTCCTGTACCCGGTGCACGCTGTTGGTGGGGACGACCAGACAGATATCCACTGCCTCAGAGCGTGCCATCTCGCCACCGTCCATACCGGCAAACCCCAGCGTATGTAGCCCCAGCTCTTTGGCTTTTTCAAAAGCACGCATGAGGTTACCGGAATGCCCAGAGGTGGAAAACCCTACCAGCAGATCCCCTTCGCGGGCATAGGCGATCAACTGACGCACATAGGCATTGTCAAAACCCAGGTCATTGCTGGTGGCAGTAATAGTGGTAACATCACATCCCAAGTTCAGAGCCGGCAAGGCGGGACGACCTGCGGTCACCGGATGGAGAAACTCTAATGCCAGGTGGCTGGCATCACAGTTGGAGCCACCGTTTCCCATGGTAAACATCTGCCCTTTATTTTCGTAAACCTGCGCCATCAGGCGGGCAGCGGCAATAAAATCTGCCTGTTGCTCACTGAAAAAACGCTGCTTGGCATCTACACTTTCGGCCACTTTCTGCTCAATGGAAGCACTCAGATCGGCATCTGTCACTTCCGGCACGGATTTATTGCCCTCCGCAAACGGATAGAGCGAGGAGAGAATGTCATCACTCATGTGTTGGCTCCCAGCATTTTTTCGGTTTCACGGATATCGTCCAGCGCCTCCTGCACCTCTCCAAGCTCCTCAAGAATCGCCAGAGTACGCTCTGCTTCTTCCTGGTCGATAATGCTCATGGCAAATCCCACATGCACCAGCACCCACTCACCAACAAGTGCCTCCGTGCCCTGTTCAGCATCCACCACACAGGCCACATCCACTTCTCGGCGCACACCGCCGATATCTACCAGTGCGGTATGAGTTTGTGGATCTCTGATTTCAATGACTTTTGCCGGCACACCCAAACACATATTTATTTACCATCTTGTTTTAAACAGCTTTTTGCGCAGGTTTTTCCAACCCATAGCGCTCAATTTTCTTATGCAGCCCGACACGGGACAGTCCCAGCTCTTCCGCAACACGAGTTTTATTCCAGTGGTGGCGTAGCAGGGCTTCTTTAATTACCCGTTTTTCATAGGCTTCCACCCGTTCTTTCAAAGAGCCTGTCAATCCATCAATCCAGGCCAGGCCTTTTTCCGTATCCTCCGGCAGCCCCTTCAGCACACGGGGCGAAAGAAACTCCGCCTGCAGCGGCTGGCCTTCAGGCGTCATGACAAACATGCGCCCCACTTC
The DNA here is from genome assembly GCA_964427185.1 of uncultured Piscirickettsiaceae bacterium. Lineage (GTDB taxonomy): Bacteria > Pseudomonadota > Gammaproteobacteria > Thiomicrospirales > Thiomicrospiraceae > Sulfurivirga. The sequence continues at coordinate 43,364 of CAYRSN010000004.1, read as the reverse complement.
GTTCTGCAGCTCACGGATATTGCCGGGCCAGTAATAATTGACCAAGGCTTCCATGGCTTCTTCGCTGATCCCGCAGTTTTTTCTGTCATACTGCTGACACAGTTGCGTCAGCATATGCTCCACCAGTAGAGGAATATCTTCCCTCCGTGCTTTCAAAGGCGGCAGTTGCAGAATAAAGCCGGCCAGACGATAGTAAAGATCTTCCCGAAAACGCCCGGAGGCCACCAGCTCATCCAGGTTGTGGTGGGTGGCGGCAATAATGCGCACATCCACCGGACGTGCCCGAGCATGCCCCAGTGGACGGATTTCGCCCTCTTGCAATACCCTTAACAACTTGACCTGAAAAGCAGGGGAAAGATCCCCTACCTCATCCAGAAACAGTGTGCCGCCATTGGCCTGCTCAAACAGGCCTTCATGATCCTGATAAGCGCCTGTAAAGGCACCTTTCTTATAGCCGAACAGCTCTGATTCCAGCAGGTCATCCGGCAAAGCGGCACAGTTTTGCGCCACGAAAGGCTTGTCCGCACGGTTGGAGGCGTAATGAATGGCACGCGCCACCAGCTCCTTACCTGAGCCGGAAGGCCCGTGAATCAGCACGGAAATATCAAACGGTGCAATCTGGCGCACCCTGTTCAGCACCTTATCCAGCTCACCGCCCGGTGTGCGGATAATCTCATCAAAGCGATACTGCTGTTTGAGCTGCTGAGCCTTTTTGTGCACCGTTTTGCGTGCGGTGTCCGGTGTCAGCTTCAGCTCTACCGCCATCAGACGGTTCTGGCGATTGAGGTTGAATAGCTCAACAGTGTTTCTCACCGTAAGGATAAGCTGATCAGGTTCCCATGGCTTGGAAATATATTGATAAATCCCCGCCTTATTGATGCTGCGGATGGTGTCTTCCATGTCAGAATAGGCGGAAATAAGAATACGGATGACATCCGGCCACTGCTCACGTATCCGCCCGAGAAAATCTACCCCTGTTTCATCCGGCATGCGGTGGTCACAGACAATAACCTGAATAAACTCATAGCGCAGAATCTCTTCCGCTTCAGCCGCACTGGTGGCAGTAAAAACCTGAAACTGAAATTTCAGCACACGCTCCATGGCCTCCACGGCACGGGGCTCATCACCCACCACCAGCACAGCACCTTTTTGTGCCGCCAGATTATCTGCCATCAGGGGGTTGTGCATAAGCGCTCCGTTATTGCTTTAAAGCAGCCTCGATCTCTTCCAGCTCCCGGGCATAGCCTGCCCGTGCACGCTCCAGCTTGGCGCGGCGCTGCTGTTTGATCCAGTCCAGCCAGATTTCCATGCCCTCTCCAGAGGTGGCGGAAACCTGAATGACTTCAATCTCCGGATTCACTCTGCGGGCATAGTCGATAGCCTGGTCAACATCGAACTGCAGATGCGGCAGCAGATCCACCTTGTTAATCAGCATCAGCTTGCTTGCGGCAAACATATCAGGGTACTTCAAAGGCTTATCTTCCCCTTCTGTCACGGAGAGAATAGCGACTTTAGCATCTTCTCCCAGGTCAAAGCCTGCCGGGCAGACCAGATTGCCCACATTTTCCACGAACAGAACGGCAAACCGCGGTAGCTTCAAATGATCCACCGCATGCCCCACCATATGCGCATCCAAGTGGCACCCTTTCCCCGTATTCACCTGAATGGCATTGACACCCGTGGCACGGATGCGATCCGCATCGTGAGTGGTCTGCTGGTCACCCTCAATCACCGCCAGGGGCAACTCATCTTTCAGACGCTTCAAGGTTTCTGTCAGCAGTGTGGTTTTACCCGAGCCAGGAGAAGAGACCAAATTCAACACCAACTGGTGCCCGTGGGCAAAGCGGTGACGGTTTTGCGCAGCATATTCGTTATTTTTAGCCAGAATGTCCTGCTCAATCTGCACCATACGCCCTTGGCTCAAACCGGGCGCATGGGCATGGGCGGGGCCTTTGCCATAGTGAAGATCCTGCCCTTCTTTCGCAGGCGCATGATCATGGGTGTGATCATGATGGTGATGCCCATGACCGTGATTATGATGATGGTGGTGTCCCCCTTCAATACTGACTTCGCCTTCTCCGCAACCACATACTGTGCACATTGTTTTATCTCCTAATCTACTTCCAGTTCTTTAATTCTGAGTTCTTCACCCGCAACCACCTGAAGATGATAGCTGCCACACTCGGGGCAGGCATCATAGCGCTGCTTAATGGGCACGGTGTTGGCGCACCCCAGGCAGTATGCCTGTGCGGGCACGGGAATAATCTCCAGTTTGGCACCTTCTGCCAGCGTATGGCGGCTGACCACTTCCCAGCCGAATTCCAGAGCGGGGATTTCCACTCCGGCCAAATCACCGATTTCCAACCAGACGGTGCGTACCCGGGTGAAATTCTGCGCCTTGGCGGCATCTTCCAGGGTCTGCACAATCCCTTCACAAATACTCATTTCATGCATGCTCTATCTCCACCGCCACACAAGGGTCTATCAGCTGCGCCATATTCTGTGCCAATACCATATCATCCGCGCGCTCAATCGCCAGCCACTGCGCCAGCACACCCTCGGGATGAAAGTTCCACTCCGTCGGAGCGCAAATACGATAGGTCTTAATCTGCTCACCTTCCAGCAGAGCGGCATGATAAAGCCGCCCTCTAGCCGTCTCGATCCAGCCGAAGCCCCAGCCATCCTGCTGTGCCATACCCCACAACGGAAATTGAGGCTGCCTGCCCATAACGACAAGAAACCACTGGTATACATCCCACAGGCGCGCGGCCACACGCCCGGCTGCATCGGCCACAAAACCATGCACTCGCAAGCCTCGAGTGTAGTAGCTGTTTTCCTGTGCGCGGCCATTCAGCACCGGCTGCGCGCACCATGCTGATGAGCGCCTCATATTTTCAAATGTTTCAGCGCTAAAATCCGTTGCAAAGTGGCTGTTTAAGCCATTTACGGCAGATTTGGGCCATTTTTGCCCGTTTTTTTGCAATGCATTTTTTGCCGTTTGCAAAATTTGGAGGAGATCCCCTGCTTCCAGCTGTAATACCTCGATGACCCGTTGAGTCTGTGCCTGTTGAGTGGTTTCATCCTGTTTATGCCAGTGGGCAATGCCGCGTATAAAAGACTGCAGAGCGGGAAACAGGGTTTGCAAAAACAAAATATGCTCCCGCATCGCCTCTATCGCTACCTGGCGCAAAGTCGCCTGCTCCGGCGGCTGGTCTGTTAAGGCCATCTGTGCGGCGGCGGATTGTGCCTGTGCACACAGGCTGTAGAGCAGTGGTAGCATTTGCCGCACCTGCGCTGCTGGTTTGTCGGCAAAGAGTTTATCTGCCGGCATGGGTCGCTTCACCTGCACCCGATCAGGCAGTGTAATGATGACCTGCCCGGCCAAGTTCATCCTCCCCTCCCAAACAGGTTCCGCCTGGAAACTGGCTTGTGCAATACACGATCCAGCGTTGCCGCTGTTTCTTCCAGCTGTTGCTCCAGGGGCTTGGGCGTATTCGAGGAGGCCTTTTCGGGTACAGGTTCGGGCGCTGTTGCCAACAGCTGCAGAGCGGTTTTCAGAAATACCTGTGCCGCCTCTTGATCTTCCAACTGACGGGTTTCCGAAAACAGTGACAGACTTAGAAAGCCTTGCTCGTTCAACAGCATGACATAAGTGTCTGCCGGCAATTGCAACGTAATTTCAGCACCTGTTCGATATGGCCAGTTCAAAGGCCAGACCAGCGGCAACAACAGGGCATTGATACACCAGGGTGTCACCACACCCGCCAGCAATCCTTGTCCTTGCAGCCCTTGTGCATCAAAGCTGATCAGCCCATAAGGCGTAACCTCAACCTCCAGCCCAGGATGATACAATGGCAAACCTTGCATTTTTTCATCCACCTGCAGATAGTGCTGCTTGATTTGTGCCAACGACTGCAGCAGGCTGTGATGAAGCTCAGTCATGAATCACCATAAACTGTTCTTTGTCCCCGTCACACTGCGGGCAACGCCAGTGATCCGGCAAATCTTTAAAGGGCGTGCCGGGCGGGATTTGCCATACCGGATCGCCTTCTGCCGGATCATAGACATACCAGCAGATTTTGCACTCCAGCTTGGTATCGTCTGCAAGCTTGCTGTCATCCCCAAGATAACTACCTTCAAACCCGCTCATACGCTAACCGCCTCGATAATTTCTTCCAAACGCACCAGTGCATCTTCCAGATCTTCTCGTGCCGTCATCATGACCGCCGGTGCGCGAGTGACTTCAATAGTGTCCAGAATCAGTTTGTCATCTGAGTTGTAATAACGCACCCACCAGGTGTTTTTCAGCCCTGTTGCCAGCATTCGCACAGTACCGTAGCCGCGGCTCATGGCCTCCGTAGGCCCACCGCCCAAATGCTCACCCAAAAACAGTAAATCTTCCGGTGTCTGCGGCAGCAGAGAAAGGTTGATAATGTGTGCGCCTTCTTCGGGCTGCCAGGTTTTGGCTTTTTCGTCCAGCTCCACCAGAATCGGGGGCGCATTCATGACACCCTCCGGCAGGGTTTCAAACTCATGGCGCACGCCCTCTGCCGCATTTTCAAAAGTGTGCGTCCAGACCGGTTGCGGCAGCGCACCCACATGGATTTCATAATGACTGCCGTCACTCAGGCGCTGGCGCACCAACCAGACACTGGCCAATACACTTTCCTGAATCTCATAACGTACGGGAGCGTTTATTACCATGCTAACCTCTCCCTCCCCCAGCAGACGCATCAGAAAGCGCAACGTTTCCTTATCGATGCCTTCCAGAGAAATGACTTCAGTTTTGTCATCTTCCCAGTCAAAAGTACGCAGAGTTTCTTTCAGCTGGGACAGGATGGCTTCTGCAGCCGGGTAATTTTTAATGGTTTCATCAAACAGGGTTGGCTGTTCGTAGGTATACATCTCTTTAGGCATGGGCATGTAGTCCAACACCATGCCATCTTCCGATTCAGGTTGCGTGCCCGGCCCCACCAGGGTGACGGGAATGCCCAGGTCTTTAAACTGCTGTGCGCTCATAGGTTCCTCCAATTATCTGTACGGGTTATTGCGTGGCGACTGGAATGCCAATGGTGGGCGGGCGAGTGGGTTCCTTGTTGAGAATAATCTGAATCTGGTTCAAATACTCATCCCAGTTCTGTACTCTGGAAATCATATCCACATACTGCCCGTCTTTTAAGAAGACCAGTGTGGGCCATAAAGTAAAACCGTATTTTTTAGAAAGCTTACGCTCATCAGTGTCGCTCACAACGCCCACCTCAAACTGCGGAAAGCTTTTCTGTAGCTCTGGCAGAATCACAATGACATCCAGCGCTTCCGGATAGCGTTTTGGATCTCCGCCAAAAAATACCATTTTCCAACCCGGCCGCTGCGCCCAGTCATCGAAGTTATCTTCGTTCAATACAGGGTAGCCCGCCCGTTGAACGACTGATTCAATCAACTCATGCATCTATTGATTTCCTTTTTATTATTGTTTGTTAACCATGGCCTGCAGATGAGGCGGCAAAGGCGGCTCCCGATCCACCAGATCCGCAAAATACGCATCCACATTGCCACCAGACAGTGCGGCATGCATGGCGGCTCGTGCATCCAACAGCGCTTGCAGCCGATCAGGTGCCACCACTTCCCTGGCCGCACCCATAAAAACCACCACCCAGTCTCCAACCTCGGGCAGTGTTTCTAAAAGCGCCAGATCCGCCCACTCCTCTACCTGCTCATGTTCATTCACGCACCAGGCTTTAAGCCCGTCAATTTTTTCTACCCGCATGGGCACGCCGATACACATTTTTACTTCACCCTCTGCTGATGAAGACAGACACTCATCCCAACACGCAATAACTCAGGTTTAGGATCGAAACGTACATTCTGATCTTTCAGCACACGAGGATCTCCTTTCTCCCATATTGCCTTATCCTCAGGTTGCTCAGCTTCGTAACGCTCTATGGATAAGGCCTCACTGCCGATCAGATCTTCATCAATCTCGCCTGTCTCAATAGGCTCAATCCCCCACTGCTTAAGATATTCCAACGCAATATCAATACAGGGCTGAATTTGCGCTTTGACGACCGGGCGTAAGCTGCCACCATAATCTTCAATTTCTTCCGGCTGTACCCCGATAAGCACCAGCCGTTCAGGATAGTTTCCTTTCAGCAACGCCGTAGCCAGCACTTCTTGAAAGCCAGTCTGATGCAGACTGACTTTTTTGGCACCCATAAATTTGGGCACATCATCTCCTTCCACCACTTTGATTGTACCTGGCTCAAGCCCGTAATCCACCGCATCAAATACAATCAGGTTATCCGCTTCCTCTACATGGTGAACCAGATAAATCCCTTGCGTTCCACCATCCATCAGCTCTACACTATCATCAAAGCGATAACGTTTGGACATCGCTTCCACACAACGCACGCCAAACCCTTCATCTGCCCATAAAAGATTGCCGATTCCCAACACAAGTGTTTTCATAGTTATCACTTCCTGAACAATTTGAAAACATGGTATACACATCATACCAACAGCGCAAATTAGATTTACTTATCGAGCACAAATAAATCAAATAACAGCAGGCAATAAAAAACCCCGCCAACAGGCGGGGTCAACCAAGGAGCAACTCTACGAACGTAGTTTTTGTGAATGGAATGGCTTATCCCAGCAGAAAAGCACCGCCGGCCACAGCCATTGCAGAACCTGCCACTTTGCTGAGACGAGCACCCCACACACCCTGGCCACGTTTAACCAGATAAATACCTGCAGCATGCAGCGCTGCAGAAGCAGCTACCATGCCCAGCATGAACATGGACGGTGCCATGCCTGCTTCCATACCGTGAGCAAAACCATGGAACAGACCAAAGCCTGCCGCCATCGCAACACCCACCAGCATCATCGGCTTAATACGCAGTGCCACCATCACACCCAGGGCAACAACTGACAGTGCCACAATGGTTTCTACCGGGCCAAAAGCCAGCCCGGCAACACCAGCCACACCGCCCAGTGCCAATGCTGCCACGAAGGTAGCAGGCATTGCCCATACGGCACGGCCTTTCATTTGTGCGGCAACCATACCGATTGCCAGCATGGCCAACAGATGGTCAAACCCTGTCAAAGGGTGTGCCAAGCCTGCCACCAACCCCGTATCATGACCTGGGTGCGCAAAAGCAGCTGCAGGTGCAACCAGTGCCAGTGCCACTGCAAAAAGTTTTTTCAGATTCATACACTTATCTCCTTAACTTAATTCTATTTAGTCTTTACGGTCATCTTTGAAAAAGCGCCATCCGCTGATCATGGTGCTGACCATGGACTGACGCGACATGATATCTTCGCGAATCGCTACATAAACATGTGCCATCACAAAAATCACCAGCAACCAGAAGCCGGCACGATGCCAGTAGTGCACATCCAGGCTCTGCCCAAACAATGGGATCACCCAGGTTGTAAACACTTCATAGGCCCAGCTATCCGGTCCTGTCCCTTCACCGTAAAGTGCAAAGCCGGTAACCAGCATCAAAAAGCTGCCCAACACGAACATGAAGAACATGGCAAACTGCGCCATGGGATTATGACCCTCATGCTTGCCGGGCTCTTTTTTCAGGAAGGCATACCATTTCAGCTCATCGATAAAACCTTCCCACCACTCTTTTTTCCAAAGTGGAACAATAAACAGCTCACGAGCATGATGGTTACCCACCAAAGCCCAGTAAAGCCGCCCTACCAGCCCAATCGCAAAAATATAACCTGCGATAAAGTGAAGATAGCGAATCCAACCCATCAGATAATAGTCGGATGCCTCACCACTCAAGCTGGGCAAAGGATAGGCGATAAAATATCCTGTCACGCCTAACACGGTGATTGCAATCGCATTCACCCAGTGCCATAGACGAACAGGCGCCTCATAGACATAGACTTTATTTTCCGTAATAGCGCCACTCATAACGCAACTCCTCTCTGAAGACCCCGCAAAATTGCGGGGCACTTGGCATTATCGAACGGTAACCTTGGCCAGGTCTTCACCGTCTTCACTCATCACGTGTGTGGAACATGCCAGACATGGGTCGAAGCTGTGCAGTGTGCGCAGAATTTCAACCGGCTCGTCAGGACGCTCCATCGGCGTGTTAAGCAAAGAGGCTTCATATGCGCCGATATTGCCCATTGGGTCACGTGGTGAACCGTTCCAAGTGGACGGCACAACCGCCTGATAGTTTTCGATCTTACCGTCTTTGATAACGATCCAGTGACCCAGTGAACCACGGGGTGCTGCCACCAATCCCACACCCTTGGCTTCTTTCGGCCAGGTGCTTGGATCCCACTTATCCATGTTGGCAGTGGCCAGATCGCCGTTTTTGATGTTTTTAATCAGGCGCTGCCAGTCGTCATGCATCATGTCTGCACAGTGCTCGGCCTCCAGCGCACGCGCCAAAGTACGACCGATTGTGGACGGCAGGAACTTCTTCAGGTCGGTAATATCCGTACCGGCCAGCTGGTTAAAGCGTGCCAGAGAAGAATCCAACTGCTCTTTAATGTATTCCACACCCTGAACGTAGCCCAGAATGTAGCGTGCCAATGGGCCCACTTCCACAGCATGACCGCGCCAGCGTGGAGATTTGATCCAGGAGTACTTGGCATTTTCATCCACTGCTTCAATATGAGTTTTGGTACCTTTGGCATTACCCAGGTCAAAGTTAGGATCAGTGATACCATCCCATGGGTGCAGGCCTTTGGTTTCATCCGGATAGCTGTACCAGCTGTGTGCCACAAACTCCTGAATTTGTTCAGGATCGCGCGGATCAACCGGATGCACTTCGTTCCAGTTGCCGTTAATGATGGCACCGCCGGGCAACTGATCGGTAGATTTATCACCCGGTGCCAGCGGATAAGCACCGTAATCCATGACCGCCTGACCGGCAATACCGCCACCATACATCCAGTCTTTATACAGACTGGCAATGGCAATCACATCCGGCAGGTAAACGTTCTTCACGAACTCCTGCGCTTCCTGAATACGCGCCAGCACAAAGTTCAGGCGCTCCATATTCAGTGGTGCACCAGCAGACATGTCATCATCCATATTAATGGCACAAGGCATACCACCTACCAGATAGTTTGGATGCGGGTTCCTACCGCCAAAAACCGTGTGGATCTTGACCACTTCTTTCTGGAAGTCCAGCGCTTCAAGATAGTGGGTAACCGCCATCAGGTCAGCTTCGGGCGGTAGTTTATAGGCAGGGTTGTCCCAGTATCCGTTTTTGAAGATTCCCAACTGCCCGCTTTCCACAAACTTCTTGATACGAGTCTGAATGTCTTTGAAATAGCCCGGGCTGGATTTCGCATGACGCGGAGAAACCGCTTTCTGCAACTCAGAAGTCGCTACCGGATCCGCTTTCAACGCATTGATTGGATTTACCCAATCCAATGCGTGCAGATGATAGAAATGCACAACGTGATCGTGAATTTGTAGCGTTCTTGCCATCATTTCACGAATCAAAAAGGCGTTATAAGGAATTTCAATCCCCAGCGCATCTTCTACAGCACACACAGAAGCCAATGCGTGACAACCGGTACATACACCACAGATACGCTCCACGAACGCCCAGGCATCACGCGGGTCACGCCCTTTCAGAATCACTTCCAAGCCACGCCACATGGTACCGGTAGAGACGGCATTGCGGATAACGTTGTTTTCATCCACATTCACTTCGCAGCGCATGTGGCCTTCAATACGGGTAACCGGATCCACCACTACGCGGCGGCCGGAATTATCAAGCTCAAAGTTGTTTGCTGTTTTTGTGACAGCCATTATTCATCTCCCTTCTTTGCAGCAGCTTTAATTGCACTTGCAGCAGCGTGCGCCGCAATGGCTGCACCTACAACACCTGCTGCAGTCTTACCAATCTTATCAGCATTTGCTTCAATGCCAAACGCATTCAGTTCCGCATCGCGGCCATAGAATGAATCCTTATCCCAGAAGCCATCTTCAGAGCAGCCGATACAGCCATGACCTGCCTGAATCGGGAAAGAGACCCCTTCGTTCCAGCGAATGGTAGAGCAGGCGTTATAGGAAGTTGGCCCCTTACAACCTACTTTATACAAGCAGTAACCTTTGCGCGCACCTTCATCGTCGAACTTCTCAACAAACTGACCTGCATCGAAGTGAGGACGACGGTAGCACTTGTCGTGAATACGCTGAGAGTAGAACATCTTCGGACGACCCTGGTTGTCCAGCTCCGGCACACGATCAAAGGTGAGCATATAGGTGATGACTGCCGTCATAACCTCTGCAATCGGCGGGCAGCCCGGCACTTTGATAATAGGCTTATCGTAACCTGAGCCCAGGAACTTATGCACAGGCACTGCCTGTGTTGGATTCGGCTTGGCTGCCTGCACACAACCCCATGCAGCACAGGAACCCCAGGAGATAATGGCTTTTGCATCTTCTGCCATCATTTCCAGCTGATGGGTAAATGGCTTACCGCCTACGATACAGTACATGCCGTCTTCATTCAGAGGTGGGTTACCTTCTACGGCAAGAATGTAGTTGCCTTTATACTTTTCTTTTACCTCTTCCAAGATCGCTTCTGCCTGATGCCCTGCAGATGCCATCAAGACATCGTTATAATCAAGAGAGATCATCGACAGCACCACATCTTTGACCAATGGGTGCGCAGAACGGATGAAGGACTCTGAACAACAGGTACACTCCAAGCCATGCAGCCAGATCACGGGGATACGAGGCTTGGTTTCCATGGCATGGGCGATTTTGTTGGCATAGGCTGGCCCCAGTCCCAGGGCAGCGGCTGTCAATGAGCAGTACTTCAGAAAGCTGCGACGGGTAATCCCCTGACGCCGCATGACTTCGTAGAAGGTTTCAATGGCCATAAGGCGCTCCTCTATTTGCTTTGAAAAATAATCAAGTTAGCATTACTCAACCTAACACAAGGCAAGCCAACATAACCTTATTGCTTAAGTTTCATTAACTTAAACCAATCACTAATATAAACCTTAAACAACAAATGAAAACTGTGTATACACTTAAAGCACAACTGGTTTACACATAAAAAGAGTGTTTTAGTTAGCATATAAGTGTTGAAGCGCGTCTGTAACAAGCTGAGGCGCTGCGCGCAGGAGCTTCTGCGTATAAGCATGCTCAGGTGCCGTCAGCACCTGCTGAACAGCGCCCTGCTCCACAATCCGTCCCCGTTCCATGACGGCAACGCGGTGCGCAATACGCGGCAAAATGGAAAGATCGTGCGTAATAAACAGATAACTGACGCCCGCTTCCGATTGAAGCTGGTTCAGCAAGTCCAGAATCTGCGCGCGCACACTGACATCCAGCGCACTGGTAATCTCATCGCACACAATCAGCTTGGGCTCCACTGCCAGTGCCCGCGCAATACCGATACGCTGACGCTGTCCACCAGAAAACTCATGGGGATAGCGGTGCATATGTTCAGCCTTAAGCCCCACCTTTTCCAGCAGCTGTGCTACGCGCGCCAGCTGCGCCTGCTTTTCCTGCGGCCCGACTTTAAGCGTGACCATCCCTTCTCGTATACTCTCACCGACAGTCATACGGGGGTTAAGTGCAGCGTAAGGATCCTGAAAAATCACCTGAATATCTTTACGGTAGGCACGCATTTGCTTTTCATTTAATTTTGCCAGATCTGTCTGATCGTAGATAATGCTACCTGCTGTGACCGGTAGCAGCCTGAGCAAAGCCATGCCCAGTGTGCTCTTGCCAGAGCCGGACTCTCCTACCAGAGCCAGGGTTTCCGCAGGGTAAATCTTAAAATCCACTCCATCCACTGCACGGGTATGCTCTACCGTACGCCGAAACAACTTTTTTTTGACGGGAAACCAAACTTTCAGGTTTTCTACGGCCAGCAAGGCTCGCTTTTCAGGCTGAGGCTTTTCAACACGTACCGGCAAAGCATTATGGAGTAAACGCTGCGTATAAGGGTGCTGCGGGGTCGTTAAAAAATGCTTAACCGGCGCGGTTTCCACCAGCTCTCCCTGATACATCACACCAACTCGATCCGCAATTTCCGCCACAACCCCCATATCATGGGTAATGAACAGCACACTCATGGCGTGTTTCTGTTGCAGTGTTTTCAAAAGCCGCAGAATCTGTGCCTGAATGGAAACATCCAACGCTGTGGTAGGCTCATCCGCAATGAGTATTTCCGGCTCACAAGCCAGTGCCATGGCAATCATCACCCGCTGCTTCTGTCCGCCGGAAAACTGATGCGGGTACCAGTGCATCCGCTTTTCCGGATCAGGAATTTCCACTTCTTTCAGCAGTGCCGCCACACGTTTCACCAGCTGCTTACCCCGTAGCCCAAGATGAAGCCGCAATACTTCTGCAATCTGCTCCCCAACCCGCATGACAGGATTCAATGCACTCATAGGCTCTTGAAAAATCATGGCTATGCGGCGCCCACGCACCTGCTGCATCTGCGCCTCGGGCAACTGCAATAAATCCTCCTGCCCAAGCAGCACCCGCCCCCCCTGAACACATAAGGCTTCGGGCAAAAGCCGCATCAGCGCCAGCGCTGTCATGGATTTACCCGATCCGCTTTCTCCCACCAGCGCGAACACTTCTCCCTTTTTCAACTGAAACGAAACACCGTTAAGGATGTCTTCTCCCTTACGGGTGCGTACGCTAAGCGCTTGAACGTCCAGTACAGTCTGCATCAGCCATTCCGTGGATTAAATACTTGTTGAATACGGTCTGACAGCAAATTAGCAGCCAGCACCAGTGTTGACATAAAGACAAAAGCTGCCGCAAGCGACCACCATACCATCGGCTCCCGAGCCATCTCCAAACGTGCGGCGTTAATCATATTGCCCCAGCTGTTCATCGTCGGATCTACCCCCACTCCTACATAGCTCAGCACCGCCTCTGCCAGCACCAGCGCACTGAAATCCAAAACAATGGCAATCAATACCAAATGCATCAAATTAGGCGTAATATGGCGGAACAAAATACGCCCATGCCCGGCACCTAACGCACGGGCAGCGGTTACATACTCCAACTGAGAAAGCTTTAACGTTTCAGCGCGTAATAAGCGACACAGCCCCGTCCAGCTGGTCAAGCCCAAAATCAACGTCAGAAACAGCAAGCGCAGATCCGCCCGCTCCTCCAGCGTGCCGAACCATTCCGGATGGGTTTCCAGCATTCCCTGCATAACCAGAACGGCAGCGGCAATCAGCAACACGCCCGGGATCGCATTCAAAGTGGTGTAAAGATACTGGATGACATCATCCACCTTACCTTTAAAGTACCCAGCCATCACCCCCAGCGCGATCGCAAACGGCAGCATCAGCAAAGTCGTCAGTGTACCGATCAGCACTCCTGTACGAATAGACTTAAGCGCCTGATAGAGTACATCATTACCCACCTTATCCGTGCCAAACACATGAAAATGCTGGCTGAGCGCCCATAAAAGGCTGAAAACTGTCAAAATCAGCCAAATTGTGCGCCAAAGAAGCTTTTTATCCGCAAGCGCAAAAATCGAATTTGCAAAAAAGTGGGAGACCCCTTTGACCAGCAACCAGAGCAAAGCTGTCAGTACTCCGCCTAACGCCAGACCTTTAAAAATATCCGGCCAGAGCTGTTCAGGCTGTACATGCACCAAGGGCAGGTAAGTCTGCACCACTTGACCATTTTGCTCAATAACAGATTTGACATATTCATGGGTAGCAAAAGGGGCTGAATAGGTGCGCTCCGTATTTTCAAGCAAATGGATAAAAAGCATATCCAGCACACTGCGCAGCTGCCCACTTTCCAGACGGAAATGAATAGAATCCAACAGCGCCACGGCCACATAAGCCAGCAGCACCAAAGCACTGACCAGCGCAATAGGACTTGCAAAGACCTGTTGCCAGCGCTGACGGTTCATGCGATCCTGCACAGCCACATGCCCCCATAGCACCAGCATGCCCGCCAGCAACCAAATCAATGCATCGGTCCACAGTATGACCAGGCTCATTTAAACCTCACCCGTGGATCCGCCCAGGCATAGGCGATGTCCGTTAACATCAACCCCAGAATATAGAGCACTGCTCCCAGAAACACCATGGCCTTCACAATCGCGAAGTCCTGCCCCTGAATGGCCTCAATGGTGTAACTTCCCAACCCCGGAATACCAAAAAAGCTTTCCATAACCAACGAGCCCATAAACAGCGTTGGAATCACCACAACGACCCCAGTGAGAATAGGCAGCAAGCCATTTCTGAAAACATGCCGACGCATCACCGCCCACTCACTGAGACCTTTGGCACGTGCGGTGCGCACATAGTCTTTATTCACCTCCTCCAAAAACAGGGTGCGGTACCAGCGCAGACCGCTGCCAATCCCTGAAAACACGCCGATCAGCACTGGCAGGATCAAAAACCGCCATGCATCCGCGCCCGGCTGATAACCGGAAATGGGAGTCAAATGTAAAACCTTGCTGACCAGCACCTGCCCACCGATAATGTAAAACAGGCCTGATACAGACATCAGCAGCACGGCCGCAACCAAAGCTGCGCGATCCACAGCCGAATAGCGAAACAGCACAACTGCCAACGCCAGCGTAATATTCACCCACAATCCCAGCACAAAAGTCGGCACAGCCAGTGCCAGTGAAGGCCACATGCGCTGTTTGATGTCAGATACGATATCCCGCCCGCTGTCAGACAGGCCGAAATCAAAGGTAAAGAGCTTCACGCTCTCCTGATAAAAAAGCGTATCCGTTAACGCCTGTACGCCTGTAGCATGAGTATTCCAGAACAGCGGCTTATCATAGCCGTGCGAAGCTTTCCAGGCTTCAATCATTTCAGGCGTGGTCTGCTTAGCGCCCAGGTGAATACGCGCCATATCATCCGGTGTATTCACCATGAAAAACAGGGCAAAGGTAATCAGATTCACCCCGATCAAAATAGGAATCGCATACAGGAGCCGTCGTAACAGATAATTCAGCATCGCACGACCCGCCTTCTCTGGCGTTGACGATATAAACTTACGGCAAACACTCCCAGACCCACCGCGCTCATCAGCAGCAGCCACAACGCCCAGTAAGCAGGTGGGTTCCACGCCTGCTGCGCCGCCATCCGTGCCTGTGCATCCACACGCAGATATTTGGCCGTATTATTCGCCATCATATTGGGCCAGGCGTTGTGATACCAGCGGTGATATAACGCCAGCCCCTTGGGATAAAAACCGAATATCCAAGGGGCATCCTGCTGCACAATACGGATCATTTTCTCAATCACTCTCAAGCGCGCCTCCCCATCCGGCATACGCTGCATTTTCTCAAACAGGCGGTCAAATTCCGGGTTCTGGTAGTTCGCATAGTTCACCCCACTGCCGCCTGTAGGTGTCACCGCATTACCGCCATAGAGCAGAAACAGGAAATTTTCCGGATCCGGATAGTCTGCATTCCAGCCCCACATAAAGATTTGCCCCTTACCCTGGCGCATTTTTTCCTGAAAACGGTTGTAATCCGTGGCACGGATGACCAGGTCAATACCCAGCTGGGCAAACTGTTTGCGTAGCCAATCCATACGCGCCTTGTCATCCGGTCCGCTGCCCACCGCCTCAAAATAAAGCTTCAACGGCTTTCCTGTGGCCGGGTCAATGCCGTCCGGGTAGCCCGCCTCACGTAATAACTGTTTTGCAGCCTCCAAGGGCTTGCGCACCATTTGATCTGCCTGCCGTTGATAGACGACCGGGTTCATGCCTGCTGGAGGAGGCTGATAGCCGAATACACCCGGTGGGATCGGGCCTTGTGCCACAACGCCGCGGCCATTCAGAAAAATGGAAATATAGTTTTCCATATTCACCGCAATACTGATTGCCTGGCGCAGCTTTCTTTTTCGCGCATCCAGTGTGCCAATCACTGGGTCTAACATATTGAAACCGAAATAAATAATAGTCGGTTGCACGCCCCCTAAAAAGCGAATCCCCTTCTCCTTCATAGCCGGTGTCAGCCCTATATCGCCGGTAGAAGAAAGCTGCACTGCCTGATCAAAGGCATCAGAAGAGACACCGGAGGCATCATAATATCCTTGTAAAAACTTATTCCAGTAAGGCACCCCTTCTTTTTCCAGCGAGTACAGAATACCCGCATTTAATGGTAAGGGCTTGCCACAGTCTTCAAGCAACCTTTGCGGCACCGATGCACTGGCTTCACAGGGATAGCGCTCCTCGTGAAAATTAGGATTTGGTACCAGGCGCATACGCAGGTTGGGATTATTTTCCACCAACATATAGGGACCTGTCCCCACTGGCCACTGATCCAGCATCAGATTGCGCTGCTTCATGCCCGGCTGACTGTAAAAAGCATCCACCTCCCACGGGATAGGCGCAAAAAAGTTCATGGCCAGCCAGTAACGAAACTGAGGATAGCGCCCTTTAATACGAATCACCACAGTGTGATCATCCACTGCCTGCACTCCGGCAAGTGGATAGGCACGCAAATCAAAAAAACCGCCTTCAGGATGAGTTTTCTTCCAGTTTTCATATATTTGCGAGATGTTTTTACTATACTCTTTCAACCCCACAATATACTGCATCAACACATCCAGCACAGGAGACTGATAGGCGCGCACGCCCATGCGTTTAATAGCGTACACATAATCTTCCGCCCGAAGGGAGCGGCTTGCATCACTGTGCAGCGCATAAGGGCTGTTTAATGTCGCAATCACCTCTGGTGCCAGCTGCCTGTATTCATCCATAAAAGCAGGATGCGGCTGATAGTAGATATCTTCCCGCAAGCGCAGTGTATATTCTGAATAGACAGCTTTTTCTGCCGTGACACGTCTGCCCTCAGCATCCAGATAATGTACCTCCGGCATCTGCTTCAGCGTTAAAGGCACCAGCTCATAAGGCTGCTTTAAATAAGCATACTGCAAAGGCGGTTCGTAAATTTGACTGATAATGCTCCACTCATTGGAGCTATAGGAAACCACCGGATCCAGATGTTTCGGCGGTGCGGAAAACGCCCGCAATACAATCGGCTGTGCTGTTACTTCTTCCGGGTAGGGATTATTCCAAGGCTGCTGGCAGCCTATTAGAAAAACACTCAGCAAGATCCAAAGCCTCTTCATGTGCAGCATTTTATACTGGATTGACTCACAATAACCGCTCTGTATTACAATGAGTCAAGTTTCCACTCTTTAAAGGAGAAAACCATGGGCTTTTTAACTGGTAAGCGCGCTCTGATTGTCGGAGTCGCCAACAACAAATCCATTGCTTACGGCATTGCCAAACAAATGCATGAGCAAGGTGCTGAGCTGGCTTTTACCTACCAAAGTGACTTTGCCGACAAATTTGAACCCCGTGTGCGTAAGATCGCCGAGTCGTTGGGCTCTGATATCGTCCTGCCGCTGAATGTGCGCAGTGATGAAGAAATTGAGGCTGTTTTTACCCAACTGAAAGAACACTGGCCGGAAGGCTTGGACATCATCGTCCATTCCGTCGCCTTTGCACCGCACAATGAGCTGGAAGGTCGCTTTGTCGATGCCTCCACCCGTGAAGGCTTTCTGGTCGCGCACGATGTCAGCGCCTACTCCTTTGTGGCACTGGCAAAAGGTGGTTATGAGATGCTGAAAGGCCGCAATGGTGCATTGATCACCGTCTCCTATCTGGGTGCTGAGCGTGCCGTGCCGAATTACAACGTCATGGGTGTAGCCAAAGCCTCACTGGAAGCCTGTGTGCGCTATCTGGCCGCCGATCTGGGGCAGGACGGCATCCGAGTCAATGCCGTTTCCGCAGGCCCCATTCGCACTCTGGCAGCCTCCGGTATTAAAGATTTCCGCAGTATGCTGGAAGAGGCTGCCAAAGCCACCCCACTTCGTCGCAATGTCACCATTGAAGAAGTGGGCAATGCCGCAGCCTTCCTCTGTTCAGACCTGGCCTCCGGTATTACTGGAGAGATTACCTACGTAGATGGCGGCTACAACATTACTGCCTCCAAATAAATCGGTAGCTATCCGCAACAAAGCGCCCCTTTTGGGCGCTTTTTTCATATAAGGAGCGTTAAATGGAACCAACAACTGAACAGCGACTGGTAGAAGCACTGGAAAAGTGGCTTAAACAGGATCGAAGCTCTCGCCGCTGGAAAAATTTGATGTTTATGGTCATCGCACTTTATTTGGTCATCTTGTCGGTATTGATGATCAAAGGCGCTAATGAATTGAGTGATCTGGATGAACTGGCAGCTAACCAACCCTATACTGCCGTGGTGCGCTTAAGTGGCACCATCATGCCAGACAGTGATGCCAGCGCCAATACGATCATGCCGCTATTGCGTGACGCTTTCCAAGACAAGCAGGCAAAAGCCGTCATCATAGAGGTCAACTCACCAGGTGGATCACCTGTTCAATCCGCCATGATCAACAGCGAAATCAAGCGCTTGAAAGAAAAATACAACAAACCTGCATATGTCACGATACAGGATATGTGCGCCTCTGGCTGCTACTACGTTGCCGTGGCGGCAGATAAAATTTTCGCCAATGAAAACTCCATCGTCGGCTCCATCGGTGTACGTTTGGACAGCTTTGGTTTTACTGGACTGATGGAAAAGCTGGGCATCGAAAACCGTTCCATGTATGCCGGCGAATACAAAGCCTTTATCAACCCATTTGGCCCTAAAAACGAACAGGGGCGCGAATATTTTCGCCAGCATGTGCTGGAGCGCACTCACCAGCAATTTATCCAAGCGGTCAAAGCAGGCCGTAGTGAGCGTCTGCAGGAGGATCCCATGCTCTTTACCGGCATGGTATGGCTGGGGCCTGAGTCAGTGGAAAAGGGGCTGATTGACGGTCTGGGCGACACGGGCTATGTGGCTCGAGAGATTGTCAAAACTGAAAAAATCCGCGTCATAGAGCCACATCAGCCGCTGCTTGAACAACTACTGAAAGATTTGGGCATGGAAGCTGTGAGCCATTTGGCTCCCAAAGTGCTCATGCAATAGCCTATATACTCCAGCCCTGCATGCAGGGCTGAGCAAGCAATTAAAAAATTTCAGATTTTGAAAAAAGAGGGAGACCCGCTCCCTCATACTTGAGCAGGCACTTTGGGGCGTAGCGTTAATGCTCCTTTACTCACCCCAATGTCCACCTGACCGCCCTCTTTAAGCTCACCAAACAGCAATAATTCTGCCAACGGCTGCTTGAGTTTTTCCCGAATCAGCCGCTCCATGGGACGTGCCCCCATCTGCTTGTCATAGCCATGCTCACACAACCACTGCCGGGCTGCCGGTGTAACATTTAAAGTAACCTTTTTCTCCTGAAGCTGCTGTTCCAGCTGCAGAAGATATTTATCCACCACACGCGCCATGACCTCCGGCTGTAACGGTGCAAACTGAATCACCGCATCCAGTCGGTTGCGGAACTCCGGTGTAAAGGCCTTTTTCAGCTCACCGGCAAAGTCCTGTGTATGGTCCTGCTGCACAAAGCCCATGCTGGCACGCGCCATCTCCTGCGCACCCACATTAGAGGTCATAATCAGGATGACATTTCTGAAATCAATCTTCCGTCCGTTGTTATCCGTGAGTGTGCCGCTGTCCATCACTTGCAACAGGATATTAAACACATCCGGATGCGCTTTTTCGATCTCATCCAGCAGTACCACACTGTAAGGATGCCTGGTCACAGCTTCCGTCAACTGCCCGCCCTGGTCATAGCCCACATATCCTGGGGGAGCGCCGATCAGACGGGATACGGTATGCCGCTCCATGTACTCGGACATGTCAAAACGAATCAGTTCCAACCCCATATGCAACGCCAACTGACGTGCCAGCTCCGTTTTACCCACACCGGTAGGACCGGCAAAAAGGAAATTGGCGATCGGACGATCCGGCGCTTTCAAGCCAGAGCGGGCGAGCTTGATAGCGGCCACTACCTGCTCTACGGCGCGATCCTGCCCAAAAATCACCCTTTTCAAATCCGGCTCCAAGGTGGACAGTTTATCCCGTTCTTTCTGGGTAATTTGCGCCAGCGGAATACGTGCGATTTTGGCCACCACCTGCTGAATATCCGCCACGCCTACCTGTGTACGCCGCTGCCGCCCACTTTTCAAGGCAAAACGCGCCCCTACCTCGTCAATCACATCAATGGCTTTATCCGGCAGGTGACGATCCTGAATGTGGCGAGCCGCCAGCTCCGCTGCCGCGCGCAAGGCCGGCAAAGTATATTTCACACCATGATGCGCTTCGAACTTGTCTTTTAAGCCTTTGAGAATCTGATAGGCCTCTTCCACTGACGGCTCTTTTACGTCAATTTTCTGAAAACGCCGTGCCAGCGCACGGTCTTTTTCAAAAATAGTGCGGAATTCCTCATAAGTGGTCGCCCCCATGCAGCGCAGATTGCCTGCCGCCAGTGCCGGCTTCATCAGGTTGGAGGCATCCATGGCACCGCCCTGCACTGCACCTGCACCAACAATGGTGTGGATTTCATCTATAAACAAAATCGCCTGTGGCTCTGCCGCCAAGGCTTCCAATACCTGCTTGAAGCGCTGCTCAAAGTCACCCCTGTAACGGGTGCCGGCCAGCATCGCCCCCATGTCAAGCGCATAAACTCGGGCGTTTTTAAGCTTTTCCGGCACGTTTCCCTGCACGATGCGCAGTGCCAACCCTTCGGCAATGGCGGTTTTCCCCACACCCGGCTCACCGACAAGAATCGGGTTATTCTTTCTGCGGCGTGAAAGAATCTCCAAGGTGCGCTCAATTTCCCAGTCCCGACCGATGACAGGATCAACTTTACCCGCTTCCGCCTCTTTGTTCAGATCCCGGCACACTTGCTCCAACAAAGGTGGCTGTGGCTCTTTCTCCGCCTCGGATGCGTTTTGTTCTGCACTGTCAAACAGCGCCTCGCCCTCTTCTTCAATCATGGCCTGTTCAGTAGCCGTCACCCCATGGGAAATATAACTGAGCACATCCACGCGGTGTACGCCGTGCTTTTCCAGAAAATAAACCGCATATGCATCCTGCTCTGTCAAAATGGAAGCCAGCAGGTGTACTCCTTCCACCTCTGGTTTGCCGCTGGACTGTACCGTGTAGATCGCACGCTCAATTACACGCTGCACAGCCATGGTGGGTTGTAGCTCTAAAGCCGCATCACTGGGTTGGCGCACCAGATCAGTCGCCAAATAGCGCTCCAGGCTCTCTTCAATCTCTCTCACATCCACGCTGCAGGCATAAATCACATCCTGCACATCCTCTAATGCCAGCAACTCCAGCAGCACATGCTCAAGGGTGACAAACTCATGCCCCATTTCATGGGCGAGGCTGAATGCATTGGAAAGCACCCGTTGTACGTCTTTACTTAACATAACCTATTCATTCACTTCTATTTGGCACAATAAAGGATGACCATTTTCACGGCTGAAACGGTTGACCTGCATCATTTTGGTCTCCGCAATCTCTTTCGGATATACGCCGCAGACCCCTTTACCCTGCGTATGCACCTGCCACATGATCTGTTCGGCCTTTTCCATAGAGTGGCCAAAAAACCGCATCAACACCAGCACGACAAAGTCCATAGGCGTATAATCATCGTTGTAGAGCACCACCTTCCATTTTCTGGGCGGCTTAACTTTGCTCGGTGCCTTTTCAACGACGATTGAATCCGAAAAGCTATAATCCCAACTCATGGCAACCATTATATATGAGGCGTCAAGCACACTTATACAAGCCCTCAATACACCTCACTTGCTTTATTGACGGATACAAAAAACCCGGCGCATGGCCGGGGTTTCCTCAGCACATTGACTGGGCTTAATCTGCCATATGCTGAATAACCGCTTCACCAAAACCGGAGCATGACACTTCTTGGGCACCTTCCATCAGCCGCGCCAGATCATAGGTGACGGTTTTCGACTGAATGGCACCTTCCATGCCCTTAATAATCAAATCTGCCGCATCATTCCACCCCATATGGCGCAGCATCATCTCTGCAGAAAGAATCAGAGAACCCGGGTTGACCTTATCCTGCCCTGCATATTTAGGCGCTGTACCATGGGTGGCTTCAAACATGGCTACGGTATCTGACAGGTTAGCACCCGGCGCAATCCCGATGCCACCAACCTGTGCGGCCAATGCATCAGAAATGTAGTCTCCGTTCAGGTTCAGCGTGGCGATGACACTATACTCCGCCGGGCGCAGTAGAATCTGCTGCAGGAAAGCATCTGCAATTACATCCTTCACTACAATTTCTTTGCCAGTATTGGGGTTCTTAAAGCTGCACCATGGCCCACCGTCAATCTCCTTAGCACCGAACTCCTCTTTCGCCAGCTCATATCCCCACTCTTTAAAGGCACCTTCTGTGAACTTCATGATATTGCCCTTGTGTACCAGCGTGACCGAGTCACGATCCTGGTCAATGGCATATTGAATAGCCTTACGCACCAGGCGCTTGGTGCCTTCTGCTGAAACAGGCTTCACGCCGATGCCGGAAGTTTCCGGGAAACGGATTTTATTCACGCCCATTTCCTGCTGTAAAAACTCGATTACTTTTTTCACTTCAGGTGTGCCGGCCTTCCACTCAATGCCTGCGTAGATATCTTCTGAATTTTCCCGAAAAATCACCATATCCACCAGTTCTGGGTGCTTTACGGGAGAAGGCGTGCCGTTGAAATAACGCACCGGACGCTGACATACATACAGATCCAGCTTCTGGCGTAAAGCCACATTCAAAGAACGAATGCCGCCGCCGACCGGTGTCGTCAAAGGCCCCTTAATAGAAACCACATAATCTTTCACTGCGGTCAGCGTTTCTTCCGGCAGCCATACATCTTCGCCATATACTTTGGTTGCCTTTTCACCGGCATAAATCTCCATCCAGGCGATCTTGCGCGCACCGCCACTGGCCTTTTCGACAGCCGCATCGACCACTTTGCGCATCACAGGCGTAATATCCACACCAATGCCATCCCCTTCAATAAACGGCACAATGGGATTGTTGGGTACATTCAGGCTATTGTCAGCATTAACGGTAATTTTTTCGCCTTCAGCGGGTAGAGTGATTTTTTCAAACGCCATGGCTTGCGTCCTCTCAATGTTAAAATTGGCGCTATTTTAGCATAGAGGGTTACATGAGCCGGCTCATCCTGTTTAACAAGCCTTACGGGGTACTGAGTCAGTTTACCGATACTGAGGGACGGCAGATTCTGAAGGATTACATTCCCATCACTGGCATTTACCCAGCCGGGCGCCTGGACAGAGACTCCGAAGGCCTGCTGCTGTTAACAGATGACGGTAAGCTGCAACACCGTATCAGCCACCCTCGCAACAAGCTTGAAAAAACCTATCTTGTGCAGGTAGAGGGCGCACCCACCGAGGACGCACTTGAGCCACTGCGCCACGGCGTTTCTCTCAAAGACGGTATGACCCGCCCTGCCAAAGTACGCATCATAGACCCACCGACACTCTGGCCGCGTACCCCGCCCGTACGCTATCGCAAACAGGTGCCTGATACCTGGCTGGAAATCAAAATTAGCGAAGGGCGCAATCGCCAGGTGAGACGCATGACTGCAGCCATCGGTTTCCCGACACTCAGACTGGTGCGGGTTAAAATAGGTAAATGGCGCTTAGGCAAACTGCAGCCGGGGGAATGGCTGGAACTGGAGGCTTAAATTGAAAATTATCGTAGGACTCTCGGGCGGTGTCGATTCTGCTGTCAGTGCCCTGCTATTGCAACAGCAAGGCTATGAGGTGGAAGGCCTGTTTATGAAAAACTGGGAAGGGGATGATACCGATGATCACTGCCCCGCCAGAGAAGACCTGATAGATGTCATGGCAGTATGCGATGTGCTGGGCATTGAGCTGCATGTACGTAATTTTGCACAAGAGTACTGGGAGCACGTATTCACCCATTTTCTGGATGAGTACAAGGCCGGACGCACCCCTAACCCTGATATTCTTTGTAACAAAGAAGTCAAGTTCAAAGCCTTTTTGCATGAGGCGCTACGCTTAGGCGCTGATAAAATCGCCATGGGGCACTATGCCCGCAACCAGGTGGATGACAGTGGACACTACCACCTGCTTAAGGGCATGGATGCCAATAAGGATCAGACTTACTTCCTCTACACCTTGCAGCAGCACCAGCTGGAAAAATCGCTATTTCCGATTGGCACACTGGACAAGCCCAAGGTGCGCGCAATCGCTGCGGAGCATAAGCTGCCCGTGGCAACTAAAAAGGACTCCACGGGCATCTGCTTTATCGGTGAACGAAAATTTAGTGAATTTTTACAACGCTACCTTCCAGCACAGCCCGGTGAGATGGTCACTCCGGAAGGTAAAGTGGTAGGCAAGCACCAGGGGTTGATGTACTACACTTTTGGTCAGCGCAAGGGGCTGGGCATTGGTGGTGGTATGGGTGAGAACAATGCGCCCTGGTTTGCTGCAGAAAAGGACCTGGAAAACAACCGCCTGATCGTAGTGCAGGGAGAAAACCACCCTCTGCTTTACCACCAGGCACTGGTCGCTTCAAATCTAAGCTGGACACAAGGGCAGGCACCGGATAAAAGCCAGCTGAAAGCCAAAATCCGTTATCGCCAGCCGGAACAGCCCTGCCATATCCAGATACTTCCCAATGGGAGAATAGCCGTAATATTTGAAACGCCACAACGTGCCGTTACACCGGGGCAGTCTGTCGTGTTTTACGATGGAGACGAATGCCTCGGTGGCGGTGTCATCGAAACCAGATATAAAGATGAGAAAACCTTGGAGCAAGCATTGTGAGCAGTTATTCCGATCAAGATCGAGCGCTGGCTTTTGCCGGCATCTATCAGGCAGCCAAGCAGGTACATGACCTGGCTGCTAAAGGCAAGCTGCACCCTGAAGCCTTTCAGGTGAGCCTTGACAGTCTGTTTGTCACCCAGCCGGAAAATACCTTGGCCGTTTTCGGCGGCAAGCTGGAAAACCTACGTCTGGGGCTGGAAACCATGGCTGGACAAATGCTGGGTAGCCAGCGCAATCTGCACATTACACAGTACGCCCTGGGCATGGTAATCCTCGCTAAAAAAGTATTACAGGATCAAGCTCGCATGCAGTGCATCAGCGAAGGCCTTGAAACTGCCCGCAGACAGCAGGAGCATTTTGATGACGGACAACAGGCTTTGCTTAATACCCTTGCCCGCGTCTACCAGGAAAACATCAGCTCGCTGACCCCGCGCATCATGGTCAAAGGCATGCCGGAATACCTTAACGACCCCGTAAATCAGAGTCGTATTCGCGCACTCCTGCTGGCAGGCGTGCGTGCGGCCATTCTCTGGTATCAAACCGGCGGTAACCGCTGGCAGCTGGTATGGAAACGGCGCACCTATCTGCGCACTGCGCAAAAACTGTTGCGGCAGCTGCCCGAAAAACCGGCCTTTTCACCCGAGCGTTTGCAGTAGCACCACATCCGGCAGCTGTTGCAGGCGCTGATACTGTGCCTCGGTCAATCGGATATCCAAGACGGGACACCCCTGTTCATCAAAGGCTTCCGATAGCACCTGCCCCAAAGCATACAGCTGCGCACGCAGCTTGCCCGCCGTATGAGGCAAGCGCACTCTAATTTCGTGATAACGGCCTTTAAAGTGACTGGCCACTGCCTGCTGCAGCAACTCCAGCCCCTGCTTTTCTTTAGCAGAAAGCCAAACACGCGCTGCACGGCCTTCATCGTCCCAGTCAATATGAGGTGCTACAGGTGGTTCCAACAGATCGATTTTATTCATTACTACCAGCTGCGGTACTTCTTCTGCCCCCACTTCGGTGATAACCTGCTGCACATCTTCCATCTTCTCCAAACGCAGGGGATCTGCGGCATCTACCAGATGAATGAGCAGATCGGCCTCCCGAGTTTCCTCCAGCGTAGAGCGGAAAGCCGCAACCAGATCATGGGGAATATGGCGGATAAACCCTACCGTATCGGCAAAGATCACCGGCCCCGCACCGGGCAGATGCACACGGCGCAAGGTGGCATCCAGTGTCGCAAACAGACGATCTTCCGCGTAGACCTCCGCCGTAGTGAGCGCATTAAACAGGGTGGATTTACCCGCATTGGTATAGCCCACAATGGTAATGGTCGGCAAATCCGTTTTTTTACGACCTCGCCGTCCCAGCTCCCGCTGCCTGCGCGCCTTTTCAATACGCTTTTCCAGCTGCTTGATACGCTCTCTGAGCAAGCGGCGATCCGTTTCCAGCTGCGTCTCCCCGGGACCACGCAGACCGATCCCCCCTTTTTGCCGCTCCAGGTGACTCCAGCCTCGCACCAGGCGGGTGGACATATGCTTAAGCTGCGCCAGCTCCACCTGAAGCTTGCCTTCATGAGAGCGTGCCCGCTGCGCAAAGATATCCAGAATCAGGCCCACACGATCCAGCACGCGGCACTGCACCAACCGCTCCAGATTACGCTCCTGCGCCGGGCTGAGCGCGTGGTTGATAATGACTACATCTGCCTCACAGGCGGTGACAGCGTGCTGAATCTCCTCGGCCTTCCCGCTACCTACAAAATACTTCGGATCAGGTTTATCCCTGCGTGCCGTCAACAGGGCACATACTTCCGCTCCTGCAGAATCCACCAGCTCGCGAAACTCTGCCAAACCTTCACGGTTGGCTTCTTCATAAAAGTCCACATGCACCAGCACGGCACGCTCCAGTTTACGCCGGGACTCAACACGGCCAAACAGTTCGCTCATAAGGCTCCTCAAACGCAACAAGCCGGCAAAGCCGGCTGCTTATATCACATAGTTTCGTATCGATTATTCTGCGTTGGTGTTTTCGGATGCCTGCTCTGCCGCAATCATCTCACCCAGGTTGAAAGACTGAGGCTCGCGACTGGGCACAATGGTCGAGATGGCATGCTTATACACCATCTGGGTTACGTTACTTTTCAAGATCACTACAAACTGGTCAAAAGAATCCACACGCCCTTGCAGCTTGACACCGTTCACCAGATAAATGGAAACGGGAATGCGATCTTTACGCAGTGCATTCAGATAGGGATCCTGAATAGGTTGGGCTTTAGCCATGGAATAAACTCCGGTTTTATTTAATGATTGCTTAACCAGGTTATCATACTGAACTGGCAAGGTTTTGACAAATTTACCCTTAGAGCGTGCCTTCGTTACAAGGCCTTACCCTCCCTCAGCTGTCTGTTCACATGAGTTGCTTTAGCTTCTGCAAAACCCAGTTATATTTTTCTTCTAATGCACTCTGGTACGGGTCTGTCACGGCCAGGTCACTTTCCTTGCGCAACCAGGTCAGCTGCCGCTTGGCCAGTTGACGCGTAGCCGTAATGCCTTTTTTGACCATCGTCTCCCAATCATATTCACCAGCCAGATACCCCCACATCTGCCGATACCCTACGGCACGGATACTGGGCAGTTCAGCACTCAAATCTCCGCGATCGTAGAGTTTTCTTACCTCCTGCTCAAACCCTGCTTCCAGCATGGCATGAAACCGGTGGGCAATGTTCTGGTGCAACTGTTGGCGCTGTTCAGGGATCAAGGCAAATTTAATCAGATCAAAATCCACCCGTTTTGTTGTCTGACGCTGTAACAGGCTTAAAGGCTGGCCAGTGAGCTGATAAACTTCCAGTGCGCGACTGATGCGTTGAAAATCTGCCGGTTTGATGCGCTTTGCTGCGTCAGGATCCACCTGCTGCAATTTCTGAAACAGCGCATCAGGCGCCTGGCGCCATTGCGCTTCCAGCTCAGCCCGAATCCCCGCATCAGCCGAAGGTAATTGCGCCAGTCCTTTTTGCAGGGCGTTGTAATACATCATGGTGCCGCCCACCAGTACAGGCAACCTGTTACGTGCATAAATTTCCTCCACGAGCAGCTTGGTGTCTTCTACAAAGTCAGCTGCGGAATAGCTTTCTGAAGGATCCCGTATATCAATCAGGTGGTGAGGCACACTGCGACGTTCAGCTTCAGAGGGCTTGGCTGTACCAATGTCCATACCCCGATAAACCAGCGCGGAATCCACACTGATAATCTCGATGGGAAAGGCTTCCGCCAAAGCCAGCGCCAGCGCCGTCTTGCCCGTTGCGGTAGGCCCCATAATGGCAAGCACTTTTCGCTGTTGTCTGAACCAGTCAACCACCATCATCGCCCTCGCATAAACAGATTATCCAGCTGCTGCATGGACAGCTGCACCCATGTCGGCCGCCCGTGATTACACTGCCCGCTGCGTTCGGTCATCTCAATATCCCGTAATAGCTGATTCATTTCCTCAAGCGTGAGTTTACGGTTGGCGCGCACGGAACCATGGCAGGCCATGGTAGAAAGTATGCGATTGATCATCTGCTCAGGCAACTCAGAAGCTGCCAGTGCAGACAGCTCGGAGAGCATATCCCGCACCAGCTGATCAGCCGGTGCCTGAGCGAGGAGCGCCGGTACGGCATTGATGCGCAGCTGCTCAGGCCCGGCCTCACACAGTTCAAACCCCCAACGCTCAAACACCTGCTGATGCTGCTGCCAGGTATGCATCTCCTCCACACTGACCGGCATGACCACCGGCACCAGCAGCGGCTGACTCACCACCTTCCACGCCTGCCACTGCTGTTTAAGCCGCTCATACACGATGCGCTCATGGGCAGCATGCATATCCACCAAGACCATACCTTCAGCGTTTTCTGCCACAATAAATACACCATGCAGCTGTGCCTTGGCATACCCCAGCGGTGGGATATCTGCGTGTTCTGTACTTTGTGGAGCATCAGAGGATGATGTATCCACGCCATATACAGGCTCGGGCTCTGCTATCTTAGACAGTGGCTGCTGAAAACGCATGCTTGCCTGATAACCGGCAGAATCTGACAGGCCTGCGGCGGTATCAAGCGGCACCTGCTCTGCCGCAGGCGTTTGGGTCGGGGCATCTTGCTTGGTAACGCCAAGCGGCTTTGCCAGCGCAGCCTGAATATTGTGACGAATAAAATCGTAGACCCAGCGCTGGTTAGCAAAGCGCACCTCGGATTTAGCAGGGTGCACATTCACATCCACTTCCTGCGGCGGTAGCGTGAGAAACAGCACATAAGCGGGGTGGCGGCCATGATAGAGCACATCCCCATAAGCCTGTTTGACGGCATGCACCAGCACCTTATCCCGCACCATTCGGCCATTGACGAAAAAATACTGCATATCTGCCTGGGCACGATTAAATGTCGGCTCGGCAATCCAGCCCGTCAAACGGTAACAGCCCTGCTCAAACGCCACCGCCAGAGCGTGCGTCACAAAAGCCTTGCCCAAAAGCAACTGCAGGCGCTTCAGTGCACCCGCCTCATCTTCAGCGGGCATAAGCTGATAGATCTGCTTGCCGTTATGACGCAATTGAAAACGCACATGGGGGGCAGCCAACGCAATACGCCTGACGACTTCCTCTGCATGGACAAACTCGGTACGCTCTGTTTTCAGGAACTTTCGCCGTGCCGGCACATTGAAAAACAGATCCTCCACGCGAATACGCGTGCCCTGCGCCAGCGCCACAGGCTCAGGCCCCTGCCAGCTCACTGCACCCTCTGCGTAAATACGCGCGCCCTGCACAGCGTCTGATGCATGGCTGGCCAGTTCAAAACGAGAGACAGCACTGATACTGGCCAGCGCCTCTCCGCGAAACCCTAAAGTTTCAATCGCATTCAGATCAGCTGATGTGGCAATCTTACTGGTGGCATGGCGGCTGACGGCCAGCAACAGCTCTTCCTCTGGAATGCCGAGACCGTTGTCCTGTACCTGAATCAAGCGTATACCGCCCTGCTGTAATTCGATATCGATTCTATCCGCTTGGGCATCCAGAGCATTTTCCACCAGCTCTTTGACAACTGAGGCGGGGCGCTCCACCACCTCGCCGGCGGCGATCTGGCTGGCCAGTTGATCGGAAAGCAGTTGAATGGGAGCTCGGCTTTGCATAGCCGAGCATTATAGCGTTACAAAGTTGCCAAAAGCTTATCGGAGACAGGGATTTTCAAACGTTTTCCCACATAAAGCAGGTTAGGATTATGCAAACGGTTCAGTTTTCTCAGCTGGCGCTGCTTGACACCAAAGCGTGCCGCAATGGTAGAGAGATTATCTCCGGGTTTTACTTTGTAATACACATAAAGCCGCTCGCCCCACAACGGCTTGTTCGCACGTGTGGCCACAAACTGCTTGACCCCTTTCACCACCGCCGCGGCAAACTGACGATGAAACCAGCGGGAACGCAAATTACGCACATCTTTAGGATTGGAGATAAACGCAGTCTCGATCAAAATGGATGGCATATCCAGATTGCGCAATACGACAAAGTTAGCGGCCTGCACTTCCAGCTTATGCATATGCACCTTCTGCGCCATCTGCCTTAATACCAGTTTGCCCAGCTGTCTGCTGGCACGGAGATTGGCTTTGCGCACTAAATCTCCCAAAACATAAGCCGCCTTCTTTTTATTGCCCGTATCGACAAACAGACTGCGATTTTCACGCTGGGCCAGCAACTTGGCCATGGCTGAGCTGGCACCTTCTTGGCTCAATACAAATACCGAGCCGCCTCGAACACGGCGATCGTAAGGAAAGGAATCCGCATGAATGGAAATAAACAGATCCGCATGCTTGCGTTTCGCGATTTTAGGGCGCTCCTCCAGCGGGATAAACTCATCCCCCTTGCGAATCAATACGGCACGCATCCCGGGCTCTGCATCAATCATTCTTTTAAGCTCCCGCGC
Source organism: uncultured Piscirickettsiaceae bacterium (assembly GCA_964427185.1). Taxonomy (GTDB): domain Bacteria; phylum Pseudomonadota; class Gammaproteobacteria; order Thiomicrospirales; family Thiomicrospiraceae; genus Sulfurivirga. Next base: position 12,713 of record CAYRSN010000004.1, on the reverse strand, counting down.
CATGGCCAGGTTTACATCCTTTTCCTTGACACCGTGCACACCTGTCGCACCAGCATCCTTCCCGCCATGACCGGCATCAATGGCCACCACCAGTTCTCGTGCCTTCAAGGGGCGTGCCGTAAGTTCCAGAAGCTGCTGCTTGAGCTTTTGCTGCTGTTGATGCTGCTCCAGTGTGCGTTGTGCCAGTGGCCGTTTAGTGGATTGAGACGCAGACAGTTTATCACCCTTACGTTGTGCCACTTTTGTTGAGGTACTGGTTAAATCAATGACCAGACGGCTGGGCTTATTCTCGCGCTTGGGCAGGCGCATGGCCTGGAACTGCACAGGTTTTTTTAGATCCAGTACAACTCGGTAACCGCCTTTGCCCCAGCCGGTTCGAATACGCTTAATCCATCGGGACTGAATCTGCTTGCGCGTATAACGCAGGCCTTTTTTGGCATTTGGAAACCGAATCACCAGACGTGATGGGTGCTGCAACATACTGACGCGTGCCTCTCCCATACCTTTTAGGTCAAACACCACACGTGTTTTCTGAGGGTGATCCGCAATGCGCAGGCTGGCAACCTGCATCGTTGCATAAGAGATACTGCTGATACTCAACAGCAAAATAAAAAGAAGTGATAAATGTGCTGTTCTGGTCATGGCCCAAGCCTCATGTCATTTTTTTGTTATTGCCACAAGGCCATAACAATCTTTATGCCAACTTATCAAAATGCAATATGCGACACTCTTGTCCACACACCTCCAGCATCACTGAAAATTGCGCAGGAGGAATAAAGCCTGTGCCTTTTTCCGGCCACTCAATAAAATGCACCGTACCCGGCGCAAAATAATCCCGCACGCCCATATAGGCCAGCTCTTCCGGGTCACACAGTCGATACAAATCCCAATGATAAATACCTTCCGAGTAAGGCTCTACTAAAGTATAGGTCGGGCTTTTAACAGAGACATCCGCACCCAGCACAGTCTGGATCGCCTTGCGCACGAAAAAAGACTTGCCCGCACCCAGATCTCCTTGCAGATACACCACCTGCGGCACATCCGCTTCAGGCCGCGCTTTTAAAAACTTCATAAAACTTTCAGCAACTTGTGCCGTACAGGTTTCATCTTCGCATACCTGCCTGAAAGAACCGTTAAAATCCATGCCATGGAGCCTCTTGCACTGAAAAACCTTATCAAACACACCGCCCAGCAGCTCGGCTTTGCGGATATGGGTGTGACCGATACCGACCTGTCTACCTATGAGGCCGAGCACTTCAACTGGCTGGGGCAGCAATTTCATGGCGACATGCACTATATGGCCAAACACGGCCACAAACGCACCCGCCCCAACCTTCTGGTACCCGGCACCACGCGCATTATCAGCCTGCGCATGCCTTATTTTAGCGCGGATGCATACGACCCCGTGCAACAGCTTAACCGCAGCGACCATGCCTATATTTCCCGCTACGCCTTAAACAAGGACTACCACAAACTGATCAGAAACCGGCTGAAAAAGCTGATACAAGTCATTGAGAAAACAGGTGTCAAATTCAACTATCGTATTTTTACGGACTCCGCCCCCGTTCTGGAGCGACCACTGGCGGAAAAAGCCGGGCTGGGCTTTATTGGAAAAAATTCCCTGCTCATCCATCCACGTGCCGGCAGCTGGTTTTTTCTGGCGGAAATTTTTACCGATCTGCCTTTGCCGCCTGATGCCCCTTTTGCCAAACGGGGTTGCGGTCCCTGCACCGCTTGTATGGTGGAGTGCCCAACCGGTGCGATTGTCCAAGAAGGAATCGTCGATGCCCGCCGCTGCATCTCCTACCTGACCATTGAGCACCCAGGCGAAATCCCAGAAGCACTCCGCCCTTTAATGGGTAACCGCATCTATGGCTGCGATGACTGCCAGCTTGTCTGCCCCTGGAACCGTTATGGCGAGTCTCAGAGCGAGACTGCCTGGCAGCCACGGCACCAGCTGGATCGCATCACGCTTCTTGCACTCTGGGACTGGGATGAAGCCACTTTTTTAAAAAATTTTGAAGGCTCCCCCATTCGTCGCATCGGCTATGAAAGGTGGCAGCGCAATCTGGCCATCGCCTTAGGCAATGCTGACTTTCAGACAGCTATTCTGAACGCTCTGAAAAACCGGCTTTCAACTGCCTCAGAGTTGGTTAAAACGCATATTTTATGGGCCATTTCTCAGCAACAACGCAAAAAAACGCGCGCACAAAAAAAGGGGGAGACCCCCTCTTTTCCACGGAAAGCCCGCAAAATCTATCTCCCTAAAGTCGATCGAAAATAGAGCCTTCCTGAGCACTGAAAAACTTGTTATACATCCGTGCGGCATAGATATTGGTCATCCCGGAAATATAGTCACTGATAACGCGCATCCGCGCCCGCTCGCTGTCCTGAGCCGCAAAACGGGCATAGGTATCCTGCGGCAGCAGACGGTCTGCATTGGCACGCAGCGCTTTAAACAGGTTCAGCACAATATTCTGCCCCTTATATTCCAATCCTTTGACTTCCGGCTGGCTGATCACATGCTTGAACACAAATGCTTTTAACAGCTCCAACACCGCTGCCTGCGCAGGCTTCAGCTGTGCCTGATACCGTAACAAGGGGTGCTCAAATGTCGGGTTTTCCACTACCTCAACCCCTTCAATCATCATGCCCACCATCAGGCTGATGGCGCGTTTGCGTGGGCGGGAGCTGCCGGAAAACAGCCGCTCGGAAATCTCACGTCCCCACAGCCCCGCATCAATAAAGACTTCGTGCCGCATCACCTCTTCTTCCCACAGCTTGCGGCTGATCAGGTTCATCGCCAGCGCGTCTTCCAAATCATGGATACCATAGGCAATATCATCCGCCAGATCCATCAGAGTGGTATCAAACGCCTTATGCCGGGTAAACAGCCACTGCCCACGCCGCTCAATTTGGGTAAAGCGCTTACGATCCGCCTCTGAAAAGGGGGCCAGTATCCATTCAAACTCTGCCTGCTCATCCAGATAGATGGATTTGGGCGGCTGGTACTGGTTCGGGTTAAGGGTTAGAAAATCCTGCGTGTCCGGCTCATACAGCGCACTTTGAAAAGGCTCGTGGCAACACACAATATCATCGTAGATCACCGGGTATTTGAGCACACCTAAAGTGGCACGACGAGAGAGGTTAATGCCATTCTCAGGCGTATACTCCCCCAGCTTGGTAAGAATCCGTAATGTCTGTGCATTCCCCTCAAAGCCACCGTATTTGCGCATCATGTAGTTCAGCGCCATCTCGCCCCCGTGCCCGAAAGGCGGATGCCCCAAATCATGCGCCAGGCAGATGGCCTCGATTAAAAACAGATTCGGCAGCCAGGGATACCATGGCTGCCCCTCACCCATTATGGAAAGCTGCTCCACCAGCCCAGAGCCGATCTGCGCTACCTCCATAGAGTGTGTCAGACGCGTGCGGTAAAAATCACTTTCATGCAGCCCCAGCACCTGGGTTTTGGACTGCAGACGACGAAAGGATGCCGAGTGAATAATCCGCGCCCGATCCCGCTGATATACCACGCGGTGAGGCTTGGGGGCTGCGGCGGTCAGAAAATCCGTATAGCGTTCTGCCCACTCAGACGCGTCGGGTGAATAGCTCATGCTAAAATTCGCTCTATTTAAAAGATGATAAAAGGAATTATACATGAAAACATCACAGCTGCTGCTGGCCACCACCCGTGAAGTGCCGGCAGATGCCCAGGTTATCTCTCACCGGCTGATGCTGCGCGCAGGCATGATTCGCCGCCTCGCCTCAGGTCTTTACACCTGGCTGCCGCTGGGGCTGCGCGTACTGCGCAAAGTGGAGCATATTATCCGAGAAGAAATGGATGCCGCAGGTGCACAGGAAGTCCTGATGCCTGTGGTACAGCCCGCAGAGCTCTGGCAGGAGTCGGAGCGCTGGGAAGCTTATGGACCGGAGTTGCTGCGCTTTAAAGATCGTCACCAGCGAGACTTTGTACTGGGCCCTACCCATGAGGAGGTCATCACCGACCTGGTGCGTAAGGAGATTCGCAGTTACAAGCAGCTGCCTGCTAATTTTTATCAAATTCAGACCAAATTCCGCGACGAAATCCGCCCCCGTTTTGGTGTGATGCGCGCGCGGGAGTTCATTATGAAAGATGCCTACTCTTTCCATCTGGATCGGAACTCGCTTGCTGAAACCTATCAGGTGATGTATGACACCTACAACCGTATTTTTACCCGGCTTGGATTAGACTTCCGCCCTGTACTGGCCGATACGGGGGCAATTGGCGGCGATGCCAGCCACGAGTTCCATGTATTGGCGAATTCCGGGGAAGATGCTATCGCCTTTTCCAGTGAAAGCGACTATGCGGCCAATGTAGAGCTGGCCGAAGCACTGCCTCCACAAACCGAACGCCCCGCGCCTACCCAGCCGCTGGAGAAAGTAGATACTCCCAAGGTTAAAACGGTAGAAGAGGTCAGCGCCTTTCTAAACGTACCCCCTCAGAAGATACTCAAAACACTGATTGTTAAAGGTGCAACCGAACAAGCCCCCCTGGTAGCGCTCTGCCTGCGCGGTGACCATGAACTAAATGAGATCAAAGCAGAAAAACACCCGCTGGTTGCCGCACCGCTTACCTTTGCCACGGATGCCGACATTATAAGCCTGAGCAGTGTGCCCGGCTTTATAGGGCCTGTAGGACTGAATATACCTGTAATTGCCGATCATAGCGCGGCGGTCATGGCGGACTTTGTCAGTGGTGCCCATGAAAAAGATCGACACTATACCGGCACAAACTGGGGGCGGGATACCCAGTTTACCGAAACCGCTGATTTACGTAACGTAGTAGAAGGCGACCCTTCTCCAGACGGCAAAGGCGTACTGAAAATTCGCCGCGGCATTGAAGTGGGGCATATCTTCCAGCTGGGTGACAAATATACTCAGGCGCTTAATGCAACCGTCCTGAACGAACAGGGCAAAGCCACCGTATTGCAGATGGGTTGCTACGGCATCGGGGTCAGCCGTGTGGTGGCCGCCGCCATTGAGCAAAACCATGATGATAAAGGGATTATCTGGCCAGATACCATCGCACCTTTTCAAGTAGCGTTGGTGCCCATGCAGCTGCATAAATCTCCCCGCGTAAGAGAGGCCGCAGAAAAACTCTATGCCACACTGCGTGATGCAGGTATTGAGGTGCTGTTTGATGACCGCAATGAGCGCCCCGGTGTCATGTTTAATGACATGGAGCTGATCGGTATTCCTCACCGACTGGTCATTGGAGACAGAGGTCTGGACAAAGGTGTGGTGGAATATAAAAACCGCCGCACCGGAAAACAGGAAGACTGGCCATTAGAGGAAGTGCTCAGCACCTTGCAACAGCGTCTCAAAAATACCTGAAGATACCCGCTGCGCCTTCTCTCATAAGGCGCAGCTCATTATACGATCAGCCGATTATCTCAACATAGCTAATACTGACCAACGAAACCGCCAGCACAAACGCCAACATAAACTGAAAAAAGCCGGAAAAGCTTCTGTGCTGTTTAATCTCCTGAATCAAGCGGCGGATTTTCCCGCTGTCAATATCAGATTTCCTCAACTCAGCCCGCAATTGTTCTATTTTTTTCATGGTTTATCTACCTTTTTGTATATCAAAAAGCTTTTACCACGCCCCTTTCACTCAAAAGGACATGACTCAATGTTAAACCAGGAAAAAATTTTGAACCATTAAACTTTTATTGCAGGTGGGTTAAGAAAATTTTATAACTTTTCCGCATTTTTAATAGTGTTTAACGATCAAGCCCCAGGCTTTTGCACTCATCATGGGGAATCCAGCCAATACAGCTACGCACTTTGAGGGACTGATAATTTCTAATAATGGGCATCACTGTCAGCACTCCCCAGAGTATCTGCCAGGGGTGCCAGCCGATACCGGACGGCTGCGAGACCCACCAACGGTTATTCACACCAAAATGACGGGTTTTAAAAATAAGATGTACCAACAGTTTCCAGTACTTCAACGCATAGTGCACTCTTTTCATGATCACTCCCTTCCGCCTTACCGTGCCATTTCAGCCGCATTCAACATACGCCACCTTTGCATGACGCGCTCCAGCCCTTCCTGATCAACCATCCCTGTATGACCGGCAATTACCTCTCCATTAGGCGCTACCACATATGTAGTCGGCAACCCCTTCAGTGGGCCAAAAGGCGTGTTTCGCCCATCAATACGACCGGGCAGACGGACAATGGGATAGGAAATCATCTGCGCCTCAGCAAAGGCTTTTACTTTCTGAACGGGAATGTCTTCATAGTTCACTCCCAGCACGATGGCGTCCTTATCCTTATGCGCTTCATGGAACATCACAAGGTCAGGGATTTCCACCAAACAGGGCGGACACCAGGTAGCCCAAAAATTCACCACCACAAACTTACCGCGGTAATCCGAAAGCTTTAC
>CAYRSN010000004.1:0-6183 GCA_964427185.1 uncultured Piscirickettsiaceae bacterium | reverse complement strand
AGGTAGCCCAAAAATTCACCACCACAAACTTACCGCGGTAATCCGAAAGCTTTACCTGTTTGCCTTCCAAGTCTACAAACGTGATATCAAACGCTTGGGCTACGCTTGTAAAAAACAATAATATCGACACCGCCCAAGCTTTTTTTATAACGTGGTTATACATGGTCAATCACCTTCTTTACAAATGGCAAAGTAATACGCCGCTTTTCAATCAGGCTCACCTGCTCTATTCGATGCAGCGCCATCAGTGCATCTTCCAGACGCTCTTCAAACACTTTCAGCAAATATTTCGCGACCGACTTCGGCACCTGCAACCCCCGCACCGCGCCATGACGCTGAATTGCCAGCAACATGGTTTCCCGATCACATAGCGGCTTCAACGGCACCGGCACCACAGACATCAGCTGCCGGTTCAGTGCCTCCAGCTCAATCGGCAGCTCACTGAGCGGCTGTGCACCAGTCATCAGCACTACATGCCCCAAATTCTGCGCATGCATTAACAGATCCGCCAGCGCCTGCTGCCAGCTGGCTTCACCAATGACTGCTTCCAGCTCATCCAAGCAGACGGCATCCAGTTGTTCAAGCCCGCGCAACAAGTCCGGAAAGCTTGCAATTTCATCATCCCGCAAATTCAAGTAGACACACTGGCGCTCCCACTGTGCGGAAAAACGGCAGGCCGCCTGCAATAAGTGGGTTTTCCCCGAACCGGGCGCGCCCCAGAAATACCAGACGCCTCCCTGCTTGCGAATAATGGCCATCTGCACTTGATACAGCGCAACCGCCACTGCTTCATCTTCCGCCACAAAGCTGTCAAAACTGGCCTCATGACGCAGCTCAATATTTAATGGCAGCTGCTGCATCATGGTGTGCGCTCCTGCAGCTCCTGCAGCTGCGGCATCAGCGGCTTTTCACCCAGCACCCCTACCTCCAATACTTGCTGTGGAAAGCGCTCTGCCAACCATATTTGCAGCTGCTCGGCACTGCCCTGATAACGCACCGAAAACACTGCCCGCTGCCTGCTGACAGCCTGTAAAAAGGCCGAACGCACTAACGGCTTGCCCGCCTGTAAATATTTTTCCAGCGCAAACACCGTTTCTGCCTTTGGTTGCTGCAAAATGATTTCCGCCTCAATCTCAACATCCATATTCTGTGCCGCATGGCGACGCAGCAGCGGCAGTACAGACACCAGCATCTGCTCAAAAGCTAACAGGGGCGTATCGCCCTGAAACGTACCGCGCTCGCGCAAGAACCAGTCGGGCACCATCAACTCCCAGTCCAGGGAGACGACTCGCTTCTGATCAAAGTGTTCTTCAAAATAGCCTCGAATTACGCCGTCAACCTGATAGGTCTGATTCAGCACTACCACATCCTGCTCGCTCAATACCGGCGCAAAAGCCTGATCATCCTCCGTACGGGGCTGCTGAAGAGGGATGCCGAACAAATGCCCCACATAGGCCAAATCCAGCTCCGGACGCGCCTGAACATGCTCCTTTATTAAACGCTGCTGCGTACCATAGGCTGACCACACCGCTGCAACCAGCAGCTTAGGGCGTAAGTTGGCTGGCCAAAACTGTAGTTGCTGCTGCTCCAGTGCCTGCAAGAGACGCTGGCGGTCAAAATACAGTTCCAGCCAGTACCCCATTTTCACCCCCTGCTGCATATTGGGGCGAAAAGCATAACGGCTGATCCAGCGCATGGGCCGCTTGGTAAAATAGTGCATGATGGCAGGGTCAATCTGCGGATGACCGGTCAGCTTGACCACTTCAATCGCCACTGCCTGCTTTAACAGCGCTGGAACCCCCTGTTGATAAGCCGCCTCATCCACCTTAAGCTTTAGCGAAAACAAATCCTGCGCCTGCACCGCGCCCATGCTTAACAGCAATAACAGCCATGCAACCTTTCTGCGTACTGCCAAACCCAGCACTCCCACCATAACCCATCCAGTTACAAAAAATTCGTTACAATATCCTACCAATTTTCAGTCATTAAAGATGAAGCCATCATGAGTCAATCGCTAACCTATAAAGATGCCGGTGTAGATATTGATGCCGGCAACGCCCTTGTAGATGCTATCAAACCTATTGCCAAAGCTACTGCTCGCCCTGAAGTCATGGCCTCACTGGGTGGCTTTGGTGCACTGTTTGAGCTGCCGATTTATAAATACAAAAACCCGGTTTTGGTGTCTGGCACCGACGGTGTGGGCACCAAACTGCGCCTGGCGATTGACTATAACAAACACGACCAGGTAGGCATTGACCTGGTGGCCATGTGTGTGAATGACCTGGTCGTCCAGGGGGCAGAGCCTTTGTTCTTTCTGGATTACTATGCCACTGGCAAGCTGGATCTCTATGTAGCCAAGGATGTAATTTCCGGCATTGGTGAAGGCTGCCAACAAGCAGGCTGTGCACTGATCGGCGGAGAAACCGCTGAGATGCCCGGCATGTATCCGGATGGTGATTACGATCTGGCAGGCTTCTGCGTCGGGATTGCGGAAAAAGATGCGTTGATTACAGGCGAAAAGGTTAAAGCAGGTGATGTCATTCTTGGGCTGGCTTCCAGTGGTCCTCACTCTAACGGCTATTCCCTTATTCGCAAAATACTGGAAGTGGCAGACATCGACCCCACTGAAGCTTTAAATGGCACGCCTATGATTGACCAACTGATGGCACCTACGCGCATCTATGTAAAACCACTTTTGAGCCTGATGAAGCAAGTCAATGTGCATGCACTTTCCCACATCACCGGCGGCGGATTACTGGAAAACATCCCCAGGGTGCTACCCGAACATACCGTAGCAGAAATTGATATCCGCAGCTGGCAGCGGCCTGCTGTATTTGACTGGCTGCAAGAGGCTGGCAATATCGACACGGTGGAAATGCACCGCACCTTCAACTGTGGCATTGGCATGGCGGTTGTCGTACCTGAAGAAGAAGCTGAAAAAGCCAAGGCCTTTTTGGAAGCTGAAGGTGAAACCGTTTATACCATTGGCACAATTCAGCGTACCGAAGAAGCCGCTCCATACGTAGCCCTGAAAAACGCATGAAAAAACGGGTCGTTGTACTGATTTCCGGCAGTGGCAGCAATCTGCAGGCACTGATAGATTGGAGCCGCACCACAGACAGCGCCTATGAGATTTATGGCGTGGTTTCCAATAAAACTGATGCCTTTGGGCTCACCTGTGCACAACAGGCGAAAATACCTACTACCGTGGTTGATCACACATGTTTTTCAAGCCGTGAGGCTTTTGACGAAGCACTGGTTGAGGCGGTTGATACGTGGCAGCCGGACATTGTGGTGCTAGCGGGGTTTATGCGTATTCTCACGCCCGTGTTTACGGATCACTACCTGGGTAAAGCGGTCAATATCCATCCGTCTCTCCTGCCTAAATACCGTGGTCTGCATACCCACCGCCGTGCGCTGACAGCAGGAGATAAGGAACATGGCCTCAGTATCCACTATGTCACTTCAGAACTGGATGGTGGCCCTGTCATCCTGCAGGAAAAAGTGGCCATCACACCAGATGATACGGAAGCCACGCTTCAGCAGAAAGTGCATACCCAGGAACACCTGTGCTATCCACGCGTGGTAGAAGCCATGGCGCGGGGGCTGATTCATTACTGCGCACCGCTTGCCTGTGTAAATGAGAAACCACTCAATCAGCCCTTAAACCTGGAGCAGCTCAATGCGTTGCTTACCCCTTCTGCTTAGCCTGTTGTGTGCTCTCCCCGTCCAAGCAGCGGGGTTGCCTAACTTTTCCTCATCATTTGAAGTCATCACCTTTGGTGCTACTATAGGTACAGCTCATAAAACCTTACACTGCAAACAGCAGCACTGCACCCTCACAGGCAAGGCAGAGCCCGAAGGGTTAGCCAAACTATTTACGAATAAAAAACTCTGGGAACAAAGTCAATTTACCATCCAAGATAACAAGCTCATCTGGCATAAATATCTCAAAAAGAAATATGAAGACGATGCCCTGGAACAAAGCGTCACCTTGATCAGAAATACCGACCATGTGCTCTATGTGGAAGGCAAACGGCGTTTTCCGCTAAACACACCTATTTTTGATGCGCTCAGCCTGCCCTTTGCCATCAGCCTGATGCAGCAAACGGGTAGCTTTCCCAAGACCCTGTATCTTCAGGATAATAACTGGCAGGATAAACTCTCTTTTACTGAAATCGCTCAAAAAACAACTTTAAACGGGCAGCCCACCTTACGCTTTAAACTACAGGGCTCACATATCCGTGCAGAGCTTCAGCTTCAGGCGAAAGCCCCTTACCTGCCCGTGCTGATCGATATTTACAATAAAAAACACAAACGCCATATCATCCTCAAACAGAAACGGGAAGCATCCGATGCGATTGAGTGACACGGATATTAAACGCTATCTGAAAGGTGGCAAAATCAGCATCACGCCTACCCCGACAACAGACAAAATCAAAGGGGTGACTGTAGATCTGCGCCTGGACAATCGCTTTCGCGTATTTAATGACCACAAAGCCCCCTATATTGATCTGGGTGGCCCGCGAGCACAGCTTCAGCAACAGCTGGATACCATTATGAGCCAGGAAATTGTGATCCCGGAAGGGGAGTCTTTTTTCCTGCACCCGGGCGAGCTTGCACTGGCATCCACACTGGAGGTCATTACCTTGCCGCCTGATCTGGTGGGTTGGCTGGATGGGCGCTCCAGCCTGGCCAGACTGGGGCTGATGGTGCATGTCACCGCCCACCGCATCGACCCGGGCTGGCATGGCCAGATTGTGCTGGAAATTTTCAACAGCGGCAAACTGCCACTGGCACTGCGCCCAGGGATGGATATCTGCGCCATCAACTTTGAAACCCTTTCCAGCCCCGTAGAACTCCCCTATAACCAGCGCTCGGATGCCAAATACCGCAACCAGCAAGGCCCTGTCTCCAGCCGCATTGATGCAGATGCCGACTCCCCACAACTGAATCTACTTGAAGATCCAGTCTAACAGGGAGCTTTTCTAATTTCCGGCACGCTGGCTTACTTCACCACAATTTCCGGGAATAATTGGCTGTATTCTTTCTTCTTCTGTGCCAACTGTACCGCCACCTTAAGCGCAATCTCGTGATAGCGTCGTGCAGCCAGGCTCTCAGGCTCTGCAACCACAGAGGGTTTCCCCTCATCCATATCCTGACAGATAGATGCTTCCAGCGGCATTTTGGCCAGTAGCGGCACCTGCTTTTCCTGCGCCAAAGTTTCCCCCCCCCTCTGACCGAAAATCGACTCCTCACAACCACAACAGCTGCAGATATGAGTACTCATATTTTCCACCAGCCCCAGTACAGGTATTTTCACTTTCTCAAACATGGCCAGTGCCTTGCGCGCATCCGCCAGTGCCACTTTCTGAGGCGTGGTCACCACCACCGCCCCGGTGACCGGAATCTGCTGAGCCAGTGTCAGCTGCACATCGCCTGTGCCTGGCGGCAGGTCAATCACCAAGTAATCCAGCTCGCCCCACTGCGTCTCGTTCAACAGCTGCACCAAGGTTTGCGTCACCAAGGGTCCTCGCCAGATCATGGGCGTATCCTCTTCAATCAGAAATCCTATGGACATGGCCTTAACGCCATAGGCATCAAGCGGCAGCATGTGTCTGCCATCCTCGCTTTGGGGGCGCTCATACAGGTTCAGCATGGTGGGAATGCTGGGACCATAAATATCCGCATCTAAAATGCCCACCTTGCTACCCTCCTGTGCCAGAGCCAAAGCCAAATTTACCGCCGTGGTGGATTTGCCTACGCCACCTTTGCCCGACCCCACAGCGATAATGTTTTTTACCGTTTTGAGCGGTTTTACGCCGCTGGGCACCTCATGGGTCACCACATCAAATGACCACTCAAACCGGATGGACTTAAAATCCCCCTCAAGCTCCGAACTCAGAGCCTTTTCCAGCTCAGGCACCAGGCTTTTGGCAGGAAAAGGCAACACCAAAGCAAGCACCAAACCACCCCGCTCCATTTTGGCCGCCCGCAGTGCCTTTAGGTCTTTAAGAGTTTTCTCGACATAGGGAACAAAGATTTTTGACAAAGCCGCTTCCAACCGCCCCTTCTGAGGGTTATCCAATCCCTTACCAAACAATTTTTTCAGAAACCCCATCTTCTTACTCCTAGTATAATATTTGCGCTCATTTTAACCGGGAACAACTTCTAATTATGTGC
>CAYRSN010000003.1:0-76545 GCA_964427185.1 uncultured Piscirickettsiaceae bacterium | reverse complement strand
CATTACTTTTTTATGCGGCTGAAGGCGGAGCAGGCAGCTTAGGTGATATCTTTATATTTGAGCACTGCCTGAGCGGCGTTTTTAATGGCGGTATCGGGCAGTTGGATGACGTGATTTGCCAGTTCTCTCATTTTTCGTATTTCTTGTGTGACAAAGGCCTCTCCCAGTGTGGTGGTAACGATGTAATTGGCCATCATGGTCAGGGCGACCAACTGACGGGTGCGTGGATGATTGGCGGTTTTAGCGATATAGGCTTCATCGTGGTGGAGCAGAACACTTTCGTACACTGCAGCAGGCATTTGCCACTTTTTGGCGACGATTAACCCAGCATAGGCATGGGTGGTGCCAATCAGTTTGGCTTCTTCTTTATAAGCGCTGAAAGGGTGTGCCAGCTGCTTGAAAAAGGTTTCTGTATAGCCTTCCCAGTCCAAACGCATCAGAAAGATGGCACCCATGTTTTGTGCGACAGCCGTCAGGTAAGCTTCAGAGCGCGGAATATCCTGCGCAAAAGGTGCCAGTTTGGCAGCGGCAATGGCGGCTTTGGCAGAGAATTTCAGTACCTCTTTTTCATCGCTGGAGCGGGCAATCTGCTGCATGAAAGCAGCAAAAACAAAGGTGTTATATACCTCTTCCAGTCCCAGAATATTGATGGCAGATTGCACATCTCGCACGGACTCGTCTTCGTCGTTGCGTTGAGCATTGGCAAGCTTGAGAAACAGTGTGCTCATTTCGGCATTTTTCTGAATCAGGTTGGCGATAACAACAGTATTGGGGTATTTGGCATTCAGTTCCTCTTTCAGGCGAATGACTGTTTCGGGCAGAGAGGGCAGGTGTACTTGCCGCAATTTATTCACGGCTTCATGTAGCATGGCTTGCATGGTATGCTCCAGTATCAACGCAAAATAAGGTGAACGCCACTTTCAGCAAAGAAATGGGAAAGAGGAAGGGCTGAAGCGGCAGACTTATCCATATTCATGAGTGATTGTATGGTTTTTGCAAACCATAACATATTTTGTATGGGACAAGCCAGCCGCAAGTGCCTATTGTTAGGCGGTTGTATTGATGTTTTTACCAATATGATCGGGTAGGCCAGCTGAGGTGTTGCTGGGAAGTGAGGCGATTAGCTGTAATGCCCCTTGTGCCTGCATGTCCATCGCCTTTTTAAGCATAGTGATCTGAGCGCCTTGCGTGCTGGAAGCCTGCTGTTGAGCCAGCACTGCAGAGACGGCACCTGTCGATGAAATACTATCCATTATGTATGCTCCTGATGTAGTTTACGTGCTTTTGTAACGGCAAAGGTTCGGGGAACTTAAGGCATTTCCGCAAAGGGTTTTGCGGAGGTGCCTTAAGCGATTTTAATAAAAATGAGCTTGCTTTGAAGGTGGGTATTTTGTAAGCTTTTGATATTAAATCATTAAAAGGTTTGAGTCTGAGCATGCTTTCCGCAGTTGCGCCTGTTTCGGTTTTGCCGTCTCAGCCCGCCCAGAAGGTAGTGGATGTAACTGTTGCGTCAAAAGAGCCTGCGGTAGAGGGTCGGAATGAAAGTACTTCAAACCGTCCTGATGTGCAGCAAACCGCACCTGCAAGGCGCGGAGAAACTAAAACGAATGATACTGAGCAGGCACTGCAGATGGCATCTGTAGTGCAGCAGCTTAGGCAGCGGGATCAGCAGGTACGTGCACATGAAATGGCACACCTGGCAGCGGCTGGGGCTTATGCAACATCGGCTGCGCAGTATGCTTATCAGACGGGGCCGGATGGGCGTAAATATGCGGTTGGCGGAGAAGTAGGTATTGATCTTTCGTCTGAGCGCGACCCGGCAGATACTATTAGAAAAATGCAAATTGTGCAGCGCGCCGCTTTAGCGCCGGCAGACCCATCACCTCAGGATATGCGGGTTGCAGCGATGGCTGCACAGCAGATGATGCAGGCACAGCAGGCGTTGCAGAAACAGCGTGCTGAAAGTACTACCCAGGCTGATAAAGCAGCTGTTGCATTGCAAAATATGGAACAAGGCGCTGAGCAGAGTACTGAAGAGGATAGGCAGGAAAGTGGCACGTTAAAAATGTCTCAATCACCGTCAGAAGGCTTGGTGGCTGCTCAGCGGGCCTGGGAAACACGGCTTCAGCTTGAAGGGGCAGGTAGAAAAGCCTCTGTTTGGATGCAGGGCTAGTCAGGTTGGGCAGAAAGTTTTCTGCATGGCATTCATAAGTTCCAGGATCTGATGGTTTTTGACGCGGCAGAGGATTTTGCTGCCTTCTCGGCGTGAGAGGACAATGCCTTTTTCACGCAGTATGTCCAGATGCTGAGAAACATTACTCTGTGTGGCGCCTACTTTTTGCACAATTTCCATAACCGGCAGCTCGCTGTCTCCGATTACGCAGAGTATCTTTAGTCTGAGCGGGTGCGCCATGGCCTTAAGTGCACGCGCTGCTTGTTCAATGTTTTCTTCGCGCATATCGAAAAAGCTTTGGTCAAACTGAGGTGACATAGGTTTATTCCGTCTCAATAGTCTCGATGAATGGTTTTCAAAAGTCCTGTTGTGAAATTTATTTTAGACGGGATAAACGGGTTTGTCATATAAAGTTATTTATAATGAGCCGGTCAAATATTAGGGGTGTGAAAACACTCATGTAATACGGAGTAATAAGTCTATGCAGATGTTTCGTAAAGTAAGTTGGATGGCAACAGGTGCCTTGCTGGGCGCCATGGTTGTAGTTGGCGTGACAGGATTTGCACAGGATAGCGCGCAGGAGAAGGCTACACAGTTGCCGCTGCAGGCATTGCGTACTTTTGTACAGGTTTTTAATACAGTTGAGCGTAATTATGTAGAGCCTGTTAGTGAAGAAAAGCTGATCGAATACTCGATTAAAGGCATGGTATCGAATCTTGATCCGCATTCGGATTATCTGCCGCCTAAGAGCTTTAAGGAGATGCAGGAGCATACCAGTGGTGAGTTTGGTGGACTTGGCATGGAAGTGGGCATGGATAAGGATGGCTTTGTAAAGGTCATCGCCCCGATTGATGATACACCCGCGCAACGTGCGGGAATCCGCAGTGGAGATTTGATCATCAAGCTGGATGACAAGCCTGTAAAGGGGATGACTTTGAGTGAAGCTGTCAAACTGATGCGCGGCAAGCCGGGGACAGAGATCACTTTAACGATTGTGCGCAAGGGTGCGGATAAGCCTTTAGTGATCAAATTAAAGCGTGCCATCATTAAGGTGAAGTCTGTTAAGCAGAAACTTTTGGAAAAAGATTTTGGCTATGTGAGAATCAGCCAGTTTCAGATGCGGACGGGGCAGGATCTTGTCGCCGCAATCAATGTCTTGGAAGAAAAAAATGGTAAACCGCTAAAAGGTGTGGTGCTGGATTTGCGTAATAACCCCGGTGGAGTCCTGACGGCTGCAGTGCAGGTGTCGGATGCGTTTTTAAATGAAGGGTTAATTGTTTACACCAAGGGGCGGAACCCGGATGCGCAGATGCAATTTAAGGCGCGCAGGGGGGATGTCATGGATGGCCGGCCTATTGTTGTGTTGATCAATGAAGGTTCGGCCTCAGCATCGGAAATCGTAGCCGGTGCTCTGCAGGATCACCGCAGGGCTTTGGTGGCGGGTAGAAAAACGTTCGGTAAAGGCTCTGTGCAAACATTGATACCGTTGGAAAACGGAGCGGCAATCAAGCTGACAACCGCGCGTTATTACACGCCTTCTGGACGCTCTATTCAGGCGACCGGTATTGAACCGGATATTACCATCCCGCGCCTTGAGGTCAGAAAGCTGGAAGGTGCTGATGCCTTAGAGGTGCATGAGGCGGATTTGAAAGGCCATCTTGAGCATCAGGATGATAAGCCTGTTGAAGAAACACAAAAGCAGGATGCAGCTCAATCTGAAGCGGAAATCAAAAAGATTCTGGATAAGGACTATGAGTTGTATGAAGCGCTGAATCTGCTGAAAGGCATGTCATTGGCACAAACCATGAAAGGAGAGTGACAGATGAGCGAGCAAAAGCGTGTTTTGGTGCCCTTGGCGCAGGGGTGTGAAGAGTTAGAAGCTGTGACCATTATGGATGTTTTGGTGCGTGGCGGCGTGGAGGTGGTTTCTGCCAGCCTGGACGACAACAGAGAAATTCATGCAAGCCGCGGTGTAGTGTTGCTGGCTAAGACAACTCTGGATGCGGTGATGGATGAGCCTTTCGATATGATTGCCTTACCCGGCGGCTTGCCAGGAGCGGATTTTCTGCGGGAGGACGCGCGCATTAGAACATTGCTCGTGAAAATGCATGCTGCGGGTAAGCCTGTTGCCGCCATTTGTGCGGCACCTCAGGTGCTTAAGGCTGCGGGGCTGCTGGATGGCCATCGTGCAACCAGTTATCCAGGCGTATTGGATGCACAGCCCGCGCTTGAAATGACTTATGTGGATGCGCCGGTCGTGGAAGATGACAATATCATTACCTCGAAAGGTCCGGGCACAGCCATGGCGTTTGCGCTCTATTTGGTAGAAAAATTAAAAGGGAAAGCCGTTCGCGCAGAAGTTGAGGCCGCCTTGTTACACGGCACATGTGGCATTTGAGTATCTCGGGCTGGTGTCTAGTGTAATGTGGGGGGTTGCTTATTACGCTCGGACGGTTTGTTATTGATCAAAAAGCGTAACAGCCGTGCGATCAGGCGAGCCTGACGCTCTTCCAAAGGGGGGATCGTCAGGTGCCTGGTTGCGTGTTTAGTTGTCGGAGGTTTGCGGCTGGCCATGTTGCTGTTGACGCTGTTGCATCATTTCACGCATTTTACGCATCATGGCTTCACGCTGAGCCTGAAGCTCTGCCAGTTTCTGCTTCTGTTCCGGGGTGAGAACCGCCTGAATTTTTTCTTCACCTTCTTTAATGATTGCCTGGAGTTTTTGCTGGTAGTCCGCTTTGATTCTGTTGATTTTCTCTACTTGCTCTGGTGTAAGCCCCAGCGCATCAGCCATTGGGTCTTTGGCGGGGGCTTGTGGTGCGGCACTGATGCTGAAACTTGCGGCCAGTAGGGCGGTAGCAATGAAATGTTTTTTCATAAACGGTTCCTTGAGTTGAAATAAAGTTCTTCAACACTATAGCTTCCGGTATTGAAAGGGTCAATGTTTTGTGGCAAGCCAGTCGGTTGAACTTGAATATATGCTCAGGTAAAAGTTTGGGGGGTTCGTGTCATAATATTAGCCATGACAGAATCGGTTGAAACTCATTTACCGGGCGGGCAGTTGCAGCATGGTCTCCATGCGCGCTTTTGGCTGATAGGGCCAGATAAGGGCAATTGGATTGGGATCGGCCGGGTGCGTTTGCTGCAGGCGATTGATGAAACAGGCTCAATACGACAGGCGGCCAAGCGGTTAGGAATGTCTTATAAACGTGCCTGGTCCTTGGTTCAGGCAATGAATATGCTGGGGCCTTATCCCATGGTGGAGCGTGCGACAGGTGGGAAGAAGGGGGGAGGTGCCTTTTTGACGGAATATGGCAGGCAGACGCTGATGCTGTATGCACGCTTGGAAGCACAGATGCGCCAGTGCGCAGCAACGCTGGAGGAAGATATTCGGGCATGGCAGCAAGGGGCATTAAAGGAGTAGCTATGAAGCGTATTAAGATTGGTATTGTTGGTGGGACTGGTTATACAGGTGCAGAGCTGTTGCGCTTATTAGCACAGCATCCACAGGCGGATGTACAGGTGATCACATCGCGTAGTGAGGCAGGGCTTTATGTGTGGGAGCTATTTGCCAACTTGCGCGAAGCTTATTCTGATTTGCAATATGCTGTGCCGGATGTGATGCAGCTCAAGCAGTGTGATGTGGTGTTTTTTGCCACGCCACATGGTGTGGCCATGAAGCTGACTCCTGAGCTGGTTGAAGCTGGAGTAAAGGTGATTGATCTGGCGGCGGATTTTCGTATTACGGACTTGCGAGTATGGGAAAACTTTTATGGAATGCCGCACGCCTGCCCTGAGCTGATGCAGGAGGTGGTTTACGGGCTGCCAGAGCTTAACAGGGATCAGATTAAAACGGCACGGGTTGTTGCAAACCCGGGTTGTTATCCTACCGCCGTGCAGTTGGGCTTTTACCCGCTTTTAAAGGAGGGGGTTATTGATGTGGATCATCTGGTTGCGGATGCGAAATCCGGTGTGAGCGGTGCCGGACGAGGCGCCAAGGTTGGCTCATTAGCGGCAGAAACGGCAGAAAGCTTTAAAGCCTATGGTATTCAGGGACATCGTCACCTGCCTGAAATTGAACAGCAGTTGAACCATATGGCGCAAACTACTGTCAATCTCACATTTGTGCCGCACTTGGTGCCCATGATCCGTGGCATTGAGGCCACTTTGTATGGCAGATTGAAACAAAATCTTTCCGTAGAAGCGCTGCAAGCGTTGTTTGAGCAGACCTATGCACAAGAGCCGTTTGTGGACGTGATGCCGCTCAACAGCTTACCGGATACGCGTATGGTAAAAGGCTCCAATATGTGCCGTCTGGCGGTTTATCGGCCTCAGGGGCGTGATGTGGTAGTAGTGACCAGTGTGATTGATAATTTGGTGAAGGGCGCTTCAGGACAGGCGGTTCAGAATATGAACATTATGTTTGGCCTGGAAGAAACCTTAGGGCTGGAAGCGCCTGCATATTTGCCGTGATAAAATGAATATTTTAACGGGCAAATACATTACAGTGAGGAACATACCATGACAGATCAATCTAACGCGCCGGTAATCTTTACGGAAGCGGCTACCGATAAGGTAAAAAGCCTGATTGAAGATGAAGGAAATGATCAGCTTAAGCTCCGCGTATATATTACAGGAGGCGGGTGCTCGGGCTTTCAGTATGGTTTTACTTTTGATGAAACGCAGGCGGAAGATGACACGGTAGTGGAAAAAAACGGGGTGACGTTATTGATTGATCCCATGAGCTTTCAGTATCTGGTCGGCGCTAAAATCGATTATTTGGAAGATTTGCAGGGGGCACGTTTTGTAATTGAAAACCCCAATGCGACCACAACCTGTGGGTGTGGCAGTTCATTTAGTGTTTGATGGAATTGTTTTATGAGTATGGAATATGTTCCCGGGCTGGCGGGTGTGCCGGCCACTAAATCCGCAATTTCCTATATTGACGGTGAAAAGGGCATTCTCACTTACCGCGGTTATGATATTGCTGATTTGGCCGAGCAGTCTACGTTTGAAGAAACCATGCTGTTGTTGCTGTATGGGGATTTGCCCAACAGAGAAGAGCTTGAGGAGTTTGATGCGGTGCTGCGTCAGAATCGCCGGGTGAAATATAACCTGCGCGCGTTGATGAAAAACTTGCCGCATACTACGCACCCCATGCACATGTTGCAAACCGCAGTGGCCTCCCTGGCCAGCTTTTATCCGCACACAGACTATATGGAAGGTGGTGAAAACAGCCGGGACTACATCAACGAAGTAACTATCAAAATCATCGCCCACATGGCGACACTGGTAGCCATGTGGGAGCACCTGCGTAATGGTTATGATCCGATCGAGCCGAGAAAGGATTTGACCTATGCAGAAAACTTCCTCTATATGCTCAATGGTGAAACTCCGGATCCTGAGTGGGCCAGGCTGTTGGATGCCTGCTTGATTCTGCATGCGGAACATACAATCAACGCCTCAACTTTTACCACACTGGTGGTGGGTTCTACGTTGGCAAATCCGTGTTCTGTGATGTCTGCCGCAATTGGTGCCCTATCCGGGCCGCTGCACGGAGGTGCGAACCAGAAAGTCATCGAGATGCTGGATGAGATAGGCAGTGTTAAAAATGTACGCCCCTACATTGAGCAGCGCCTGAAAAACAAACAGGTGATTTGGGGCATGGGGCATAGGGAATATAAAACAAAAGATCCGCGTGCAACGATTTTGCAGAAGCTTGCAGAGGAAACCTTGAAAGATAAAGCCGGGCTGAGCAAAACATTTGAGATTGCCAGGGAGGTGGAGCGGGTTGCCGAGGAGTACTTGGGGCCTAAGGGCGTTTATCCCAATGTAGACTTTTACTCTGGTATTCTCTACCGTGAGATGGGGTTTGATCCGGCAATGTTTACTTCCATTTTTGCTGTGGCACGTTCAGCAGGGTGGATGGCACACTGGCGGGAGCAGCTGCAGCATAACAAAATTTTCCGACCTACTCAGATTTATACAGGACCGGGGGCTCGCTGTTATATTCCCTTATCCCAGCGCAGTCTTTGAGAGGGTGCGTTGACTGATGTTTGAATGGGTGTATAATTGTTGGTTCCTCTCAGACAGAACAATCATGGCGACGTTGGCCGAATTGTTTAAGCAGTGAATTTTGGAGATAAAATATGGCGAATATCAAATCCGCTAAAAAACGTGCGCGTCAGAATGTAAAGCGTCGTCTGCGTAATCGTATTCACAAGGGTGCTGCACGCACACTGGTAAAAAAAGTCCGTAAGTATATTGAGGCGGGCGATTATGAAAATGGTATGGCGACTTTCCGTTTGGCACAGGCCAAGCTGGACGCTGTGGCACGCAAAGGAATTATTAAGAAAAATACCGCAGCGCGCCTGAAGAGTCGTCTGAATGCCGCGCTAAAGAAACTGGCACAGCAACAGGCCGCCTGATCACACATTAAATTGCGTAAAATAGCCGGGCTTTGCCCGGTTTTTTCGTTTTTGAGAGCTTGTATTCATGCTCAAATCACTTTTTACCGTAAGTGGTATGACTTTGCTTTCGCGCATACTGGGGTTTGTGCGCGATATGGTCATTGCCCGTTACTTTGGCGCTAGTGTTGGAGCAGACGCCTTCTTTGTGGCTTTCAAAATCCCCAACTTCTTTCGTCGCCTGTTTGCTGAAGGCGCCTTTTCTCAGGCGTTTGTACCTGTATTGGCGGAAGCAAAAGAGAGGCAGGGGAAAGCACGCGTTCAGCAGCTGGTGGATGCCATCAGTTTTCGTCTGCTGGCTGTTCTGATCGTGTTTGTTGGGCTGGGCATGGTGTTTGCTGAGCAGGTAATCTGGCTGTTTGCACCTGGCTTTGCGCAGGAGACGGAAAAGTTTCAGTTGACGGCCGACATGCTCAGACTGACTTTTCCTTACTTGCTGCTGATTTCGTTAGTGGCGCTTTCTTCCGCTATTTTGAATACCTATAATCGTTTTGCCGTGCCTGCTTTCACACCGGTGCTGTTGAATCTAACTTTGATTGGTGGAGCGTTGGGGCTGAGCGCTTATTTTCAGCCGCCTGTTTTGGCGCTGGCTTGGGGGGTGCTGATTGCCGGCGTTGTACAGCTGGTATTTCATCTGCCGTTTTTATGGCGTCTGGGATTGCTGCCTCGGCCGCGCCCTGTCTCTGATCCTGGCGTAGAGGAGGTAAAAAGGCTGATGCTACCGGCACTGTTTGGCGTGTCGGTGGCTCAGATCAACCTGCTGATTGATACGATATTGGCCTCTTTTTTACAGACAGGCTCGGTTTCCTGGCTATATTACTCCGACCGCTTAATGGAGTTTCCATTGGGGGTGTTTGGGATCGCGTTGGCTACCGTAGTACTGCCCGGGCTCAGTAAAAAAGTAGCAGTAGAGGACTGGCATGGCTTTCGCCAGGATCTGGATCAGGCGTTGAGACTGATCTGGCTGATCGGTGTGCCTGCGACTGTAGGGCTGGTACTATTATCCGGGCCGTTATTGACAACACTGTTTCATTATGGTGCTTTTACCGATACGGATGTGATGCAGGCACAAAAAAGCTTGATTGCTTATAGCTTGGGATTGAGTGGTTTTATTTTGGTCAAGGTGCTTGCACCTGCCTTCTATGCCATGAAAGAAATGAAATTGCCGGTGCGCGCGGCAGTGATTGCTCTGGTGGCGAACACCGTGCTGAATTTAATTTTCATCTGGCCGTTGGCGCATGCGGGGTTGGCACTGGCGACCAGCCTTTCTGCTTTTGTTAATGCGGGGTTGTTATATTGGTTTTTGACGCGCAATATGAACCGTTTTCAGCCGTTGCCCGGCTGGTTGTGGCGGTTTTTTCAGGGCGGCATGGGATTACTGGCTATGGCAATTTGGCTATGGTGGAGCACGCCTGACTTGGCGGAATGGCTTGAGGCGAGTGCGGGTGAGCGTGTGTTATGGTTGACCGGATTGGTGTTCAGTGCCATGGGGGTGTATGGTGCGGTTTTGTTTATGATGGGGTGGCGGTTTGCGGATGTGTCACAAGTGGCAAAAAAGGTGTAAATGGTGCATTTGATTCGTGGATTGCATAATCTTAATCACTCTGCCTGTGCTCCGTTGGTGCGGGGCAGTGTGGTGACAGTAGGAAATTTTGACGGTGTGCATCGTGGCCATCAGCAGGTGCTGGCTCAGTTAAAGGCAGCTGGTGCGCGGTTGGAGCTGCCTGTGGTGGTCATGTTGTTTGAACCACATCCGGCAGAATTTTTTTCACCCGGTCAGGCTCCCGTGCGCCTGATGAATTTGCGGGAAAAACTACAGGCTCTGGCAGTTCATGGCGTGGACTATGTTGTAATGGTGCGCTTTGATGCTGCCTTTTCCAGTTTGTCTGCAGAGTGCTTTGTGCGGGATATTCTGCATCATGCACTGCGTGCACGTTTTGTCTCTGTGGGGGATGATTTTCATTTTGGTGCCGGGCGGAGGGGAGATTTTAAGTTGCTCAGTATGATGGGACGGCAGCTGGGGTTTGAGGTGGCGCACCAGCCTACTTTTAAAATAGCTGGCGCACGGGTGAGTTCTACACGTATCCGTCAGACGCTGGCGGAACCGAACTTGGCGCTGGCAACGAAGATGTTGGGACATGTTTATGGGTTTTCCGGGCGTGTTATTCATGGCCAGAAGCAGGGGCGCAAGTTGGGGTTTCCTACTTTGAATGTCAACCCGAAACGTCAGAAAATGCCCGTTTCAGGTGTGTTTGCCGTGCGGGTGGATATTGCCGAAACCAAGGAGCGAGCGCTGCCCGGTGTGGCCAATATTGGTGTACGGCCTACCGTAGATGGCGTGCGCCCCAGTATTGAGGTGCACCTGTTTGACTGGTCAAAAATGGTTTATGGTGCTCATATCACGGTAAAATTAACCGATTTTATTCGCCCAGAGCGTAAATTTAGTTCACTGGATGCATTAATGCAGCAGATTCACCAGGACGCGCAGCAGGCGCGTACATTATTGACTTGATGATTTGACGGAACAACCATGGCTGATAAAAAGCAAAAATACCCTCTCAACCTTCCTGAAACAGACTTTCCCATGCGAGGGAACCTGCCCAAGCGGGAGCCTGAGCAGGTGAAACGCTGGCTGGATGAAAAACTCTATGACAAGATCCGTCAGGCTAAGGCAGGCAAACCCAAGTTTATTCTGCATGATGGCCCGCCTTATGCCAACGGTAATATTCATATTGGCCATGCGGTTAACAAGGTTCTAAAAGATATTATTGTCAAATCAAAAGGATTTGCTGGTTTTGATGCGCCTTATGTACCAGGCTGGGATTGTCACGGCCTGCCTATTGAGCTGAATGTGGAGAAGAAGCTGGGCAAGGTGGGTGACAAGGTGGATGCTGAAACTTTCCGCCAAGCTTGTCGGGATTATGCTCAAACTCAGGTTGAAAGCCAGATGACAGACTTCCAGCGTTTGGGTGTCATTGCAGACTGGGATCGGCCTTACCTCACCAAGGATTTTAAGTTTGAAGCCAATGAGGTGCGTGCACTGGGCAAGATGCTGGAAAACGGGCATGTCAGCCGTGGTGTAAAGCCGGTGTATTGGTCAGTGGGGGCACAGTCAGCACTGGCTGAGGCAGAGGTGGAGTATCAGGATAAGACCTCTAATGCTATTTATGTGCGTTTTTCCGTGCTAGATACCGATGACTTATTGAGCCGTATGGAGCCAGTTGGTGGTGCTGCTGGAGAGGGAGCAGTTTCTGTGGTGATCTGGACGACCACCCCATGGACATTGCCAGCCAATCTGGCAGTGGCGGTGAACCCGGATCTGGAGTATGTGCTGGTGCAGAAAGGCCATGAGCGTTTGCTGCTGGCTGCAGAGCTGTTGGATGAGAACTTGAAAAAGTGGGAAGTGGGTACCGCTGCTGTGGTGGCGACAGTCAAGGGGGCAGCACTGGAAGGCGTGAAGCTGAAACATCCTTTTTATGAACGTGTCGTGCCTGTTATTTTGGGAGATCATGTGACCTTGGATGCAGGTACCGGCTGTGTGCATACGGCACCGGGACATGGCCAGGAAGACTTTGAAGTTGGACAGCGGTATGGCTTGGAAGTGCTTTGTCCAGTGGACGGTCGCGGTGTATTTACCAAAGAGGCGCCCGGCTTTGAAGGTGTGCATGTGCATAAGGCGGATCAACAAGTTATTGATCTGCTTGAAGAAAAGGGGGCACTGGTACACCATGAAAAAATCACCCATAGCTACCCGCATTGCTGGCGTACTAAAACCCCTCTTATTTTCCGCACTACTTCCCAGTGGTTTATCAGCATGGATTGTCAAAATCTGCGTCAGCAGGCACTGGAAGCTATCCCGCAGGTGCAGTGGGTGCCGGAGTGGGGGCGCAACCGTATTGAAAAAATGATTGAAGGGCGGCCGGACTGGTGTATCTCCCGCCAGCGCCACTGGGGCGTGCCCATTACCTTTGTTGTGCACAAAGAAACCGGTGAGCTGCACCCGCGTATGGCCGAATTGATAGAACCGATTGCGCAGCGTATTGAGCAGGGTTCCATTGATGCCTGGTATGACCTTGATCTGGCTGAGCTGATCGGAGATGAGGCGGCGGATTATGAGAAAGTCACTGATATTCTGGATGTGTGGTTTGACTCTGGTGTTACGCATTATACAGTTTGTGCCCAGCGTGCAGAGTTGACACGTCCGGCAGATCTGTATCTGGAAGGGTCTGACCAGCATCGCGGCTGGTTCCAGTCTAGCCTGCTGACTGCTTTGGCGATGGATGGGCAGGCACCTTATAAGCAAGTGCTGACCCATGGTTTTACCGTGGATGCCCAAGGACGCAAGATGTCAAAGTCGCTGGGGAATGTGGTCGCACCTCAGGAGATCATGAACAAATACGGTGCAGATATTTTGCGGCTGTGGATTGCGGGTGCGGATTACCGTTATGAGATGAGCGTGTCGGATGAAATTATCAAACGTACTGCAGATGCTTATCGTCGCATTCGTAATACGGCACGTTTCATGCTGGCTAACCTGCATGGCTTTGAACCAGGGCAGAATGCTTTAGCATATGAGCAGTTGCTGCCATTGGATCAGTGGGTCATCGGTCGCGCACATACCTTGCAGACGGAAATCAAACAGGCTTATGCCGATTATAACTTTCATCGTATCAGTCAGCTGGTGCATAACTTCTGTTCGGAAGACTTAGGTGCATTCTACCTGGATATTATTAAGGATCGGCAGTACACCACACAGGCTGACTCTCAGCCACGGCGTTCGGCACAGACGGCACTGTATCATGTACTGGAGGCCTTGGTACGTTGGATAGCTCCAATTTTGAGTTTTACGGCTGAGGAAATCTGGCGCTATATGCCGGGTCAGCGAGAGGAAACTATTTTTACCGAAGAGTGGTATGACGGCTTGGTGCATCTGGATGAAGATCAGGCATTGAACAGTGCTTACTGGACATGTTTATTGTCGGTGCGTAAAGCGGTCAATAAGCAGTTGGAGGCGATGCGTAATGCCGGAGAGATTAAAGGTTCTCTAACAGCGGAAATTACGCTCTATGTTGAACCCCCGCTTTATGAAGACCTGATGCGCCTGGGGGATGAACTACGTTTTGTTATGATCACTTCCGATGCGAAGGTGTTTCCGGCAGAGGATCGGCCAGAGGTGGCGCAGGCGGCTGAAGGCATTGCCGGATTATGGATTGTAGCCAGCCCCACGGATAAGCCCAAGTGTGTGCGTTGCTGGCATCACCGTGCCGATGTAGGTGCTGATGCGGATTACCCTGACCTGTGCAGCCGTTGTGTGACGAATGTATCTGGTGAAGGCGAGGTTCGTCGCTTTGCATAACTCTGCACTTAAATACTGGTGGCTGGGCATGGCGGCACTGGTGCTGGATCTGCTCAGTAAATGGGCGGCGAACACCTATTTGACCTTTATGCAGCCGGTAGCCGTATTGCCACATTTTAACCTGATGCTTAACTACAACACTGGTGCAGCTTTTAGCTTTTTGGCGGATGCGGGAGGTTGGCAGCGCTGGGCATTCGTGGTGCTGGGTGTTGTCATGGTGGCAGGTATGCTCTGGTGGCTGCGTAAGCTTCCTCCACGGTTGAATTGTGAAAGTGGCGCGCTGTGGCTGGTTATTGGTGGCGCTTTGGGTAACCTGATTGAGCGCCTGCTGGATGGACGGGTAACAGATTTTTTTGACTTTTACTGGGGTAGCTGGCACTACGCTACTTTTAATGTGGCAGATGTGGCCATCAGCGTGGGGGCATTTTGTCTGATTTTGCAAGAGTTCGTATTGAAAAAGCGCACGGAGCCTAAGGCGTGAAGCAGGCGGATGTGCTGATTATCGGTGGCGGTATCAGCGGCTTGATGAGTGCCTGGTTTTTGCAGCAGGCAGGTCGTCATGTTACCGTGTTGGAGCGTCACGTCTGTGGCCGTGAAGCTTCATGGGCAGGAGGCGGTATTCTGTCGCCCATGTATCCATGGCAATATCCGGATGCGGTCAATATGTTGGCGCAGGTCAGTCAGTCGCAGTTTGAAGCTTTATCTGCAGAGTTGTTTGAACTGACCGGTATTGATCCGGAGTATTTCCCTACGGGCATGCTGATGCTCGATAGTGAGCAGTGGGAAACTGCACAGCAGTGGTGTGAAAAATGGGGATATCGGCTGGATATCCTGACTGACCGCGAGCTTGCGCTGTTTGAGCCGCGTTTGCAGACGACGCGCAGGCTTGGGCTGTGGATGCCGGAGATTGCAAGCCTGCGTAACCCTCGGTTGATGAAGGCCTTGAAAAAGGCCTTGCTGCTTAAGGGGGTTGATATTATGGAGCATACGCCTGTTGAGGCCATTGAGTTCAAAGGTGCGCGGCCGATCATTCATACGCCTTCGGTACGCTGGCAAGCACAGGATGCAGTGCTGGCTGCTGGTGCATGGAGTGGCGCGCTACTCCCTTTGCCAGTGAAGCCCGTGAAAGGTCAGATGATCGCTTTTGATGCACCGCCCGGCTTTTTAAAGCATATGGTGATGGAGCAGGGGCGTTATCTGATTCCCCGACGAGACGGGTTAGTGGTGGTGGGCTCCACATTGGAGGAGGTTGGGTTTGATAAAACACCGACGAGTAGCGAGCGTGAAGCATTGATACAGTTTGCTTTGTCTCACTATCCGGAACTTGAAATGTTTGGTGTCGTGCATCATTGGGCAGGTTTGCGCCCGGGAAAAGCGAACAGTATTCCAGTGATCGGTGCAGCGGTGCCGCATGATCATCTTTGGGTTAATACGGGTCACTTTCGTAATGGTGTTGTGACTTCTATTGCGTCTGCACAGCTGTTGCGGGATATGTTGCTGGGGCAGGAGACGACAGTTTTACCTGAGCCTTATGCCTACTCTGAAGCATAGCTACTGCCGCCGGGGCGTACACTCATTTTTTTCAGTCTTTGTTTGAAGTCGATGAATGCTTGAATATCTTTTTGTGCCCGGGTGGGTAAGGTATCGAACTGAATATTGAGTAAATAACGCCCTTGGAAGTTTGAGGCACGGGTCACTTTGCCAAATACGGTCACCTCCGCAAAGCGATCACCGGCGGGAATATCAAACTTTAACCGTAACTTTGTACCGGCTTTTGCATTGGCCGGACTGTTAATCAGGGCGTCTGTGAGGGAAAGTTCCAGAAGTTTACCTTTAACGCTACGGTTTCCACCAGTGATCTGCACGGTGCGGTCTGTTTCTACTCGTATAGGCGGAAGCTTTTCTGCCACTATAATGACCTTTTAAATCAATGGGAGGGTATGAGTATGCCTTATACGGTAAAGGTTGACAATATCAAATGCGGCGGATGTGCCAACAGTATCCGTAAAACACTGATGGCGCTTGAAGGGGTTGAAGATGTTGCCGTAGATATTGAGGAGGGTTGTGTGCAGGTGTCGGGAGATGAGCACTCACGCAGGCAAGTGGTGGAAAAGCTTGCTGCCATGGGCTATCCGGAAACCGGCAGTGTTGAAGGGTTAAAGGCCATGGGGGCGAAGGCCAAGTCTTTTGTCAGCTGTGCCGTAGGACGCCTGGATAAGGAGTAAGCATGACACAGGAGCGCATCAATCACGAAGGGGTCGAGCAGCGTGCCGTAGGCGCATTTGCAGAGCGCGCTTATTTGGACTATGCCATGTATGTCATTCTGGATCGGGCGCTGCCGCATATTGGTGACGGCCTGAAGCCAGTACAGCGGCGTATTATTTATGCTATGAGTGAGCTGGGGCTGAAAGCCAGCGCCAAATATAAAAAATCTGCTCGCACCGTGGGAGATGTGCTGGGAAAATTTCACCCCCATGGGGATTCCGCCTGCTATGAAGCCATGGTGCTGATGGCGCAGCCCTTTTCCTTTCGTTATCCACTGATTGACGGGCAGGGAAACTGGGGCTCCATTGATGACCCCAAATCCTTTGCTGCCATGCGTTATACCGAAGCACGCCTTTCGCCATTTGCTCAGTTGCTGCTGGAGGAGGTAGGGCAGGGCACAGTGGACTGGGTGCCCAACTTTGACGGCACTTTGAAGGAACCGGCCATACTGCCGGCACAGGTGCCTCATGTATTGCTGAATGGTACCTCCGGCATTGCCGTAGGAATGGCTACGGATATTCCTCCTCATAATCTGACTGAAGTGATTGATGCCTGTGTGGCACTGATTGAACAGCCGGATCTCAGTGTGGCGGATTTAATGGCTTATTTGCCCGGGCCGGATTATCCCACCGGTGCGGAAATTATCACGCCTCGCGAGCAGCTGGAGGCGCTGTATGAAAAAGGCAACGGTACCCTGCGTCAGCGAGCCCGCTATCAGGTAGAAGAGGGTGTCAACATTGTCATTGAAGCGCTACCGTTTCAGACGGCAGCCAGCAAGGTGTTGACACAAATTGCAGAGCAGATGCGAGCGAAAAAGTTACCCATGGTAGTGGATTTGCGGGATGAATCTGATCACACTGCCCCTGTGCGCTTGGTACTAGAAGTAAAAAACAAGCGGGTCGATATCGAAGCGTTGATGCGTCATCTATTTGCCACGACCGATTTGGAGCGTAGCTATAGAGTCAACCTGAATGTGATCGGGCTAAATGGTAAACCTCAGGTGAAGCCACTGAACCAGCTGCTGAATGAGTGGCTGTGCTTTCGCCTGGAGACGGTGCGTCGCCGCCTTCAGCACCGCTTGGATAAGGTTAAGGCTCGTTTGCATATTCTCGATGGCTTGTTGATAGCTTTTTTGAATATTGATGAAGTAATTCGCATTATTCGTGAAGAAGAGCGGCCTAAGCCTGTACTGATGACAACCTTTGGACTCACGGATACACAGGCAGAAGCCATATTAGAACTGAAACTGCGTCATCTGGCACGGCTGGAGGAGATGAAAATTCGCACAGAGCAAGCAGAGCTGGCGCAGGAGCGGGACAGGTTGGAAAAAACCCTCAGCTCGGCGCGCCGTCTAAAAACACTGGTGAAAAAAGAATTGCTGGCAGTGCGAAAAACCTATGGAGATGCACGGCGTTCACCGTTAGTGGAGCGTGCACCTGCCGAGCCTTTAGGTGCAGAGCAATTGCTGCCTGCCGAACCAGTAACGGTCGTGCTATCTCGTAATGGCTGGATTCGCGCTGCGAAAGGTGCCGAAGTGGAAGGTGAAAAGCTCAGTTACAAAGCAGGGGACAGCTTCCTGGCTCAGAGCAGTGGTCACAGCCGTATGGCAACATTGCTGCTGGACAGCACCGGGCGTGTGTATGCCTTACCTACTCATGAACTTCCCTCGGCGCGCAGTCACGGCGAGCCTGTGACCAAGTGGTTGACTTTGCCGGAAGGCGCGCAACCTGTGGGCGTGGTACTGGTCAACCCAGATGATTATGTACTGCTTGCCAGTACGGCTAATCAAGGGTTTGTGGCGCAGGCTAAACGCCTGATCAGTAAGACTCGAAATGGTAAGTCTGCATTGGTCTGTTCGGCAGATGCTCGCCCTTTATCTCCGATGAAATTAAGCCCGAAAGACGACTGGGTCGCTGTGGTCTCAACCGAGCCCAGGCTATTACTGTTTCCCGCCATTCAGCTTCCGCAGCTGGCGCGAGGCAAGGGTGTCAAGCTGATGCAGTTGCCTGAAAAAGTGTCTATTCAGGCGTTGGGCAGCTGGCAGCCGAGATGTCGGCTGACATTCAGGACAGAAAAAGCCTATGCCAAAACTTTGACAGGTGCCGCGCTGGAAGAGGCTATGGCAGAGCGGGGTAAACGAGGAATGAAGCTGCCGCGTACATTACGTTCGACCCTTACAGTCTTTACAGACTGTAAGACCAATATGGCATGAGGGTTGCTTTACCTCGAAGGTGAGCAAGTAAGGGTGCTGAAGGGATTTTCATGAATATTGCGGCAAAGCTGATTGCCATCTTAATTGTTTTTGCGTCTTTGATCGGCGGTTTTTTAATCGCCGGAGGGCATATTGCCAGCCTTTTTCACCCTTCTGAGCTGTTGATTATTTTAGGGATGTCGCTGGGTGCCTGGATGGCGGCCACGCCGATTAGTGTCTGGAAAAAAACCTTTGTATTTTTAGGGCGTTATTTTGCTGGTGAGAAGGTCGGCAGTGAGCTGTATTACGAAACGAGAGACTTGCTCTATGATCTTGCTCGCCTCGCCCGCTCTGAAGGCATACTGTCGTTAGACCGGCATCTGGTTGATCCGGATAACAGCCCAATTTTTAATGATTACCCAGCTATTCAAGCTTATCCGGAATTACAACAGTTTATTGCGCAAAATCTCAGCTATATTTTGCTGAACCCGCCTAAAGGTGAGCGTCTTGAAGAGCTGCTGCATCAACAGATTGACCAATATATGGAGACCTTGAAAGAAGTGCCGCGCGCCAGTGGTAAGGTGGCAGACTGGTTGCCCGGTTTTGGAATTGTGGCGGCGGTACTGGGTGTTATTCTTGCTATGGGGCTGCTGGGTGGAGATATGGATGTGGCGAAAATCGGTGAAGCCATTGGTGCAGCACTGGTAGGTACTTTGACAGGGGTGTTTTTTGCCTTTGCGGTGGTCGGTCCCTTTACTCATGCGGTGGAGGTGATGATTCGTCAGGAAAGAGGGGTATTTGAACTGGCGGCTTCCTTGATTGATGCAATTTATCAGGGGGTTTCTCCCAAGCTCCTGCGTGAACTGGGTGACCGCTTGATTCCGCCTGCCATGCGAAAACCAGAGGCAGACTGATATGGCGCGCAGGCGAAACTTACCATCCGAAGAGGAAGCACATGGCGGAGCGTGGAAAATCGCGCTGGCTGATATGATGACCGTATTGATGGCCTTTTTTTTGGTTATGTGGTTGGCAAGTATTGTAGAGCCTGGCAAACGTCAGGAGTTTGCCGCGGCGCTACAAAATTTAAATGGTGCCAATCCACAGGAAACACTCATTGAAAGCAAGGATACTTCTCCGCCGGCTCCCTCTCCTATTTCGGTGATAGAGGCCAAACCTCCCCCAAGCCTTGAGGAGATTCAAGAAGCGCTGAAAAACTCCAAAAACGTAGAAATCAGCGAAACGCCGGAAAAAATCACCATTGTCTTGAAGTCCGATCACTTTTTTGAGTCTGGGCGTGCCAGCCTGTCTGATCAGGCACGTGCAGAGCTGGAGCAGGTGGCGGAATTGCTTTATGGGCGACCTTATCCCATTATTATCACCGGCTACACGGATAATATTCCCATTCATAACTTACAGTTTCCGTCTAACTGGGAGCTTTCCGCTGCGCGTGCAGCCAGTGTCGCGCGGGTTTTTCTGGATATGGATATTAATAAGCGGCTGATTACTGTCCAAGGGCGTGCAGACAATGACCCGGTTGCTCCCAATGACACCCGGTTTGGTCGTGCAATGAACCGCAGAGTGGTGATAGAAATTGACAAGACACGTCGTTTTGATCCCGTCACTGGACAGTTTAAGCAGGTTAATATGTGATCTTTATCGTGTGTAATTAAAACCTTGAATAGAAAGGGTGGCAAGTTACTGTTAAGGTTACTTTGTGTTAGGCACCTCCGCAAAACCCTGAATAATTCAGGGTTTTGCGGAGGTGCCTTTAGACTTGTTCACGGGAGATAAAAATGAAAAAAGCTTTTTGGATTTCTGCTGTTTCAGCGGCATTATTGAGTGGATGTGGATCAAGCGAGGTAAAGCAGGCACCAGCAAAACCTCAACCTGCGCCTGAGCCGGTGGTAGATTGCGTATTTCCTGAAACCAATACCCCTGCGCCGGGCTGGATTTGTAGTGAACCTGTACCGGGGCTTGCGGTCAGTGCCGTAGGGATCGCTGAAAAATCCAAGGCAGGGCTTAGTTTTATGCGTGATCAGGCGGTGCTGGATGCCCGTGGTCAGCTGGCTGAGCAGATGAAGGTTCAAGTTCAGAAAATGGTAAAGCAGTATCTGGGTACCACAGGTATGCATGATGATGAGACGGTAGATGCTGTTGCCAGCAGTACGGCGAAAAGTATCACAGCACAGACACTGGTCGGCTCTAAAGTTTACAAAACCCGTGTGGGGTCGAATGGGCGGATGTATGTACTGGTTGGCATAACGCCTGAAGATGTCAAAAAGATTACTGAGCAGGCATTGAAAACTTCGTATAACAATGATCGTGCACTTTGGCAACAGTTTAAGGCCAAACAAAGTTTCGATGAAATGGCGGCAGAAATTGCAAAGCAGATGAGTGAAGGGCAGTAGGTTCTGCGACTCGGAGTATGAAAAGCCTCTTATTGGATAAGAGGCTTTTTTATATCTGATTAAAACGGGTTTTGGAAGGCAATAATGAAAAAAACGATTGTGGCGGGGTTAATCGCTATATGTGGCTATCTATTGGGCAGTTTTCCCGCTGCTGCCATAGATAAGGTGGAACAAACCGATGATTCCCAGCGTGTGTATCAGCGTCAGGCTGTGATGGTGTTGCCACAGGTTGGTTTGGAAAGTGCGCGTGTGCCAGTGCGCGTAAAGATGTGCCACGGCAAGTGTCGCGAGCGTAAAGGGCAGGTTTTTACGCTTTCACCTGCGTTGCGTACTCAATTGGGTGATCAGGCTATGCAGTGGCTGTATCAAAAACGCTTTGATGTGGTTCGGCTGGAAGCTGGGCAGTTGAAGATTGTGACAAGATCAGCCAGCAAAGCTATTCCAGCACCTGCTTTAAAAGCATTGCACACGCCACCAATGTCGGAAACCGCCTGGCAGAAGGCTGTGGAAAACTACTTAAGCCGTCAGTTGGCACCTTTTATTTTGCCACTGCAAAAAGCCGCTCTGGCGCAACGCTATCGTGAACAGTCGGAACAGGAACGGGCGACTTTTATCCGCACGCAGGCAAAGTCTTTAGGGATCCCCATGAAGGTGGTCTCTACATTATTGGACAGTCAGTTTGTCATGGCCATGTATCAACCGGCAATACGGGGCGAGTTAACCATTACCTATGTGAAACCTCAGGGTGAGCGGAGTTATTACGATAGCGATATGGATTTTGATCTGCGTAATAAGCTCTATATTTACCGCTATGATAGTGCTGCTGCCGGTTTCAAATTATTTAAGGTGTTGGAAGGGGAGTCCGGTGAAATCGGCGCTTCGCTTAAAACCCGGTCATTTCCTTCCAATCAGGATTTGCACAAACTGTTTGAGCGTGCGTTGCAAAGCGCATGGCGCGCCAGTCTGATTCAGCTGGTTCACAAGTTAAAAGCAGTGCCGCAGTTTAATATGGCGCAGACGGTTCAGTCTGTGGATTGGCGCACGATTACCGCACTGCTTTCCGAGCAGGATGATTTGCGCATGGATGCAATGTATCGCATTCAGCGCTCGATTAACGGGGTGTTGCAAACCGTCGGGTTGGCCAAAGTGCGTAAGGTGGCTCCTGCACCTAAGGAGAACGAGCAGCCTGTTTCGGAGTGGATTGTTATAAAAGGTGAGGCGGAGATTTATGATCGGCTTTCTGAAGTGCCTTGGACGGGAGCCTATTGGGGGGTTGATCTATTTTCTCAGGACTTCACCTTTGATAGCATCAATGGCGCTACCGTATTAAAGCCTGAGCAAAAGATCAACTGGCTGCGTTGGCAAGCACGCTTCGATCGAGGCTATTTTGAGAATGATCCTGAGTTAAGCGAAAGCTGGCTGTCTATGTATGCGGCTTTTGGCGTGGGCGACGGTGATTTAAAAACAACGCTGTCGAGTCAGTCCTGGGACACCCCAATTGGGATTAAGCTGGGTATGGACTTTATCAATCACAACACGCTCGGTCGTGGCTGGAGCGCAGGCTATGGCTTTGGCGTGACAGGTTATTACCTTGCTGCAAACTCATCACTGGAAAATGGCGATGAATTCGGTTATGTCAGCCTGGATTTGATGGGCAGGTTGGAATTGATCTACCTTGTGAGTCCCCAACATCAATTAGGGTTATATGTGGGATATCCTGTCAGCTTGTTAAATCAGGCCAGAATAGGTGATATTGAAGTGGATGCCACCATCACTCCAGGTCTGACCGTGGGGGTAGGGTATCAGCATACTTTCTCTACATTGGGCTTTTTGCACCGTTTTTTCAAACAATAACAGTCAGGTGAGTGGATGAATCATTACCTATTGCGTTTTGTGCTATTGGTTTTGCTGGGTTTGTCCGGGTGTGCTTCACAGACGGTTAGGGAGCAGCCGGTTACCCCCCAAAGTAAGCAAGCACTGCTGGTAGAGGTCTCTGCAGCAGGGCGTCTTCTTTATGAAGTATGGGGAGTGGGTGAAAACATTACTCAAGCCCGCCAGGATGCCAAAAAAGCTGCGCTTTGGGCGGCTCTCCATGCGGGTCAGCAAAGATTATTGAACACACCTGAGGCCAGAGCACGTTTTAAATCCTTAGCTAAAAAATATTACCGTCAGGTGGATGAATATGTGCGTTATTTGTCCAGCCCTCTTTCCAAACAAGTGGATGAACAAGGCCGTGTGCACTTGAAATTTAGAGTAGCTATTGACACACAATTGCTTCAAGAGCAGCTTCAATCAGATGGCGTATTGGCCGACAATGCCCAATTAAATAGTGAGATTGGCCTGCCCAGTGTGGTAGTGCTTTCCGTGTCACCTGAGGCGAAGGCTGCTGCTAATGTGCTGGAACAGCAGTTGGTCAATCAGGGGTTTTCTCTGGTGGATAAAAACACCAGCGATAAAAACACCCATCTGATTGAAAAGGTGGCTCGGCTGAACGGTCAGGTGGATCCCATGTTTTTATTGGCTTCTAAAACGGGTGCGGATGTTTATGTGGAAGTTAAGGCATCGGTGCAGCATTTTCGTGACAAGGGGGTAGAAGGTGCACAGGCCAGTGTACAGGCACGTGCTTATGAGACGGCATCCGCTCAGCTATTGGGCAGTGCTACGGGCTACTCACCCAAGCGTGTAGGGACGGCCAGTGAAGCTTTGGTGCAGGAGGCAGCGAATGATGCAGCCAGTGTCTTAACCGCCCGGTTGCTAAAGGTGTGGCAGCAACAAGCGACACAGGGTATCTGGTATAAATTGGTAGCCAGCCTGAATCCTCAGCAGGCAGAGGCGCAGGAGATGCAGCTGTATCAGGCCTTGCGAGCTCTTAAACCGACCCAGCTCAAGCGTCTGAAAGCAGGTGAGCGGTCAGTCAGTTATTTAGTACGCCTCAAAGGGATGCCGGATGCGACCTCTTTGTATTATGCGCTAAAGCAGCATTATGTGGGCGCAGGTCAGTTGAAGCGAGAGCTGGAATCCGGCCGTCTGTTGATTCTGCGTTTGGATGACAGTACAGGAGAAATGCAGCTTGATTAGTCTTAGCCGCCGTCACTGCTTGAAGTGTGCCTTAGGCATATCCCTGCTGCCTTTATCCAGGGTGGGAAGGGCGAGCTTTGTGGTTTTTGAAGCGGAGGGCATAGGAGAAGACCTGTCTTCAGCCAAAGCGCAGGCGCTGTCCATGTTAAGCCAACAGATTTTGGCGGAAGTCAAAACAGAAGTCTCCCAGACGGTAGAGGATCGTGATGGCCAGTTAAGCCGTTTTGCCAAAACTGCACGGCAGGTGCATTCTCATGTGCTGTTAAAAGGGGTGCGATATCGTGTGCTTGAGCAAACACCTGGGCATGTCCGGGTGGTGGCGATGATGGATGAGGAGGCTGTGGCGCAGACGGTGCGTTATTTACAAGCTGCGACAGCCTTCAAACCTGAAAGCCTTTCTTTGGCGGCAGTGCCTCGATTACAAGAAAAGGCGCGCATGCTGCAGGCGATTTTGCTGGCGCTCCCCAAGTCTCTGCAGGCAAAATATCAGAAAGACCTGACTGAAGTTGAGCAAAAGCTGCGTTGGTTGGAGCTGCGCCAGACCCATGCCCTTTGGGTGCTGAACCTGCAGGGCAAGCCGGTCACACTCCATATTGATGGGCGCAGGATCTCCACTCAAGCGCCAATTTTTCTGCCGCCCGGTCGTCATGACTATCGGATAGAAAGCGAGGGTTATCAGCCGGTAGAGGGCATTTTGCAGGTGCATGCAGGGCAGCGTATCGAGCAGACGGTGGATTGGATCCCAGAGCGGGTAGCGATGCCGATAGCGCTTGAGGTTTCTCCAAAGCTTGCGTTTATCTCTGAGGCGCAATGGCAGGATTGGTTGGCTACTTTGGGGTTTGTATTGGCACTGAAGGCTGCGGTCACTTTAAAAGTAGATATGCAGGATCAGGTGGTGCGGGTGGATGAGTTCGTTCGTCATCAGGTGCAGTTGTCTCTGGCGTTTTACAAGGGGCAGCGGCGCCTGAAGCGTCTTAGAACCCAGCTGCAGGTGACAAGTTATGCTAATGATACGCAAATGCTGCAGCAGGCAGTAGGTCGCCGGCTTGAAAAAGCCTTGCGTGTGCTTGTTTCCAAAACGGACTTTGAGGGTTAAGACAGTGAAAAACGCCCTGTTTTTAAGCGCATGCCTTTTGTCGCTGAATGTCTGGGCACAGACGGATGCTCAGGCCTTTGAGCAATACCGCCAACAGCAGTTGCAGGCCTATGACCAGTATGTGAAAAGTCAGCAGGAGGCTTTCAAACTTTACAAACAGGCCTATGCACAGGCATTTGAGCAGTATAAAAAGGGGATTCTCAAACAATGGCCGGAGGCATTGGTCAGCTCGCCCAAGCGCTGGGTGAGCTATTCGGATCAGTTTAAACAGCGCACGGTGGTGGATTTCGACAAGCAAGAAGTGATAGTGGCGCAGAAATTGCCCGAAAATCCGTCCCCTATGCAGCTTGAGGCTTTGAAGCGTAAACTTGCTTTGAGGCTTGAGGCATTAAAGAAGATGGACTATGCCGCAGCATTTAAGCAGGATCAGCCCAGTGTATCGCTGGAAAAGGCAATTCAGGCCAAAGTGCCGCCAGCCTGGCGGAAACAGGCGCAGATCCCCAAAAAGCGTGTGCCCATATTGGCGCAAAATGCCAATCTGGCGACTGCCCGTTTTGAGATAAAGCCAGATCAGCAACTGGTGCAGCTGCGTTATCGCCTGCAAGAGAATGATGTACAGGATCGGGTAAAAGCTGTGTTGCCGTCTGTCTTGCAGCAGGCGCAACAGCACAAGGTCGAGCCGGCACTGGTGTTGGCTATTATTAAGCATGAAAGCAGTTTTAATCCTTTGGCGACTTCCCATGTGCCCGCTTATGGCCTGATGCAGATTGTGCCCACTTCTGCGGGGAAGGATGCGACGCAGTATCTGTTTGGGCAACCTAAGGTGTTGAGTCCCAGTTACCTTTATACGCCAGAGAAAAATATTCAGACAGGTGTCGCTTATTTACATATTCTGAACTATCGTTACTTAAAGCACATCCAAGATCCGAAAAGCCGCCGTTACTGTGTTATTGCAGCTTATAACACTGGTGCGGGCAATGTGGCGAGAAGTTTTACAGGTAGTACGAATATTCGCCGTGCGGCACAAAAAATCAATAACATGACCCCTGAGCAGGTGTATCAGCATTTGCTGCAACATTTGCCCTATGACGAAACCCGTCGTTACTTGAAAAAAGTGGCAAGCAGTTACCAGCAGTACCGCACCCGGCTGTGAGCTAAAGTGTCTGACAGATTGGGCAGGCGGGGTCTTTAGGTAGATTCAGGGTGCGAAACTGCATACTGAGCCCATCTGCCAGCAGAAGTTTATTTTTCAATGTGGGCAGGCCTGTGAGGAGCTTAACCGCCTCTAATGCCTGCATGCTACCTATCATGCCCACCACAGGGGACATGATGCCGCTTTCTGCACAGCTCATGCCTTCCATGTTGGCATCCTTATACAGACATTGGTAACACGCGCACTCAGGGTCGCGAAAGTCAAAGACGCTGAGTTGCCCCTCCCAGCGGATGGCAGCAGCGGAGACCAGGGGAACATGAGCCTGGGCACAGGTGGCGTTAATTGCAAAGCGGGCATCAAAGTTGTCAGTACAGTCCAGCACTACATCCGCATGTTGAATCAGTGTAAGCAGGGCGTGTTCATCCGGCTTTTTTTCAAAAGTGTTGATTTGTGTCCAGCGGTTGAGTGCCTGTAAGGTGGCTTTGGCAGAAGTCACCTTGCTTTGTCCCACACTGTCTTCCCGGTGCACGATCTGCCGCTGCAGATTACTTTCATCGACGGTGTCGAAATCTACCAGCGTCAAAGTGCCCACTCCGGCCGCTGTCAGGTAAATGCTGGCGGGAGAGCCCAGGCCACCAAGACCGAAGATCACGGCATGGCTGTTGTGCAGGCGCGTCTGCTGTGCCAGCCCGAATTCCATCAGCATGATCTGACGGCTATAGCGTTTGAACTGCTCTTGGGTTAGTTGTTCCATTGGCCTAAACTCACTCTTGGATTACCCGCAAAGTCAAACTCCGTATGCACCTGCTCAAAGCCACGTGCCTTGAGCCGCTGGCATACAGTCTCTGCCTGATTATACCCATGTTCCAGTAGCAGCCAGCCACCTTCATGCAGGTATTCAGGGGATTGGTCAATAATATGAAACAAGTCTTTCAATCCTGTCTGTGCTGATACCAGTGCCGTATGGGGCTCATGGCGGATATCTCCCTGCAGATGTGGATCATCAGGGGCAATGTAGGGAGGGTTGCTAATAATCAGGTGAAAGGACTCACCTGAAAAAGGTGCAAGCCAGTTGCCCTGGCGGAAATGGACTTCAAGTCCAAGGCGCTGACTATTTTCTTTGGCAACTTGAAGAGCCTCCGGGCTTTGATCACTGGCATATACATTCCATTCAGGCTGATAGTGTTTAAGCGCCAGGGCAATGGCACCGCTACCAGTGCCCAGGTCGACGATGGAAATAGTATTGTTGTCTATTCTCTTGTTTGTGCTTTCTGTCTTCTGTCCTCTGTCCTCCGTCCTCTGAAGGGGGTCTCCCCCTTTTTTTTCGAACGCGATTTTTTGTGAAAATGC
Organism: uncultured Piscirickettsiaceae bacterium; assembly: GCA_964427185.1. Lineage (GTDB taxonomy): Bacteria > Pseudomonadota > Gammaproteobacteria > Thiomicrospirales > Thiomicrospiraceae > Sulfurivirga. The sequence continues at coordinate 49,008 of CAYRSN010000003.1, read as the reverse complement.
TGGATTTTTACTGATTTTTAGTGCTAAATCCACTAAAAGTTCGGTCTCTGGGCGGGGAATAAGTACATCTTGGGTAAGTTTGAGCTTTAAACCGTAAAACTCCTGCTCGCCGAGCAGGTAGGCGACAGGTTGCCCTTCGCTACGCTGCTGGATGAGTGTTTGAAACTGTTGCCAGTGTGTGGTGCACAAAGGTGCGTCGTGGTGGGCGAACAGCCAGCTGCGAGGACGTTGCAGCACATGGCAGAGTAGAAGCTGTGCATCCAGCTGAGGTGTGTCACTGTGAGCCAGCTGTGTGTAAGCCCAGCGCAGAGCTTCATCCACTTGATTCATTCAACTCGGCCAGCTGTTGTGTTTGGTGTTCCTGGCGTAAGGGGGTGATAACAGGATCCAGATCACCTTCCATAATGCTATCCAGTTTATAAAGGGTGAGGTTGATACGGTGGTCTGTTACCCGTCCTTGCGGGTAGTTATAGGTACGGATCCGTTCGGAGCGATCACCGCTCCCTACCAGAGACTTTCGGGTAGCGGCTTGCTCTGCTTCCCGTTTTTGCCGCGCCATTTCTGCCAGGCGGGCACGTAATAGGGACCAGGCACGGGCGCGGTTTTTATGCTGTGAGCGTTCGTCCTGACATTCTACGACGACTCCGGTGGGCAGGTGGGTCAGACGAATGGCGGAATCGGTTTTGTTGACATGCTGGCCGCCTGCGCCGGAAGCACGGAAGGTGTCTTCACGGACATCGGCTTTGCTGATTTCGATTTCATCGTTTTCCTCAGCTTCGGGCATGACAGCGACGGTGGCGGCAGAGGTGTGAATGCGCCCCTGAGTTTCTGTTTCTGGCACGCGCTGCACGCGGTGGGCACCTGATTCAAATTTCAGGTGTGCATACACTTCTTCTCCTTGGATGCGCGCGATAATCTCTTTAAAACCGCCATGCTCACCGGGCTGTTCGTTGAGAATTTCCACCTGCCAGCCTTTGGCTTCCGCATAGCGGCTGTACATGCGAAACAGATCGCCGGCAAAAATTGCTGCTTCATCGCCACCGGTGCCGGCGCGGACTTCCAGAAAGACATTGGCGCTGTCATGAGGGTCTTTAGGTAGCAGGTGTACATTAAGTTGCTGAGTCAGCGCTTCGAGTTGTGCTTTAAGCGCAGGACGCTCCTCTTTGGCCAGGGCGACCATGTCGGGGTCATCGGATTGCAGCAGTGCTTCGGTTTCTGCCAAGTCTGTTTCTGCCTGTTGATAAGCTAACCAGCTTTCTACAACAGGCGTTAGCTGCGCATGTTCTTTGGAGAGTGCCATAAACTTTTTCTGGTCGCTGATGGTTTCCGGATCGGAGAGCAGGGCGTTAAGCTCTTCCAAACGTTCCTGCAACTGATTCAGCTTGGTGCGTAGGGTTGGCTTCATGGTCGTTTGTCCTCCGCTTGGTTGAGACCCAGCAGCTCCGCAGAAACCTGTAGGCGGTGTTCATCTCCCGTCTCGCCTACTTTGCGCAGATAGACGGTGGGGGCGTGAATAAGTTTATGTGTCAGTTGATTGGCCAGCTGAGTCAGCACTGCCTGAGGGTCTTGGCCTGCTTCCAGTTTATGCAAGGCTTGGGCGAGCACTTGTTCTTTCAAGGTTTCTGCGCGTTGACGAAATGCAGTGATTAAAGGAGCGGCCTGTGCCATGGTGCGAAAACGTGCCATGACTTTTTCTGCTTGGAGCGCAATCAGCTCTCGTGCCTGTTGTGCAGCAGCTCCCCGTTTTTCTTTATTGTTGTCAATGAGGGTTTTTAAGTCGTCGACACTGTAAAGGTAAACGCCGTCCAGTGTACCCGCTTCGGGTGCGATATCTCGGGGTACGGCGATATCTACGGCAAAAATAGGACGGTAACGGCGCTGTTTCAGGGCGGTTTTCAGCATGGGTTTGTCAATGAGCAAGGTGGGGGCGGCAGTTGAGGTGATCAATAGATCCGCATCGATCAAGTGCGTTTCAAGTTCATCCAGCCCAATGGCATAGCCGCCAAAGTGTTGCGCCAACTGATGCGCTTTTTCATAGGTGCGGTTGGCAATAATCAGGTGCCCGATATCTGCTTCTTTGAGGTGGTGAGCAACCAGCTCGATGGTTTCTCCAGCACCGAGCAGCACGGCGGTGTAATCATGCAGGGCACCATAAAACTGTTTAGCCAGGCTGACGGCTGCAAATGCTACGGAAACGGGATTTTGACCGATAGCCGTTTCGGAACGGACTCTTTTGGCTGTAGCAAACACCTGTTGCATGAGCAGATCTAAAGTCTGAGATAAGGTGCCATGTTTGCGCGCCTGTTGATAGGCTGTTTTTAACTGCCCGAGAATTTGGGGCTCCCCCAATACCAGAGAGTTCAGCCCTGCGGCAACTTGCATGATGTGTTCAATGGCTTGTTGCCCTTGGTGATGATACAGATGTGTATCCAGGGTATTTTCCGGGAGTGCAAAGTAGTGATGCAGCCAATCGGTGATCTGATGTGGATTGGGTGTTTCCAGTATGCTGTAGAGCTCCGTGCGGTTGCAGGTGGAGAGAATCATGCAAGCCCGCACATTGGGTAAGCGGTGTAAATCCTGCAGGGCATCTGGCAGTTGAGTGTCGGAAAAGGCCACCTTTTCCCGGATTTCTACGGGGGCGGAAGTATGATTGAGCCCGGTGACCAGTAGATTCATTGTGTGAACGCTTTACCCTGGTGAGAAAAGAGGGAATTATAACACCCTCGTCTGAAAGGCTTGAGATACGATCGTGCAAGGGTGCGTCAAATAGCAAAAGCAGGTATTATGCGGACAGAATTTGAAGTGAGTATGGATATACAAATAATGAAACTGCAGGTTGTGCTGCTGGCACTGATCTTGGTCAGCGGGTTGAGTGGGTGTGCGCAATTGGAACAACGGTTACAGCTTGAAGCGCATACCAGGCAGCAGGCTGAGACACCTCAATTAACGCCAGAGCAAATGTATCAATATATGCTTGCGGAAATGATGGCTGCGCGAGGCACCTATGAAGGGGCTTATAAGCTGTTACTGCCTCTGGCTGAGCAGGTGCGTGATGTGGCGCTGGCTGAAAGACTCTTTGCGCTTGCCATGCGCACATATGATGTGGGAAATATTCATCAGGCAGCACAGCTGTGGCACACGTTAGCGCCTGAACGTCCAGAGCCGTTGAATGCACTGTGGCTGGTTGCATTGCGTCAGGAAACAGTGCCACAGGCGGTGCAATATTTTGAGCAGTATCAGCGAGTCACGCCGGTGGCTTTGGCAGAAGATGTGCGTCAGGCGGCTGAGCGGATGGTGGATGCAGTCACGCAGCAGAAAGCGCTGGCTTTTTTCCAGCAACTGCGTCAAGCATGTCAACAGTGCTGGGAAGCGGATTTTGGTCTGGGGATATTTTGGTTGGAAAAGCAACAACCGTTAAAAGCTATTGGAGCTTTTGACCGGGCGCTTGCCGCTCAGGGAGAAAAGGCTCTGATCTATCCTTATTTGGCGCGCGCCTATTTGCAGGCCAAGCAGGTGAAGGCAGGGATGGCGCGTTTGGCATCTTATGTGGACACCCACCCGGAAAACTGGCGTCTTCAGGCAGAGTATGGACGTCTGCAGATTGAGGCAGGTGATTTGTCGGGTGCGGCGCAACGCTTTAAGGATGTGTTGGAAATTGCGCCGGATGCAGATGTGGTGCGTTTGGCGCTGAGTCTGTTGTTGTTTGAACAGGGTAAGCAGGAGGTGGCTAAACAGCACTTTGAGCAGCTGCTGGATAACCCAGTGACAGCACCGGTAGCGCATTATTACTTGGGGCGCATGGCAGAGCAGCGTGGTGACTGGGAAACGGCGATGGTGCACTATCTGCAGGTGAGACACTCAAAGTATCAGCTGGATGCTCTGATGCGACTGGTGCAGATTGTTTATCACCAGCGTGGATTGGATGAGGCACTGAAGATTCTGGATGCGCTTAAAGTGGACCATGCATCGGCGCAGGTAAGGCTGATGCTGTTGCGCGCCAGTCTTTATCAGCAGGCTGGTAAGCGGGTTGAAGCCAAACAGGTTGCGCAGCAGCTGGAGCAGCGTTTGCAAACGGATCCGGATGGCCTAATGCAGCTGGCGGGTGTGTACTATGCCTTGGGAGACGCATCCGCTTATGAGCGCGTTATGCGTCAGGTATTGAGCCTGAGTCCGGAAAATCCAGATGCGCTCAATGCATTGGGATATTTTCTGGTGGAGCAACAGCGTGATCTGGATGAGGCGAAGCGTTTGTTAGAAAAGGCTATTCAGCTCAAACCGGATGCGTTTTATATTCAGGACTCGATTGGGTGGCTTTATTTTCGTTTAGGTAAGCTGAATGAGGCGGAAGCCTGGTTGCGCAAAGCGCTGGCACAGCGGAAAGATGAAGAGGTGTTGGCGCACCTGATGCAGGTGCTGGCCGCTAAGAAAGATCAGGCGGGGCTGTATGCACTGGAAAAAAAATATGCAGATTTGCTGAGCACATCAGAGACATTACGCGTGTTGTGGCGTAAAATAGTACGTGAAATGAGTCAGTGGCGTGGCCATGGCGAAAAAAGTAAAAATTAAGTGAAAATGAGACTTGATTTTTGTTTTCTGATTGGCATAATACGCACCTGTCTCGTTGCTCTGCTGGGCCGTCGCCAAGCGGTAAGGCAGCAGGTTTTGATCCTGCCATGCGGAGGTTCGAATCCTCCCGGCCCAGCCATCTTCCTTAAAGCATCCTTGCCTTAGGAGACAGCCTTTAATGGCACAGAATTCTTCCGTTACGCTTTTTGCTGGCAATGCGAATATTCCGCTTGCCGAACATATTGCCTCTTATCTTGATCTACCTCTTGGGAAGGCTAAAGTTGGTCGTTTCAGTGATGGTGAGGTCATGGTGGAAATTGAGGAATCCGTGCGCGGTCGTGACGTGTACGTACTTCAGCCCACCTGCTCCCCTCAGCCGGCGGCAAACCTGATGGAGCTGTGTTGCATGATGGATGCGCTACGCCGCGCCTCAGCTAAACGCATTACAGCTGTAATACCTTATTATGGTTTTGCGCGTCAGGATCGGCGGCCACACTCTTCCCGTGTGCCGATTACCGCACGTTTGGCGGCTGACTTTATTACAGTGGCGGGTGCTGACCGTGTGATTACGGTTGATTTGCACGCCGATCAGATCCAGGGGTTTTTTGATATTCCGGTGGATAACATTTATGGCTCAACCCGCTTGGTTCAGGATATGTATGAAACCAAGGCGTTGGACAATGTGGTCATCGTTTCCCCTGATGTAGGTGGGGTTGTGCGTGCCCGTGCAGTTGCCAAGGCAGTTAATGTGGATTTGGCAATTATTGATAAACGTCGCCCCAAAGCAAATGTGTCTGAGGTGATGAATATCATTGGTGATATTGAAGGGCGTGACTGTATTATTATTGATGATATGGTTGATACGGCTGGCACCTTGTGTAAAGGAGCAGCCGCTTTGATGGAGCATGGCGCTAAAACTGTCTCAGCCTATGTGACGCATCCTGTGCTTTCCGGGCCTGCGGTTGAGAATATTAAAAACTCTGTGCTGACAGAGCTGGTGGTAACCGATACGATTCTGCTGGATGTAACGGCTAAAAACTGTGAGAAAATTCGTCAGATTAGCATTTCCCAGATTTTGGGCGAGGCAATTCGTCGTGTGAATCAAGAAGAGTCTGTGACTGCCTTGATGGGATGGCGTGGATAAGCTTCTTGGCTGGATGTGCTCTCATTTAAACGCCCGCTTATGCGGGCGTTTTTGTGGCGTTTTCTTTTGAAATCAGTATAATGCCGCTCTCCTTTGTGATAAGGAGAGGGTGCCGTCGGGCATGGTCGCGTGTCAAGTCGGTACTATTTGAACTGAATTAGGAGAAGACTTATGTCTGGATATAACACGGTTTGGAAAGTGCAAAAGCGCACAGATGAAGGGAAAGGTGCGAGCCGCCGCCTTCGTCATCAGGGTAAGGTGCCGGGTGTCATTTATGGTGCGGATAAAGCTCCGGTGCTGATTACCATCGAAAGTAACTTTATCGAGCATACCATTGAAGATCCACGAGTGTACAACACGATTATTGAGATCGAAGTGGAAGGTGGAGAAAAAGAGACGGCTGTGCTGAAAGAGGTTCAGCGTCATCAGGTAAATGGTCGTGTTACCCATGTGGATTTTCAGCGAATTGATGAGAGCCGCAAAATTAAAAAACGTGTGCCCCTTCGTTTTGAAGGACAGGATAAAGCGCCTGGCGTAAAAATGGGTGGCTTTATGACTTTCTTCCTGTCTTCTGTAGAAATTCGTTGTTATCCGAAAGATCTGCCTACTGAAATTGTTGTGGATGTGGCAGATATGGGTCCGGGTACAACCAAACGTCTGTCAGACCTGGTTTTGCCAGAAGGCGTGGAGTTGACAGCGCTACTACATGGTAAGCCAGAGTATGATCAGGCCGTTGTAGCTGTATCGAAGCCAAAAATTAAAAAATAAGCGTTTTTAAGCGCGATACGATCGAGACCGGCGTATGTGCAAGGTGAAGCTGATTGTTGGACTGGGAAATCCCGGTGCCAAATATTCGCAAACCCGGCACAACGCCGGTTTTTGGTTTGTGGACGAAGTAGCGCGTCAATATGGTAGCGTACTGCGTCCAGAGGCTAAATTCTTGGGAGAGACGGTGCGTATACAGGTAGCAGGTCAGGATGTATGGCTGTTGAAGCCTGGTACTTTTATGAACCGCAGCGGTCAGAGTGTTTCTGCGTTAGCGAGGTTTTATAAGTTGCCACCTGAATCCATTCTGGTTGTACATGATGAGCTGGATTTGCCTGCGGGTGTAGCGCGTTTGAAAAGAGGAGGGGGGCATGGAGGGCATAATGGCCTGAAAGATATTATAAAGGCCTTGGGAAGTCGTGACTTTGCGCGTCTGCGGATTGGTATCGACCACCCGGGAGATCGCAATCAGGTAGTGGATTATGTATTGAAAGCACCGGCTAAGGCAGAGCGTGTGTCAATTGAAAGTGCGATGGATGAGGCCATCCGTTATCTGCCGGAAATCGTACGGGGCGATTGGGCCGTGGTAATGAATCATTTACACAGTAAAACTTAAAGGTGAAGTATGGGGTTTAAGTGCGGTATTGTTGGTTTGCCGAATGTTGGGAAGTCCACGCTGTTTAATGCTTTGACAAATGCAGGTATTGAATCGGCGAACTACCCGTTTTGTACCATTGAGCCAAATGTGGGGGTGGTGCCGGTACCGGATCCTCGTGCCGATAAGATTGCAGAGATTGTGAAGCCGCAGCGAACGCTATATACCACCATGGAGTTTGTGGATATTGCGGGATTGGTGGAAGGTGCTTCCAAAGGCGAAGGGTTGGGTAATAAGTTTCTGGCTAATATTCGAGAGACCGATGCGATTGCCCAAGTTGTACGCTGCTTCGAGAATGATGATATCGTGCATGTGGCTGGCAAGGTGGATCCGCGTTCGGATATTGAGGTAATTAACACTGAGCTCATGTTGGCGGATATGGAGTCTTTGGAAAAGGCAATTGCCAAAGTGCAGCGTAAAGCAAAATCCGGTGATAAGGAGGCTAAAGCGCAGCTTGAGCTGTTTGAAAAAGTGCTGGCAGGTCTGGAGCAGGGTAAGCTGATTCGCTCTTTGGGGTTGTCGGAAGAAGAGTATGCAGCTTTATATGATCTGCACTTGCTGACAATCAAGCCCATGATGTATATCGCCAACGTAAATGAAGACGGTTTTGAGGGAAATCCGCATTTAGAAGCGCTGTGTGCCTATGCAGAAGCAGAAGGTGCACCGGTTGTGCCGGTGTGTGCTGCGATTGAAGCAGAAATTGCTGAGCTGGAAGAGGAGGAAAAGGCAGATTTTCTTCAGGAAATGGGGCTGGATGAGCCGGGTCTTAATCGAGTTATTCGTGCAGGTTATGAGTTGTTGGGGTTGCAGACTTACTTTACTGCAGGCGAAAAAGAGGTGCGTGCTTGGACGGTTAAGCAAGGTGCAACAGCACCTGAAGCGGCCGGTGTTATTCATACGGACTTCCAAAAAGGCTTTATTCGTGCAGAGGTCATTGCTTACGAGGACTTTATCCGTTGTGGTGGAGAGCAGGGGGCAAAAGAGGCAGGGAAGATGCGCCTGGAAGGCAAGGAATATATCGTGCAGGATGGAGATATCATGCACTTTCGCTTTAACGTGTAGCGGGTAAACATAAAGGGGCATTAAAGCAAAGCCCTAAGCTGGAACGACTTCTTGAACAGCGTTAACCATGCCATCGATCAGCTGGGATAATTGTGTATCTGAAATAATAAAAGGCGGCATGGTATAGACTAAACGCCCAAAAGGACGTAGCCAGATGCCGTGTCGTACACAAGCGTCTTGGATGGGTTGCGCTAAATCATCTCGAATAAGTTCAATAACGCCGATTGCACCAAGTGTGCGCACATCTTTTACGCCGGGGTGATGGTTCAATGGGCTAAAGCCGTGTTGAAGCGTTTGTTCAATATGGTGGACGTAGGTTTTCCAGGGTGTTTCCAATAAAAGTTTTATGCTGGCGTTGGCGACAGCGCATGCAGTAGGGTTGGCCATAAAGGTTGGCCCATGCATGAGCGCGTGAGGTGGATTGCTGCAGAGTGTAAAAGCGATGTTTTCTGTTGTTAATGTGGCAGCCAGCGTCATCATGCCTCCCGTCAGCGCTTTGCCCAGTGTCATAATATCCGGGCTGATACCGCTCCATTCGCTGGCAAACAGTTTACCGGTACGTCCGAACCCGGTGGCTATTTCATCAAAAATCAGTAATACATCATGGTCATCCGCAAGGGCACGTAATTGACGCAGATAGGCAGGGCGGTAGAAGCGCATACCACCAGCACCTTGCACAATAGGCTCGATAATAATGGCGGCAATTTTATGGTGATGTGTCTGCAGAATGCTTGCCAAGGCCTGAATGTCTTCTGCGGGCTCTGTAGGGTGGTGTGTAAACCCCATTGTGGGTGAGGGGGCAAAAAAGTGTTTTGGCAGAATACCGGCAAACAGGCTGTGCATGCCGCCGATTGGGTCGGTGACGCTCATGGCGCCAAAGGTGTCACCATGATAGCCTGCATGTACAGTTAGAAAACGATTTTTCTCAGGTTTTCGCCGCGCTATCCAGTATTGCAAAGCGATTTTAAGTGCTACCTCTACCGCCACTGAGCCACTGTCTGCAAAAAAGACCTTTTTTAGGGGGGCAGGGGAGAGTGTGACCAGGTGCTCGGCAAGGTCAATGGCAGGCTCATGAGTCAGGCCGCCAAACATAATATGCGGCATGGTCTTCAGTTGTCTTGCTGCTGCAGCAAGTAACTTGGGGTGGTTGTAGCCATGGATAGCCGCCCACCAGGAGCTCATGCCGTCTATAAGCCTTCGTCCGTCTTCAAGGATGATTTCACAACCTTCAGTTGCAGCAACGGGAAGTGGTGGATGGGAGGGGGGGATGCAGCTATAGGGGTGCCAGATATGTTGTTGGTCGTAGGTGATATTGATCATGGTTGTGGCCATACTATGTAATAAAAAATAAATTTTAAGCTGAAATGACTTGACATGTGCTCGATAACCTCTAAAATACGCTCGAAATTTCGGAGGGTTTCCCGAGCGGTCAAAGGGGGCAGACTGTAAATCTGCTGGCTCAGCCTTCGGTGGTTCGAATCCACCACCCTCCACCATTTTCGCGGGCGTCGTATAGTGGCTATTACCTCGGCCTTCCAAGCCGATGACGTGGGTTCGATTCCCATCGCCCGCTCCATTTGCTCCCGTAGCTCAGTTGGTAGAGCGCATCCATGGTAAGGATGAGGTCACCAGTTCGATCCTGGTCGGGAGCTCCAGATTTTCGAAGCCGGTCATCGTGCCGGTTGTTTAAGTTTATAAAACAGGGTCTTTGACATGGCAAAGGAAAAGTTTGAGCGTACGAAACCCCACGTAAACGTGGGCACAATTGGTCACGTAGACCACGGCAAGACCACACTGACAGCGGCACTGACCATTGTTCAGGGCAAGAAATTTGGTGGTGAAACCAAAGCATACGACCAGATTGACAACGCACCGGAAGAGCGTGCGCGTGGTATTACCATCTCTACAGCACACGTAGAATACGAATCAGAGAATCGTCACTACGCCCACGTAGACTGTCCGGGTCACGCCGACTACGTCAAAAACATGATCACAGGTGCAGCCCAGATGGATGGTGCCATCCTGGTTGTGTCAGCAGCAGATGGTCCTATGCCACAGACCCGTGAACACATCCTGCTATCTCGTCAGGTAGGTGTACCTTACATCGTCGTATACCTCAACAAAGCAGACATGGTAGACGACGAAGAGCTGCTCGAACTGGTTGAAATGGAAGTGCGTGAACTACTGAGCGAATACGACTTCCCCGGAGACGATGTTCCTGTTATTACAGGTTCAGCCCTGAAAGCCATTGAAGGTGACACCTCAGAGATTGGAGAGCCCTCCATTGAGCGTCTGGTTAACGCCATGGACGAATACATCCCGACCCCAGAGCGTGACACAGACAAGCCGTTCTTGATGCCGATTGAAGACGTATTCTCCATCCAGGGACGTGGTACCGTAGTAACCGGTCGTATTGAAACCGGTATCGTTCGTGTAGGTGACGAAGTAGAAATCGTAGGTATTCGTCCAACACAAAAGACCACCGTAACCGGTGTAGAAATGTTCCGTAAACTTCTGGACGAAGGCGTGGCGGGTGATAACGTAGGTGTGCTACTGCGTGGCACCAAGCGTGAAGAAGTAGAGCGTGGCCAGGTACTGGCACAGCCAGGCACCATCAATCCACACACCAAATTCGAAGCAGAAGTATACGTGCTGACCAAAGAAGAAGGTGGTCGTCACACCCCATTCTTCAATGGCTACCGTCCACAGTTCTACTTCCGTACAACAGACGTAACCGGTGCATGTCAACTACCAGAAGGTGTAGAAATGGTCATGCCTGGTGACAACGTTCAGATGTCAGTAGAGCTGATTGCTCCAATCGCGATGGACGAAGGTCTGCGTTTTGCGATCCGTGAAGGCGGTCGCACCGTTGGCGCAGGTGTTGTTGCTAAAGTGATCGAGTAAGCGGTTCTTGAAAACTTGTGAGGGGGATGGTATAGTCCCCCTTTTTCATTATTTCATTATAGGGGTATAGCTCTAATTGGTAGAGCAGCGGATTCCAAATCCGCAGGTTGTAGGTTCGAATCCTACTGCCCCTGCCATATTTCTACGACTTGCCTTTAGGCAGGTCGTTTTTATTGAAGGCGGTCATGAGTAAGCGTCATCATACGGTAGAGACAGATCAAGTCAGTTCGCAGGGTCAGGTAAAGCTGATCGTATCTATTGTTATAGTTCTGTCTGGTGTCATTGCGTATTACATGCTTGGAGATCAACATCTCGCTGTAAGGGCAGGGGTTTTGTTGTTGGCTCTGGGTGTGGGAGGATACCTGTTTTATTTGGCACCGCTTGGGCAGCGCTGGTGGGGGGGGTTGCAAGAAACACGCAAAGAGCTGCGTCTTGTGGTATGGCCAACCCGAAAGGAAACATTGCAAACCACGCTTATGATAGTGATCGTGGTGATTGTAATGGGTATTTTTCTTTGGTTGGTGGATATGTTTTTCTTGTGGGCCATCCAGTGGCTAACAGGGCGCGGAGGCTGAAATGGCAAAACGATGGTATGTGGTTCATGCTTATTCTGGGTATGAGAATAAGGTAAAAAAAGCGTTGCAGGAATATATTGAGCGTGCAGGGCTTGATGACTGCTTTGGGCGAATTCTTGTGCCCTCGGAAGAGGTGGTTGAAGTCAAGGATGGCAAAAAGCGCAAGAGTGAGCGAAAGTTTTTTCCAGGATATGTCCTGGTAGAGATGGACATGAACGAGGATAGCTGGCATCTGGTGAAAAGTGTGCCTCAGGTGATGGGGTTTATTGGCGGCACACCAGAGCGTCCGGCGCCAATTACGCAGAAAGAAGTGGATCGCATTCTCCAGAAGGTGGAGGAGGTGGTTGATAAGCCGCGTCCTAAAGTGTTATTCGAACCTGGAGAAATGGTTCGAGTAATTGATGGACCCTTTACTGACTTTGAAGCTGTTGTCGAGGGGGTGGATTATGACAAAAGCAAGCTTCAGGTGTCGGTGTTGATTTTTGGGCGTTCCACGCCTGTTGAGCTGGACTTCTCTCAGGTTGAGAAGCTCTAGTTTTGAAAAGCTTGGGGAGCCGAGAGGCGTTTTAACCCATTAAAGGAGAACGTTATGGCGAAAAAAGTAGAAGCCTATATTAAGCTGCAAGTGCCTGCAGGCAGTGCAAACCCTTCACCACCGGTTGGTCCTGCTTTGGGTCAGCACGGTGTAAATATTATGGAGTTCTGTAAGGCATTTAATGCACAAACGCAGAGCATGGACAAAGGCATGCCAGTGCCTGTTATTATCACGGTATATAACGACCGTTCATTTAGCTTTGTTGTTAAGACTCCGCCAGCATCATTCCTGTTGAAAAAAGCAGCCGGTGTCCAGAAAGGAAGCAGCGTGCCTAACTTGGACAAGGTGGGCAAGGTAACAAAAGCTCAGATTAAAGAAATTGCTGAGCTGAAGATGCCGGACTTGAATGCAAATGATATTGATGCTGCGATGAAGATTATCGAAGGCTCTGCGCGCAGCATGGGCATCGATGTGGTGGAGGGTTGATAGATGGCAAAGCTGACAAAAAAGCAAAAATTGATCAAGGAAAAGCTGGATACCACCAAGGTTTATAGTGCAGAAGATGCCTTTAATTTGGTGAAAGAGTTTGCGACCGCCAAATTTGATGAGTCTGTGGATGCTGCGATTCGTTTGGGTGTGGATCCTCGTAAATCAGATCAGGTTGTTCGGGGTGCTACAGTGCTGCCACATGGCACGGGTAAAAACGTTAAGGTTGCGGTGTTTACAGGTGAGGCGCAAGCTGAAGCAGCAAAGGCTGCGGGTGCCGACTATGTAGGCATGGAAGACCTGGCGGAAGAGATTAAAAAAGGCATGATGGATTTTGACGTGGTAGTTGCAAGTCCTGATGCGATGCGTGTTGTGGGGCAGTTAGGTCAGATTCTGGGGCCACGCGGCTTAATGCCTAATCCTAAAACAGGCACGGTCACGCCGAATGTGGCAGAGGCTGTTAAAAATGCTAAAGCAGGTCAAGTGCGTTACCGGGTAGATAAGGCAGGTATCGTTCATGCGCCAATCGGTAAAGCCAGCTTTACGCCTGAGCAACTGAAAGAAAACTTGGAAGCTTTGTTAAGTGATCTTCAAAAACTAAGACCCTCTTCCGCAAAAGGTGTTTATCTGAAGAAAGTTGCGGTAAGTAGCACGATGGGTCCTGGTATTACTGTGGATACAGCAAGTTTGGATGCTTGATCTTTTTAAGATGAGGCATTTGGGCGCTTGCCCAGCGGCGTAAGCCGTCAGTGCGATTGGGATTTCTCCGACTATGGTGAAACCCATCGCAGACCATAGGTGTCTCGATGGTCGAGGCTTAAAATTCGCCTATGTAGATGGAGGAGGCGCAAGCCTTAGATTGGAGGTTATATGGCTCTGAAGCTCGAAGATAAAAAGCGCATTGTCGAAGAAGTGCATGCTCTTGCAGAGAGCGCTTATTCGATTGTGGCTGCTGAATATCGCGGGTTGACAGTGGAGCAGATGACCGCATTGCGTCGCCAGGCGCGGGAAGCAGGCGTGGTCGTGCGTGTTGTTAAAAATACGCTGACGCGTCGTGCTTTACAAGGCACTCAGTTTGAAGATATTGGAGACAAACTGGTTGGGCCACTTGTGCTGGTTATCTCAATGGAAGACCCGGGTTCTGCCGCGCGTATTGTGAAGGCTTTCCGTAAGGAAGTGCCTGCGCTGGAACCTAAAGTGTTGTCCATTGGTAATGGTGCAATGCCTGGTAGTGAGCTTGATGCGGTTGCTTCGTTGCCGACTTATGACGAGGCCTTGAGTAAGCTGATGTTCGTGATGAAAGCGCCAGTGGAGCAGTTGGCGAAGACGCTCAACGAGGTTCCTGGCAAGCTTGTTCGCACGGTTGCAGCGATCAAGGACAAAAAAGAAGCAGCATAATTTACTTAATAAAATTTTACATTTCACTTATTAGTTGGGAGAAATCAACATGGCAGATTTGACTAAAGACGATATTTTGGAAGCGATTGCCAACATGTCCGTAATGGAAGTTGTTGAGCTGGTTGAAGCAATGGAAGAAAAGTTCGGCGTTTCAGCTGCTGCTGCGGCTGTTGCTGTTGCTGCACCTGCAGCAGGTGGTGATGCTGGCGGTGCTGAAGAGAAGACTGAGTTTGATGTTGTACTGAAGTCTGCAGGCGGTAACAAGGTTGCTGCGATTAAAGCAGTACGTGCGATTACAGGCCTGGGTCTGAAAGAAGCTAAGGAAGCTGTAGAATCTGCGCCAACCGTTCTGAAAGAAGGTGTTTCTAAGGAAGAAGCTGAAGAAATTAAGAAGCAGCTTGAAGAAGCAGGTGCAGAAGCTGAAGTTAAGTAATCGCTTCTGTATAAGCTGCGCTTTGTAGCAGCATGATAAGGCTGGTGGATTTCCACCGGCCTTTTCGTGCTTTCTGCCAGCTAAACTTATGGGCTTTAGTTATTACCACATTAAAGCCTATAAGTTTAGTGAGCACGCAGATGGCTCTTGATATCTGCATGGGGAAGTGGGGAAACCACACTTTTCAACCATTATAGTGAGTCCTCGAGGTAAAAATGGCCTACTCTCTGACAGAAAAAAAACGCGTACGTAAGAATTTCGCTAAACGTCCATCTATTTTGGATGTGCCCTATCTTCTATCTTTACAGAAAAGCTCTTACGCTGAGTTTCTTCAGCTGGATGTTTCGCCTGAAAAACGCAAAGAAGTTGGTTTGCAGGCTGCATTTAAGTCCATTTTCCCTATTCATGGTGTAGCTGGCACAGCAGACCTTGAGTTCGTAAGCTATGAAGTTGGGCAGCCAGAGTTTGATGTGCGTGAATGTAAGCTTCGCGGAGTGACTTATGATGCGCCTTTGCGTGTCAAGATGCGAGTTGTGCTGTACGACAAAGATACTGTCGGTGCAAATAAGAAAAAGAAAATAAAGGATGTCAAAGAGCAGGTTGTCTATCTGGGAGATGTTCCTTTGATGACAGAAACAGGTACCTTTGTGATCAATGGTACTGAACGGGTTATCGTCACTCAGCTACACCGGTCTCCGGGTGTGGTGTTTGACAGTGATAAAGGTAAGTCAAGTAGCTCAGGCAAGGTGCTGTTTAATGCACGCATTATTCCATATAGAGGCTCATGGCTAGATTTTGAATTTGACCAGAATGACCTGGTTTATGCTCGCATTGACCGTCGCCGCAAACTGCCTGTGACCGTTTTGCTTAGAGCAATGGGATATGACAACCAGCAGATTTTAGAAATGTTCTTTGAGATGACCGATATTAAAGTGGAAAAAGGTCATTTCAAAATCAAAGTTAACCCGGAGCACTTGAAAGGGCAAACAGCTACTTTTGATATTGTGGCCGGTGACAAAGTGTTGGTGAAAGCAGGCAAGAAAATTACCAGCCGTACAATCAAGCAGTTTAAAGAGGCTGGTGTTGAGTGGTTGGACGTGCCGGAAGAGTATGTTATCGGTAAAGTGGCTGGTGAAGATGTTGTTGACACAGAAACCGGAGAGATTCTGGTTCAGGCAAATAGTGTCATTACGCCTGAAATAGCCGAGCAGCTGTCTAAGCAAAATGCTCTGGTATTTAAAGTGCTTTATGTTGATGAGCTGGAAGCTGGGGATTATATTTCCCGCACGATGGCTGCCGATCACACTACCAGTCAGATGGAAGCTCAAGTGGAAATTTACCGCATGATGCGTCCAGGTGAGCCACCTACAAAAGAAACGGCTGAGCAATTGTTCAATGACCTTTTCTTCTCGGAAGAACGTTATGATCTGACGGTTGTTGGGCGCATGAAACTTAACCGCCGTCTTGGGCGTGAAACAGACGAAGGGCCTCGTGTTTTAACCAATGATGATATTGTTGATGTTGTTAAAGAGTTGATCAATATCCGTAATGGCAAGAGTACGACAGACGATATAGATACGTTGGGCAACCGTCGTATTCGTGCAGTGGGAGAGATGGCAGAGAATGCTTTCCGTGTTGGTCTGGTGCGAGTTGAGCGGGCAGTTAAGGAGCGACTGAATAACGCTGAAACGGATGGTTTGATGCCCCAAGACTTAGTGAATGCTAAACCGGTTGCAGCGGCGATTAAGGAGTTTTTCGGCTCCAGTCAGCTTTCTCAGTTTATGGATCAGGTCAACCCTTTATCTGAAATCACTCATAAGCGTCGTGTGTCGGCACTGGGGCCGGGTGGCTTAACCCGTGAGCGGGCAGGCTTTGAAGTACGAGATGTGCATCCTACGCATTATGGGCGTCTGTGCCCTATTGAAACACCGGAAGGCCCCAATATCGGGTTGATCAATACATTGGCGGTTTATGCGCGTACCAATCAGTATGGATTCCTGGAAACCCCTTATCGCAAGGTGGTGGATGGCCGTGTGACAGATGAAGTGCATTATATTTCGGCCATTGATGAGGCACAGTATGTGATTGCTCAGGCCAATGTTGAGGTGGATGAAACCGGAAAAATCAAAGAAGACTTGGTTTCAGCACGCCATAAAAATGAGTTCACATTGGCTTCAGCAAAAGATGTGAACTATATGGATATTGCGCCGCAACAAATTGTTTCTGTGGCTGCTTCTCTGATTCCATTTTTGGAGCATGATGATGCAAACCGTGCCCTGATGGGGTCTAACATGCAACGTCAGGCCGTACCTACCGTGAAGGCGGATAAGCCATTGGTAGGCACAGGCATGGAGCGTAAAGTAGCCATTGACTCAGGTGTTACGGTTGTTGCTCACCGTGGGGGAGTGGTTGTTTCATCAGATGCGCAACGGATTGTTGTGCGTGTGAATGAGGAGGAAATCCAGGAGTGTGAAACAGGGGTTGATATTTATAACCTGGTGAAATACCAGCGCTCAAACCAGAATACCTGTATGAACCAGCGCCCGATTGTGAAAGCAGGAGATGTGATAGCCAAAGGCGATGTGCTGGCAGATGGTCCTTCTACCGATTTGGGTGAGTTGGCGCTGGGGCAAAACATGCGAGTCGCCTTTGTGCCCTGGAATGGATATAACTTTGAAGACTCCATTCTTATTTCTGAGCGTGTTGTTGAGCAGGATCGATATACCACTATTCATATTGAAGAAATGACCTGCCTTGCGCGTGATACTAAATTAGGGCCTGAAGAAATTACGGCAGATATTCCAAATGTCAGTGAGTCTGCGCTTGCAAAACTAGATGAAACTGGCGTGATTTTTATCGGTGCACAGGTGAAGCAAGGTGACATTTTGGTTGGTAAGGTAACTCCTAAAGGTGAACAGCAGCTTTCTCCAGAAGAAAAACTCTTGCGGGCGATTTTTGGCGAGAAAGCCTCTGATGTGAAGGATACCTCTTTGCGGGTACCTAAAGGTGTTGAAGGGACAGTTATTGATGTTCAGGTTTATACGCGTGAAGGTGTAAAACTGGATGCTCGTGCCAAGGCGATTCGAGAAGAGCAGCTTGCCAAGATTCGTGCTGACATTAATGTGCAGTACAAGATTCTGGAGGATGATGTTTACGACCGTTTGGAAAAGCTGTTGCTCAATAAACAGCTGAATAACGGGAAGAAGGTTACGAAAACTTTACTGAAAGAGACGCCTCGAGAAAAATGGTTTGAGTTGGAGCTGTCCAATGAAGACCTGGTGCGTCAGTTGGAAGTATTGCAGCAGCAGCTTGTACAGAAAAAAGAAGAGCTGGAACAGTTCTACGAAGAAAAACGTAAAAAATTGAGCCAAGGAGATGAGTTGCCTCCAGGTGTTTCCAAGATGGTGAAAGTATATGTTGCCATGAAGCGCCGTATTCAGCCAGGTGACAAGATGGCGGGTCGTCATGGTAACAAGGGTGTGATTTCACGTATCGCGCCGGTTGAAGATATGCCCTATGATGAGAATGGTCAGCCGGTTGATATCTGCTTGAACCCTCTGGGGGTTCCGTCCCGAATGAATGTGGGGCAGATTCTTGAAACGCATTTGGGGCTGGCAGCAAAAGGTTTGGGGGACAAGATTAACGAAATGCTGGAGCAGCAACGCGCTCTTGAAGAGCTGCGAGCATTTATGAAAAAAATCTATAACGAAACTGAGGGTCAGCCTGCAGATTTGGACAGTTTCACTGATGAAGAAGTTCTTGAGTTGGCACACAATTTGAAAAATGGTGTACCGATGGCAACACCTGTTTTTGATGGTGCATCAGAGGCGCAGATCAAAAAGCAGTTGAAACTGGCGGATTTACCCGAAAGTGGTCAGATGACCTTATTTGATGGTCGCACGGGTGAGAAGTTCGATCGGCCTGTGACGGTGGGCTATATGTATATGTTGAAACTAAATCATCTGGTTGATGACAAAATGCATGCGCGCTCAACAGGGCCTTACAGTTTGGTAACGCAGCAGCCACTGGGTGGTAAAGCTCAATTTGGTGGACAGCGTTTTGGTGAGATGGAAGTATGGGCGCTTGAGGCCTATGGTGCTGCCTTTACTTTGCAGGAAATGCTAACAGTGAAGTCAGATGACCTGAATGGCCGCACACGTATGTACAAAAATATCGTAGATGGAGATCAATATATGGAGCCAGGCATGCCGGAGTCTTTCAGTGTACTGCGTAAAGAAATCCGTGCCTTGGGTATCGACATTGAATTGGAGCAAGAGAAATGAAAGAATTGATCGGATTCCTCAAAAGCCAAAAAAGCAGCACGAATGACTTTGACGCGATCCGGGTCAGCCTTGCTTCACCCGAAAAAATTCGCTCATGGTCTTATGGTGAAGTTAAAAAGCCCGAAACGATCAACTACCGTACTTTTAAACCGGAACGTGATGGTTTGTTTTGCGCCAAAATTTTTGGACCCATTCGAGACTATGAGTGTTTGTGCGGTAAGTATAGTAAGTATAAGCGTTTAAAACATTGCGATGTTATTTGTGAGAAATGCGGTGTCGAAGTTACACAAGCCAAAGTTCGTCGAGAAAGAATGGGGCATATTGAGTTGGCAGCGCCTGTTGCCCATATTTGGTTTTTGAAGTCTTTGCCCTCGCGCATCGGCTTAATGCTGGATAAGACATTAAAAGAAATTGAGGCTGTTTTATATTTTGAAGCCTTTATGGTTGTAGATCCGGGGTTGACACCGCTTGAGCAGTGGCAACTTCTGAGTGAGGAAGAGTATCTGGATGCCCTGGAAGAATATGGGGATGAGTTTGAAGCTTTGATGGGGGCAGAAGCGATCAAACGCCGCCTTGAAGCGATTAACCTACAGGAAGAAGCTGAAAAGCTGCGTCAGGAGATGCAGGAAACTAACTCTCAGACGAAGCAGAAAAAAATTGCTAAGCGTCTGAAGCTTATTGAGGCTTTTTTGCAGTCTGGTAATCGCCCGGAATGGATGATTCTGGAGGTTCTGCCTGTACTGCCACCTGATTTACGTCCGCTGGTGCCTCTGGATGGAGGGCGTTTTGCTACATCGGATCTGAATGACCTGTACCGTCGCGTAATTAACCGTAATAATAGACTGAAACGACTGCTGGATCTGATGGCACCAGATATTATCGTGCGCAATGAGAAGCGTATGTTGCAGGAAGCCGTAGATTCTCTGTTGGATAACGGGCGTCGAGGGCGCGCGGTAACCGGCTCGAATAAGCGTCAGTTAAAGTCTCTTGCGGATATGATTAAAGGTAAGCAAGGGCGTTTCCGTCAAAATCTACTGGGTAAGCGTGTCGACTATTCTGGGCGTTCCGTGATTGTGGTTGGACCAACATTGAAGCTTCATCAGTGTGGTCTGCCTAAGCTGATGGCACTGGAACTGTTTAAGCCTTTCATCTATAGCAAGCTGTTGAAGCAAGGGTATGCAGCGACTATCAAGCAAGCGAAAAAAATGGTCGAAAACGAGGAACCGGAAGTTTGGGAAGCGCTGGATAGCGTTATTCGTGAGCATCCGGTTTTGCTAAACCGTGCCCCTACACTTCACCGCTTAGGTATTCAGGCTTTTGAGCCGGTTTTGATTGAGGGTAAAGCGATTCAGTTGCACCCTCTGGTATGTGCAGCTTTCAATGCTGATTTTGATGGTGACCAGATGGCGGTGCATGTGCCCCTTTCTTTGGAGGCGCAGCTGGAAGCACGCACGCTGATGATGTCAACGAATAACCTACTGTCACCTGCTAATGGTGATCCGATTATTGTGCCTTCACAGGATGTGGTGTTAGGGCTTTACTATATGAGCCGCGAAAAGTTGTATGCACCAGGTGAAGGGAAGTATTTTGCTTCGTGGAAAGATGTTGAGCGTGCACTAGAAGCGGGTGTGATCACCTTGCACTCACGTATTAAATTACGTGTACATGAAGTGCTTAAAAATGAAGATGGTTCGACGGAAGAAAGAACGCGTATTGTGGATACGACGGCCGGGCGTGCACTGTTGAAGAAGATTCTGCCTGAAGGGTTGAGCTTTGATCTATTAAATACCAACCTTACCAAGAAGAACATTTCCAAGCTGCTTGATGCCTGTTATCGTCTACTGGGGCCTAAAGAGACGGTTGTATTTGCGGATCAGCTAATGTATGCCGGGTTCC
This sequence comes from uncultured Piscirickettsiaceae bacterium, assembly GCA_964427185.1. Taxonomy (GTDB): domain Bacteria; phylum Pseudomonadota; class Gammaproteobacteria; order Thiomicrospirales; family Thiomicrospiraceae; genus Sulfurivirga. Next base: position 28,306 of record CAYRSN010000003.1, on the reverse strand, counting down.
GCCACTCCACTTTGGCGGGGCTTTCTTTTGCTGTCGATGACATGGTTATTCCCCATGAAAAAGCGGAGATTCTTAAAAAGGCTGAAGAGCAGGTAAAAGAAATTCAGCGGCAGTATGAGCAGGGCTTGGTGACTGAAGGAGAGCGTTATAACAAGGTCATCGATATCTGGTCTCATGCTAACGAGCTGGTTACCAAGGCGATGATGGATGAAATCCAGTGGGAGACAATTAAGGATCCAGAAGGTAATGAAGTTCGTCAGCTTTCATTTAACTCTATTTTTATGATGGCAGATTCGGGAGCACGGGGAAGTGTCGCGCAAATGCGCCAGCTTGGCGGTATGCGTGGTTTGATGGCGAAGCCAGATGGCTCCATCATTGAAACACCTATTACGGCGAACTTCCGTGAAGGCCTGAGCGTGCTTCAGTACTTTATCTCTACGCATGGAGCTCGTAAAGGACTGGCCGATACCGCTTTGAAAACGGCCAACTCTGGTTATCTGACACGTCGTTTGGTAGATGTGTCGCAGGATGTTGTCGTGACAGAAGATGACTGCGGAACGGAAGGTGCAATCACAATGCATGCACTGATCGAAGGCGGTGATGTTGTTGAATCTCTGAAAGATCGCGTATTGGGTCGCGTCAGTGCTGAAGAAGTGCATCTGGCAGATGGTACGGTTTTGATTGAGAAAAATGCCCTGATTGATGAAAAGCTTGCAAAGCTGATTGATGAGCATGGTATTGATAGCCTTAAAGTGCGTTCTCCCATTACCTGTCAGGCGAAAGTCGGAGTGTGTCGTAAGTGTTATGGACGAGACCTTGCGCGCGGTCATTTGGTGAACTTGGGGGAAGCCGTTGGAGTAATGGCGGCGCAGTCTATTGGTGAGCCAGGTACACAGTTGACGATGCGAACGTTCCATATCGGAGGGACGGCTTCTAAAGCAGCTGCTCAGAGCCATGTTGAAGTGAAGCAAAAAGGGACAGTTAAGTTCAATGCCTTGAAGACAGTTACCAATACTGAAGGCCAGGTTATGGTGACAACACGCTCTGGAGAGGTTGTCATTATTGATGAGGCAGGGCGTGAGAAGGAACGCTATAAAATCCCTTATGGTGCTGTGCTGGAGGTGAAGGAAGGAGAGTCTGTGGAGTCAGGGCGAATCATCGCTCAGTGGGATCCACACACCCACCCTATTATTACCGAAGTAGAAGGAACGGTTGAGTTTGGTAATTTTGAGGGAGCTGTTGAAGAGCGCACAGACGAGTTGACTGGGTTGACTATGCGAGTCGTTAAGCCTGTAAAAGACCGCATGAATAAAGATGATCGCCCCTATGTGCGTTTAGTGGGAGAAGACGGGGAGGCTGTGAACTTTCCAGGCACGACTTCACCTGCGATTTATTTCTTGCCAGAAAACGCTACCATTACTGTACAGGAAGGGCAGCAAGTAGGTAGTGGGGATATTTTGGCGCGTATTCCACAGGAAACTTCAAAAACAAGGGACATTACCGGTGGTCTTCCACGTGTGGCAGACCTTTTCGAAGCGCGTCAGCCTAAAGAAGCGGCTGTGATGGCGGAAATTTCAGGTGTAGTATCTTTTGGTAAGGAAACAAAAGGTAAAAACCGGATTGTGATTACGCCGGATGATGGTGCTGAACCGTTTGAGATTCTAGTACCTAAATGGCGTACGATCAGTGTTTTTGAAGGTGAGCGTGTTGAAAAAGGTGACATTCTTGTCGATGGTGCGCCGAATCCGCATGATATCTTGCGCCTAAAAGGTGTGGAAGCATTAACACAATATATCGTTAATGAAGTGCAAGATGTTTACCGTCTTCAAGGGGTAAAGATTAACGATAAGCATATTGAAACCATTGTGCGTCAGATGCTGCGCAAAGTGGAAATCGTTGAACCTGGGGACTCTGAGCTGATCAAAGGAGATCAGGTCGAATACCATCGCGTTGTTGAAGTCAATGCGAAGCTTGAGGCGGATGGAAAGCAGCCGGCACGTTATCAGCGTGTATTGCTTGGGATTACAAAAGCGGCTTTGGCCACAGAATCTTTCATTTCTGCGGCCTCTTTCCAGGAGACGACCCGTGTTCTGACGGAAGCTGCCGTCAGTGGAAAGCGTGATCAGTTGGTTGGACTAAAAGAAAATGTAATTGTAGGCCGGCTCATTCCAGCTGGTACAGGCTTTACTTATCATAAGTTGCGTCGCGCAGCGGCTAAGCGCGCTGAAGAGGAGATTAAGCTTTTTATGCAGCGACAGTTTGATGTTGAAGACGCGGATGAATTAGAAATAGAAGATGCACTGGCGGATACTGAAGAAGTTGTTACGTCTGAATAAAAACAAGGGTTTAGGCTTGACTTGAGCATATAAGGGTGGCTAAAATTCATGCCTCTTAGAGTATGCTGGAAACAGGTAGTCTAAGCCTGAGTATCCTCCCCAATATGGGGGTTAACCTAATGGAGAAGTTGAATGGCAACAATTAATCAGCTTGTGCGTAAGCCACGCAAGCAGAAGAAAGCAAAGTCAAAAGTGCCTGCGTTGCAGGCATGTCCACAGCGTCGTGGTGTATGTACGCGTGTTTACACGACAACCCCTAAAAAGCCTAACTCAGCCTTGCGTAAAGTTGCGCGTGTGCGCTTGACGAGCGGGTTTGAGGTAACTACTTATATCGGTGGTGAAGGTCACAATCTTCAGGAGCACAGTGTGATCCTGATTCGCGGTGGTCGTGTTAAGGATTTGCCAGGTGTTCGCTATCACACGATTCGTGGTGCATTGGATTGTGCAGGTGTAGAGAAGCGTAGACAGGGCCGTTCCAAGTACGGTGCTAAGCGTCCTAAAGGGTGACCTTAAATATACGCTAGCAACTTATTAATTAAATAACCGGAAGATTAAGAATGGCACGTAGAAAAAGAGCTGAAAAGAGACGGGTATTGCCAGATCCTAAATTTGGAGATGTTACGCTGGCAAAGTTTGTAAACATTGTGATGAAAGACGGTAAAAAATCCATTGCGGAAAAAATTGTATATGGTGCATTGGATACGGTTTCTGAGCGTAAAAAGCGCGAAGATAGAGTGGCGATCCTGAAAGAGGCGCTGGAGAATGTGGGGCCTATGGTGGAAGTTAAGTCTCGGCGTGTAGGGGGTGCGACCTATCAGGTGCCTGTTGAAGTGCGCTCTGATCGCCGTATGGCATTGGCGATGCGCTGGATTGTGGATGCTGCGCGTAAACGAGGTGAGAAAGGTATGATGCTTCGTTTGGCGGGTGAGCTTGGAGATGCGCTTGAAAATCGTGGTGCTGCGGTGAAGAAAAAAGAAGATACGCACCGCATGGCTGAGGCGAATAAGGCTTTCTCTCATTTCCGCTGGTAATGCGTGTATGATAGTAGGTAGATTTTAGGTGATGCCCCGCTTGGGGCATTTCCTGTTTGTGACGGAAAGTAAAATAAAAAGGTGTAACCGTGGCTAGAACAACTCCAATTGAGCGTTATCGTAATGTGGGCATCATGGCTCATATTGACGCTGGTAAAACAACAACAACTGAACGCATTTTGTTTTATACGGGTGTGTCGCACAAGATTGGTGAGGTACATGATGGTGCTGCTACCATGGACTGGATGAAGCAAGAACAGGAGCGTGGCATTACGATCACGTCTGCTGCGACCACCTGTTTTTGGTCAGGTATGGCAAATCAGTTTCCTCAGCACCGTATCAACATTATTGATACCCCGGGGCACGTAGACTTTACGATTGAAGTAGAGCGCTCGTTGCGAGTACTGGATGGTGCGGTGGCTGTATTTTGTGCCGTAGGCGGGGTGGAGCCTCAGTCTGAGACGGTATGGCGTCAGGCAAATAAGTATGGCGTGCCCAGAATGGCCTTTGTGAATAAGATGGATCGTGCGGGGGCTGATTTTTTGCGTGTGGTTGAGCAGGTGAAGACACGCTTGGGTGCGAATCCGGTGCCTGTTCAGTTGCCAATCGGGGCTGAAGATGCTTTCGAAGGAGTTGTGGATCTCATCAAAATGAAAGCCATTGTCTGGAATGAAGCAGACATGGGCACTACATTTGAGTATGGTGATATTCCAGCAGACATGGTTGAGCTATGCGAGGAATATCGGGAGCTCTTGGTGGAAGCGGCAGCTGAAGCGAATGAAGACTTGATGAATAAATACCTTGAGGGTGGGGAGCTTACCGAGGAAGAAATCAAGCAGGGCTTGCGTCAGCGTTGTATCGCGAATGAGGTTGTGCCAATGTTCTGTGGTTCAGCCTTTAAAAACAAAGGGGTGCAGGCTGTTTTAGATGGCATGGTTGAATATTTGCCTTCCCCGGTGGATATTCCTCCTGTAGAAGGTATCAATCCTGAAACAGAAGAAGCTGAAGTTCGCCATGCTTCAGATGATGAGCCGTTCTCTGCGCTTGCGTTCAAGATTATGACGGATCCTTTTGTGGGTACGTTGACTTTCTTTAGAGCTTACTCTGGTGTGGTGAATGCTGGACAGCCAGTATGGAACTCTACTAAGCAGAAGCGAGAGCGTGTAGGTCGTTTGTTGCAAATGCATGCAAACAGTCGAGAAGAGATTAAGGAGGTACGTGCAGGTGATATTGCCTGTGCTGTGGGTTTGAAGGATGTGACAACCGGGGATACTTTGTGTGATCCGGAACATAAGATTATCTTGGAGCGTATGGAATTCCCGGAGCCAGTAATCTCTGTTGCAGTAGAGCCTAAAACCAAAGCTGACCAGGAAAAAATGGGGATTGCTTTGCAGAAATTGGCTCAGGAGGATCCTTCCTTCCGTGTGCATACCGATGAGGAGACGGGTCAAACCATTATCTCCGGTATGGGTGAGCTGCACTTGGATATCATCGTGGACCGTATGAAGCGGGAATTTAAAGTGGAAGCTAATGTGGGTGCCCCTCAGGTTTCCTACCGCGAAGCAATTCGTACACCTGTGGATGCTGAAGGGAAATTTGTGCGCCAGTCAGGTGGTCGCGGACAGTATGGTCACGTCAAAGTTAAGTTTGAGCCGCTGCCACAGGGGTCAGGGTTTGAGTTTGAAAATGCAATTGTGGGAGGCGTGGTTCCAAAAGACTATATTCCTGCAGTTGAAAAGGGTATTCGTGATCAGCTGGAAGCGGGTGTGCTGGCAGGTTATCCGGTTGTTGACGTTAAAGCGACGCTTTATGATGGTTCATATCATGAGGTGGACTCCAATGAAACAGCCTTCCGCGTTGCTGCCGGTATGGCAGTAAAAGATGGCGTAACGCGTGCTAACCCAGCTATTCTTGAGCCTATTATGGCGGTAGAGGTTGTAACGCCAGAAGAGTATATGGGGGATGTGATTGGTGACTTGAACCGTCGTCGCGGTATGGTGCAGAGCATGGAGGATGCGCCTGTTGGTAAGTTGGTTAAAGCAGAAGTGCCTTTGGCTGAAATGTTTGGGTATGCAACGCAACTGCGCTCCTTGACACAAGGGCGTGCGAGCTACTCTATGCAGTTTGAAAAATATGCTGAAGCGCCTTCAAATGTTCAGGAAGAAATTATCGCCAAGTCTAAAAAAGGTGCTTAATTTTAAATTTAATTTTTGCTAAAAGAGGTAATAAGCTATGGCAAAGGAAAAGTTTGAGCGTACGAAACCCCACGTAAACGTGGGCACAATTGGTCACGTAGACCACGGCAAGACCACACTGACAGCGGCACTGACCATTGTTCAGGGCAAGAAATTTGGTGGTGAAACCAAAGCATACGACCAGATTGACAACGCACCGGAAGAGCGTGCGCGTGGTATTACCATCTCTACAGCACACGTAGAATACGAATCAGAGAATCGTCACTACGCCCACGTAGACTGTCCGGGTCACGCCGACTACGTCAAAAACATGATCACAGGTGCAGCCCAGATGGATGGTGCCATCCTGGTTGTGTCAGCAGCAGATGGTCCTATGCCACAGACCCGTGAACACATCCTGCTATCTCGTCAGGTAGGTGTACCTTACATCGTCGTATACCTCAACAAAGCAGACATGGTAGACGACGAAGAGCTGCTCGAACTGGTTGAAATGGAAGTGCGTGAACTACTGAGCGAATACGACTTCCCCGGAGACGATGTTCCTGTTATTACAGGTTCAGCCCTGAAAGCCATTGAAGGTGACACCTCAGAGATTGGAGAGCCCTCCATTGAGCGTCTGGTTAACGCCATGGACGAATACATCCCGACCCCAGAGCGTGACACAGACAAGCCGTTCTTGATGCCGATTGAAGACGTATTCTCCATCCAGGGACGTGGTACCGTAGTAACCGGTCGTATTGAAACCGGTATCGTTCGTGTAGGTGACGAAGTAGAAATCGTAGGTATTCGTCCAACACAAAAGACCACCGTAACCGGTGTAGAAATGTTCCGTAAACTTCTGGACGAAGGCGTGGCGGGTGATAACGTAGGTGTGCTACTGCGTGGCACCAAGCGTGAAGAAGTAGAGCGTGGCCAGGTACTGGCACAGCCAGGCACCATCAATCCACACACCAAATTCGAAGCAGAAGTATACGTGCTGACCAAAGAAGAAGGTGGTCGTCACACCCCATTCTTCAATGGCTACCGTCCACAGTTCTACTTCCGTACAACAGACGTAACCGGTGCATGTCAACTACCAGAAGGTGTAGAAATGGTCATGCCTGGTGACAACGTTCAGATGTCAGTAGAGCTGATTGCTCCAATCGCGATGGACGAAGGTCTGCGTTTTGCGATCCGTGAAGGCGGTCGCACCGTTGGCGCAGGTGTTGTTGCTAAAGTGATCGAGTGATCATTTTTTAACAAAAACAACGGGTTGTTATTGAAAAGGCGTAAACGCTGAGTTATAATTCGCAACCCTGAATAGCAGCGGCTTGGCCGCTGCTTTTGTTTTCACAAACTTAAGAGTTGTGGTATGGCTGCACAAAATATACGTATTCGTTTAAAGGCTTTTGATCATCGACTGATTGATCAGTCAGCCAAAGAGATTGCGGAAACAGCAAAGCGGACTGGGGCTCAAGTGCATGGTCCGATTCCTTTGCCAACCCGTAAAGAGCGCTATACGGTACTGATCTCTCCTCACGTCAATAAGGATGCGCGTGATCAATATGAGATTCGTACGCATAAGCGTCTTTTAGATATCGTTGATCCGACAGACAAAACGGTTGATGCGTTAATGAAGTTGGATTTGGCTGCTGGTGTCGATGTGAAAATTGAGTTGCACTGATTTAAGTGCATGTTGTGTCAGTCATCAATCGTAATGACTGGCCAAAAATAACAATGAGGATGAATGGTTATGGCAATTGGTGTTGTCGGTAAGAAAATCGGCATGACCCGCGTGTTTGACGAGGACGGTATTTCTGTGCCTGTTACGGTGATTCAGGTTGAGCCTAATCGTGTTACACAGATTAAGACGCCTGAAGTAGATGGTTACGCAGCTGTTCAGGTCACCACAGGAAAAAAACATCCGGGTCGCGTAAATAAGCCGCTTTCTGGTCATTATGCCAAGGCTGGCACCGAAGCAGGTGTGGGTCTATGGGAGTTCCGTGTTGAGACAGAAGCGGAACTGGAAGGGCTTGAGCTTGGGTCGGAGCTGACAGTTGAAAAGCTGGCTGAAGTGGAAAAGGTTGATGTGACAGGTGTCACGAAAGGGAAGGGCTTTCAGGGCGGCGTAAAGCGTCATAACTTCCGTACTCAGGATGCTACACATGGTAACTCCTTGTCGCACCGTGCACCAGGTTCCATTGGGCAGAACCAAACGCCCGGGCGTGTTTTTAAAGGTAAGAAAATGGCTGGTCATATGGGAAATGAGCGTCAAACTACACTGAACCTTAAAGTTGTTAAGGTGGATGTGGAAGATGGTTTGGTTCTCGTTAAAGGTGCAGTCCCTGGTGCGAATGGCAGCATGGTTGTCGTGCGTAAAGCGATCAAGGGGTAAGCGATTATGGATATTAAGGTAATTAACTCTAATACAGGTGAGGCTTCTGAAGCTTTAAGTGTTAATGATGCGGTGTTTGCGGCAACCTTTAATGAGCCTCTGGTGCACCAGGTTGTAACGGCTTATATGGCCAAAGCGCGTGCGGGCACTAAAGCTCAAAAGAATCGCTCTGAAGTCAGCGGTGGAGGAGCAAAGCCGTGGCGTCAGAAAGGAACAGGACGTGCGCGTGCAGGTACGATTCGTAGCCCTATTTGGGTAGGGGGCGGGCGAGCCTTTCCTAATAAGCCGAGAAGTTATGCTCAGAAAGTTAATAAAAAGATGTATCGTGCAGCGATGCGTGCCATTTTGTCTGAGTTGGCGCGTAACGATCGTCTTAAAGTGGTAGATGATTTTAAATTGGAAGCCCCTAAAACTAAGCAGTTTGTTGAAAAAATGAAGCAGTTGGGGGTGAAGGATGTGCTGGTGGTGACAGAGGCCTTTGATGAGAATGTTTTTTTGGCGTCTCGCAACCTCTACAATGCTGCTGCCACTGACGTTGAAGGTGTAGATCCTGTAAGTCTGATTGGTTATGAAACCGTTGTGATGACGCAGGGTGCATTGAAACAGCTTGAGGAGAAGCTCGCATGAAAAGAGAGAAAGTCTATCAGATTTTGCTAGCGCCTCATATCTCAGAAAAAAGTGCCCTGCTGGCGGAAAAGGCAGATCAGTATGTATTTAAAGTGGCGCCCTCAGCGACAAAGCCTGAAATTAAAGAAGCAGTAGAGGCACTGTTTGATGTGAAGGTGAAGTCGGTTAATGTGATTAACATTAAGGGTAAGCAGAAATTTTTCCGTGGCCGCCCAGGTCGTCGTTCAGGCATTAGAAAAGCTGTGATTCGTCTGATGCCTGGGCAGGAAATTGATGTGATTGGCGGAGAGTAAGGAGTAATCAGATGGCAATTATTAAAAAAGCAAAGCCTACCTCCCCGGGTCGCCGTTTTGTTGTTAGTGTTGTAGAGCCTAGCTTGCACAAAGGTAAACCTTATGCGCCTTTGTTGGAGAAGAAAACAAAAAAAGGCGGTCGCAATAACTATGGTCGTATTACCGTGCGACATCATGGTGGCGGTCATAAACAGCAGTATCGAATTATTGACTTTAAGCGGAATAAAGATGGTGTGCCGGGAGTTGTAGAACGTTTGGAGTATGATCCAAACCGTACAGCGCATATTGCATTGATTAAGTATGCAGATGGTGAGCGTCGTTATATTTTGGCGGCGAAGAATCTGAAAGCCGGTGATCAAGTGGTTTCGGGTGATGATGCGCCGATTAAAGTGGGCAACACCTTGCCATTGCGCAATATTCCTGTAGGTACTGTTATTCATGCTATTGAGTTACGTCCGGGTAAAGGTGCCCAGATTGCACGTAGTGCCGGGGCTTCTGCGCAGTTGGTGGGTAAGGAAGGTAAGTATGTACTGGTGCGTCTGCGTTCCGGTGAGATGCGTAAGGTGCTTGCAGAGTGTCGAGCCACGATTGGCGAAGTTGGTAACTCTGAGCATAACTTGCGTAAACTTGGGAAGGCCGGTGCAAGTCGTTGGCGTGGCATCCGCCCAACGGTACGCGGTGTTGCAATGAACCCGGTTGATCACCCGCATGGTGGTGGTGAAGGGCGCACCTCTGGTGGCCGTCATCCTGTTACACCTTGGGGTGTGCCGACAAAAGGCAAGAAAACTCGTAAGAATAAGCGTACGGACAAGATGATTGTTCGCCGTCGCAATGCTAAGTAAGGAAGGACACTATGCCACGTTCAGTTAAAAAAGGTCCATTTATAGATCATCACTTAATGAAAAAAGTGATGCAGGCACAAGAATCTGGCGATAAGCGTCCAATCAAGACCTGGTCTCGTCGTTCAATGATTATTCCAGAAATGATTGGTCTGACCATCGCTGTTCATAATGGCCGGGAGCATGTGCCGGTTTATATTTCAGAAAATATGGTTGGCCACAAACTCGGTGAGTTTTCCATGACGCGTACTTTCCGTGGTCATGCAGCCGATAAGAAAGCCAAGAAGTGTTAAGGAGTGATGACTATGCAAGTAAGTGCAACACATCGTTTTGCCCGCATCTCTCCGCAAAAGGCTCGTCTGGTTGCAGACCTTATTCGCGGAAAGAGTGCGGAGGAAGCAGTTAATATCTTAGCCTTCAGTGATCAAAAGGCTGCCAAGCTTTTTTATAAGGTACTGCAGAGTGCGATCTCCAATGCGGAAAACAATGAAGGTGCGGATATTGATGAGCTTAAGGTGACTTCCGCTTATGTCAATGAAGGCCCTCGTCTTAAACGTTTGCGCGCGCGCGCCAAAGGGCGTGCAAACCGGATTTTGAAGCGTACCAGTCATTTGACTGTCACAGTTGGTGACAAGTAAGGAGTATTGAAATGGGACAAAAAGTACATCCGGTCGGCATTCGTTTAGGCATTACTAAGGACTGGAATGCGCGTTGGTTTGCCGACAGCAAAAGTTTTTCTGATTATTTGCTGAGTGATATTGAGATCCGCAACTATATTATGAAGCGCTTGGCGCAAGCCAGCGTGAGCAAGGTTCATATTGAGCGGGTTGCTAATGGCTTGAGATTGACGATCTTTACGGCTCGCCCTGGTGTTGTGATTGGCAAAAAGGGTGAAGATATTGAGCGCTTGAAAGGTGATCTTGTCGCAAAAACTGGCTTGCCAGTTAATATTGATATTTATGAAATCAAAAAGCCGGAGCTGGATGCAAAGTTGGTTGCAGATAGCATTGCTGAGCAGCTTGAAAAGCGCATAATGTTTCGTCGAGCCATGAAGCGAGCAGTGGGTAATGCCATGCGCTTGGGCGCTGAAGGCATCAAGGTGATGGTTTCAGGGCGCTTGAACGGGGCAGAGATTGCACGGACTGAATGGTATAGAGAAGGTCGTGTTCCCCTGCATACCTTCCGCGCTGATATAGATTATGCAACGTCAGAGGCGGATACCACTTATGGCAAGATTGGTATTAAGGTATGGATCTTTAAAGGTGAACGGCTAGGAAAACTCCCTCTTAATCTTCATAAGCCAGAAGATAAAAAAGGTGGGCGCCGTGAACAAAAAGGCCGCAAGGGTCGTAGATAAGGGGAATTGGCTATGTTGATGCCTAAGAGAACAAAATATAGAAAAGTGCAGAAAGGCCGTAATAGAGGGCTGGCACAGGCTGGAAATAAAGTTAGCTTTGGAGAGTTTGGGCTTAAGTCCCTAGAGCGTGGCCGGATCACTTCGCGTCAAATCGAAGCTGCTCGTCGTGCAATGACGCGTCATGTTAGACGTGGTGCTAAAATTTGGATTCGGATTTTTCCGGACAAGCCCATTACTCAGAAGCCTTTGGAAGTGCGAATGGGTAAAGGTAAAGGTAGCGTTGAATATTGGGTTGCAGAAGTTCAGCCTGGCCGTGTCCTGTTCGAAATGCAGGGAGTGGATGAGTCTGTAGCACGTCGTGCTTTTGAACTGGCGGCAGCAAAGCTACCTGTTAAAACGCAATTTGTAATTAGATCGGTGATGTAAGATGGATATCAAAACATTGCGTGAAAAATCGGTAAGTGAGCTGAACGAGGTGCTGAGTGATCTGCGTAAAAATCAGTTTAACCTGAGAATGCAGCATGCAACAGGTCAGCTGAAAAATACGGCTGAACTGCGTAAGGTGCGTCGTGATATTGCTCGCGTAAAGACCTTGATTTGTGGAAAGGTAGGTGCATAAGATGAGTGAGCAAAAGCAAGCCCATACAGCAAAGGGTGTGGTTGTTTCCAATGGAATGGACAAATCCATTGTTGTGCGTGTTGACCGTTATGTAAAACACCCTAAATACAAGAAGTTTGTGCGCAAATCGACTAAAATAATGGCGCATGATGAAAATAATGAGTGTCAGGTAGGAGATACGGTTACGGTTGTAGAAAGTCGTCCGATCTCTAAGCATAAGACTTGGAAATTAGTTAGTATCGATCAGCGCGCTGCTCGATAAATAATAGATAATTTAATTCATTGCCCGCTTCTTTGGTTAAGCCTGTTTTTCAGGGACTGGCCAAATTAGCGGTTTTGGTGTATTATTGTTTTTTTAACCTGCGGTTGAAAGTGGAGTGCCGCTATGATTCAAATGCAAACAGTTCTTGATGTTGCCGACAACAGTGGTGCAAAAAAAGTTCAGTGTATTAAGGTGCTGGGCGGTTCAAAGCGCCGTTATGCGTCTGTTGGTGATGTTATTAAAGTTTCTGTCAAAGAAGCAACGCCGCGAGGGCGTGTTAAAAAGGGTGATGTTTACAATGCAGTGGTTGTGAGAACAGCTAAAGGCATTCGTCGCCCAGATGGCTCATTGATCAAGTTTGATGGAAATGCAGCGGTGCTGCTTAACCAAAAGCTTGAGCCAATTGGCACACGTATTTTCGGTCCTGTTACGCGTGAGTTGAGAAATGATAAATTTATGAAAATCGTTTCTCTGGCGCCAGAAGTACTATAAGGATTTGATCATGAATCGATTAAAGAAAGGTGACGAAGTCATTGTGATTGCCGGCAAGGACAAAGGAAAGCGAGGCTCTGTTTCCAAAGTGTTGGCAAATGGTCGTGTCCTGGTGGATGGCATTAACCTTGTAAAGAAACATGTTAAGCCGAACCCTATGACGGGAGAGCAGGGAGGCATCATTTCTAAAGAGATGCCTATTCATGCTTCCAATGTCATGTTATTTAACCCTGAGACAGGGAAGGGAGACCGTGTTGGTTACCGTCTTGAAGGGGATAAAAAGGTTCGTTATTTTAAATCAACCGGCAAGACCGTGGATGCATAAGGGTTGATGGGATGGCTAGATTAAAAAAAGTATATCGTGAAGAAGTGCTGCCAAAACTGATGGAGAAGTTTGGTTACAAGTCACCAATGGAAGTGCCAAAAGTAACCAAAATTACTCTGAATATGGGTGTGGGTGAAGCGCTGGGAGATAAAAAGTTTCTGGAGCATGCGATGGCGGATATGGCGTTGATTGCTGGCCAGAAGCCAATTAAAACACTTGCGCGTAAATCTGTGGCAGGTTTTAAGCTTCGTGAAGGTTGGCCGATCGGTTGTAAAGTGACATTGCGTGGTGAGCGCATGTACGAGTTTTTAGATCGTTTGATCAATATTGCGCTGCCTCGTGTTCGAGATTTTCGTGGTGTAAGCCCCAAGTCTTTTGATGGACGTGGAAATTACAACATGGGCATTAAAGAGCAGATTATCTTTCCGGAGATTGAGTTCGAGAAAGTGGATGCAATCCGTGGGATGGATATCAGCATCTCTACGACAGCGAAATCTGACGAAGAAGCAAAAGCGCTTTTGGAAGCGTTTAATTTCCCATTTAAAAAGCAATAAGGTGCGATATGGCGAAGAAATCCATGATTGCGCGTGAGCTCAAGCGTATGAAAACTGTGCAAAAGTACGCTGAAAAACGTGCGAAGTTAAAGGCAATCGCGAATGATATGAGTTTGCCCTTTGAAGAGCGGATGGCAGCCTTGGAAGCGTTAAATAAGCTTCCACGTAATGCCTCTCCTGTGCGTGTGCAGCGTCGTTGCCGTTTGACTGGGCGTCCACATGCTGTTTATAGAAAATTTGGTCTTTCTCGGAATATGATTCGTCTGCACGGAATGCAGGGCGATATTCCTGGTCTGAAGAAAGCGAGCTGGTAAGGATATAAAACTATGAGTATGTCTGATCCGATTGCAGATATGTTGACCCGCATTCGCAATGCGCAAATGGCTGGTCATGACAAAGTTAAGGTCGCAAGCTCCAAGCTTAAAAAAGCCCTTCTGGATGTAATGCATAAAGAGGGCTATATTGAGGGCTATGAAGTTTCTGATAATGCAGGTAAGCCTGAGCTGATTGTGAAGCTTAAGTATTATCAAGGTAAGCCTGTGATTGAGGAAGTGAAACGAGTAAGCCGCCCTGGATTGCGCGTTTATAAGAAAAAGGATGAGCTGCCAAAAGTGATGGGTGGCTTGGGAATCGCAATTGTTTCAACCTCAAAAGGTGTGATGACTGACCATGAAGCCCGCAAACAGGGGCTGGGTGGTGAAGTTGTCTGCACTGTTGCGTAAGGAGTAAGGTATGTCACGTATAGCAAAATCTCCTGTCGCAATTCCAGCAGGTGTTGAGGTTAAGCTTGATGGGCAAACAGTGACTGTTAAAGGTCCTAAAGCCACAATGACCAAACGCTTCAATGACGCCGTTGCCATTAGTGTAGAAGAAAATAAAGTGATTTTTGCGCCTAAAGAAGGCTATAGCAATGGCTGGGCTCAGGCTGGAACTGCACGCTCAATTGTTAATAACATGATCATTGGTGTGACAAGCGGCTTTGAAAAGAAGCTTCAGCTGGTAGGTGTGGGTTACCGTGCACAAGCTCAGGGTAATAAACTTAACCTGACACTTGGTTTTTCACACCCTGTTGTGCATGAGTTGCCAGAAGGTGTGACCGCAGAAACACCAAGCCAAACAGAGATTGTACTGAAAGGTGCTGATAAGCAGCTGGTTGGTCAGGTTGCAGCAGAGATCCGTGCTTATCGTCCACCAGAGCCTTATAAGGGTAAAGGTGTTCGATATGCCGATGAATATATTCTGCGTAAAGAAGCCAAGAAAAAATAATTGAGGGATTGAAATGGATAAGAGAAAAGCGCGTTTGCGTAGAGCGCGGAAAACTCGCGGTCATATTAAACGCCTTGGCATGCCGCGTTTAAGTGTGCATCGCACCCCGCGTCATATCTATGCACAGGTTATTGCTGCGGATGGTGCAACAGTACTTGCATCTGCTTCAACGCTGGATAAGACCCTGAAGAGTGATCTTCAGGCCACGGGCAATAAAGCAGCGGCAGAAGTCGTTGGTAAGGCGATTGCGGAAAAGGCGCGGGCTGCGGGTGTAACGAAGGTTGCATTTGATCGCTCAGGATTTAAGTATCATGGTCGTGTGCAAGCGTTAGCGGATGCTGCGCGTGCAAACGGACTCGAATTTTAAAAGGGTGTGATATGGCTTCACATGAAATGAAAGAAAATCAGGAACAGTTGATTGAGAAGCTTGTTTCTGTCCGGCGCGTTGCAAAAGTAGTAAAAGGCGGTCGCGTGTTCGGCTTCTCAGCCTTGTGCGTGGTAGGGGATGGTAATGGACGAGTTGGTTATGCCAATGCCAAAGCTGCAGAGGTGCCGGTTGCCATCAAAAAAGCAATGGAAAAAGCGCGTCGTAACATGCGCAAAGTAAGCTTGAATGATGGGACGGTATATTACCCCATTAACTATAAGCAAGGGGCAGCTCAGATTATCATGTTACCTGCTTCGGAGGGTACAGGTGTTATCGCCGGTGGTGCGATGCGTGCAGTATTGGAAGCAGCAGGCGTGAAGAATGTATTGGCAAAATGCGTGGGCACGACTCGCCCTGTGAATGTGGTGCGTGCAACGGCAGATGCACTGGCCTCTATGAGTAGTCCCGAAGCTGTTGCGGCAAAACGCGGTAAGAGCGTTGATGAAATTGTAGGTGAATAATCATGGCAGATAAAAAAATCAAAGTAACATTGATTAAAAGTCTGATTGGACGTTTGCCTAAGCATAAAGCATGTGTGAAAGGTTTAGGTCTGCGCAAAATGCATCAGACTGTTGAGGTGATTGATACGCCTGAAAATCGAGGCATGATCAATAAAGTAGCCTACCTTCTAAAAGTAGAGGAAGCTTAAGATGCGTTTGAATACTCTGAAACCTGCTGAAGGCGCCAAAAAGGCTAAAAAGCGTGTAGGACGCGGACCAGGTTCAGGCTTGGGTAAAATGGGTGGCCGCGGTCACAAAGGCCAGAAGTCACGTTCTGGCGGATACCATAAAGTTGGCTTTGAGGGTGGGCAAATGCCTATCCAGCGTCGTCTGCCCAAGTTTGGTTTTAAATCACTGAAATCCCAGCGTCGTGACGAGGTTCGTCTGGATGAACTGAATCGCGTAGATGCGGAAGTGATCGACTTGGCAGCCTTGAAAGCGGCGAACGTTGTGAATGAGAATGTGTTGTTTGTCAAAATCATCCTTTCTGGTGAACTCAGCAAGCCTGTAAAAGTTGTAGGTATTCCTTGTACGAAAGGTGCGAAAGCTGCAATTGAGGCTGCTGGTGGTAGTGTAGAAGTTTAAGACTATGAATCCAGCGATTGACTCAGGTCAGGCGAAAGCAATGAGCGAATTGATGAAGCGCATCTGGTTTGTACTGGGTGCGATCATCGTTTTTCGCTTGGGTGCCCATGTGCCTGTTCCAGGCATTGATCCGGAAGCATTGGCGGCAATGTTTGAACAGCAAAAAGGCACCATTCTGGACATGTTCAATATGTTTTCAGGGGGTGCCTTAGAGCGTCTTTCCGTATTTGCGCTCGGGATCATGCCTTATATTTCAGCAGCGATTATTGTTCAGTTGCTTAGTCATATTTCGCCTGTGATGTCACAGTGGCGCAAGGAAGGTGAGGCTGGTAAGCGTAAGTTAACCAAATATACCCGACTGGGCACTGTGGTTTTGGCGACTTTTCAAGGCTTGGGTATTGCGGTAGCCCTTGAGTCTCAAAATATCGGTGGCCACGGTGTGGTCATTGACCCCGGCTTTACTTTTAAAGTGATTGCTGTCTCAACATTGGTTGCTGGAACTGTTTTCCTGATGTGGTTAGGGGAGCAGATCACCGAGCGAGGGCTGGGGAATGGTATCTCTATCATTATTTTTGCCGGGATTGTCGCTGGATTGCCGGCTGCTTTAGGCGGAACCCTGGAGCAGGTGCGAACAGGCAGTATCCATGCTATTACGGTCTTTGTTCTGCTAGCGCTTGTGATTGCTGTAACGGCTTTTGTGGCTTTTGTGGAACGTGCACAACGTCGTATTCCTATTCAGTATGCGCAACAGATGCGTGGCAGGAAGATGTTTGGTGGCCAAGAAGGTTTTCTGCCATTGAAAATCAATATGGCGGGTGTGATTCCTCCTATTTTTGCTTCCAGCATTATCCTGTTTCCTGCAACTATTGCAGGGTGGTTCGGTAGTGCGGAAGGCATGGGCTGGCTTAAGGACTTGGCCACAACGCTATCGCCGGGGCAGCCACTGTATGTGTTGCTTTATGCATTAGCGATTATTTTCTTTTGTTTTTTCTATACGGCGATTGTTTTTGATCCGAGAGAGACAGCAGAAAACTTAAGAAAATCGGGTGCTTTTATTCCAGGCATCCGTCCGGGTCAAGCGACTGCCCGGTATATTAACAAAATTATGGAGCGTCTGACACTGGCAGGAGCACTGTATATAACAGCTGTTTGTTTGCTGCCTGAGTTCTTGATTCTCTATTGGAATGTTCCTTTCTATTTTGGAGGGACGTCCTTGCTCATTATTGTGATTGTGGTGATGGACTTTATGACTCAGGTTCAAGCCCAGCTAATGAGCAGTCAGTATGAAAGTATGATGAAGAAAGCAAAGCTAAATAAGTGAAAATACTGTTTTAGTTGGTGGAGTGCAATTAGTTAAAGTATAATTGCATGTTTCCTAAAGTTTTATTAGTAGGAGAGTGACAAGATGGCTCGTATAGCCGGCGTTAACTTGCCCCTTAACAAGCATGTCGTGATTGGTCTGCAAGCCATATATGGAATTGGGCCGACACGTTCTAAAAAGATTTGTGAAGCAATTAATTTAGATCCCACTACAAAAGTGCGTGAGCTGGATGAAACTCAGCTGGCAGCGCTTCGTGAGGAAATCAGCAAATATCCTGTAGAAGGGGATTTGCGCCGTGAAATTTCTATGAATATTAAGCGGCTGATGGATATGGGCTGCTATCGTGGTATCCGCCATCGTCGTAGCTTGCCTGTTCGCGGTCAGCGTACTAAAACAAATGCGCGTACCCGTAAAGGTCCACGCAAGCCTATTAAAAGATAAGTGAGTGTGAGTTGAGTTATGGCAAAAGGTAAGAAAAACGCCCCTAAGAAAAAAGTTAAACAGGTTGTGACTGATGGTGTTGCACATGTGCATGCTTCTTTTAATAACACCATTGTGACCATTACAGATCGTTCTGGAAATACTTTGTGCTGGGCAACTGCCGGCGGTAGTGGCTTCCGTGGTTCCAGAAAGAGCACCCCTTTTGCAGCACAGGTTGCTGCTGAAAGAGCGGGCGAAATGGCCAAGGAATACGGCATGAAAAATCTGGAAGTTAAAGTAAAAGGCCCAGGTCCAGGTCGAGAGTCAGCCGTGCGCGGGTTACATTCTGCAGGCTTCAAGATTACTGCAATTGCGGATGTGACTCCTATTCCGCATAACGGTTGTCGTCCTCCTAAGAAACGCAGAGTGTAAGGAATACGGAAATGGCAAGATATATTGGTCCAAAATGTAAGTTGATGCGTCGCGAAGGAACAGATTTGTTCCTGAAAAGCGGAATTCGCGCTTTGGAAACAAAGTGTAAGATTGATCAGCCACCTGGTGTGCATGGTGCTCGTCGCGGCCGTGTTACCGAATACGGTATGCAGTTGCGAGAGAAGCAGAAAGTACGCCGCATTTACGGTGTGCTGGAAAAGCAGTTCCGTCGTTATTATAAAGAGGCTGATCGTCGAAAAGGTTCTACCGGCGTTAACTTGCTTCAGTTGTTGGAAACACGATTGGATAATGTCGTTTATCGTATGGGATTTGCGGCAACACGTGCTGAAGCACGTCAGCTGGTTTCCCATAAGGCAATTAGTGTGAATGGCAAAACTGTAAATGTTCCTTCTTATCAGGTGAAGCCAGGTGATGTTGTGGCTGTCCGTGAGAAAGCAAAAAAACAAGAGCGTATTGCTACAGCCATGGAGATTCATCAGCAGCGTGGACTGCCTCACTGGGTTGAGGTTGATGCCAAGCAGTTTGAAGGTGTATTTAAGCAAGTGCCAGATCGTTCCGACTTGTCTGCTGACATCCATGAGAACTTGATTGTGGAGCTTTACTCCAAGTAATCCTTAAATGGAGACAGTTTGATGCAACAGTTTTTAGAGCAAATGTTAACCCCCAATCTTGTGGATGTTAAACGCTATACGCCAACGCGTAGTCGAGTGGTGTTGGAGCCAATGGAGCGAGGCTACGGTCACACTTTGGGGAATGCATTGCGCCGTATTCTTTTATCCTCCATGCCGGGAGCTGCAATTACGGAAGTACAAATTGATGGTGTCTTGCATGAGTACTCTTCGCTAGAAGGTGTGCGTGAGGATGTATTGGAAATCCTTCTTAATTTGAAGGATGTGGCAATCAAACTCAATAGTAAAGACACGGCAGAATTGACACTTTCCAAGTCTGGTCCAGGTGTTGTTACAGCCGGTGACATTCAGTTGGATCATGATGTGGAAGTTGTCAATCCAGATCATGTGATTGCGCATTTGAGTGAAGGCGCTAATTTGAACATGCGCCTTAAGGTTGAAAAAGGCGTGGGGTATCGGCAGGCCGAACAAGCTGCTGATGCGCAAATTGGCGTATTGCGTTTAGATGCAACATTTAGTCCTATTGTGACAGTTAGCTATGAAGTTGAGTCTGCGCGGGTCGAACAGAGAACAGACTTGGATAAGCTGATCATTGATGTTGAATCAAACGGCACTATTGATCCGGAAGATGCAATTAAACTGGCTGCGACTATTTTGAGTCACCAGTTGAATGCGTTTGTTGATATGCGTCTACAGAAGAAAGAAGAGGCGCA
The DNA here is from genome assembly GCA_964427185.1 of uncultured Piscirickettsiaceae bacterium. Taxonomy (GTDB): domain Bacteria; phylum Pseudomonadota; class Gammaproteobacteria; order Thiomicrospirales; family Thiomicrospiraceae; genus Sulfurivirga. The sequence goes on along the minus strand of CAYRSN010000003.1, from coordinate 8,688 downwards.
ACCGGTTGAGGAGCCGAATATTGATCCGATTTATCTGCAGCCTGTGGATGATTTGGAGTTGACAGTGCGTTCTGCGAATTGCTTAAAAGCAGAACATATCTTTTATATTGGAGATTTGGTTCAGCGTACCGAGCAAGCGCTGCTTAAAACCCCGAATCTTGGGAAAAAATCTTTGCAAGAAATCAAAGATGTGCTGGCGCAGCGTGGCTTGAGCTTGGGTACGAAATTAGAAAATTGGCCGCCAGCCAGTCTGGCAAACGCTAACAAAGAGCCTGCTTAATCGGAAGGAATTTAACTATGCGTCATCGTAAGAGTGGTCGTAAATTTAATCGGAACAGTGCGCATCGTAAGGCAATGTTTCGTAACATGTCTGCTTCATTATTTGAGCATGAAATTATTAAAACGACTTTGCCAAAAGCAAAAGAGCTACGCCGTCATGCAGAGCCTCTGATTACTTTGGCAAAGGAAGATACGGTAGCCAATCGTCGATTGGCATTTGCGCGCTTGGGAAATAACCATCGTGCGCGTGCAATTGTAACCAAGCTTTTTGAAGAGCTGGGTCCACGTTATCAAACCCGTCCGGGTGGCTATCTGCGTATTCTGAAGTGCGGAACACGCCCTGGGGATAATGCGCCCATGGCTTATGTTGAGCTTGTGGATCGTCCTCTCCCAGCGGATGAAGAAACAGCTGAACAAACTGCAGAGTAAGTTAGAGAAAGCCGGCTTAAAGCCGGCTTTTTTGTATCACGATGATGTGGTTTGATACACATATTCATTTGACTTGTCTCGATTTTCCAGAATCTTATCTTGAACGCTATGCTGCTCTGGCTGTGGCCATTAGTCCGGATGATTGGGCAGATCTTATTCAGCTCATATCAAGCCATCCTTCGTCACAGTGTTATGCTGCCATTGGACTGCATCCATGGGCACTTTATAGTGATAAGCAGGCTTTGCATGCTGTCTTGCAAGAGATGGAACAACGCTTATCGAAGACACCTGCATTAGCGATTGGAGAAGTGGGATTGGACTTTGATCCCAGAACGGCAGCGCCACATTCTATGCAGCTGTATTTTTTAGAAGGCTGTTTAGCATTAGCACAGCGTTTTGAGCGGCCGATTAGTTTGCATTTGCGCCATTGTTTCGTTGAGTTTGAGCATTTATTGAAGCAATATGCGGGTGTGAAAGGTTTTTTGCATGGTTTCAGTGGTGGTGTGCACTGGGCAGAGCGCCTTTTACCTTTAGGAAACTTTAAAATAGGGGTCAATGGTGTGCTTTGCCGGGCGAATGCGCGGCGTTACCATGCTTTGGTACGGTATGTGGGGCTTGAGAGTTTGGTGGTTGAGACTGATGGGCCTTTTGGTCGTTGTCCCGATGCTGATTCTTTTGAGCAATCAGATATTGAGCGCATCGGTAAGGCGGTGGCTACATTATTGCATCAGCCGGTGGAAACAGTGAAAAGTGTCACTTATAAAAATGCGATGAGTATTTTGCAGAATGGAAACGCTTGATACCCCTCTTTTTGAGCGCACGCGGTGGATTTTTTCTAATGAGCAACTTACACGCCTGATGCATGCTCGTGTGTTGATTGCAGGCGTAGGTGGTGTAGGAGGTTTTGTAGCAGAAGCACTGGCGCGTGTCGGTGTGGGAGAAGTCGTGCTGGTTGATCATGATCGTGTTACGCCTTCTAATCTAAACCGCCAGTTGGTTGCGTTGCATAGTACTTTGGGGCAGCTAAAGGTTGAGGTCATGAAACAGCGCATGCTGGATATTCATCCTTTAATTCAGGTGGATGCCCGTGCACACTTTCTTGTCCCTGATGAAATGCCGGATTTGATACAAGAAGGCTTTGATGTTGTTGTGGATGCCATTGATAGTTTGAACTGTAAGGTGGCTTTGTTAGAAGCTGCTTGGCAGGCAAAAGTGCCCGTTTTCAGTAGTATGGGGGCAGGCCGGCGTTTTGATCCAACGCAAATCAAGGTGGATGATTTGATGAATACACATGGGTGTGGGCTTGCACGGCAGTTACGACAGCGTTTACGTAAACGAGGCGTTGGCAAAGGCATTCGAGTGGTTTTTTCTACGGAATCACCCTGTGCGCCCGGGCCGTTGGAGACCATTGAGCAGGCAAGAGGGCGAGTAGTCAATGGCACTGTCAGTTATATGCCGGGGCTTTTTGGGCTGGTATTGGCAGGTGAAGTGGTTAAGCACTTGGTTGCTGCAGCAGGCGCTGAATAATACGCTGGATATGTGGGCGTACGGTTTGAATGTCCTACCAGGCTTTAAGCTTGGGTTGTAAAGAATCTACAGAAACAGCTTATCCAGAGGCGAAAGAGTTTCTTGTCTGTGGGTTACCTCCTATCATTCCCATTCTACGACCAAATAGGTGTCCAGTTTATTTAGGAGGCAACCCATGATGAACCAGAATAAACGCTGCTGGTTAGTGTTTGGCATGATCGAGATAGGCGCGTAAATAGCGACCTGTGTGGGAGTTTTCAGCCTGCACGATACTTTCGGGTGGACCGCTGGCAATAATTTGTCCGCCACCTGCACCCCCTTCAGGCCCTAAATCAATGATCCAGTCTGCAGTTTTAATGACATCAAGGTTGTGCTCAATGACAATGATGGTATTGCCGCGTGCACGTAAGGTGAACAGTACTTTTAAAAGTTGTTCGATGTCATAAAAGTGTAGTCCTGTGGTGGGCTCATCCAGAATATACAGAGTGCGTCCGGTATCGCGTTTTGATAGTTCGCGCGCCAGTTTGATTCGCTGGGCTTCTCCACCTGAAAGGGTGGTGGCGCTTTGTCCCAGAGTAATGTAGCCCAGCCCTACATCTATCAGAGTTTGCAACTTACGGGCTAATACGGGAATCGCATCAAAAAAGGCGCGAGCATCTTCTACGGTCATATCGAGGACATCAGCGATGGTTTTGCCTTTGTAACGGATTTGCAGGGTTTCGCGGTTATAGCGCGTACCGTGACATACATCGCAGGGGACGTAGATATCTGCCAAAAAATGCATTTCTACTTTAATCAGCCCTTCACCCTGACAGGCTTCACATCGTCCGCCTTTGACATTAAAGCTGAAGCGTCCCGGGGTATAGCCACGGGTTCTGGCTTCCGGCACATTGGCAAATAACTCTCTGATCGGGGTGAAAAGTCCAGTGTAGGTGGCAGGGTTGGAGCGTGGTGTGCGTCCGATGGGGCTTTGGTCAATATTAACCACTTTATCGAAATGCTCTAAACCGCTAACCTTCTCATATGGTGCTGGTGTTAATTGTGCGCCGTTGAGTTTATTGGCTGCAATTTTGTACAGGGTTTCGTTAATCAGAGTGGATTTTCCAGATCCAGACACACCAGTAATACAGATAAAGCAACCGACAGGAAGTTTCAGATTGACCTGTTTAAGGTTATTACCGCGTGCACCTTCAATCTGTAGCCACTTATCTTCAGGTGTACGACGTTGCTCAGGGAGGGGGATGCGGCGTTTGCCGCTCAGATACTGTCCTGTGAGCGAGTGGGGATTATCGGCCACTTCCTGAGGTGTGCCTTGCGCCATAATCCGTCCACCATGAATGCCGGCGCCCGGCCCAATATCCACCACGTGATCGGCAGCACGAATCGCATCCTCGTCATGTTCAACTACAATCACCGTATTGCCCAAGTCGCGCAGGTGCGTCAGGGTGCTGATCAATCGGTCATTGTCCCGCTGATGTAAACCAATGGAAGGTTCATCCAAAACGTACATGACACCAACCAGGCCGGCGCCAATCTGGCTGGCCAGGCGAATGCGCTGAGCTTCTCCGCCCGAGAGCGTGTCTGCGGTACGGTCTAAGGTGAGATAGTCCAGTCCCACATTGACAAGAAACTGCAGGCGCGCTCGAATCTCTTTCAAAATACGTTCAGCGATTTGACCTTTCGTGCCCGGAAGCGTCAGTGTATTGAAAAAGGTAAGTAGCTCACCAATAGGGCGTGCCGTTAAGTCGGGTAGATTACAGTCGGCAATAAATACGTTTCTGGCTGTCTCATTCAGGCGTGTTCCCTGGCAGCTGGGGCAAGGAGTTGTGGTACGGTATTTATTCAGCTCTTCTCGCAAAGAGCTGCTGGTGCTTTCCTGATAGCGGCGAGTCATATTAGGGATGACTCCTTCAAAGCGCCTGATATCTGCATAGCGGCCGTGAGGTAAGGGGAGCTTTTCTTCTCCGGAGCCGTATAAAATCACCTGCTGGTGTGTTGGTGAAAGTTGCTCCCAAGGCGTTTCCATATCGAAGCCGTAATGGTCAGCAACCGCTTTGAGAATATCGTAGTAGTATTTATGGCGACGATCCCAGCCGCGGATGGCGCCACCCGCTAAGCTGAGTTCTGGATGGACAATGATTTTTTCCGGGTCAAACTGCTCTTGCTGTCCCAAACCATCACAGTGAGGGCAGGCACCTTGCGGGCTATTAAAAGAAAAAAGGCGAGGCTCCAGCTCTGTAATAGCATATCCGCAGTGCGGGCAGCTGTACTGATCCGAAAAAAGCCGAGGAGAAAAGGCTTCGGCCTCCATGGGAGCGACAATAGCAGTACCGCCAGAAAGCCTTAATGCGGTTTCAAATGATTCGGCCAGGCGTTGCGCCAGCTCGGCACGTATCTTGAAGCGATCCACGACCACTTCAATGGTGTGTTTTTTATTTTTATCCAAAGTGAGCGGAGAGGATAGCTCGACAATTTCGCCGTCAATACGTGCGCGTAGATAACCTTGTGCACTTAACTCCTGTAATAACTGTTGATGTGCGCCTTTTCGTTCACGAATGACAGGCGCCAATAACATCGCTTTGCTGCCCTCAGGCAAGCTGAGCACAGTATCTACCATTTGGCTGATTGTTTGTGCACTGAGCGTACAGCCATGTTTGGGGCATCGGGGGGTGCCGGCGCGGGCGAATAAAAGGCGCAGGTAGTCGTAGATTTCAGTAACCGTGCCCACCGTAGAGCGCGGATTATGGCTGGTTGCTTTTTGTTCAATTGAGATGGCCGGTGATAAGCCCTCTATATGATCCACATCCGGTTTATCCATGACGGAGAGAAACTGGCGGGCATAGGCAGAGAGGCTTTCTACATAACGCCGTTGTCCTTCGGCATAAATCGTATCAAAGGCGAGGGATGACTTGCCTGACCCAGATAGACCGGTGATGACGATCAGCTTATCCCGAGGCAGTTCGAGATTGATATTTTTCAGGTTATGGGTACGCGCACCGCGCAGGATGATCTTATCAAGCATGATAACGGTCAGATCCGGTTTTTAATAAAGAAAGGTATTATAAGAAAGACACAAGAGGAAAAGGGTCTCCCCTCTTTTTGGAAAAGCGCATTTGCGTTGAAAAAGCGCAAATTATGTTGCTTCAAAGGGTTTGTAAAGATGGCAATCACTCATGGTGATAATCTTTATCGTTTTTTGCCAGATTAAACTGGATACCCAGTGCTGTATCAATGCGACCGAGTGCTTCCAAAAGATGGTAGTGTGCAGTCAGCAGGTCGAACCTGGCATTACTCATTTCGGTTAAGGCCGCGTTGTATTCGTTTTCTGTGTTGAGGATATCCAGCAAGGAGCGGCGCCCCAGAGCAAACTGTTTGCGGTAGCCGAGAAGTGTTCTACGCGTGAGCTTGATATGTTTGTCCAGATAAGCCATCTGGTTTTGTGCCATGACCATGGCGTTCCATGCAAAGCGTAGGTTTTCCATCACCTGGCGACGGGTATTATTGCGAATTTCCATGGCCTGTTGATAAAGGGAGGTCGTGCTCTGTGAGCGTGCTTGGTCGCCTCCGCCTCGATACAAGTTATAGCGCAGCCGGAGCATGGCCTGCAAATCTTCGTTAGGCCCTGTAATACCGTTGATGTTTTCATTCCAGCTGCGGCGTAACTCTGCATCTACTTGGGGGAGAAAGGCACTCCGGCTGGCGCGCTGTTGAGCTTTGGCTTCCGCTACATCGGCATATGCGGAACGTAGCAATGGATGCTCCAACAGGGCGATGGAAAGCGCAGTTTCCAGATCCGGCGGCAGTATACCGGAAGAGAAGTTAGGCATGCTGAGTGTATCCGGTGCTTCATGCCCGACCATGCGGTGATAGCGTGCCCGGGCATCTGCCAGCTTGGAAGTCTGAGCAATCAAGTTAGATTCTGCCAAAGCTAAACGGGCTTTAGCCTGATCGAGTTCTACTTCATCACTAAGCCCACTGTCGAAGCGCAGTTTGATTTGTTGCAGAATGTTTTTGTGTGTTTTGACATTCAGCTCTGCGATATTGATTAGATCCTGGGTTCGTAATACTTCCAGGTAGGCCTGTGTGGCATTGAGTAGTGTTTGGTTTAGGGCAGCACGTACCCGCAGGGCTTGGGCATCCGAGCGTGCTTTCAGGCGGTTAAGGTTTTCTTGATCCTGCCAGCCATTAAATAGGTTTTGTGTCAGCTGGATGGAAAGCTCACGTCTGGTCAGGCCGTCTCCAAGCGTGTTGGCGGTGCCGTTTCTGACTTCTTCGTAGCCAATGCCAGCGGTCAGATCAATACGGGGCAAAAAGGCAGCCTTGCCTTCACGGATGTCAAACTGGTAGCTACGCCATAAAGCGACTTCTTTGCGAACTTCGGGGTTGGTGAGAACCACTTCCTGAACCACATGCTGTAATGTTTCTGCGGTGGCACTGAAGCTGCATGTCAGACAGAGCGTAAGTATAGCCAGAAGTTTGGAGGGTTTACCCATGTTGCACCTCCTTGGCTGGATGATCATTTTTTATGGCCAGTACCAGTGCCAGCCTGTCTTTGACCTGGAATTTTTCAAAAATGTGTTTCAGATGGGTTTTTACAGTCGGTTCGCTGATATGCAGCGCCTGAGCGATTTCTCGGTTGCTCATACCTTGCATCAGGGCTTCGACAATGTCAACTTCTCGTTGGGTCAGTCGCGCTTTCCAGGCATCACTCTGGACGGTAGAGGCGAGCTGCTGGCTCATAGCTTGAATGACTTCATGGCTTAACCAAACCTGTCCGTTCTCAATAGCTTCCAGTGCTTGCTGAATACGCTGTGGGTGAGCATAGGCATGCATGTAGCCGTGTGCGCCGAGTCTGACGGCACTCAGCCCTTGTGCGGCATTGGGCATAGGGCTGACGACCATCAGTAGGCAGTTATGATCCGATTGCAGGCAGGGAAAATGCTTGAAGGCACTGAGCTCGGCATCACCGGCATGAGCATCCATAATCAGAATATAAGGCGTTTCTGTGGGCTTATCATCAGGTTGCCATGGCCGTAGTGCACTTTGTAAAGCACTGTACCAGTATGCTTTGATTTGAGGCTGGGAGAGATGCTCTAACAATACCATGATGCTCATCCTTCAGTTAATGCGTAATTTTTAGCGCGGATAATGGGTTTGAGCAGATAGTGCATCACGCTGTGTTTTCCGGTGATGATATCTACTTTTGCGATCATGCCGGGCACCAGGGGAAGTGGTCGCTCCGGGCTGCCCAAAAAGTTTCGATCTGTGTAAATGTGCACGATGTAGTAGCTGTTTCCCTCTTCATCAGTAATGGTGTCAGCACTGATGCGTTTGACTATACCTTCCAGTCCGCCGTAGATGGCATAGTCGTAGGCAGTGAATTTGACTTTCGCTTTTTGCCCAGGGCGTAAGAAGCCGATATCTTTAGGGGCAACCTGTGCTTCGATAATCAGCGCATCATCTTCCGGTACAATTTCAACCACCGGGTCTCCCGGTTTGATTACTCCGCCGACAGTATTGATCAGCACCCGTTTGACAATACCGTTGACGGGACTTTTAAGTGCGGTGCGCTTGACACGATCTGCCAGTGCGGCTTGGGTTTGTTGAAGTGCAGCTAGCTCAGACAGTGCGCGTGTGAGCTGTTCATGTGCCTTATTGCTGAACTCCTGTTGGCTGGCACGTAACTTGGCTTGTGCTTCTTGGATTTCAGATTCCAGTTTGGGAATGGCATTTTCGAGGGTTGTGATTTGGCTACGCATCTGGCTGGCTTCTCGCTTCAATTTGAGCAAATCGACCTCTGAAGCATAGCCGCGGCGTACCAGTTTTTCGTTAATCTGAATCTCTTTTCTAATCAGTTCATAGCCTTTTTTTAACTCTTTTAACTGTGCCCGCGTATCTTGCAGTTCCAGATTTTTTTGTTGAATCTGAGCCTTGAGGATGTGTTGCTCTGTCTCCAGCTGTTGCTGTTGTTTGTGATAAAGCGCAATCTCATTATTGAAAATCGCTTTCAGCCTGGGTGCATTGTCAGGCACACTCAGCTCCAGAGGTGTGCCATTGGCTTCTGCCCGTAAACGGGCAATCTGTGCTTCCAGTGCGGCTCGTTTAACTTGGTTTTCACCATAGGTACTAGCAAACTGGGTAGCATCCAATTTGAGCAGGGTTTGCTCCTGTTTGACCGCATCCCCAGCTTTGACCAGGATTTCCCGTACGATACCGCCCTCTAGACTTTGTACTACTTGAAGCTGAGAGGAAGGGATGACTTTGCCTTCTGCGCGCACCAGAACATCGATCTGCGCCCAGTTAGCCCAGACGATAAAGGCCATCATCAACACAAAAAGGACATAGACCAGCCAGCTGGATTTTTCAGTTGGCTTTTCCAGTGCAGCCTGGGAGAGGCTGTCTACAAAGTCCAAGTCTTCTGCCTTGACTTTGGGTCGTGCGACATTGGCTTTT
>CAYRSN010000002.1:47751-87282 GCA_964427185.1 uncultured Piscirickettsiaceae bacterium | reverse complement strand
GCAATACTAAAAACCGCTGCTTACTTGCCTTGTGCTGCCGCAGCCTGTTTTGCTACTTCTTCTGCAAAGTTTTCTTCTTTTTTCTCAATCCCTTCACCTACCTCCAGACGGGCAAACTGGTTGACCACTGCTTCTGCTTCTTTTAACAGCTGTTCAACGGTTTGATCTGGATTTTTGACAAATGGCTGACCCAACAGGGTGATCTCTTTCAAGAATTTATTGATGCGGCCTTCAATCATCTTCTCGATGATATTTTCCGGCTTGCCGGATTCTTTCGCCTGTGCCGTAAAGATTTCACGCTCATGAGCAATCAGTTCGGCCGGCACATCATCTGCGGAAATCGCGGCAGGCTTGCTGGCTGCAATATGCATGGCCACATCACGCACAACCGTGTCATTACCGCCTTTCATCACGACAACCACACCAATTCGATCACCGTGGCGATACACACCAATACGGCCGTTTTCGGTTTGCAATAACTCTGCACGACGAATCTGCACATTCTCACCGATTTTAGCAATCAGCTCACGGCGCGCTTCATCCACTGTCTGACCGGAAGGAAGCTGCTCATTGGCCAGTGCTTCAGGATCAACAATACCTGTTTTCAGAACTGTCTCTGCGACAGCGTTAGCAAATGCCTGGAAGTCATCGCCTTTTGCAACAAAGTCTGTTTCACAATTGACTTCAACAATTGCAGCCTGCTTGCCATCCTCGGAAACCGCTACAGCAATAATGCCTTCTGCCGCAACACGATCCGCTTTTTTATCTGCACCAGCCATCCCTTTTTTGCGCAGCAAATCTACGGCTGCTTCCATATCACCGTTGGTTTCACTCAACGCTTTTTTGCAGTCCATCATGCCTGCGCCTGTACGCTCACGCAACTCTTTAACCATTGCAGCGGTAATCGCCATGTCTTTCCCCTTTCTTTTTACTCTTAAAGTGAAAACAACAACGCCTCGACCATAAGCCGAGGCGAAATACAAGCCATTCTAAAAGCTATCAGGCTTCTTTAGCTGCTTCTGCAGTTGTTTCAGCCTCTTCAGCTTCTACGAAGTCATCTCCCTCCACATGAGTAGTGATGGAGTTCTTACCTTCATTAATTGCATCTGCAGCGGTGCTCAGATACAGTTTAATGGCACGGATCGCATCATCGTTGCCCGGAATCACATAGTCAATTCCTTCAGGGCTATTATTGGTATCCACAACCGCTACAACCGGAATACCCAGCTTCTGAGCTTCTTTAACAGCAATATGCTCATTGCCCACATCGATCACAAACAGCGCAGCGGGGCGTCCGTTAGATTTCATATCCTTGATGCCGCCCAGGGCACGTTCCAGCTTGTCTTTTTCGCGACGCAACATCAAAGCTTCTTTTTTGGTCAGCTTATCCATGGTGCCATCCTGCTCCATGGTTTCAAGCTCTTTCAGGCGCTGAATAGATTTTTTAATCGTCTGATAGTTTGTCAGCATACCGCCCAGCCAGCGGTGATTGACATAAGGCATGCCTGCACGCTGTGCTTCTTCTGCGACAACATCCTGTGCCTGACGTTTGGTACCAACAAACAGTACTTCGCCTTTATGAGCCGCCACACTACTTAGAAAGTCCATTGCTTCGTTAAACAGAGGCAAGGTCTTTTCCAAGTTGATAATATGAATTTTATTACGCACACCAAAAATATAAGGTGCCATCTTGGGGTTCCAGTAACGGGTTTGGTGCCCAAAGTGCACCCCCGCTTCCAGCAGCTGACGCATAGTAACTTTAGCCATATCTTTTCTCCTATGGGTTGTTCCGCCACACGCCCCATAAATGAACTCTAATACAGAGCACCCCATTTATGTGTCGGCATGTGTGTGTCGTTTGTTAAAATACCGGAAATTTTCCAGCGCGCGTTTTATACCACAAAACGTGCCTTAACGCTACTTAAAACACAAGAAATACTTTCAATGAGTATCACACTGAAAACAGAACAAGATCTTCAGGGCATGCGTGTTGCCGGCAAGCTGGCCGCCTCTGTTCTGGAAATGCTGACACCTCATGTTAAACCAGGTATCACAACCGAGCACCTGGATCAGCTCGCACACGACTATATTCTTGAGCACGGCGCAACCCCCGCGCCGCTGAATTATCACGGTTTTCCCAAGTCCATCTGCACTTCACTTAACCACCAAGTGTGCCACGGCATTCCTGGTAATAAAAAACTTAAAAATGGCGATATTCTCAATATAGATATCACTGTTATCAAGGATGGCTATCACGGCGATACCAGCATGATGTTCTGTGTCGGCGACAAAGTACCTGCGTACGCCAAGCGGCTTTGTGATGTTGCCCGCGAGTGCCAGTGGCTCGGGATTGAACAGGTTAAACCGGGCAATACGTTGTTTGATGTTGCCTGCGCCATTGAAGCCCACGCGCATAAACACGGCTACTCTGTCGTAGAGGAGTACTGTGGGCACGGTATCGGCCAGCAGTTTCACGAAGAGCCTCAGGTACTGCACTATGCAGAGCCAAGTCTTAAGCAGATCCAACTTGTGCCGGGCATGACCTTCACCATCGAGCCGATGATCAATCAGGGGCGTAAAGAGACCCGGGTGCTCGGTGATCAGTGGACAGTCATCACAAAAGACCGCAAACTTTCTGCCCAGTGGGAGCATACATTAGCCGTTACCGAGCAGGGCTATGAAATCTTCACCCTGCGTGAAGGGGAGACACCTTTTCTGCCCGGAACACATTTATGAACCTTACGGAAGCTTTTGCACAGCAGGATTTACACGCAATACGCCAGGCCGGGCGCGAAGCCTTAACACACTTTAGAGAAAAGCAGTTCGAAGCCTTCGATACGGGCACCCCTGCTTCATTTTTAATAAAAGAACGCAGTCATTTTATTGATCAACTGTTAAAGCAGCTGTGGCACTATTTTGAGCTGGATGCGCTGTCACTGATTGCCGTGGGAGGCTATGGCCGCGGAGAGCTTCATCCCTACTCCGACATTGACGTATTGATCATAGCGGATGCGGCGCAACAAAAGCAGCATGAGGCATCAATCTGCGCATTTCAGACGCTGCTTTGGGACTGGGGACTGGATATCGGAGCCTCCGTACGCTCTTTAGCCTCATGTGAGGAAGAAGGCCGCAAAGATGTGACAGTAGCAACCAGCCTGTTAGAAGCGCGCTGGATTACCGGGGCCTATGAGCCTTTTCAAGCCCTGCTCCAGCTTTGGAAAGCAGCGGATTTTTGGCCTGCCAAAGATTTTTATCTGGCTAAAGTCGCAGAGCAAGAAACCCGACGAGAAAAGGTACAAGGTACGCTTTATCAGCTGGAACCTAATTTAAAAACCTGCCCAGGCGGTCTGCGCGATATACAGACCATCTACTGGGTTGCCAAACGTATTTTAGGCGCGAGCGCCTTATACGATTTACTACAGCACGCCATGCTGACTCCTCAGGAACATGCACAGCTGGATGCGGCCAACAAAACCCTTAACCGGTTTCGCTTCGCCTTACATCGGCACAAAAAACGCAGGGAAGATCGCTTGCTGTTCGATCACCAACAGCTGCTGGCCACTGAGCTCAATGCCCCGGGCGACACACTCAAACAGCAGGTAGAACACCTGATGCACAGTTTTTACCGCACTACACAACAAGTCATCCGCTTAAACGAAGTGCTACTCGCCCATTTTCGTGAAACCCTGTTTGACCAGCATCATCCCGCTGTTGCACTGAATCAGCGTTTTCAAACGGTGAATGACTTTCTGGAAATAAAAGACCCTGCTTTATTTGAGCAGAATCCCACCACCATTCTGGAAGCCTTTTTATTATTTACCTATCATCCTCAGCTCAAAGGAATGAGAGCAGGCACCTTACGGGCATTATCCAACCACCTGGATGTCGTAGATGAAGCCTTTCGACACGATGCAATTCATAAAACCCTGTTTCTCGCATTATTGCGTCAGCCGCAGGGAGTCTATCACAGCCTGAAGTATATGCATAAATACGGTGTGCTGGCGCGCTATATTCCCCAGTTTGGCCACATTACCGGCCTGATGCAGTTTAACCTGTTTCATGCATACCCGGTAGATGAGCACACCTTACTGGTATTGCGCAACCTGCGCCGTTTTTTCATTGAAGATCATGCTTGGGAATTTCCCACAGCGCACCAAATCAGCAAGCAGATTCAAAAGCCTGAAATTCTCTTTTTAGCAGGCCTCTTTCACGATATTACCAAAGGCAATGAGCCTCATGCCATTACCGGTGCCGCCTTTGCCGAACAATGGTGTGCGGAACATAACCTCCCTGAACAGGATGTTGCCCTGGTCAGCTGGTTAGTCCGCCACCACCTGGATTTTTCTGATACGGCGCAAAAATCTGATCTTTCAGACCCTGAAGTCATCGCGCAATTTGCCGAAAAGGTAGGCGATCAAAAACGTCTTGATCACCTTTATCTACTGACGCTGGCAGATGTATTATCCACCTCACCTGATGTATGGAACGATTGGAAAAACGCTCTCTTTTTAGAGCTCTACCGCGAAACCAGCCGTATGCTGGTTGCCTCTCAAGCACAGCCCAAAGATATTGCCAACAAATCTCTGCAACATCAGGAGCTCGCGCGTGAGCTTCTGAAAAAACAGGGCGTGTTACCCGAACAGTTTGCAGCATTGTGGCATGCGCTGGCCAAAACAGAGTTTTTCTATCGCCAGCCCCCGGGTGCCATTGTACGCATCACACGCCAGATACTTGAGCGGGGGTGCCCTGTGATTCAAATCACGCCGCAACCGCAAAAAGGGGCCAGTGAAATCATGCTGTATACGGAAGATCGGGACTTTCTATTTGCACAAATCACCAAAGTTTTAGAGCAGCAACAGCTTTCTATTATGGAAGCACAAATTTACTGCCTGCCGAATGGCAACACGCTGACCTTATTTTATGTACTGGATCAACATACTCGCCAAGCAGTGGAGCATGAACGCGCAGAAGCGATTAAAACCGCCCTTCAGGCCACTTTAAACCAACCCATTGATCCTGCACAGTTTAAACTTGCGCAACCAACACGCAAACAACGCTGTTTTATTACACCTACAAAAATCACGTTCAAACAAAAAGGGGCTTACACAGAGCTATTCCTTTCCACCCTCGACCTACCCGGCCTGCTGGCCAAAGTAGCATGGGTCTTTGTAGAAAATGATTTGCGCCTGCATGATGCCCGTATTACCACCGTAGGCGAGAAGGTTGAAGATACCTTTATTATTTCCAGACGAGACCAGCAACCACTGACGGAAGAAGCCTTAAAAGCGCTTTATCATCAGCTCATGGAAAGTGTCAGCTGCATCACATAAGGACGCCTTGCCAATCACTGCAACTCTAAAAGCTCTTCTGTGGTCTGCGGTAAAGAGGCAGCCTTTTTATCCATACTGATCAGTTTGGGAGCACGCCAATCACCTACTACGCGGTAGCGGTAGCTGACCAGCTCATCTCGCACACCCGGTACATTTTTAAGAAAAATATAGGTACCTACTGCTGTCACAGGGTTCGCTAATCCAAAAATAGCTGCTAAAGTCGTCAAGCTTCCCATCAGCTTTGGTGTCACTTTGGCATTCAGATCCAAACGGCGCCGGATCAGATCGATTCCTCCTTTCATACGCACTATGACACTTGGCGCATCCATATAAAACTTCTGTAACGCAGCCCAACCGTCTTTCAACTGTGCCCGCCCTTCTATTTTGTCATACACCAGCCCTTGATACTGCAAGTCTTTCAAAGTGATACGGATATTTCTTAATAAGCTATCTACACTGATCAAACTGATAATTTTCGCCAACCCGCTTTCTACTTCTTCCACCACACCTTCATCAAAGCGAAATGTAACGCGACCCTGCATATTTTTAAGCGTAAAACAGTTAGGCGCGCCCTGCCAGTTCAAGCTAAAGTGTGAAACTGCTTTTTCCCCCGTAAATCCCGTCTGTTCAAACCCTAACCATTGCAAAAAACGCTCGACCCGGCGCGCCTGCATCTGCCCGGTGATAGTACTCTGCTGACTTCTATAATCCCACTGAAACCGTCCCTGCCCCCGCACAACCTGACGATGTGCGTTAAACTGGATATTTTCCAAACGAAGCTGTGCCGGATCGGCATACAAATTAAAGCGAATATCATTAAAACCGTATTGACCGATCTGCAGTGATTTGCCTACAAAGAAAAGTTTAAAATCACTTAATCTGCTCTGCCAGCTCTCACAAGTGTCCTGCTGCGCCTGTGCCGCAGGTAAGCGAAGTTTTAAACGCTCTGCAGATACGATCATCTGATTATTATCCGGGAGGTAGAATCCGGCAACAGCCCCTTGATGCATAGTGAAATTAAATCCAATACGCTGATCATCCAAATGAAAAGCCGTCATCACTACCTGCTCAAACTGCTGACCCGCGTAGTGTAATGCCCCAACTTTCATGGCCAGGTTGACCTTTGGCAAAGCCACATAAGTGGTGCCAGACATCCAGGCCAACTTAGACTGCTGCAACGACCACCACTTAAGCCACGGTGCCAATCGCAAAGTCTCCAGCGCACCGATCACCACAACACCTTGTGCCGGATAACGGCGATACTGATTTACCAATGCTTCGGGCTGATGAAGTAACAGGTTGAGATACGCCATTTCAACCTGTTCTTGAAGTCTGACCCCTCCCAATAAAATACTCCGATCAGCAGCTACCGTAAAATGCAGCACCGCCTTCTCATACTGCCCTTGAGCTTGCACTGGAGAAGCTAACCACTGTTGTAATAACACTGGCAAGGCACTGGTATCCCCATCAATCTCATGTTCAAGCCTTGCCGTAAAGCTTACCCCTTGCTGCAGATCACGTAACGGAATATCTACCTGAGCCTTAAAATGCGACCACCCATGTACACCCGCCAGATATTTCTCCACAGGCACTTTCCCTGTGCTGTTCAAGACGATTGCTGCCCGCTGTGCATGATTATCCACCTTCAGGCTAAAAGGCTGCTCAAACAACTTTCCTTGAAAATCCCCCTGCGCCAGATAGTCACTGTCCAAATGCAGCTGCCCTGTCAGATGATGTACGGCCATATCGCCGGGCAGATGAAGCGCCAGCCCTTTTACTTCTGTTTTCAAATCAAACGCCATCTGCCGTGCCGCATAACCGTAAAGCGGTACCCAGAGTGCAATCTGAGCTTCAACACGCCCTGCCTTTACTTCTATATGCTCCAACAAATCTGTTATTTTCAGTCGCGCCCCCAAAGGAGAGTGATATAAAAATGAAACTGCCTGTGCACCGCTTCCCTGTGCACGCCCCTTGATCTGCAGAGCAATATCCGACTGGTTGAGTGAAGTGATTTCAGCATGTGCTGATCCAATTTGAATGCCCTCCATGAGTGCATGTGCCACTTTGACCTCAAGATCAAAAGGCTTAAACAGAATCTCAGCATCCATCTCGCTCAGAGCCGGCCAGCCTGGCTGAAAACGCAATATGCCTTGCTTTAACCGAGCCTGTGCAGATAAGGTACTTTTATCCGGATCTAACAGCGTTTGCCATGGACCGTCAAAGTGGACAGATAACGGTGAAAGCCTTCCCTGTACCAAGCTTGTTTTCAACCAGTCGGCCAATTTAGGGCTCATCAAGCGATAGGGCAGATACGCCTTTATATTTTCCAAACTTCCAGGGCGTATAGACAAAGAAAACCGCCCCTGTACCAGATTCCCCTCAGCATGCAGCTTCCCTTGCATTTTCTCATCCAGCTTAAAGCTGGCTTCTCGCACCCCCCAGCCACCTTGCGAAGCACGATACAAGACAAGTGGCGACTGGAAGCGCAACTGAACGGGTGAATCATGCTCCCAGGCAGGCCAGCTTAACAGGATTGGTCGTCCTAAATGAAGCTGCACCTCGCCACTCACCGCCGTCTGCACCTGTATCTGCTCTAACACAATCCCAGGATGATGCATATGCGCCGGCAAACTCACCTGCTCCACCAACCCGCTTATATTGCGTAACCGAAAAGGCTTGATAGAAAAATCAGCCTGTAAATCCCGCATGCTGAACTGCGTCTTATGCCACGGCCATTCAGGCCAAAGCAGAGCAAGCACAGGCTGCAGGGATGACAGCTCAAATGCCTTTAGCGACAACTGTACGGCATAGTCATCCAACCGCAAAGATAAAGGGGCTGCCAGATAAAAAGGCTGCCCATTGAGCTGCCCTTTCGTTATGAAAAACCGCCAATCCTCCTCGAAAACCGCCTGCCAGTGTAACTGCGCTCCGAGGCTGTGTACACGCATCCCATTTCTGGCTTCAAGTCCAAGCTGATCCAACTGTACATCCAAACTCAGTTGAGGCTGCCCAGCTTGATAGCGTAAAGCCCCCTCCAGTTTCAGCTTACCTTGTTGCCAAGGTTCGTTTAATGGGGATGCAAAGCTTTTCAGCAGTATCGGTTGTAGAGTATGCACCGCCAAAGTGCCGCTTTTCAGACGGCTGAACCCATCTAGCCACCCCGTTAACTCAATCCGACCGGTCCATAAGGGGGCTTGTTGCCGCAACACCTTAACCAGGGCACGCGCTTTGAGCGCCTGCTGTTGCCGCCAGCGCAACTGAGGGATATGTACTGCCCAGTCACCTGCCGAAATTTCCCCCTGTACCATTTGCAGCTTGGAAACAGGCAACCATAAACGCGGGGAATACATAGCTTTCAGCTGCGTTAAAGCCTCCTGAAACGTCAACGTACGGGTATGATGCTTCTTTGTATAGACAAAACGCCACTGCTCAACGGTCAGTGAACTGCCTTGTGCTGCCCGCCAACGTAAACGGAGGGAGATTTTTTGTGCCGAAAACTGAAAATCTGAGTGCCTGAGCTGAAACTGATTCAGTGTAACTTCAGGATGTGTCCACTGTTTTTGCCACTCAATGCTTCTGACAGATACTTCACTCCCAGTGAGCCAATGAAACCACTTATGGAAGCTCTCCGGCGCATAGGTTACCCACCCCCATGTCGCCTGCACTAACAGCCCTAAAAACAGTGTCAGCAACACCAGTGCTTTCAGTCCATGGAGAACAGCACGTCCAATCCAACGCATCTTACATCATCACCACATCATAAGCCTCCGGCGGGTAGGTGGGCTCCGCCTGAAAGCTAATGCCACGACCAATGAAAGCTTCCAGCTCCGCAACACTGTCAGATTCCTCATCCAGGATGTAATCCACCACTGCCTCGGAGGCGATCACCCGATACTGCGCAGCATCAAACTGCCGCGCCATGCGGGTAATCTCCCGAAAGATTTCATAGGCCACCGTTTGCGGGGTTTTCACCGTCCCTCGCCCCTCACATACCGGACAACTCTGGCATAGAGTACGCTCCAAACTCTCCCGCGTACGCTTACGGGTCATCTCAAGTAAACCCAGAGGGGAGAAATCATTCACCGTGGTTTTGGCACGATCTTTTGCCAACGCCCGTTTAAGCACTTCCAGCACCTGCATACGGTGCTGTGGCTCCTGCATGTCGATAAAATCAATAATAATCATCCCGCCCAGATTACGCAGCCGAAGCTGGCGCGCAATGGCAGTTGTGGCTTCCATGTTAGTGCGATAGATGGTTTCTTCAAGATTTTTATGCCCCACAAACGCACCGGTATTCACATCAATCGTAGTCAGCGCCTCAGTCTGATCAATCACCAGATAACCGCCTGATTTAAGCGGCACACGCTTTTTCAGCGCCTGGTTAATGGCATCTTCCACATTATAAAGGTCAAAAATCGGGCGCTCACCTGCATAATGCTCAATCAGATGGGTCAGCTCAGGCACATAGGTTTGAGCAAAATCCTGCATTTTCAGTAACGTCTCTCTGGAGTCCACCAGCACCTGTTCAATCTGTGCCAAAGGGGTATCACGCAGAACGCGCAAATAAAGAGGCAAATCTTCATAAATACAGGCAGGCTTTCTTAAGCCCCTTTTTTTCTCAGCAACCTGCTCCCATAATTTTTGCAGATAGATCAAATCCGCTCGCAGCTCGTTTAAATCCGCCCCTTCCGCCACCGTGCGTACAATAAACCCGCCCGATTCCTCAGCAAACTCAGGAATGGTTTTCAAAAGCTTACGCAGACGGGCACGCTCCATTTCATCCTCTATCTTCTGAGACACGCCCGTCACCTGCTGACCCGGCATATACACCAGCAGACGTGAAGGCAGGCTCACCTGCATACTAACCCGTGCACCCTTACTGCCCAGTGGGTTTTTAACTACCTGCACCATCACCCACTGCCCAGGATAAAGCAGCTTTTCAATCTGCTCGCACTCCGGAGCCTCCTCCGGACGACACACATCAGAGACATGCAAAAAAGCTGCACGCTCCAAACCCACGTCAATAAATGCCGCCTGCATGCCGGGCAAAACACGCTGCACCTTACCCCAGTAGATATTTCCCACCAGACCGCGCTGATCACTGCGATCAATCCATACTTCCTGCGCTACGCCATTATCTACCCAAGCGACCCGTTGCTCCCTGGGAGTGATATTCACCAACATGGTTTCTTTGCGAAGCTCCGGGCGTATCTCAGGCATCTGCATAATAGCCGCTCTCCTTCAACAGCTGATCCAACTCATATAATGGCAACCCCATAATGCCCGTATAACTGCCCTCTATCCGCTTTACCCACTTGGCCGCATAGCCCTGGATACCGTAGCCACCCGCTTTATCTTTCGGCTCGCCTGTCATCCAATAGGTATACATCTCCTCTTCGGGAATCTCTCCAAACACCACGGTGGAAGTATTCACCACAGAGCGCACCATACCATCATGCACTACCGCCACCCCGGTCAGCACCTGATGTGATCTGCCAGACAGGCTTTTGAGCATACGTAGATAGTCCATCTGATTGCGCGGTTTGCCTAATGCCTCCCCTTCATACACCACAATGGTATCGCCCCCTACAACCCATACGGCATTTTCTGCAATACTATTGAACCCTGCCTGAGCTTTTTCCACGGCAAGCCTGCGCACGTAGCTTTCTACCCTCTCATGAGGCAGACAGCTCTCATCCACAGAGGTAGCAATCACCTCAGGCGCAAGCCCGAGCTGATGCATCAAACTCAGACGTCTGGGCGAGGAAGAGGCAAGATAAAGTTTGGCATTCATGCGCCTATTTTAGCGCAAGGGCCACCGCCTCAAGCGGATGAAGAGGTTTCAAAGAAGTTAAAAGCTGCACTTGATGCTGACAACTGAAACCAGAAGCAATCAGCCAGTCCTCCGGTGCAATCTGCTGCAAATGGGGTAGAAAGCTCACCTCCGCCACTTTGCGCGACCACTCGGGATATTTGTAGCCATAATCCCCCGCCATACCGCAACAGCCAGTATTAAGCAGCCTTACACTAAGACCTGGTATTTTTTCAAGTAAACGCACCGTCTCCTGCTGCTTACGCGCAGCTTTCTGATGACAGTGCACATGCACCCAGGCCGTACGCCTCTGAGGCTTAAAATGCTCCTCAGACAAGTGCTCCGCCAGCCAACGTTCCGCCAGCTGAATTTCAGGCATATTTGTAACACCCAGTTTTCCAGCTTCATCCTGACACAATAGTACTTCCGAAGGCTCCAGCCCAATGATAGGAAGTCGATATTCTGCCAGCATAGCAGCCATAGCCTGTAAGCTGACACGAGCCTCATCTAACATTCCATTGGACAGCCATAGCCGCAGAGGGTCTCCCCCTTTTTTTACGATCGCCGAAATTTCAAGTTTTCGCAAAACAGCTTCTAAAGCTTCAAAAGCTGGGTTTTGGTAAGTTTGAGTAATAAAATCAAGCCAAACTACCACTTCGGGCGCAGGCGATGCATTTTTAACTGAGTGGACAGGACGCAACTTTGGCAAACGCGCTGAGGTATCCAGCTTTAAAGGATATTTGAGCCAAAAGCGCTGCTGTATAAAATCCGCAACAGCAGGCCACCGCCTGGCTACTTTCATGGCATGGGGCAAAAGCTTAAGCGTCCACCGTTCAAGCTTGTGCTGACGATGTGTTTGATAACGCCACTCCGATTTGAGCGCAGCCATATCCACACTCGCAGGGCACTCCGTTTTGCACGCCTTACAGGCCAGACAACTTTCCATCGCTTGGCGAAGCACTGGGTCTTGCAGTGCCTTTTGAGGGGCTTTCTCTACCAGCGCTTCTCTCAACAGGTTTGCACGCCCCCGGGTGACAGCAAACTCCTCCCGCAATGCCTGATAGCTGGGACACATGACCCCCCGCCCTGTGCTTTTCAGACAAGCGCCTGCGCCATTGCACTGGCTGACTGCGTCAAACAAGCTCAGGTTCTCCGACCAGTCCAGCCCCGTGTCCACTTCCACCTGCGGCTGAATATCCACACGCAGGTTTTGGGTAATGGGCATGTTCCCGATAATCACACCCGGATTGAAACGATAATCCGGATCAAACGCCTCTTTCAGCGCCACATTGAGCCGGTAAATCTCATCCCCAAAAAAATCCCGCAGAAAAGGCGCACGAATCCGCCCATCTCCATGCTCCCCGGAAAGGGCACCCCGGTAGCGTTTGACTCGTTCTGCAGAAAAACGCGCCACCTGCTCAAATAACCGCTTATCCTCAGGCTGGCTTAAATCCAGCTTAGGGCGAATGTGAATCAGCCCCACAGAAGCATGTCCATAGAACACCGCCTCCACCCCATGGGCTTCAAACCAGCGACGCATGTCATGGTAATAAGCACCCAAATGTCGTAGCGGCACAGCCGCATCCTCTACCACCGCCACCGCCTTTTTGCGCGTGCGCTCTCCCATCAGTAAGCCAAGCCCAGCCTTGCGTAAGGCCCACACAGCCTGCATCTGAGCGCCTTCCAAATGGGGCGCGTCATAAGCACCCTGTGCTTTAAGCCATTGTTGCATGTATTCAACTTCTGCTTGCGACATATCAAACAGCTCAATAGCCAAGACCGCTTCAGGCTCACCCAACAGCCAGAATCGGTTTGCCGCCTGCTCTGCATTCCCCTTGGCGGCCGTCAGAGTCGCATGATCCAATAGCTCAACGGCAGCCGGTGAAAACTGCTTCATAAACGGCGCCACTGCCAAGAAGGCCTGATTCAGGGATGAAAAATGGGCGCAGAGCATATCCCTTTTCTCCGGCAAAGGAACCGTTTCCAATTCTGCTTCCAGAAATATCACCAGCGTGCCCTCGCTGCCACATAGCAAAGGCACTAAAGAAAAGAGCTTGCCATCAGGGTTGAAAGGCTGGTGGTCCCGCGCCAACACATCCAGTGCATAGCCCGTATTACGCCGCGTGACACTTGGATCGGGATAAGCACTCAAAATAGCTTCTCTGTGCTCTGCAATCAGCCTTAAAACCGTGCGATAAATATGACCTTCCAGATTCTGTAGGGCACATTTTTGAGCCAGCTGCTGTGCATCCAGAGGCCCAAACCAAACCACACTGCCGTCACTTAACTGCGCCTTAATACGATATACATGCTCCCGCGTCGTCCCCCAATAGCAGGAATACATCCCGCAGGAATTATTGCCGATCATCCCACCGATGGTAGCACGATTGGAAGTGGACGTATCCGGTGCAAAGCGCACACCATAAGGCTTCAGAAAGTCATTCAGAGCATCCTGAATCACTCCCGGCTCCGCCCGAACCCGCCGGGTTTCAGGATCAAACCCCAGAATACGATTACAGTTGCGGAAATCTAAAACCACCCCCTCACCAATGGCCTGACCGCCTAGAGAGGTTCCAGCACCGCGGGGGGTGATGGGAATAAATTCAGATGTAGAAATACACTCTCCACATTTCGACAAAATAAGTTCCTGTGCTTTAAAAGAAAACACTGAAGCATCTGAAATGCAAACATTCATCAAACACTCATACTTTTCTTAATGTGAAAACAACATCGTTTTTATAAAAATAAGCAGAATAGCCTTTATGATTCAACCGCCTGTTACTCTACGGGTTTTTTAAATTCGGTGGTTTTGCATAGATGCCTTAACTCTCCAACCAGTTGTTTTTAACCCAAGGAGCATGTCTATATTTATCCCAAGGCCCATTCATTACCTCATCTGGATTTGGGTGCCCATGAAACAGCACAATAGAGCAGTCTGGCTTTTCAACCTCACCTTTTGGCAACAAAACGGGAAATTTCCTCCTTAAAAATCGCCCCAGTGTACCGAATGAAAAAGGTGTTTTACTATCCAGATCAGCCTTAAATGAACAAACTAAAGATTTTGGCAAAATATTAGCCGACGGGAATACACGCTCAATCCAGTCCTGATCCCCGTGAAAATGTTCAATAATATATTTTCTCTGAGCAAAAAAACTATCCCACAAAAAACCCAAAGAATCAGGTTTAAAAATCATCACAGAACTATTCATCCTATCTGGCTGGTTATCCGCACTAATTGATAAACCTTCAGAGAACTCATTTAGCAACAAGCTCAAATCTCCTAATACAACCACATCTAAATCCAAATAAAGAATAGTATCCTCATGCTCGAAATCCAAAAATCCTTTTTTAAAAAGCAACAATTTATACCACCACCCTTGCAAACCAAGATCAGGCAAAAAAATTACATTTACCTCTGGAACAAGTCCTTTATCATTTTCCGTTAAACAGTAAAACTCAAAAGGTAGAGCCAAATGTCTTTTAACAGCATGATAAAGCCTGTTTACATAATCTGGAGAGTATTTATCTCCCCACTTCAAACACACAACCCTAATCATGCTTTACTCCGCGCCATAATAGCCACCATACCACTTAAAGCAAACATAATCGCAACGGTTGTATAGGTATAGGTAAATAATGCTCCAAAAAACATAACCACAACAACCCCCATGCCCAGTCCACCTAATAAAACATGCGTTCCCCACTCATCCAACCCTGACCGCCATGATAGATAAACAGGATAAAACAATACCAACAAAACACTTATAATGCCAAAAATGCCATAAAGCACCCAGTCCATAATAAATTGATTATGTAAGTGAGTAAATTTAGCAATCAGAGATTTCGCCCTTGGTTGCATTTCTTTCTTATCAAGCATAGGCCACAGTCCTTCTGATTTATAGCCATTTTGCCCCCAGCCCGTTAAGGGCTTTTGTTTAATTAACTCAACGCCCACCTCAAACATTTTGTAACGCAATCCCAAGGATGTCACATAATTTCCCTGCTCTACTGCTACTTTATAATCTCGAATAGCAGCATTCACAAGATCCCTTTGAAGATATGCACCTGTCCCCAACACCGCAATCAACACACCGCCCATAACAAGCTTATGGTAAAGAGACAAACCGCCATGTCGAATAAAAATCCAGCCCATCCATACTGAAAGCATCACACCATAAAGTACAAAAGGTGTGCGTTTTTTTAGCAACAAAACCAATATCAACCCCAGCAAAGCTAAAAACCACCAAAGCTTTCCCCGTCGCTCATGCAGCGCAACAGCCAAAGCCAACCCCGCTCCAATGGGAATAATCGTGCCCATTGCGCCATATCCAGAAACATACATACCTGCTTTATAGGAAACCGAAAGCAGATCAGGCTGCCAAACAATCTGCTCCCAGGCCAGCACCACCACACCCCAAACAATAATGCCCAACGATACCGCTTTTAGCGCATGCCATTGAAACTGATGGCGCACCACAACCACAAACCATAACAATACTAAAAGCATCAGCCCGGGCGCTGATAAGCGCCATATGCCATCATCTGTGTAAGGTGGCCGTAACAAAAAACTCAAAACAGCCACGGTAACATACAGCAACACAATTTTTATCCAGTTCTTTTCCCAAGTGTTAAATGTCACTGTTGCCGGTTTACTTAAAAGGTAAACCACGCCACTTAAAAAAATAATCATCCCTCCTTTAATCAGCCATTCCCGCTCTATTAGCAAAGGGCCAATTGCCATGATGGTTGAAATATAAAAAACCCACACGGCTCTGCACTGCATATTCAACTTATTAAGCATGCCTCATCCTCACACCAAAACTTTTATAAATCCGTAATAAATCATTATCAAATCGACCATCCAGTTGTCCTAATGCATAAACTTTTAAATCTGGTCGCATCCAACATGTTGATAACAGAGCGGTCGTCAAATCACCTATAACCTCTGCCTGCTTATTTAACAAAGGCAAAAAAAACTCAAATGCAACATTATCAGGCAGAAGATATCCTCCTTTCCCACCAAGGCCAAGCACATCTTCACCCTTGAATCGAGGGTGATATTTAACCAAAACTGGATTATCTGAAGAATAAAATTCATCTAAGACTTGTCGTGAAAACCCGGGCAATCCATCCAAATTATGGGGATGAGGGATAAGAATAACCTTTTCTGCTTTAAAAAGCATAGGCACATCCACTCCCATTTTTTTCATAATTCTTCTAGATATTTCATTGATTGTCTTATCGTGTATTGTGCTACCTAAAATCAACTCAACTTTACGTGCCTTAAGAGACGGGCGCGCAAACTCCGGGGCAAACAACCTCACCTCATCAACCCACTGACTATCACCGATTTGTTCAGGTGCATGCCACCAACTCCCATAAGCCAGCTTTTTAAATAAATTATCCAAGTATCTCTGCAGCGGCTTTTTAGGCCACTCCAAATAACTAAATAACCCATCATCTAAATAAACACCTTTAACATCATGACCAGACCGCCTAAAACGATGCATCAAATACTGAAACTCAATACGCCTGTCACTTCCTACTACAATTTCATCCGGCTTAAAATCCCCCACCCAATCCCATAGCTTACGAAAGTGTCTTCTGCGCTGAAGCGGTTTAAAAAAACCTTGCGCAGCAGGCAGAAGCTCCAAAGTATGCAACGGTAATTCACTACACGTTTTCAATACAGACAAATACTCAACAGGCTTACACTGATCAATCATGATCAGCTGCACTTGTTTTGGCCTGCGCTGCTGTATATCTAACAGTGAGACAAATAAATTAAAGGCTGTAGAAGGCAAGTAAAGTACACGTTCAGACATGCTCAAACTGCCTCCAAACATCATCAAGTGATAGCCCCTGCAAACTTCGCCGCTGCTGAGTCTTTGATTCAAACTGTTTAAGATAATGAACAGCTTCAGGAGAGGACAAGTGCTTTACACTACTGCCCAACGCTCCCACCTTAGCCGGATCTGTCACCCGATAAAGTACCACCGTTGGCACCTCCAGTGCAGCGGCCAGGTGAGCCAATCCCGTATCCACTGCTACCACCTGCTCCGCCTGCTTTAACAGCACCGCCATATCACTTAAGGAAAGCCTGCTTTCTGGCACCCAAACATGCTCAAATCCCTTTGCCAGCTGCAGGCTACGCACTTTTTCCTCCTCTGTTCCCCATGGCAGCACAACCTGTTTCCCGGTATCAATGGCGCGTTTAATCAATCCCCGCCAATTTTCTTCCGGCCACAGCTTGGTTTTCCAAGTAGTGCCATGAAGCATAATCCAGTAAGGCGATTGCACAGGGAAAGCACTTCCGGCAGAAGGCAGCAGCAGACCATACCTAACAGGTTGGCGACTTGGATCTTCATACCCCAGTATTTGGGCAAAAAGCTGGCGCAATCGTACAATGGCATGCTGTTCAATGGGTACATGCACAGTTTGATCATAAAACCATGCTGCCATCGGCTCTCGGGCAGACTGCCTGTCCATACCGCAAATAAGAGGGGTCTCCCCTTTTTTTGAAAAATTTAATTTTTGCGCATTTGCAAAACCCTTTTTTTTAAGGGATTTTTGCAGATTTTTGGCCACAAAAGCGCTTTTGAGCAACCCCTGAGCATCCAGAATCAGGTCATACGAGCCATTTTGAGCCACTTGCGCCGAAAACTGACGCCACGCACGCCAGACTGCAGACGACCAAATGCGCTTACGCCAGTGACGCAGTTCAATAGGAAGCACTTTCCTTACTGCAGGATGCCAGGCTGGAATTTCTCTGAAGCTTTTTTCCACGACCCAGTCAAACTGGACACCCGGCAGTGCCTGTTGGGCGTCGGTCAAGGCTGGGAGCGTGTGCAGCACGTCTCCCATGGAAGACATCTTAATTAGCAAAACGCGCATGCGGAGCTTTGCTCAACCAATCCAGATAAAGGGGTACGCCTTCTTGCACAGTTTTGAACGGCTTATCGTAACCGGCCTCACGCAAAGCTTGCATATTCGCTTCGGTAAAGCTCTGGTAAGCGCCTTTGAGATGCTCAGGAAACGGAATATATTCGATTTCACCCTTGCCAAACCAGTCGATCACTGCCTGTGCCAGCTCCTTAAAGGTCTGCGCATTACCTGTACCGCAATTATAGAGACCGGAGACATGAGGGTTCTGCTGAAGCCACAGGTTGACACTGACCACATCCTCTACATAAATAAAATCACGCCTCTGCTCTCCAGGGCCATAACCGTCATAGGCACCAAAAAGCTTTGGATTTTCCCCGCGCATCAGCTGGTTATACAGATGAAACGGCACGGAAGCCATGCTGCCTTTATGCTGCTCCCGCGGGCCATATACATTGAAATAGCGCAGCCCTACCACCTGGCTTTCCGCATCCGGCAAGATTTCCCGCACATACTGGTCAAACTGAAACTTGGAGTAGGCATAGACATTAAGGGGAAACTCATTTTCCCGCGCCTCAGCAAACCCACGTGCACCGTCACCATACACCGATGCAGAAGAGGCATAGATAAAAGGAATTTTACGCTCTAAAGCGTAATTGAGCAGTGACTTGGAATACTCGTAATTATTTTCCATCATATAACGCCCATCCCACTCCGTAGTGGTAGAGCAGGCACCCTGATGAAAAATAGCTTCAATCTCTCCTAAATCTTCATCTTCCTCAATCAGCTCAATAAAATCCCGTTTATCCAGGTAATCGGCAATATCACTATCGGCCAGGTTGATAAATTTCTTACCCTTTTCCAAGTCATCTACTACCAGAATATCCCGCCGACCCTGCGCATTCAGCGCCTTGACCAGATTGCTGCCGATAAACCCGGCACCGCCTGTCACAATAATCATGTCCAGTTCTCCCAAATAACACTTGCCCAAATCAGCACTGCTATAAATAAAGTCAGCAAAACCGCAGCAGAGCCTTGATCTTTGGCACGGCCGGAAAGTTCATGGTAACCCTCCCCCAGCCGATCCACCACAGACTCCACTGCCGAATTTAATAGCTCCACCACCATCACCAGCAACCAGCTGCCCAGCAACAGCGCAAACTGCACAGCGCCCTGCGCTAACCAAAACGCTAACGGCAGTAACACGGCCAGCCCCCACACCTCCTGGCGAAAAGCCGCCTCATGGACATAGGTCGCCTTCAGCCCCTGCCAGGAATATTTTGCGGCACCAAACAGGCGTTGCCAGCCCCGATGAGGTGATTTCAAGACCCACCCTCCGACCATTTCTGATCAAAATCAAAACCATATACCATGCGCTTCCGCTCCACATAAGGGCGCATAAAGCTATACTGACAACTTTCACAGGTTTGGAGCCTCAAGCCCAACCAGTCCATCCAGGTTTCATAGAGCCTGTCACTCATATAAGGCCGATGCCTGTTTGTAGCCAACTGTTTCAGCTCAGGCTGCAAGCTTTTAGCGATTTGGTTATTCCAAAATATGACTGGAATAGTAAACATAGGCACAGTCAGCTTATCCGGCGTATGTCCGCTAAGATTTGCTGTTTCAAATACCTCCTCCCCATGGTCACTGAACAGCATCCAACCGCTTAACCCCTTGGCATAGGTCTGCACAAGGTGGTGAATTTCCCCAATCAGCCAGTCAGTATAAAGAATGCTATTGTCATACGCATTGATTTGCTGTTTTTTCCAGTCCGCCAAATACGCATCCACCTGAACAGGTGGCTCCTCGGAAAAACGAGAAAACCGCTCAGGATAACGGTTGGCATACTGTAAATGCGACCCCATTAAATGCACAAAAATCAACTTATGCTTGGCAGGATCTTTTAATGCCGTTTTAATATCAGGCAGTAACAGCTCATCATAGCGGTGCGCATGTACCCCGGCCACTTTTCGCGTCATAAAGGCAGCATGATCTACCGTATCTGCAATCAGCTGCGTCGGGGTACGAAAAGGCTGCTGATTGGACAGCCAAAAAACCTTATACCCAGCCTTTTGCGCCACGTTTGCAATGCTGAGCGCTTGATGATAGGTTTGCCGCGGTGACTCCCAGCTTTGCGGAAACAACACGGCATTCAATGCCGGCCGTGTTTGTACAAAAGGAGAGATTACATTTGTAAAAACAGTCAGCTCAGGTGCAAGAGCCTGTAAATTCGGCGTATTAAGGCGTGAATACCCGTATAAAGCCATACGCCCACGCGTCATGGCCTCACCGATAATAATCACATAAGTATGTGGCTGGTCAGCATGCTCAAGTGAAACCTTGACAGCACGTGTCTCCACAAGTTGACGGTAAGCCTGACTGGCCTGCTCAAAAGACTCACTGCTTTTAGCATAGGTAGGCGCAATACCGAGAATCCCCGGCACAATATCATAAAACCTCTGGTGTACCACCATCTGCTGCAACGCAAAAAACAGAATCAGTACACCCAACCCACTTAACACCTTCAAACCACGCTCCAGGCGTTCCGGCAGCATCACTCTATACCACAACAAACCGGCAACCCCTGCATATACCAGCAAAATTAGCAGGGCATCCCAGGTAAAATAGGCCAGTATCAGCTCACCGGCTTCACCTGTATCCGTATGAAACACCGCATCCAGCGTACTGGTAGAAAACACCCCTCCAAAAAAATAAGCATAAAACAAATCCAGCACTCCCCCCAGTAAAAACGGAAGAGCCAATATACCCATCAAACCACGGTGCTTCGCCAACAGCGTAATGGCGCTCAGTGCCAGCCACCACCCTAAACGGCTGTTTAGCTCAGACTCCCGTATAAAATCAGAGAATCCATACACAAATGCCAGTGGCACAAACAATATCCAAGCCCAGAAAACAAAAGGCGAATAAAAAACAGACTTCATGCTAATTCCCAAAAAATCTGCAAAAGCATAGCCGATTTAACCTGATTATGCCATACAATACGCCCATGCCTGAAAGACTCAAATCCCCTTGGAGACGCATACTGGCTCACCTGCAAGCATGGCTGATTGATCATGAATACGTGCGCGTGCTGTATCGCAACTTTCACCCGCTTTCCCAAAATGCCTGGCGCAGTAACCAGCCCAGCCCGGGCTTTGTACGCAAGCTGAAACAGCAATACGGCATCAACACTATTATCAGCCTGCGCCGCCCTGACAGCTCCGGCCAGTACCTGTTGGAAAAAGAAGCCTGTGACAAATATGGTATCACGTTGCTGCATCATCGTTTTTCCAGCAGAGAGTTTCCCGATAAAAATGCCGTACTCACCGCACGAGATCTGCTACGTAATGCAAAACCGCCTTTGCTCATCCACTGCAAATCCGGTGCCGACCGTGCAGGCCTTATGAGCGCCCTCTATCGCCACTTTGTCCTGCATGAGCCCATTGAAAAAGTCTGGCGAGAAGAGCTTAACTGGCGCTACGGGCATTTCCGGTTTGGGGATACCGGCAAGCTGGATGCCTTTTTTGAAGCCTATGAGGCGTTTAAAAAAGAACATCCGGATACAGACTTTGAAACCTGGCTGACACAGCACTATGACCGCGACAGCCTGAATGCTCAATACCGCACCCATAAATTAGGCCGCTTACTTATTGACAAAATACTCCGTCGCGAATGAAGCAGAACACCTTTACCCTCTACAAGCGCCTGCTGAGCTATATCCGACCCTACTGGAAAATGGTACTGCTCACCCTGCTGGCATTGATTGTGGCCGCCGGCATGGAGCCGCTGATGCCCGCTCTGCTCAAACCTTTAGTGGACGACAGCCTCATTGCCAAAGACCCGGAAGCCATTAAAACCATCCCGCTTCTGCTGGTAGGTGTTTTTATCATTAAGGGGCTTGCAGAATACGCCAGCAAAGTCGCCTCCGAGTGGATTGCCCACAAAGCCATTTTGGATATCCGCGCAGACCTGTTCGCCAAGCTTAACCGCTTGCCCCAAGCTGTGCTGGATGAATATGGCACGGGCAAACTGCTGTCTAAAATCACCTATGATGTGCCCCAAGTAGGCAACACCCTCTCTCAGGCCTGGATTGTCATTATCCGTGACAGCCTGATTATCCTTGCCCTGCTGGGCTACTTGCTTTATGTCAGCTGGGAGCTGACGCTGTTGATTCTGCTCATCGCTCCCGTGCTGGCCTGGGTGATTGATCGCGCCAGCCGCATGATGCGCGCCTCTTCCACCGAAATGCAAAACACCATGGGACAACTCACCCATCAGCTGGAAGAAGGGCTCAACGGCCACCGGGATATCAAACTATTTGGGGCGGAACGCTATGAAGAAAAGCGCTTCTGGCAGGTGGCGGAACACCTGCGCCAACACACCATGAAAGTTGTCTCTGTCTCCGCGGCCAATGTACCACTGGTGCAGGTGATTGCCGCCATTGCCATGGCCATTATTATTTATGCCGCCAGCCTGCTCTCTGCGGAAAACAAATTCACACCCGGCGAATTTATCGCCTATATCACGGCCATGGCCATGATCTTTGAACCTGTCCGCCGCCTGACCAATATCAACCGCACCATCCAACAGGGCATGGCTGCGGCAGAAAGTATCTTTGCCCTGCTGGATCTACCAGATGAACCCAACCCGGGTACTGCCAAGCCCGCCATCAAAGGCGACATCCACTTTAATCAAGTCACTTTTTACTATCCTCATGCGGACAAACCCGCCCTGGACAACCTCACTCTATACCTTCCCCAAGGTAAAACCACCGCCCTGGTAGGCAGCTCCGGCTCCGGCAAAACTACCATCACCCAGCTACTGGCACGCTTTTATGCACCTCAAAAGGGGGAGATCATCTGCGATGGCACGGATATTCAAACCATTGATCTAAACTGGTGGCGAGACCATATTGCACTGGTTAGCCAGCAGGTAGTGCTGTTTGATGACACAGTCGCCGCCAATATTGCCTATGGCCAGCCGAATGCACCCCAGGAGCAAATCATCAAAGCCGCCAAGTCTGCTCACGCCTGGGAGTTTATCGAAAAACTGCCACAAGGGCTGAACACCCCCATCGGCGAAAACGGTAGCCAGCTTTCCGGCGGACAGCGTCAGCGTATCGCCCTGGCGCGTGCTTTTTTAAAAGACGCGCCTATTTTAATATTGGATGAAGCCACCTCCGCCTTGGACAATGAAAGCGAGCAAGCCGTGCAGCAGGCACTGGATGTCCTCAAACAGGGGCGCACCGTCATTCTCATTGCCCACCGGCTCACCACCGTGGAAAATGCGGATCAGATTATTGTGCTGGAACAAGGTCGCCTGATTGAACAGGGCACACACCAATCACTTTTGCAACAGCAGGGTCGTTATGCACAGCTCTACCGACAAAGCAACAGCCAGTAAGTTTCAACCGGCTTTTCTCCACCCCCGTTACTGGCCTGTCTGGGCAGGCATAGGCCTGCTACGCCTGTTGGCTCAGTTGCCCCACCGCACCAAACTTAAACTTGGACGGCCTTTAGGCCGCCTGCTCTACACCATTGCCCCCCGCCGCAGGAAAATTGCCGCAGCTAATATTAACCTTGCCTTTCCGGACTGGCCCGAATCCAAACGCCAGGCGCTTCTCAAAGCCCATTTTGAGTCCCTGGGTATTAGCATGATGGAAAACCTGATCGCCTGGTGGGGCGGCTACCGTCATGGCATACCGGACAAAGAACTACAGCTGGTTACCTACCATGGTCTAGAGCATGTGCAAGCCTGCATCGACAAAGGGCAAGGAGTCATCCTGCTGGTTCCTCACTTTACCCACATAGACTTAAGTGGCATGTTCATGATGCTCAAGTTCCCTATCAAACCCGTCTATCGCCCCCATGATGACCCTTTGTTAGAATCTTTTATCAAACAGGGACGCACTGTCTATAAAGATGGCAAACTTTGGGTAGAACCCCTTTCAAAGGACAATACCCGCGCTATGTTGCGCCACTTAAAGCAAGGCGGGTTGCTGTTTTACCTCCCCGACCAACGCTATCGCAACCCTGAAAAACGCATTGATGCCCCCTTCTTCAACCACCTCGCCCCCAGCAACCCCGCCACTTCAAAGCTGGCTAAAATCACCCGGGCAGCCGTGATCCCCGTCTTCACCCGCCGTATTGGCGAGCATTACCATGTCACCTGCCTGCCGCCGCTGGAACATTTTCCAAGCGGGGATGACAAGGCGGATCTGATCCGCCTGCATCAGCTTTATGAAAAAGAAATCAAAGAAAACCCCGCACAGTATCTATGGGTGCATAACCGCTGGAACCTGAAAATTTAGTCATCATAAAAAAGCCGCCCATCATAGGCGGCTTGCGCAATCCCTATCCAACCGGTTGCTCAATGGGCACTGTGATTCGGATCCCAGTCCTTCAGCACATAATCAGCACCACAATAAGGACACTTCGCCTTGCCTGTTTTTTCAATAGGCAGAAAAACGCGTGGATGCCCTCCAAAAGCACCTACACCGCTGACAGGGCTTTTGCCACTCGGGCAGTAGAGTGGAAGGTCATCGTAAGTCACTTCAACAGATTGTATCGTTTTACTCATCACAAACTCCTTATGCCGTAACGGGTGTCAGCCAGTGTTGATATTCTGCTTTACGACCATGCACCACATCAAAATAAAGCTGCTGCAATTTTTCAGTCACCGGACCGCGACACCCTTCACCAATCATACGCTCATCCAGCTCACGAATCGGGGTCACCTCCGCCGCCGTGCCGGTAAAGAAAGCCTCATCCGCAATATAGACTTCATCTCGGGTAATGCGCTTCTCCCGCACCCCATAACCCAATGTATCCGCCAGCGCCATCACCGTCTTACGGGTAATGCCATCCAGGCAGGAGGTTAGCTCCGGCGTATAAATAATGCCATCTTTCACCATAAAGAAATTCTCACCACTCCCCTCGGCCACATAGCCTTCCGGATCCAGCAACAGCGCTTCATCACAGCCGTGGCTAATCGCCTCCTGCAGCGCCAGCATGGAGTTAATGTAATGCCCATTGGCCTTGGCGCGCGTCATGGAGATATTGACATGGTGACGGGTAAAGCTGGAGGTGGCCACCTTAATGCCCCGCGCCAGGTTTTCCTCGCCCATATAGGCACCCCACTCCCAGGCGGCGATCATCACATGCACCTTCAGATTGTCCGCCCGCAGCCCCATCCCTTCAGAGCCATAAAACACCATCGGCCGCAAATAGGCGGATTTCAGCCCGTTTTCACGCACCACAGCCTTTTGCGCTTCATTTAACGTTTCCTTATCAAACGGCATGGGCATACGCATGATTTTGGCGGAATTGAAAAGACGATCCGTATGCGCCTGCAGCTGGAAAATAGCCGTACCGATTTCACTTTCATAGGCACGCACCCCTTCAAACACACCCATACCATAATGCAGCGTGTGGGTCAGCACATGCACCTTGGCCTCACGCCACGGCACCATTTCACCATCCAGCCAGATCCAACCGTCACGGTCTGCGAAGTTCGCGGCCATTACACATCCTTTTATTCATTTCACAAAACTTTCTCATTTTAACAAACTACTCCCACTTTCCGATATATTTGATTCTGGCAGAATAAACTGTAAAATTAAAAGTTTCAGGCAACCTTTGGGTTGCTTTTTTGTTTTTTACACGTGACAGATCAGATATCACCTATGACAACACTGATGAACACCTACGCACGACTGCCTGTGAGCTTTGTGCGAGGACAAGGCGCCTGGCTTTATGACGAACAAAACCAGGCCTACCTGGATGCCTTAAGCGGGATTGCCGTCTGTAGTCTCGGGCATACACATCCCGCTTTACAAAAGGCGCTCTGTGAGCAGGCCGGCACACTGCTGCATACCTCGAATCTTTATAACATCCCACTGCAACAGCAACTCGGGGAGCAGCTTTGTCATGTATCCGAGATGGATAAGGTATTTTTCTGCAACTCCGGTGCAGAAGCAAATGAAACCGCCATCAAGCTGGCACGCCGCTGGGGGCATGCTCAAGGCATTGAATGCCCTACCATTATCGTCATGGAAAACAGCTTCCATGGACGCACCCTGGCAGCACTGAGTGCCACCGGAAACTCTAAGGCGCAGACTGGCTTTGAGCCGCTGGTAGAGGGGTTCATCCATGTGCCTTACGACAATATCGAAGCCGTCTCCTCTCTGGCAGACAATCCCAATATCGTTGCCGTCTTAGTCGAACCTGTCCAGGGGGAAGGAGGCGTTCATATTCCTCAGCCCGACTATTTGCCCAAGTTGCGCCAGCTATGTGATCAAAACAACTGGCTGCTCATGGTCGATGAAGTACAGACCGGCATGGGGCGCACAGGCAAGCTTTTCGCTTTCCAGCACAGCGGGATTCAACCAGATGTCATGACCTTGGCCAAAGCACTGGGCAATGGCGTGCCCATTGGCGCCTGTCTGGCACGCGGTGAAGCGGCAGAGGCACTTGTGCCCGGCAGCCACGGCACTACCTTTGGCGGCAACCCGCTGGCTTGCCGCGCCGGATTAACGGTGCTTGAACTGATGCAGCAGGAACAGTGGCCGGAAAAGGTAGCACTGACAGGGGAAGCCCTAAAAGAAGTTTTTACACAAAGGCTGAGCACCCACCCACGCGTTAAATCCATCCGCGTACTCGGTATGATGATCGGGATTGAGCTTGACCGCCCCTGCGGTGCACTGGTCAATACCGCGCTGACACAACACCGCCTGTTAATCAATGTCACGCGAGAACGCGTCATACGCCTGCTTCCCCCCTTTATCATGACTGCGGCTGAGCAGGCTCAAATGATTGACAGCATTTGTGAACTAATTGAGACTTTCTAACATGCAAGTAAGACACTTTCTCACCCTGAAAGACTGTACCCCGGATGAACTGCTCCAGATCCTGCAGCGAGGGATTGAGCTGAAACAGGCACTCAAACAGGAAGGCCCCATATTCGAGCCTCTGAAAAACCGCTCCCTGGCAATGATTTTTGAAAAAGCCAGTACACGCACACGGCTGTCCTTTGAAATCGCCATGACACAGCTGGGCGGGCACGCTCTGTTTCTTTCCCCAAGGGATACGCAACTGGGTCGAGGAGAGCCTATTGAAGACAGCGCACGTGTCATGTCCAGCATGGCCGATCTGATTATGATCAGAACCTTTGCCCACAGCACAGTGGAAACCTTTGCTCGCCACAGCCAAGTGCCCGTCATCAATGCCTTAACAGATGACTACCATCCCTGCCAACTACTGGCAGATATGCAAACCTGGTATGAACACCATGGTGAGATGCAAGGCAAAACCGTAGCTTGGATCGGCGATGGCAACAACATGTGCAACAGCTATATCAATGCCGCCATACAGTATGACTTCAAACTCAACATCGCCTGTCCGGAAGGATTTGAGCCCAAAGCATCGCTGCTGGAAGCCGCGGGTGATCGAGTTCGCCTGTTCAGAGAGGCCAAAGCAGCTGCACAGAATGTTGATCTAGTGGTCACAGATGTCTGGGCAAGTATGGGTCAGGAAGATGAGCAGCAGGTACGCGTGGAACAGTTCATGCCGTTTCAGGTAAATGCCGAAGTCATGGCTCAAGCGAAACCGGATGCACTCTTCATGCACTGCCTGCCTGCCCATCGTGGAGAAGAAGTCACCCCAGATGTCATTGACGGACCGCAATCTGTCGTCTGGGATGAAGCGGAAAACCGCCTCCATGCACAAAAGGCGCTGATTCTATTCCTCACGGGCAAATAAAATGTTTTGCCAGAGCAATAAAAAGCCCGGCAATGCCGGGCTTTTTATTTGCTTTCAATAACGCATTAAGCATTACATTATGACAATCCCAAACCAAGCTTCAGCTTGCGTTCATCTGCCTGCTGCAGATACTCAATACGCTGCTCCAGCGGTGGGTGGCTGGCAAACAGTGCCATCAAACCGGAAACCGCAGACTTATTGATCCCAAACGCCGCCAGCTGCTCAGGCAGATGAGCCGGCTCATGAATGGTCATCAAGCGTCGCAAAGCGGCAATCATCTTCTCACGACCTGCCAGATAAGCGCCGCCCGCATCCGCACGGAATTCGCGCTTACGGCTGTACCACATCACAATCATACTGGCGAGAATTCCAAATAGAATCTCAAAGATGAAGCTGGCTATATAGTAGCCAATACCCGGCTCATCACTTTCATTTCTAAGCAGTACACGGTCTACAAAGTAACCTGCAATCCGGGCAAAGAAGATGACAAACGTATTCACAACACCTTGTAGCAAGGCCATGGTAATCATATCGCCATTGGCAATGTGAGCAACTTCATGAGCCAGTACGGCCTCCACCTCATCTCGAGTCATGTTTTCCAACAAGCCCGTAGATACCGCCACCAGTGCATTGTTGCGGTTCCATCCCGTTGCAAAAGCATTGGGTGCCGGATCAGCATAAATGGCCACATCAGGATACCCAATACCCGCTTTCTCAGCCTGACGGCGCACGGTCTGCACCAACCAGGCTTCCGCTTCGTTGCGGGGACGTTCAGGGTCAATAATTTCCGCTCCGGTCATCTGCAGCGCCATCCACTTGGACATGAATAGCGATACAAATGAGCCGGCAAACCCAAAGACTGCCGCAAAAATCAACAGATTGCCCAGATCCAAACCGCCTGCGGTATAGTGTCCGCCCACACCCAGCAGGCTGAGCGTAATGGACGCCACAGCGATGACCGCAATGTTCGTTAATAAAAACAGAAAAATACCTTTCAGGTTCATACACCACTCCTTTTCATAAAGGTTCGCCAATAATATAAAGACTTTTTATAGCAAATCAAGCATAAAAGCCCCGGAAACGGGGCTTTTAAACAAAAGTTATTTTTTAATTTTTCATTTTTAAAAAAAGGAGGAGACCCCCTCAACCAGCCAGTTTTTTGCGCAGTAGCTCATTCACCTGTTTAGGGTTAGCCTTACCTTGCGTGGCTTTCATTACCTGCCCGACAAAAAAGCCGAACAATTTGTCCTTACCACCACGATACTGCTCTACTTGTGCCGGATTATTGGCGATCACTTCATCAATAATTGCTTCAATAGCACTGGCATCGGTGATCTGCTTTAAGCCTTTGGCTTCAATAATCGCATCAGCACGACCTTCTCCTGCCCACATGGCTTCAAACACTTCTTTGGCGATCTTGCCGGAGATAGTATTGTCCACAATCCGCGCCAGCAGCTCACCGAGCATCACAGCTTCGATCGGCGACTCAGCCAGTGATAAATTTTCCTTATTCAACGCACCGAGCAATTCTACCATCACCCAGTTTGCGCAGAGCTTAGGCTCGCCTCCGACGGTTTGTACGACCTGCTCATAAAAATCCGCCAACTCACGACTGCCCGTAAGCACGCCAGCATCATAGGCTGGCAGCCCATACTGCTCCATGAAGCGGGTGCGCTTGGCATCTGGCAGCTCCGGCAGCGTTGCTTTGACTGCCTCAATCATTTCCGGCGTAATCACCAGCGGTAACAGATCTGGATCAGGGAAATAACGGTAGTCGTTAGCCTCTTCCTTTTCCCGCATGGAACGGGTTTCATCCTTTACGGAATCATACAGACGCGTCTCCTGCACGATCTTGCCGCCGGACTCCAGAATATCCATATGGCGCTCGATCTCATACTGGAGTGCCTTTTCCAGAAACTTGAAAGAGTTAATGTTTTTCAGCTCCGTGCGTGTGCCCAGCGGATCACCCGGACGGCGCAGGGAGACATTGGCATCTACACGGAAGGAGCCTTCCTGCATATTACCGTCACAAATCTCCAGATACTGCACCAATTCATGGATTTTCTTGGCATAGGCAATGGCCTCGTCAATGGAGCGCATATCCGGCTCGGAAACAATTTCCAGCAAAGGCGTGCCGGCACGGTTCAAATCGATACCGGTCATGCCCAGAAAATCTTCATGCAGGGATTTACCCGCATCCTCTTCCAGATGGGCTCGGGTCACACCTATGGTTTTTTTCTGCCCTTCAATGTCAATCTCCACATGCCCTTTACTAATGACAGGCAACTCATATTGCGAGATCTGATATCCCTTAGGCAGGTCCGGATAGAAATAGTGCTTACGGGCAAATACGCTGCGTGGCGTAATGTCCGCATCAATGGCCAGGCCAAACTTAATGGCCATGTTCACCGCTTCCTTATTCAGAACTGGCAACACACCCGGCAAGGCAATATCCACGGCACAGGCCTGCGTGTTAGGCAGTGCCCCAAAGGCAGTGGAAGCGCCTGAAAAGATTTTCGATTTGGTCGCCAGCTGTGCATGAATTTCCAGCCCGATTACAACTTCCCAATTCATTTCACCACTCCTTTACTTGGCTATTTCCGGGGTTTTCTGATGCCAGTCTGTTGCCTGCTGGAACTGATGCGCCACATTCAGCAGTTTTGCTTCGCTGAAATAGGGCCCAACCAGGTGAAGCCCCACCGGCCGTCCCTGCGCCATCCCAGCAGGCACACTCATGGCGGGCAGCCCCGCCAGGTTGACAGGAATGGTGTAAAGATCTGCCAGATACATACTGACCGGATCATCTTTTTTCTCGCCCAAATTCCATGCCACTGTCGGCGACACCGGCCCTGCAATGACATCACACTGCTCAAAGGCACGCATGAAATCATCCCGCACCATACGGCGCAGCTTCTGCGCCTTCAGGTAATAAGCATCGTAATAACCTGCCGACAGGGTATAGGCACCGATCATAATGCGGCGCTTTACTTCTTCGCCAAAGCCTTCCGCACGGGAACGGAAATACATATCTTTCAGGTCTTTTGGATCTTCACAGCGGTAGCCATAACGCACGCCGTCATAACGCGCCAGATTGGAAGAGGCCTCAGCAGGTGCCAGGACATAATAGGCGGGCACGGCCAGATCCTTATTGGGCAAACTCACTTCGACAACTTTTGCGCCCAGCGCTTCCAGCTGTTTGATGGCCGCTTCAATCTGTGCGGCCACCTCAGCATCCAGCCCTTCACCGAAATACTCTTTGGGTAAGCCAATACGCAGGCCTTCAATGGTGTCATT
This sequence comes from uncultured Piscirickettsiaceae bacterium, assembly GCA_964427185.1. GTDB lineage: Bacteria > Pseudomonadota > Gammaproteobacteria > Thiomicrospirales > Thiomicrospiraceae > Sulfurivirga. The sequence continues at coordinate 56,206 of CAYRSN010000002.1, read as the reverse complement.
CAGCGATGCAGTAAAATCCGGAAGGTCTCTTTCAATAGAGGTGGAATCCCGCTTGTCAAAGCCCGCCATGGCATTCAGCAACCAAGCTGCATCTTCTGCGCTTTTCGCCATGGGGCCGCCCTGATCAAAACTTGAGGCATAGGCAATCATGCCATAGCGAGACACCAGCCCATAGGTCGGCTTGATACCGGTAATACCACAGAAACTGGCCGGCTGACGAATGGATCCACCCGTATCCGTACCGGTCGCAACAGGTGCCAAACCTGCTGCCACTGCGGCTGCAGAGCCTCCTGAGGAGCCACCCGGCACGGCATTCAGATCCCACGGATTGCGTACAGCGCCATAGTAACTGGTCTCATTGGAGGAACCCATGGCAAACTCATCCATATTAGTTTTACCCAACAGCGGCATGCCGGCTTGTTTGAGCTTTTCCACCACATGGGCATCATAAGGTGCTACAAAGTTATCCAGCATGCGGCTGGCGCAGGTAGTACGAACCCCATCGGTGGTAAAAATATCCTTATGCGCTACAGGAATACCGGTCAAAGGCCCGGCACTGCCTTCCGCAATAGCAGCATCGGCCATTTTTGCCATCTCAAGCGCAAGCTCCGGTGTCACGGTAATGTAGCTGTTGAGCTCCGGATCTAATTTTTCAATACGGTTCAGGAAGTACTGCGTCAGCTCAACGCTGGAAATCTCTCGGTTATGGAGTTTTTCACTCAGTGTCTTTAAACTCAGGGTATGCATTTTTTAAATCCTTTAGTCAATCACCTGGGGCACAAGGTACAAGCCGGCTTCTACTTTAGGCGCCAACTGCTGGAACTTTTCATGCTGATCATATTCAGTCACTTCGTCTTCACGCAGGCGCTGTGTCATCTCCAGTGGATGCGCCATAGGTGCCACACCTTCCGTATCCACCGCTTCCATCTGCGCGAACAGATCCAGCACCTTGCTCAGCTGCTCGGCATACATGGTTTTTTCCTGCGCCTGCACGTCAATGGCGGCCAGTGCGGCGATCTTTTCAACTTCATCAATACTTAAGCTCATTTTCAGCTCCCAACCCTATCTGAACAATTAAGAAACCCCAACATTTTACTGCATCCCTTTCTGCGCAAGCGGGTAAAATAGTCTGATTAACAACTAGACTTTCTTAATGGATAAACACTATGTTCCGTAAGATTTTTGGCGTTTTTTCCGATGACCTCTCCATCGACCTTGGGACTGCCAACACGCTGATTTATGTGCGTGGAAAAGGCATTGTGCTGGACGAGCCTTCTGTCGTGGCCATTCGTGACGGCGGACGCAGCGGGCGCAGCATTGTTGCCGTAGGTGAAGAGGCCAAAAACATGCTGGGACGCACCCCGGGCAATATTCAGGCCATTCGCCCTTTAAAGGACGGGGTGATTGCAGATTTTGCGGTCACCGAGAAAATGTTGCAGCACTTTATTAAAAAGGTACATGCCGCCAAATTTTTTCAGCCCAGCCCCCGGGTACTGGTCTGTGTTCCCTGCGGCTCTACCCAGGTTGAAAGGCGTGCGATCCGAGAGTCCGCCGCAGGTGCAGGTGCCCGCGATGTATTTTTGATTGAAGAGCCTATGGTTGCGGCCATTGGTGCAGGGCTGCCTGTCAGTGAGCCGACCGGCTCCATGGTGGTGGACATCGGCGGCGGCACAACCGAAGTGGCCACCATCTCGCTTAACGGTATCGTTTACTCCGACTCCATTAAAGTAGGCGGCGATCACTTTGATGAGGCGATCAACAAATACGTACGTCGCAACTATGGCATGGTACTGGGGCCGGTGACCGCTGAGCGTATCAAACATGCCATCGGTACGGCTTATCATGATGCCGAACCCCGCGAGATCGAGCTGCGCGGGCATAACCTGGCTGAGGGGGTGCCACGCAAATTCACATTAAACTCTAATGAAATTCTCGATGCGCTTCAGGAGCCTTTAATGGCCATTGTCAGTGCTGTGCGCACAGCGCTGGAACGCACGCCGCCCGAGCTGGGCGCTGATATTGCAGAGCATGGCATTGTGCTCACCGGCGGCGGTGCACTGCTGCGCAATCTGGACATGCTGTTGAGCGAAGAAACTGGCATCCCTGTCATTGTTGCCGATGAGCCTTTGACATGTGTGGCGCGAGGTGGCGGACGCGCGCTGGAAATGATGGATGAGCGCGGCATGGATGTGTTTTCTCACGACTGATTTAAGAGGGCTCTGACATTAGTTTGCGCACAACACCTGCTGCAACGGAGGGTCGCCATTTTGTGGCGGCTTTTGTATTTGCTGTCTTGATGATGGTATTGGATCATTACACACATCTGGCAGTGCATGTGCGCAGTATGTTGATGAACGTCATCCAGCCTATCGAGTTTATCGCCGCCCTGCCCAAAACACTCTATACCGCCTATCTGGACAGCAGCCGATCTGAACAGGCACTGCTCAGCCGCTATCATGCACTCAAAGCAGAAAACCTGATTCTTCAGGCCAAACTCCAACACTTGCAAGAGCTGCAGGCTGAAAACAAGCGTCTCAAGCTATTGCTGGATGCCACAGGGACATTTGCCAGCGAGCATATTGACCTGACCATTGCCACAATCCTGCGCACCAGTAACTTGCCGATGAAAGATTTTATTGTCATTAATAAGGGCGCACTGGATGGTATTACACGTGAAATGCCTGTCCTGGATGCACAAGGGGTTTTAGGGCTGGTCACACAGGTCGGCGAGCTGACCAGCCAGGTTACGCTACTGACCGACCCTTCTCTGAGCATTCCAATTCGTATTGAGCGCACCGGACAACGCGCCATTGTGCAAGGCCTAGGCAATGGGCATCTTAAGGTGGCGTTTATTCGCACCAGTGCGGATGTGCGCCCGGGTGATCTTCTGGTTACCTCTGGGATAGATGGTATTTATCCGCCAGGCTACCCTGTTGCTCGGATTCAGCGGATCGGCCAAACCGACCAGGAAGGCTTTATGGAACTCCAAGCAGCGCCTGTCAGCCAACTTTACAATAACCATGAAGTGTTAATCATTCGCCATGTCACCCCAAACACCTGAATCCCACACCGGCATTCAGTTGCTCAGCTATATGCTGGCACTATTGCTCAATACTTTTCCGTTACCTCAGCCCATTAACTTCATGCTGCCGCCTGTGGCCTTATTGCTGTTATTTTACTGGGCACAAAAAACGCTTCATCACACCCATTTCACAGCAGCTATTCTATTAGGTCTGCTTTACGACACCCTGAACCAAACGCTGCTTGGCACCCATGCGCTGCTGTTCAGTGTGTTTCTGTTTATTTTCCTCCAGATACGCTTACAGTTTCGCCTGTTCGGACCGATACAGCAGGCGCTGATTGTGACACTGTTGCTCTATGCTTATCAGGCCATCTACTGGCTCATATTCTTACCCGCGCCACTCACGCACCTTTGGCCATACTGGACTATGCCTCTAAGCGCCCTGGTACTATGGCCCGCTATACGCTGGCTGCTTGACCATATAACAATGCCCGCACTTAACCAGGCATGAACCGTAGTCACTATCATCCCAAACAGGATCGCCAAAAATTCAAACAGCGTCTGCTATGGGCTGCTCTGCTCGTTCTAGCAGGCTTTTCCGTTTTGCTCGGGCGGATGGCCTATCTGCAAATCGCTTTATACGATAAATACCATCATCTGGCAGAAGGCAACCGTATTACACTGGAAATCCTGCCCCCTAAGCGCGGGCGTATTTTTGATCGGAATCATATTCTTTTGGCCGATAATCGCCCTGTTTATGTCATTGCGTTCGTGCCGGAAAAAACGCCTCACTGGGAAGGCTTGCTGACAGAACTCTCAGCACTCTTTCCTTATAAGTTTGATACGGCACACAAAAACAAGTTCGCGCACTGGGCGCGTAACCAGAAAAAATTTAAAACCCTTACCCTCCCCTTTGAGCTGGATGAAACAGAAGCCGCCCGTTTTGCCGCACGCAGTTACCGCTTCCCGGGCTACCAACTTAAAACACAGCTCAAACGCGTATACCCCTATGGCGACATCACCGCGCATGTTGTCGGCTATATGGGCAGAATCACGCGGGCTGATTTGGAAAGACTGGATCACAAACGCTATCAAGGAACCTCTGTCACCGGGAAATCTGGCATTGAGAAGTTCTATGAAGACCGTCTGATGGGACAACCCGGCTGGCGTCAGGTAGAAACCAACGCCCAGGGTCGTGTTATCCGTGTACTGGAAGAACACCCCCCTGTACCCGGTGAAGATCTGGTACTGACGCTTGATATCCGTCTTCAGCAATATGCCTATACCCTGTTGCAACAGCAGCAAGGGGCGATTGCCGCCCTGCAGCCGGAAACAGGCGCTGTTCTGGCACTGGCCAGCTCTCCCGGATTTGATGCTAATCTTTTTGTCAACGGTATCAGCAAAAAGAACTACCAGACGCTCTTAAGTGACCCCAAGCGTCCGCTGATCAACCGTCCGATTGCAGGCATTTACCCCCCGGGCTCTACCATTAAACCTTTTATTGCGCTGATCGCTTTAGAACAGGGCATTATTTCACCTCACTACAGTATTTTCGATCCAGGCTACTTTACCTATGCGGGACACACCTACCGAAACTGGAAGCGACAAGGTCATGGACGTGTAGATATGCATAAAGCCATTCAGGAATCCTGTGATACGTTCTTTTATCAAATCGGCCTTAAAATGGGCATCGACCTCATCCATAACGGGCTTTCTGAGTTCGGCCTGGGACGAAAAACCGGCATTGATCTGCCCGGTGAAAAAGCCGGCCTGATTCCGAATAAAGCCTGGAAGCGTGCTGTCAAAGGCAAACCCTGGTACAACGGTGAAACCATCATTGCTGCGATTGGCCAGGGATATGTCCTAAGCACACCGATTCAATTGGCTCGCGCTACGGCTATTTTGGCTAATCGCGGCACACAGGTCATTCCCCATCTGCTGAACGAACCTGTTTCACCGGAAGGACAGGTTCATATCCACAACCGACAAAATTGGGAGCGTGTGATCGATAGCATGGTGGCAGTCATGCATGATACACACGGCACCGCCCGTCGTGCTGGCAAACTGATCGCACCCTATCGCATGGCAGGCAAAACGGGCACAGCACAGGTCAAAGGCTTGCGAGCGGAAGAAGAGTACGATGAAGAAAATACACCTTTCCATGAACGGGATCATGCCCTTTTTGTAGGTTTCGCACCGGTTAACAACCCCCAAATCGCCATTTCAGTCATTGTTGAACACGGGGGCAGCGGCGGCAAAATAGCCGCACCTTTAGCAACCCGGCTTGCAAAATACTGGCTGGATCATCATATGACTACACACAAAACGGCTAACGATGCAAAATAAGACTTTTTTAGAAAAGCTCCACCTGGACGCTTGGCTCTTACTCGGCATTTTGTTTTTATCCACTACCAGCATTCTGGTCATCTATAGCGCCTCAGGCGGTAATATGGCTGTCGTCGAGCGCCATGCAATCAGAATCGGGCTTGCTTTTATGCTGATGCTGGCCATGGCACAGGTGCCACCACGCCAGCTGATGCAATGGGCACCCTGGCTGTTTTTACTGGGAGTTATGCTATTAGTCGCCGTACTACTGGTAGGTTCCATTGGTAAAGGCGCCCGCCGCTGGTTGGATTTCGGCCTGTTTCGCTTTCAACCTTCAGAGCTGATGAAACTGGCTGTGCCGATGTTTCTGGCCTGGCTGTATGCTTGGAGTCCGATGCCTCCAAGCTGGAACAGATTGTTGGCAGGCATGGCCTTTATTGTGCTCACCGCCGGTCTAATCGTAGTCCAGCCTGATTTGGGTACCGCCCTGCTGATTGCCGCCAGCGGTGTTTTTGTGCTCTTTTTTGTCGGCCTGCCCTGGAAGTTTATCTTTAGCGCCATTGCGGCAGGGGTTGCCGCACTGCCTGTTATCTGGCATTTTATGTACGATTACCAAAAACAACGCGTTTTAACTTTTCTTAACCCGGAGTCTGATCCGCTGGGTGCCGGCTACCATATCATTCAGTCTAAAATCGCAATTGGCTCAGGCGGCCTCTGGGGAAAGGGCTTTATGGGCAGTACCCAGGCACATCTGGAGTTTTTACCCGAAAGTACAACAGATTTTATTTTTTCAGTGTTCTCTGAGGAGTTTGGTTTATGGGGCGTGTTATTGCTTCTGATCGGCTATACCTTTGTGATTTTTCGCGGCCTTTGGATTGCCTGGATGGCGCAGGATAACTTTGGTCGTTTGCTAGCGGCCAGCCTCTCCATGACACTTTTTATTTATGCCCTGGTCAATATCGGAATGGTCAGCGGGCTACTCCCTGTGGTCGGCCTTCCCTTGCCCTTGATCAGCTATGGCGGCAGTGCACTGGTGACGCTGATGCTGGGCTTTGGCATACTCATGTCGATTCATACACACAAAGATTTCATGCGCTCACCTGCTTAACTCATGGAAAGGCATAGCGCTTATCCTGTTTGGGTTTCTGAATGGCCTGAAACGCTTTTTCCAACTGTTCAACACGTCCATTCAGCTGATCCACCCTGGCCATCCCAGCCTTAAGCTTTTTCTCCTGCTGTTTCAGGCTGTAAGTGTTGGCGCGAATTTGCTTATCCTGCTTGCGCACATTTTTTTCCAAAATTCTGACGCGGGTGCTGATACTGGCTGCCAGTACGGTCTGCGCCGTAAAAAGCCCCAGCGTCATAAAGGCCAATACGAGCATTCGTCGTTTCATGGCAAAAACCTCCTGCCTTGCCACTTAGTATGCTGCTGCCGGGCCGGAACAGTTCATCCGCGCATCACACTGAACCTGTTCGATCTGATAGGCTTCTTCAGGGTAACAACCATTCGCACCGCAGGACGCCTCGGCAGAGTAGACGAAGTTTTGCTGGAAAAAGCTTTTATCAACATAGACTTCCAAAATTGTCTCGTAGTTATGATCCGCCATGGGTGTCACACTGACAATCCGCGCACCTCGTACAACTGCATTGACACGGGCACGAAAACTATCGCTTTTAGCCATTAAAGCCGATACCGTAGTGTTTGAATCGATTTTAATACCATAGAGCTGCTCAGCCAGCGAACGATAAGCGTCCAGTTTGGAGGCACGAATCGCCATTAAACGACGTTGCCCGGGCGTATATCCTTCATAGGTACTTTCTGAGCCATACCCTATGCCAACGATTTTAATCAACTTGGGCTTCTGAGGCTTTTTCACAAAGGTTTTCTGAGGGGCTGCCTGCGCTTTCTGTGCCTGTGTCTTAACCTCTACCGGCTGTGCCTGCTCAATCTTCAACACAACGGTTTGAGGCTCTGCTTCTCTTACCTGCTGCTGATTACAGCCGCTGAGTGCGATTACACTTAAGGTGCTGACTAAAGCCAGGGGAAGATAGTTAGATTTCATGTTAAAACTCCTCTTGTGCTCTCAAATCATGGGTTACGGATAAGTACCAATATTTGCCGGGTCATATGCTGGGGCTTCATATTGATAATATTGGCGTTTCAAAGGGGGTTCCTTAGCAGCAGCCGGCTTCTGCTCCGTTTGCAGCTCCGCACGCAGCTTTTTCAGGTTAGTCAAAATCACGCGGTACTGCGTCTGTAGCTTGCGCAGTGCACTGTACACCTTATCGACCTGCTTCTGTGTTCTGATCAAACGGCTATTCAAGCTACCCAAAGTTTTCTTCAAATCCGGATCCACCTTCGCCACCACGGAAGCAACCGTATGCGCAGGTGCCGCGGGCGCAGCATGTGTCTGAGCCGTCATATTAAGTTGCCCAGCACCATGCGGAGGCGGCACTATCGGTGCCGTATCTACCGTGCTGGAGGCGGGTTTCACGGAGTTCGCCTCCATCAAGGCCTCCAGCTTGCCCAAATCACTATTGATCTGCTCCAGCTGAAAACTCAGTGCGTCAATTTTCTTTTCTATGGCTTCCAGCGTTTTATCCTGTCGCTCACTTTTCACGGCAACATGCTCAACACCGGTTTTAATCTCCTCCAGCAATGTTTTGCTTTCCTCATCCAGATGCGCCGTGGAGGCCGCAATGGCTGCCCACACTGTCAAACCAATACCAATGGTTACCAACACGATGGTGGTAATCCCTAATGCCAAAATCAGTTTTTTTAACTTATCCATATCTGCCGCCGTCAGTTCTTGTTTGGATTTCTTTTTAAGCGCACCGGAAGTTTTATGATGTGCCGGAATCGGTGGCTCTTCCTTGTCCTGCGCTTCCTGTACGTTTTTAACTGGCGCTTTCTCTGCAGAAGACGCTGTAGGAATTTCGGCGTCCACAGGCTGTTCCTGTTCCGCTTTCACCTGTGCAGGTACAGTTACCTTTTCATCTTGAGGCTTATCAATCGCCTGTGCCTCTGATTTTTCAAGCAAAACATCTCCACTATCAGCCTCAATGGACTTATCCTGCGCTTTTTTGCTGCCTGCTTCACTGGCGAAT
>CAYRSN010000002.1:0-47651 GCA_964427185.1 uncultured Piscirickettsiaceae bacterium | reverse complement strand
GCACCCTGATCTGATTCTGGAGCCGCTTCAGCGGAGGCTTCCGGCTCAGGCTGCTGCACATCTGCATCGGTTAATGTTTCCGGTTCAGCTTCTTCCAGCGCCTGCTCTGCTTCCTCCAGCAGTGCATCAATATCATCCAGATCACTAAGCCCTTCATCTGCCTGTGCTTTTGCCACAGTCCTCTCCCTACCGCTCGCTATCGCATGTCTATGCGACCATTTTTGATCTCCACCCTGGGTACATGCAGCGTATATGTCTCACTTTTTGCGTGATACTGCAAAATCCCTAAAGGTGTGAGAATTGCTTTTTTCGGTTGCATTAAAATCAATCGCGCCGTCTCTCCCATAGCATGAAAGATGCCAATATTTTCAGAATTAGCATATTCCTGTACCAAAAAAGGAAATAAATAGGCCTGCGTAGCAGGCCAAGTTGGTAAAAGCTGTTTAAGTCGAGTAGCTGAAAACAATGCTGTCGGCAACCAATGCACTTCAGCAGAAACCAGCCAGAACTTAAGCAACGTGCGGATCTGATAGGCACTGTTCAATGAGCTCAATACCACCACATGCTGAATATCCTGGCGGAGTCTAAGTTGAGACTTTAAAGGATGCTGAAGCAGGCGGGTAAGTGTTTGAGCACGCTGTTGTGCAGCACGCATGTTAAAAGATTCTGCCAGTACGGCCTGGCTATTTTGAGCGCTGACCTTTACAACATGTTCAGTCGTATAAAAACGCATAATACCTGCTTTCTCTGCTGCGGATAATCCCTGCCAAAATGGCATATCTACCACAACAAACGCATGAGGATAGCGGACATTTTCAAGATAGTGCAACGCCTGCGTCTTGAATGAAGGTGCAAGCGCATAGCAGTTTAAACGCTCCGAAGGACAAGGGCTTGCAAAACTTAAGACGGGGATAGACGGCAGTTTTGGCAAAAGTGCGCGTGCCACATCCGGGTGCAACGGACCCAAGATCCACTGGGGCTGATAGCTGCCTATCAGCTCAACCAGCTCCTCTACCGAAAACAGAGATGTATCAATAATATCCACTGGCTTAAAGGTCGGCAACTGTTTCAATTTTGCCAACACTGCCTCCCCTGCCTGCTGATAAGGCCCGGAAAGTGGCAATAACACTAAAAAAGGCTTTGACAGCTGAAAAGCTTCAACAGAAAAATGACGCCCAGCATCCACTTTGCCCGATAAAGGTAAAGCGGATGCTTCAAGCTCAGAAGATAGCGCCTTGGTCGGAGAGTCTGATGCTTCGTCCGATTCAAACAGTGGTGACGGTGCCAGCGGGATAATTTCTACCTTAGCCCCTAATACAGGTGTGACAAACAGTAAAAGTACTATCCCCAGCCGTAATTTTTGCCACCAATCTTTATGCATCCGCCATCAGAGATTTTTGCACAATCTCATAACTGTTTTTAGATAAGGAAGCCTGCAATAAACGTTCCAACTGTGCTTTCATAAGCGCTTTACGCCCCGTATCAAAACGCCGCCACTGGGTAAAAGGCGTCAACAGACGTGCGGCAATTTGCGGATTGACATGATCCACCTTAAGAATCTCATCTGCTAAAAAGGCATAACCTTGACCATCTCCCCGATGAAAAGCCGCGCGGTTTTGTCCAAACACACCCAAAAGACTTCTGACACGATTAGGATTGGTATAGTCAAATGCTGGATGACGTGTCAATAAACGTACATGCTCAAGCGTATCCGTATGGTCGCTTCCCGCTTGCAGCGCAAACCACTTATCCACCACCAGTGGGTCTTTTCTGTAGCGATAATAAAAATCATCCAGTACGGTCTTACGCGCAGGATGAGACAGAGCGTTCAGCGCCTGCAATGCGCCCATGCGCTCAGTCATATTGTCCGCATGTTGATAAACATACACTGCCTGCTCGATCCATTTGGCCTTCTCGGTAGCCGTCAGCTGCGACAGCACCAGGTTTTTCAGGCTTCTGTGCCCATACCCTGATGCATCAAACTGGTAAGGCGCCGTATCTGCCGCTAAGCGATCGTAATGTGCTGCCCAAAGCGGCTCAAACTGCTCCGCCAGATACTGAATCAACTGTTTTCTGACCTTATGCAGCCGTTCGACCGGAATAATTTCATACTGCTCACCCAGATACACTTCATCTGGCAGACGCAATGCAAGCGCATGCCATGCCGGGTCTTCCAAAGCATGTTCCAACCGTTTTTCATACGCAGCGCAGAAAGCCTGCGACCAAGCAAGCGGGGCACCTGATGCCAGACGCTGTTCATTATCCATCAAAGTTTTTACAGCCAGTTGCTGCAGAGCTTCCCAACGCAGAAAGTCGTCTGGGTCGTGGGCGGCCAACAGAGAAAGCTCATTTTCATCATAGCCTGCTTCCAGTATGATCGGTGCCGAAAAGCTCCGCAACAAAGCCGGCACACTGCCTTCAGGCACATGCTGCAAAACCAGCTGCTGGGTTTTTTCCGTCAGCCTGAAAACACACTCTTTTTTATCTCGACCGGGCAAGCAGGCTTGCGCCCCCTGCTGTATATGCAGAGGCAAGGCTTTACCCCGTGCATCCAGTACGCCCAGGCGAATCGGTAATACCAGCGTCTGAAAAGCTTCTCCTGCTTTCGGCAAACTTTGCCGGAAGGTCAGGGTTAAAGTTTGCCGCTGAGCATCATAGTGCCTCGCTACCATCACATGCGGCGTACCCGGCTGTACATACCAGTGATGCATCTGACTCAAGTCGATATCATTGGCATCTTCCATTGCATGACGGAAATCCTCTACCGTAACAGCCTGGCCATCATGCCGCTGAAAATAAAGATCCATCCCCTTTCTGAAGCTGTCCTCACCTAAAAGAGTGTGGTAAATTCGGATAATCTCCGCCCCTTTTTCATAGACTGTCATGGTATAGAAATTATCCATTTTGATGTAGGACTGCGGCTGAATAGGATGCGCCATAGGGCCTGCATCTTCAGGAAACTGATAGCGACGTAGATGCACAACATCTTGAATACGTTTGATAGAAGGCAACAACATATCTGCCGTAAACTGCTGATCTCTAAAGACAGTCAGCCCCTCTTTCAAAGTGAGCTGAAACCAATCTCGGCACGTCACACGGTTGCCGGTCCAGTTATGGAAATATTCATGGGCCACGACAGACTCAATCCCTTCATAATCTGTATCAGTCGCCGTATCGGGCTTGGCAAGAATATATTTGGCATTAAAGATATTCAGCCCCTTGTTTTCCATCGCCCCCATATTAAAATCATCAACCGCCACAATATTGAACACGTCCAAGTCATAGCTGAGCCCAAAGCGTGACTCATCCCATGCCATCGCACGCTTCAGTGCCTCCATGGCAAATGCACAACGATCAATATTGTGCGGCTCCACATAGATACGCAGGGTGACAGACTTGCCTTGTGCAGTCGTGAAACGATCTTCAATATAGCGTAAATCACCCGCAACCAATGCAAACAGATAACAGGGCTTCTTCCATGGATCTTCCCAAATGGCATAGTGCATCCCCTCCGGCAAACTTCCCTGCTCCAGTAAGTTTCCATTGGAGAGCAAAACCGGGTACTTTTCACGATCTGCGATCAGTTTGACGCGATATCGGCTCAAAACATCCGGACGATCCAGAAAAGGCGTAATCCGACGAAAGCCTTCCGCCTCGCATTGCGTGCAGAAGTTTCCGGAAGACTGATACAACCCTTCCAATGCAGTGTTATGCAAAGGGTCAATTTCATTGACGACTTCGAGCGTAAAAGAATCAGGCACCTGATCTATAATCAATTTATTTTCTGCCAAACGCCACTGATGCGGCGCCAGCGGCACCCCGTCCACTTTTAACGCTATGAGTTCCATTTGCTCTGCATCCAGCTCAAGCGGTTTATCATGTGTGCCTGAGCGCTCAATTTTCAGCTTACTCTGTACCCGCGTTCGCGTCGGATGCAAGGTAAATGTTAAAGCAACATTCGGAATCTGAAACGCCGGAGGCTGATAGTCTTTCAAATAATGGATTTTCACCGCTTCTTCTGTCATGGCTGCCTCATCTATCCGTATTCTTTCTTGCCGTTAAAACTAAAAAAGCCTTTCTGCAAACACAGAAAGGCTTTATACATATTCGCCCGCGCGTTTAGCGCTCAAGCGGCCTCTTAGTGTGGGCGCACAAACGTGTTAACACCATATACGAAAGTCGCACGGCGGTTTTTCGCCCAGGCTTCTTCATTATGACGGGCATCCAACGGGTAGGACTCCCCATAGCTGATAATCTGAATACGGTCAGGCGAAACCCCTTCCGCCACCAATGCATTGTAAGCAGCATTTGCGCGACGCTCACCCAGAGCCAGGTTGTATTCAATCGTACCACGCTCATCACAGTAACCGGCGATGGTTACCTTTACTTCTGGGTTGTCCTGCATAAACTGCGCATGTGCTTTAATCACATCATAATACTCAGGCTTAATATTAGACTTATCAAAATCAAAGTGCACACGCTTTTCTCGCAGCTCGGCAATTGTCTGCTGCACATCTACTGTTTGATTTTCTGCAGTCAGTGTATTCTCTCCAGCCGTACCTGTTTCCACTGTCCCCGCTTCAGGTGCTGCGGAAGCCGTCTGCTGCGTGTCCGCTTCCTGAGCTGCCGGTGCTGTCGTATCTGTCTGTGTCTCTTTCGGCGTTGAGCTACACGCGCTCAAGCCTGCCGCCAAGAAACCAGCACTGAAAAGCATCATGAGTTTTTTCATCACTTAAATCCTCTCTACATAAAAAAACTTTCTTCGAAGGAAATATACCCTATTTGCGATAACTTTCAACCCCAAAAAGACACACAGATGAAAAAAAACATAAAAAAACCCGGAGTTCATCCGGGTTAAGCGGGCTACATTATGGAGGAACCGATCAACTCGATTTCCATGTGCGGGACTTATTTGAACAGATTTCTCCCGCCGCCCACTTGATCAAAATCAATTTTCACCCTACAACAGCATGGCAATGATGACAAAGCGCCTCCGCATCTGCAGAACCAGCCAATTCGCAAAGACGCGCCATATCAAAAATCTCCACCTCTTTTTTGCGCCAGCGCATAATGTCGTTTTTCTGGAATTTTTTCAAAATGCGAGAAACTGTTTCCGGTGTCAACCCTAAATAGGTTGCCAGATCTCGATGCAGAATCGGTAGACGAAAAGCATCTGAAGCATATCCTCGATCCTGATAACGGCGCACAATACTCAAAATAAAATGTGCAATCCGCTGATCGGCTGAGCGATACGTCAGGCTTTCAAAATGATTACGCTCTCGTTCCAGCTCTAAGCGCATCATATGCAGAATCTGACGATTCAGGCTTGGCATCTGCCGCCCCAGCTGCTCCAGATCCTGTTGTGCAAACATACACAGATTACACTCATCCAGTGCGATCGCATCATAGGCGTACACAGGCTGATCCAAAGCCTCCAGCCCCAATACATCGCCAGGTAGATAAAAGCTGTGAATAATCTCATTGCCGTGCTCATCTATCCGAGCCAGTTTGACCACACCGGACTTCAATGCAAACAGCCCTTTGGTCACTTCACCACAGCGAAAAATATAACGCCCTTTTGTCACGTGAGGCTGCGAAGAAATCAACTGATCCAGACGGCTGACTTCTTTCGCCGTCAGCCCTTTTGGAAAACAGATACGCTGCAAACCGCAGCTTGCACATGTGATTGATCGCTTAAGAGGATGTAAGCCCGCCATAACACCCTTTCTGTTTTTATTGTTATTTGAATACTTGCACCATACCCATACTTTCTCCGCCTTCTTAGTTCACAGAAGAGGAAACAGCATATGTTATGAGATAACTCTACCATACGTAAAGAAAAAGTGCATCCAACCTTCTGCCACAGAACGACAGCTCGCTCACTTTTCCCCACTGCTTAAAAATTAAGCAGTTTAATCTCAATCCCAGTAATCGCAACCATTTAGACCACTTACCCGAAGACTTTCCACAAAGTTATCCACAGGTTCTGTGTATAAAAATTCTTCTACCAATACGTAATACCCAAAGGATAGATTTTCTTAATAACCATTTAATTTCAACAAGTTATAAAAACTTAACAACTTACTTTAAGTGTTTGTAATTAACTAACCTCCCCGCTTGTCAAGCAAAATTTTAAAAGTTATACACTGATCCGATTGTCAAGCCCTCTTTGCTAAAATAGTGCCCATATTTATCAAGGAGCCTACAACCATGGCGCGTATTCTTGCAATCGGCAATCTCGTTTTAGACACACTCTTATTTGTCCGGCAATACCCTCACGAGGACGCAGAAGTTCGGGCAGACAAGCGCCTGCGCCAACCTGGCGGTAACGCCGCCAATAGCTTATATGTACTCAAACAACTGGGGCATGACTCCGCCCTGATGAGCGTATTGGCCTCCGATCAGGAAGCCAAACTCCTGCAGCAGGCACTCGCTCAACGGGGGGTTGATCTAAGCCTGTGCGAACGCAAGTTGAAAGGTGCAACCCCTTCCAGCCACATCCTTGTCAACCAGCAAAACGGCAGCCGTACCATCGTGCATTACCGTGACCTGCCAGAGCTCTCTTTTGAACACTTCGCCAAAACAGAAATTGAACACTTTGACTGGCTGCATTTTGAAGGCCGTAATGTAGAAAACCTGGTCGGCATGCTGAATATCAGCAAAACCTTTTGTCCTGACACCCCTATTTCCCTCGACCTTGAAAAACCGCGCTCCGGAATAGAGCAGCTACTCTCACAAACAAACGTTATTTTCACAGGCAAACACTATGCCCAGGCCAAAGGTCTGGATCATCCTCAAGCCTGCATTCAACAGCTGCGTCCTTTCGCCCCCCAAAGCCTGATCATTTGCACTTGGGGTGAACAAGGCGTATGGTTTCAGGCAGCTCACAGTGGTGAAACCATCCACATTCCGGCCGTACAAGTACGTGTTAAAGACACCTTGGGTGCAGGCGATACCTTCCTGGCTGGTGTTATCCACCAGCTTGTCAACCAGCACTCACCCGAACAGGCGGTACGCTATGGCAGTGAGCTTGCCGCCCGAAAATGCCGGCAGATCGGGTTGGATAACCTGCTGGAACCGCTACCCGATGATTTATCATTAGCGCATAAGTATGAGCTCAGCAACGCCAAAGCAACGATTGCCCAAGTGCCTGGGCAGGCTCAGAGTGTGGTGTTAATTCGCAATGGCGATCAAGTCAAAGCATTTATCAACCACTGCCCACACCAGCATGTGCCGCTTAATGAAGCTTATAAGGTAGATGTCAACCCGTTTAAAAAAATACTTAAATGCTCAGTCCACGATGCCTGGTTCAAAATAGAAGACGGCGAGTGTGTCGAAGGCCCCTGCCAGGGTGAATATTTAACCCCTTTTCCCATCCGTATAGATGAAAAAGGGTATATCTTTGCCGCGCTTAATGAAGACTAAGGGGGTCTCCCCCTTTTTTTGAAAAAAATTTTTTGTTGAAAATTTCGCTTCAGCCAGCATATTTTCGCTGTCTGAGCGCTTCATACAGTGCTACACCGCCTGCCACTGACACATTCAGGCTCTCCACGCTGCCTTCCATCGGCAATGCGCAAATAAAGTCACACTGTGCACGGGTCAGGCGACGCAATCCTTTGCCCTCTGCGCCCAGAACCAAGCCGATAGCACCCCGTAAATCCTGCTGAAAGAGCGTATGTTCCGTTTCACCTGCCAACCCGATCACCCACAGCCCTTGTGCTTTGACCTGCTCTAACGTTCGCGCCAAATTATTAACAGCAATCACCGGCACTGTCTCAGCAGCCCCACAGGCAACCTTACGCACAACAGGTGTCACACCAACCGAATGATGCTTGGGAATAACAACTGCCAAGACCCCCGTTGCATCAGCAGTGCGTAAAATCGCACCCAAATTATGGGGATCCTGTACTTCGTCCAGAAAAATGACTATAGGTGCTGTGGACTGCTCAATCAAAGCCAATAAGTCAGCTTCTTCATAATGTGGCTGGTCTGCCTGCGGTGCACAGGCAGCAACAACGCCCTGATGCACGCCTTCAAACCGCTCAAAAAATTTTTTAGGCGCTTTTTCTACTGGGATATTTAATTTTTTAGCTAACTGGAGCAGCTTCTGCTGGCGCGGATTCATACGCCCAGCAGGCATGATCAGGCGTTGAACTCCCTGCCCACCTTGCTTGAGCCGCTTCTCAACCGCATGAATACCGTAAATCCACTCACTCATGATTTCGGCTTACGCGGTTTACGTCGGCCACTTCGGTTACGGCCACCATAAGGCGCTTTATCACCTTTTACACCCGGCTTTTTGGAGGCAGTGGAGCGCTTTTTCCGGCTACGACGCTTAGAAGGACGAGCAGACTGCCCACTCTCTGTGGCTGTTTCAGAGTCACTCTGCTGAGATGCATTTCCGTCCACTTCTTCGCCAAGATCATCCGGCGCTTTCAGCAAGCGAAGCTCTACTTTACGCTCATCCAGGTTTACTTGCGCCACCTGCACTTCTACAGGGTCACCGATACGGAAACGCCGTTTGGTACGCTCTCCAACCAGACAGTGCCGCGCACGGTCGTAAACAAAATAGTCTTCCCCCAGCTCTGTCACATGCACCAAGCCTTCTACATACAAAGGCTGAAGCTCCACAAAAATACCAAAGTTTGTGACAGCGGAGATAATGCCTTCATAGGACTCACCCAAATGATGCGACAGATATTCACACTTCAGGAAGTTCACAGCATCTCGTGTCGCTTCATCTGCACGACGCTCCGTTTCGGAGCAGTGCGCGCCAATCGCTTCCATACGTGGCAGATCATAAGGATACAGCGCTGTTTTATCTGCCACATGCTTGAGGGCTCGGTGAATGGTTAAATCCGGATAACGTCTAATCGGCGAAGTAAAGTGTGTATAGCAATCAAAGTTCAGCCCAAAGTGCCCTTTCTTTTCCGGCTGATAAACGGCCTGATTCATACTGCGCAGCATGACCGTCTGCACCAGATTTGCATAAGGCTTGCCTTCTACCTGTTTGAGCACATCGGCAAAATCTGCCGCCGTAGGCTCTTCCCCTCCTTTCAACTCCAGCCCAAAGTCTGCCAAGAAGGTGCGCAGCTCTTCCAAACGCTCTGGTTTGGGTGGCTCATGCACACGATAAAGAATGGCAAGGTCTGCCTGCTTGGATAGAAAAGTAGCTGTGGCCACATTGGCCATTAACATGCACTCTTCTATCATCTTATGTGCATCATTACGCACGACAGGCACAATCTGGCTGATTTTTCGCTGTTCGTCAAACTCTATGCGCGTTTCGACCGTATCAAAATCCAGCGCGCCACGCTGCTCCCTTCGCGCCCGTAAAATCTGATACAGCTCATACAGGGATTTAACATGTTCCAATACAGGCTTAATATTTTCGGAGCAGGCATTTTCATCAGTCAATGCCTGGTAGACTTCGTCATAAGTCAGCCGCGCATGGGAGTGCATGACAGCCGGATAAAACTTGCTGCGCTGCAGGCGTCCTTCATGGCTGATTTCCATATCTGCCACCATGCACAAGCGATCCACCTGCGGATTTAACGAGCACAACCCGTTTGAAAGCTTCTCCGGCAACATCGGCACCGTCAACTGCGGAAAATAAACGGAGTTCCCGCGTTTATAGGCCTCTTCATCCAGCGCAGAACCCGGCTTCACATAGTGAGATACATCTGCAATCGCTACGACCAGCCGCCAGCCGTTTTTGCGCTTTTTAGCAAAAACGGCATCATCGAAATCTTTAGAGTCTACACCATCAATGGTCACTAAGGGGAGATGGCGCAGATCCGTTCTACCGGCTTTTTCTTCCTCTTGCACCGTATCTGGAATTTCATCCAGTTCACTTAATACATCTGACGGCCATTCATGGGGAATATCATAGGTATAAATCGCCGATTCTATTTCAAGCCCAGGATCGAGATAATCCCCTAAAATCTTCATCACGCGCCCCACAGGCCCGGAACGGCGTGAAGGCTGACGAATAATTTCAACCAGTACGACCTGCCCTTGCTGAGCGCCATTTAGGCCGTCTGTCGGCACAAAGACATCCTGAGCAATACGGTTATTGCTGGGCTGCACCCAAGCCATGCCATACTCATCCAGGTGCAAACGTCCCAAAAGCTTCTGCGTATGCCGCCGGATCACCTCCACGATCACACCTTCCTTACGGCCACGCTTATCTTCCCCGACCACGGAGACCAGCACTTCATCCCCATGCAGTACCTTCAGCATTTCATGGGCTGGCAAATAGATGTCACTGGTTTCAGTGGGAGACTCCGGCACTAAGAAGCCATAGCCTTCTGGATGACCGATTACCCGCCCCTTCAACAGGTTCATACGCTCTACCAGGCCATAAGCACCTCTGCGGTTTCGCAAGAGCTGTCCATCTCGCACCATGGCCTTCAAACGTCTGGAAAGCCCTTCCAAACGCACCTCGTCTTCTACCTGCAGACGACGTGCAATTTCTTTAAAAGGAAGCGGTTTACCCTCCGCTTCCAGCAGCTGCAGAATCAGCTCCCGGCTGGGCACCGGGTTTTCATATTTACTCGCTTCACGCTCATAATAAGGATCTTGAATAGACATGGGAGATGCCTGTTCAGTTTGATGTTTATCGCTCATTGGTTTCCTTTGCTTTATTTCATCCCCCGCATCAGCTTTATTTCTAAGCGTGGAAGTTTAGAAATAAATCCGATCCGGAGGAAGCTTTAATCTTAAATTTAATGGGGATTATACCAGTGGTACTTAAATAACCAGGATAAAACCCTACCTACTGATACCGTGTGGGATCCGGTACACCAGCCTCTTCAAACCCTTTCTTTCGCAGACGACAACTATCACAGCGCCCACAGGCACGCCCTTCGGCATCAGCCTGATAACAGGATACGGTCAAGGCATAATCCACCCCCAGCTGCACACCTGTTTGAATGATCTCAGCTTTACTCAGATGAATCAAAGGCGTATGCAGCTTAAACGGCCGGCCTTCCACACCAGCTTTTGTACCCAAATTCGCCGCTTGAGTAAATGCCTCTATAAAGGCCGGACGACAGTCAGGATACCCAGAGTAATCCACGGCATTAACTCCCATAAAAATATCCTGTGCAGCCAATACTTCTCCCAGCCCTACGGCAAAAGACAGAAACGTCATATTCCGTGCCGGCACATAGGTAATGGGAATTTCATCGCTCACACCTTCTACCGGCACATCCAATGCAGGATCCGTTAAAGCAGAGCCGCCGATCTGCCCCAGCTCAATCCGCACAACCCGATGACTTTGCGCGCCCAGTGCCTCGGAAAGCATCCTGGCAGCCTTCAGTTCTGCCAGGTGACGCTGACCGTATTCAAAGCTTAACGTATGGCATACATACCCCTGTGCACGTGCCATAGCTAACACGGTTGCCGAATCCAGTCCGCCGGAAAGCAGAACAATCGCATTTTTAGCGGCCATCTTGCGCTGCCCAAGCTTTTAACTGCTTTTCAGCCCGCTTTTTCAGCGCCGGCTCGGCCTTATCAGCACGAATCAGTTGTTTCAGCAACTGAATGGCTTTATCTTTTTGTCCCAGCTGATAGAGTGCATCTGCGCCTCTATAAAGACTGTCATCATACTTATTACTTTGCGGAAAACGCTGAATTACCTGCTCAAAATAAGGCCAGGCACGCTGATAATCCAGCTCTGCCATATAAGCTTCGCCCGCCCAATAAGCCGCATTCGGTGCCAGCTGCGTTTGACCGTGCGTCTTCAAAAAGGCCTCAAATGCTTGTGCGGCTTCCTTATAGCGCGCTTTGCGCAGTAAGGTCATCGCCTGATCATAGGCTTTTCTCACCTCTTTATCAGCAGGTTTCAACAGCTGTTCGGGCTGAGCAGTCACATCAGGTGTTTGGAGCGGAGGTTGCACTGCTGGAGGTAGCGCCTCTACTTCAGCTTCAACCTCAGAAGGAACCGCTTTGGACTGCTGTGTTTTTAAGTCTTCAATCTGCGCCTGTAAAGCGGTGATCTCCTGCTGGCGCTGTTTTTCCATCTGTTTCAAGCGCCATTTCAAGCGATCAACCTGATCCCCCAGGTGCTGTATCTCTCGCTCCTGCTCTGCCAGACGATCGCTTAACTGTAATAAAACGGGGTTTTCCAGCATGCGTTCAAGCCTTTCAACCCGTTTTTGCAAAGCAGCACTTTCAATCACCTCGACCGGTGCACTCCACGCCTGCATACTTAACAGCACACCTGCTGTGAATATTCCTACACGCTTCATTTGACAAACACCAGTTCAACACGACGATTTTTAGCCCAAGCCGCCTCATCATGCCCTGCAACCGCAGGATGCGTTTCACCATAACTGACGACTTCTATCCGATCAGGTGTCACCCCATAGAGCACTAAGACTTCCTGAACCGCCTTTGCCCGCCGTTCACCCAGTGCCAGGTTATATTCAGGCGATCCTCTTTCATCCGTATGCCCTTCCAGACGCACCCGTACATTCGGCTGTGCCAGCAGCTTATCTGCATAATACTTCAGTATTTCCCGTCCTTCAGGCGTGACATTGTCTGAATCATAGGCAAAGTAAATGACTGGCTCATAGGCCAACGGGATAGACTGCCCCTCTACCGCAGCCTCTTCCGAAGAGAGGGTTTTGTCGTCAATTTTAGATGTTTCATCTTCCGTGATTGGAATTATCTCTACACCACCGGACGCTGGCGTTTGAATAGGCAGCCCTCCCTGCTCATCCTGTGCTTTTTCCGCTTGTGTCACCTGTTCAACCGGTGCCGCCTGCTGCGCATCCTCTTTCACCTGCTGTCCGGCACATCCTCCTAACAGCATCAGCGTAACGCTCCCCACCATAATTCGTTTCAACATACCGCTCTCCTTTTATCTTGGGCTATAAGGTCCCCAATCTGGCTCTTTGACTTCACCGTTTTGTACTTTTAGAAACTGGGAAGTCCCCCCTTCGGCAGAAACAACAGCCAACTGCCCCTTACCATTTCGGTTCATGGCATAAATGAGCATTTCGCCATTGGGTGCAAAGCTCGGCGACTCATCCAAAAAGGTAGTCGTTAAAATTTGTCGCTCACCTGTTTGCAGGTCAAGCAACCCGATGTGATACCCCTCGCCCGGAGAGGCTGTCACCATCGCCAGATAACGACCATCGGGCGACACGACCGGATTCGCGTTATAGGTACCCTCAAAGGTGACTCGCTCAATCTCACCTGTCGCCAACGTCAGTTTAAAAATCTGAGGCTGACCGCGACGGTCGGAGGTGAAATACAGTGTACGACCATCCGGCGACCAGGCCGGCTCAGTTTCAATCGCCCAGTGGCGCGTTAAACGCGTCAGCTTTTTCGAGGACAGATCCAGCACATAAATATCCGAACTGCCCGCTTTCGAAAGCGTCAGCGCCAGCTTTTCACCATCCGGCGACCAGGCTGGCGCACTGTTGATGCCTTTATACGCCGCCACACGCGTGCGTTTGCCAGTATAAAGATTCTGTACATAAACCTCTGAACGGCCGTTTTCAAAAGAAACGTAGGCCAGTTTTTTCCCATCCGGCGACCAGGCTGGAGACATAATCGCATCATAGGAACGCAAAATGGCCTTTTCATTATGACCGTCTGAATCAGCAACATTCAGGGTGTAACGGCGTTTATCACCGGCCTGTTCCACCAATACATATGCAATACGCGTATCAAAGGCCCCCGGCATACCGGTCAGCTGTTCATAGAGCAAGTCGGAAATCTGATGGGCGACACGACGTAGTCGATTAGAAGAAAGCCCTTGCCAACTTTTTGAGAACAGAACCTGCTGGCGAAGCAGGTCGACCAATGTCGCACTTACCATCCATAGTCCGTTCGCCTGCAGTTTGACATCTCCCATTAACAGTACATCTGAGCCCGTATCTCGCCACTGCGCATAGTGAATATTTTCCGGCTGCAACGGCAGCTCAGGCAAAAGCTGAGGGTCAATGGCCTGAAACTTACCACTGCGCAACAGATCAAACCCCACAATTTCCGAAATCTTATGAGGTGCCGCACCTTCACCAGCAAACGGAATAATCGCCACAGGCGTTGGTGCCTGTTGTGCCTGGTTGATCTCGATCGTCAACACGGCATGAGCAGCAACGGACCATAACACCAAAAAAGCAGCAATCAGTTGTTTTTTCATTCACATTCCTCAGGGTTTAAACTTAAAACGAACAACACGCTCAAACAGGGCTTCATTAGGCGGCGGCGGTAACTGTGCCGTACGCCAGACAGCACGTTCAGCGGCCACCTTAAACTGCCGATCGGCATATGCATTGCAGTTGAGAACCTGCACGGAAAGAATCTTACCGGTTTTATCCTGTGTAATCTGTAGCTCACAAGCCGCTTCTGGATTGACCTTTACCGGGGTACGCCAGTTTTCTCTTACTTTTGCGGCAATTTCACTGATATACAGTTGTCGCAGCTTGCTCAGCTGTTCACGCTCCAGCAGCTGCTGACGACGCTGCTGCTCTTCCAGCAGCTGTTTTTGCAACAGAGCCTGTTGACGACGACGCGCTTCTTCCAGCTTGGCTTTTTGCGCGGCTTCTTCCAAACGGCGCTTTTCTTCCGCTTTACGCTTTAATTCAGCTTCTAACTGACGCTTTCTTTCTTCTGCCAGCTGTTTTTCACGCAAAATTTCCTGTGCTTTGCGTTCGGCTTCAGCTTTTTTACGGGCGGCTTCTTCAGCCGCTTTTTTCAGTGCCTGTGCACGTTGTTGCTCAGCCAGCAGCTTTTGACGGGCAGCCTCCTGCTGCTGTTTGAGCGTTTCTGCTTTTTTGCGGGCGGCTTCCGCTGCCTGCTGTGCTGCCAGTGCTTGCTGACGCGCTTTTTCCTGCTGACGTTTTAACTCGGCCAGACGCTGCTTTTCAGCCTCCGCCTGCTGACGCAGTTGTTCCGCACGCCGCTGTTTTTCCAGCTCTTCCTGCTGGATTTTCTGTAGCTGCTGCTGTACCAGATCAGCATCTACGGTAAAAGTACGCATCGGCTGCATGACCTCTACAGGCTTTGTGGTTTGCTCAGAGACAGCCTGATCCGCCGGAATATTGACAACCTGCTCACGCTCCGACGGTGTGTGCAGATAAAGCCAAAAAACAGTTGCTGCAAGCCCGCCATGCAACAGCAGAGAAAAAAATGTTGCCAACGGGTGTTTCAACACAAAACGGATCATTATTGCTGCTCCGGCTCAGTCAATAGCGCCACGTTTTTTACACCATTCGCTTTCAGCAGCACAAACAGCTTAACCACCTTGCCATAAGGTGCCTGCTTATCTCCCTGAAGATAAACAGGCTGCTTTAACTGTGCGCGTGCCACCGCCTCAGCCACCAACTCAGGAAGTGCTTCAGTAGAAACCACCCTATCAGGGTGTGCACTGGTACGATATAATCCTGCTTTTGTAACAGTGATAACAAAAGGTGTGGCAGCAGAGTTGTCTGTCGCGCTTTTTATTCTGGGCGTTTCCGGAAGCTCCACCCAAACCGCTTGCTGTACAATCGGTGCGGTCACCATAAAAATAATCAGCAGCACCAAGGTAATATCCACATAAGGCACCACATTGATTTCCGCCACCAGCTTGGGGCGTTTATGGTGTACTCGCAAACGCCGTATACTCATTTATCATGCCCCAGAAGCAATATGTTTACGTGTCTGACGGTGCAGGCGTGTTAATACGGCCTCGCTCAACATCTCCAGCCGATCATTCAAGGCATTGGCACGCGCAGTCAGCCGGTTATAAGCAATCACAGCCGGAATCGCCGCAAACAACCCCAGTGCTGTTGCAATTAAGGCCTCCGCAATCCCCGGTGCTACGGCAGAAAGCGTTGCCTGCTGTACATTTGCCAGCCCTGCAAAAGCATTCATCACGCCCCATACCGTGCCGAATAGCCCAATATAAGGTGCCGATGAGCCGATCGTCGCTAACGTGGATAACATCTGCTCTGTCTCACTGCGCGCTTTTCCCAAAGCGACCTGCACAGCACGCTCTGCACCCTCCAGTAATCCATCCGCCTGACGCACACCCAGCTCATGCAGCTTTAAAAACTCCGCCACAGGTGCATGCAGGACTTCACCGACTACACCGGTACCATACGGTTTTTGTCCCAAGTGGTAGTAAAGCTCCAATCCCTGTTCGCGGTCAAAATCTGCTTCCAGTCCTTTCAGCTGCTTTTGCAAACGCACCAACTGCCCTAGCTTCGCCAGCCCTACTGCCCAGACCGCGATGGACATCAATACCAAAAGCCCCATAACTCCCTGCACAACAGGAGAGGCATTCATAATCAACTCAAAAAACTGTTGCGCGTTCATAACCCCTCTTTATCTAAGATTTATAAGCGGACATTTTACCGCCCTCATACGCCTGACGGCTATGCTTTATGACTTTTCAAACCCAGATGTGCATAAGCCTGTTCGGTCACTAAGCGCCCACGCGGCGTTCGAACCAAAAACCCCTGTTGCACCAAATAGGGCTCTATCACTTCTTCAATGGTGCCTTTTTCCTCTCCCAGTGCACTGGCAAGGCTATCAATGCCTACCGGCCCGCCGTCAAACTGATCAATAACCAGCTGCAATAAACGCCGATCCATCTTGTCCAAACCTAATGGATCCACTTCCAATAAATTCAAGGCTTGATCTGCCACAACCCGGGTAATCACACCATCCCCCCTTACCTGGGCAAAATCCCGCACACGCTTAAGCAGACGATTGGCAATCCGTGGGGTGCCGCGTGCACGTCGCGCAATCTCTTCCGCACCCGCAGGCTCAATGGAAGCACCCAGTATGTGGGCAGAGCGCATGACAATCTGAGCCAGCTCCGACACAGAATAAAATTCCAGGCGCTGCACAATGCCGAAACGATCCAACAACGGAGTGGTCAACAGCCCCGCGCGCGTTGTTGCGCCTACCAAGGTAAAGGGTGGGATATCAATCTGCACACTTTGGGCAGCCGGCCCCTCGCCAATGATGATATCGATATGATAATCTTCCATAGCAGGATAGAGAATCTCTTCAACAGACGGTGAAAGCCGGTGAATTTCATCAATAAAGAGCACATCAAAAGGCTCAAGCCGGGTTAAAAGGGCTGCCAGATCACCAAGGCGCTCCAATGCTGGACCTGAAGTTTGACGCAGATGCGCCCCCATTTCATGGGCAATAATATTCGCTAAAGTGGTCTTGCCTAACCCAGGCGGACCATAAAGCAACACATGATCCAACGCTTCGTTACGCTGACGCGCAGCCTCAATAAACATGGACAGCTGAGCACGAGCGGTCTGTTGCCCCACATAGTCTTCAAAAGACTGCGGGCGGATTTTCGGCTGGAGGTAGATATCATCCTCTGCAGCCTGATTCCCCACAATGCGGTCGGTTTCGATCATCGCACCTGTGCCTGCTTCAATGCGCGCTTAATAATTTCCGCAGTTTCAAGCCCAGCTTCTGCCACCTGATTAACCAGCCTGGCGGCTTCCTGCGGTTTATATCCCAGCTGCTCCAGCGCCTGTTGCGCCAGAATATCCTCGCTGAGTAAACAGCCCGTATCTGGTGCTGAGACTGACGCCGTTGCAGAAGCTTGTACTTCCGTATGAGCAAATTTATGTTTCAGCTCTACCAGCAGTCGCTCGGCCGTCTTTTTGCCAACGCCTGGTACCTGCGTCAAAGCTTTCAGATTTTCCTGCTGAATAATCTGCATCAGCTCTGCCACCGTCCAGGTTGTCACAATTGCCAGCGCCATTTTGGCACCCACACCGTTAATTTTGAGTAATGTGCGAAAGACATCCCGCTGCTGCTGGCTTTCAAAGCCATATAGTTGCATCTGGTCATCTCTTACGATCAGATGGGTATAAAGCTGGAGTGGTTCTCCCATCTGCAAAGAAAGTGTACTGGGCACCTGAAGCTCATACCCCACTCCCTGTACATCCAGTACCAGTTCAGGAGGTTGCCATACCAATGGCACGCCTTTCAATGCACCAATCAAAACTGCTGCCCTTTTGAACGCACAGAAAGCGGATTGAGCGTCGCATAACGACTATGACAGAGCGCACAGGCCAAAGCGTCTGCTGCGTCTTCCTGAGGGCTTTCACTTAACTTCAACAGCTGCTGCACCATAAACTGCACCTGAGTTTTCTCCGCATGTCCACTGCCTACAATTACACGTTTGATATTAGTGGGCGTGTATTCATAAATGGGTAATTCTGCTAAAGCTGCTGCACACAACACCACGCCTCGTGCCTGTCCCAGCTTGATTGCTGCAACAGGATCCTTGTGCACAAACACCTTTTCAATTGCCAAAACCTCCGGCTGGTATTGTATCAGCAACTGTTGTACTGCCTGAAAAATCCGTTTAAGACGCTCTGGCGGTGTGAATTTCTCAACACGTATGACACCACTGGCAACATAATACGCCTTAAACCGGCCTGACTCGATCACGCCGAACCCTGTTCGGCGAGAACCCGGGTCGATGCCCAAAACCCGCACGGCACTCAGGCCAGCTTCTCCATCACTGCATCAGGAATATCCACATTGGAATAGACGCGCTGTACATCATCCAGATCTTCCAGCGCATCAATCAAAGCCATCACTTTCTGTGCCTGCTCCGGATCCGTAATCTCCGCCTTTACATCCGCTTCCATACTAATATCGGCACTGACCGGTTTAAAACCTGCTGCTTCTAACGCAGAAAGTACGTCCATATAGTCTTCCGGCGAGGTGATAACATCCATGCTGCCGTCTTCGTTCATCACGACATCCTCAGCACCTGCTTCAATGGCGGCTTCCATTAAGGCATCTTCATCCACAGTCTCCGGCGCAAAAGAGATGACCCCCATTCGCTTAAACAGATAAGCAACTGAACCATCCGTGCCCAAGTTTCCGCCTCGCTTACTGAAAGCGTGACGCACTTCAGAAACCGTACGCTGTTTATTGTCCGTCAGACAGTCCACCATAATCGCTACACCGCCCGGCCCATAGCCTTCATAGCGCACCTCTTCATAGTTATCCGCCTCATCCTGGCTGGCACCTCGGGCAATTGCCTTATCAATGGTGTCTTTTTTCATGTTATTACGCAGCGCTTTATCCACTGCTGCGCGCAAACGTGGGTTATCCTCGATCACAGGCCCACCCATTTTGGCTGCCACCACCAGCTCGCGGATCAGCTTGGTAAAAATTTTACCGCGCTTGGCATCCTGTGCCGCCTTACGATGTTTGATATTCGCCCATTTACTATGTCCTGCCATAAGCTCTCCTATTTCACCAGCCCCACCTTACGGGAAAACGCCAACATGCGCTCAATAGGCTGTACGGCGCGTTCACGCAAAGCCGGATGTATTTGAATTTCCTGATCTTCCTGTTCCAATACTCTCTTAAGGTTGACAAGTGAGTTCATCGCCATCCATGGACAGTGCGCGCAGCTGTTACATTGCCGCTGGCGGCTTCCTGTGGGTGCTACGATCAACTGTTTATCCGGCGCTGCTTGCTGCATTTTGTAAAACAGACCATAATCCGTCGCCACAATAAACTGCATATCAGGCAGCTGCCGCACGGCATTAAGCAACACACGTGTTGAGCCGACCACATCCGCCATTTCCACCACGGCTTCCGGAGACTCCGGGTGTACCAGCACTTTCGCATCTGGATAACGGGCTTTCAGCCTTTCCAGCTCATAGGCCATAAATTCATCATGCACAATGCAGTGCCCCTGCCACAAAAGCATCTGCGCCCCCGTTTCCTTTTCGATCCAGCGCCCCAGATGGCGATCAGGTGCCCAGAGAATCTTTTCACCCTGTGATTTCAAGTGACGCACAATCTGTAACGCATTGCCGGAGGTTACCGTCCAGTCTGCCAGCGCTTTCACTTCAGCACTGGTATTTGCATAGACCACCACCGTATGATCAGGATGTCCCTGGATAAATTCGGAAAACTGCTCAGGCGGACAGCTTAAGTCCAATGAGCAGGTGGCATCCAACGTAGGCATTAACACCTTTTTTTCCGGGCTGAGCAGTTTGGCTGTCTCTCCCATAAAGCGCACGCCACATACAACCAGCATGTCCGCATCAGCTCTGGCACCAAAATTAGCCATTTCCAGTGAGTCCGCCACAATTCCACCGGTTTCTTCCGCTAAGGCCTGTAATGAGTCATCCACATAGTAGTGCGCGACTAAAACAGCATTTTTAGCTTTTAACAGCGCTTTGATCTCTGTTTTTAAGGTAGCCGCTTCCTGCTTGCCCAACATGGGAGCAGGCGTTGCCGCCCGTACCAGGCGGTCGATGCGCTGCTGCAGCTCACCGGAAAGAGAAGGAGCTTGCATAACCATTACTGTGTCTGACGAAAACGTAATCCCAGCTCACGCAGCTGCTCTGGAGCAACCTCGCCTGGCGCCTGGGTCATCAAACAGGCAGCAGACTGTGTTTTCGGGAAGGCAATCACATCACGAATCGTGTCACAGCCGGCCATCAGCATCACCAGGCGATCCAGCCCAAACGCCATACCGGCATGCGGCGGCGTACCATATTTCAAGGCTTCCAGGAAAAAGCCGAATTTTTCCTGAGCCTCCTCCTCACTGATACCCAACAGCTTGAAAACTTCCGCCTGCATTTCAGTATCGTGAATACGAACCGAGCCGCCGCCTACCTCAATGCCGTTGATCACCAGATCATACGCGCGGGAGAGCAGCTGATGGTGCGTTTCCGCCTCCATTTGGCGCAACTGTTCAGTGCTTGCTTTAGGTTGCGTAAACGGGTGGTGAATCGCTGTAAGACGCGCTGTTTTTTCGTCTTCTTCAAACATGGGGAAATCTACAATCCAAACCGGTGCCCATTCACGCTCAATCATGCCCAAATCTTCACCCAGCTTAACACGCAGTGCCCCCAGTGCCTCATTGACAATTTTGGCCTTGTCCGCACCAAAGAAAACAATATCACCCTCTTCTGCACCGACACGCTGCATAATTTCCATGGCCTGATCGGGAAAGAACTTCACGATAGGTGACTGCAGCCCCTCAATCCCCTTGGACAGATCATTCACCTTGATATATGCCAGCCCTTTGGCGCCATAGATCCCTACAAACTTGGTGTATTCATCAATCTCCTTACGGGTCAGCTTCGCACCGCCCGGGACGCGCAGCGCAGCCACACGGCCACGTGGATCTTTGGCCGGACCGGCAAAGACTTTAAATTCAATCTCCTGCAGCAGGTCTGCCACATCTACCAGTTCAAGTGGAATACGCAGATCCGGACGGTCCACACCATATTTTTCCATTGCTTCTGCATAGGTCATACGCGGAAAGGCTTCCGTAAACTCAACCCCTATGCCCGCTTTAAAGATGTGCTTCGTCAGCCCCTCCATCAGCTGCATGACGCCTTCTTCAGTCAAGAAGCTGGTTTCAATATCCAGCTGAGTAAACTCCGGCTGACGGTCCGCTCGAAGATCTTCATCTCGAAAACAGCGCGTGATCTGAAAGTAACGATCGAAACCGGACATCATCAACAGCTGCTTAAACAGCTGCGGAGATTGCGGCAAAGCAAAAAACTTATGCGGATGCGTGCGGCTGGGCACCAGATAATCCCGTGCACCCTCCGGCGTAGATTTTGTCAGCACTGGGGTTTCGATTTCCATAAACCCATTGTCATCCAAGTAATGACGCATGGCGCGGGTTACCTGATAACGCAACTTCAAGTTACGCTGCATGGTATCCCGGCGCAAATCGATATAACGATATTTAAGCCGCACTTCCTCTCCAACACGCTCCTCATCCAGCTGAAAAGGTATTGGCTCTGCCATACTGAGAACGGTCAAATCCTGTGCTAAAACCTCAATCTGTCCCGTAGGCAAATTAGGGTTCGTAGTACCTTCTGGACGTGCCCGCACCTTGCCCTGTACCTGAATCACACACTCAGAACGCAAATGCTCAGCAGCCGCAAAGGCCTCCGGCGTATCCGGATCCACCACAATCTGCAGCAAGCCGCTGCTATCGCGCAGATCGATAAAAATCACCCCACCATGATCACGACGGCGATGTACCCAGCCGGCCACGGTAACCACCTGATCCAGTAAAGTTTCATTAACAGTGCCACAATAGTGGGAACGATAAGTTTTCTCCGTGCTCATTTAACCGTTTGCTCCAGTTCAGATTGTTTTTGTTCAAACTCATGACAAGCTTTCGGCGGTACTACCACACCACCTGAAATCACCATTTTTAACGCCTCATCCACCCCCATCTCCAGCTCAATAATATCCTTGCGGCTGGCAATAATAAAAAAACCCGAGGTCGGGTTCGGCGTTGTCGGCACAAAAAGGTTCACCACCTCTTCCATACCTGTTTTACACTGCGCCTCGCCAACTGTCGTACTGGTTTGAAACCCCAGCGTCCACAAACCACGGCGCGGATACTCCAGCAGAAAAGCCTTCTGAAAGCTCTGTTCACCACTTCCCAACACCGCTTCAGCCAGCTGTTTTACCGCCGAATAGATACCGCTTACCAGTGGGATACGCTGCAAAATGCTTTCCCAGAGCCGCATAATGCGGTTGCCAAGAAAATTGGCAACCAGCATGCCTGTTAACAGAATCAACCCTAATGACAGCACAATGCCGAACCCCGGCACATTGAACCCCAGCCAATATTCCGGACGCCAGTGCTCAGGCAGCAGCAATAAGCTTTTATCAAAAAGATTGACTAAAAAGATCAACGCCGCCACCGTCACACCCAGCGGCAACCAGACCAGTAATCCCGCAATCAGATAACGGCGAAAGGCTTTCAACATCTCATGCGGCTCCCTGCTCAGTCATAGGAGCACATTATAGCAATACTCAAACAGATACATTGCTACCCAAGCAAGCTTTTTCCAAGCTGCTTAAGGCTGTCTTTCAGAAGTCACCTACTGGCTGGATACTTTTGCTGGCTGTTCAGGCACTGTGAACCCCTCTTCCCGCGCACGCTCTTTACAATAATCCACAGCGAAGGTCAGCAGCTCTCCCACCGCACGGTTACGGAACTTATGTTTCTGGCGCACATGAGAGAAAGGCCGAGTCAACGGCGGGTTCAGCGGGATTGCCTTCAGCGTGCCCAGTTTCAACTCCTTAGCCAAGGTAGAGCGCGACACAATCGCCAGGCCAATACCAGATTCAATGGCCATCTTAATAGCTTCCGGGCTGCTCAGCTCCAACACCACATCCAAATCACTATATCCGAGCCCCTGCTCTTTTAGATACTGATCAATCACTGCACGTGTACCAGAACCTTCTTCCCGGGTGATATACTCATAACGCCGTATTTCTTCAATGGAAACACTCTTACGGGAAGCCAGCGGATGATCAGGTGGAACTGCCAATGCCATTTCATCCAGACGACACACCTCTACCTCAAGGTTTTTGTTGTAAACCGGTGCTTCAACCAGCCCCAAATCAATCAGGTTGTTTTCCACCATGGCAACAATGGCATCCGTATTGCCAACCTGTAATCGAATATTTACTTCAGAAAAACTCTCTTTAAAGGCTCCTAACAGCTTAGGTAACAGATATTCGGCAATCGTAGTGGAAGCACCGATAATTAAAGAGCCTGAAACTTCGCCGGTAATTTCGCGCACATCATTGTGCATGCGCTCATACAGCTCCAAAATCTTCTCCGAGTAGTTATAAACAATGCGTCCGGC
Organism: uncultured Piscirickettsiaceae bacterium; assembly: GCA_964427185.1. Taxonomy (GTDB): domain Bacteria; phylum Pseudomonadota; class Gammaproteobacteria; order Thiomicrospirales; family Thiomicrospiraceae; genus Sulfurivirga. The sequence goes on along the minus strand of CAYRSN010000002.1, from coordinate 24,003 downwards.
ATCAGTCAGTGTGATTTTATTATGTGTGCGGTCAAACAACCGTGTGTTAAATTGTTCTTCCAGCTGCTTGACCTGAAAGGTGACTGCCGGCTGCGTCATATGCAGCGTTTCCGCCGCTTTGGTAAAGCTCAACACTTTCGCAACCGTATGAAAAACCTGTAATCGGCGATCTGCCATGGCCATTGGGTAGCCCCCTGCCTAATAAATTAAGTTAATATCCCATAAATCAATACAATATCAGACAATACTAATCACCCTCATGGGCTTTTGCAAGCATTGTGTCCGGATCATTTTCAACAGTCCTCTAAGGCACCTCCGCAAAACCCTGAATGTGCTCGCGTTGCGTGTGACGATGGCGGCAGATGCAAGGCGCGAGCCGTAGGATTGGGGGGCTCTAAGTGTGCTGTCTATCCAACATATCCTGACTCAGTGCACTGAGCGCATCATGCATTTGCTGCATATGTGCACGCATGGTCTTCTTTTCCTCATCACTTAAGCTGGACTGCTCTAGCAGGCTCTTCATGCTTTTCAGCTCCAGCTCCACCTGCGCCACCCTGCTTGTCAAAAGGCGCATCATCGCCTCAATATGCCGATCATGGCGCCGCTCCATCTCGGAAAGCTGCTGAAGCAGCTGTTCCACATGCGTAATCGCCAGCTGCCCCTGCCGAATCAGGCGTTCATTGTTATCCTTCACTTTTTGCAGAATTTCCTGCTCGACTCGTGTCTGCTCCTCCTCTACTAAAAAAGCGGAGATATTCGCAGTAACCAGTGAAAACAGCACTACACCGAAAATAATCATAAATGCACCAAAAATACGGCCTGATTCAGAGACAGGCACCACATCGCCATATCCCACTGTGGTAATAGTCACCAGTGCCCACCATACGCCATCACCAAAAGAGCGCTCCTCCAAATAGGCAAACACAGCACCGGCAAACACTACCAGCAAGGCAGCCAGCCCTATGACCTGCCCAAAACGGTTACGCCGCAAAATCTCCAGTGCCGTATCGAAAAAGTGCACGCTGAAACGCAAAATCAGCATCAACCGCAATGACTGAAACACCAGCGCATACTGCTCGCCCCACGGCAGCCAGGGAAAAGCGAGAAAAACGATCAGTGCATTCATCCAGTTATAACGCACATAGCGCCAACGCTGATCTACCAGTAATAAAGACCCCATAAACTCCGCTGCAAAGATTGCCCAAATCAGCAAATCAATCCAGTAAACCGTAGCTGTCTGCCCAAAAACAACTAAAAAAACCTGCAAAAACACCAGCGCCAATGCCATCAGCACAGCAGTTTCCATCAACTGCCCGAACCGCCGTGCACGCGCATTTTCACTTTCCGGCACACCGCCTACGCCAAGCATGGCTCGCATATTGATGCGTTTTTTCATCTGCATTACACTTCAAACCGTCCTGTCATGGACACCTCGGTCAAAAGCGCCCGTACAGGCTTAACCGTTGCAGCTGCATGCATCACTCCCCGGCGCAAAGGGGCTTTCCATGGAAAATCCTGCCTGAATAGGGCATCAAAACCATCCATCGCTCGCTGCACCAGATAGTTATCCGCATAGCGACGCCGAACATAACGATTCAAAACAGAGGCATGCCACCAGGGAGCACCGGCCAGATACGCTTCCTGAATCACCTCTGCCAGTATCGCCGCATCCAAAAACCCCAGGTTCACGCCCTGACCAGCCTGTGGATGCACCGTGTGTGCCGCATCGCCTACCAGCACAACAGCCCCTTTCACATACTGCCGTGCATGACGCCGCACCAACGGAAAACCGGCTCTTGACCCAACCCAATCAACATGCCCCAACAGCCCTTGTGACGCTTCCGTTAAGGCTTCACAAAACGCCTCATCCTCCAGCGCCAGCAGCTCCGCACACCGCGCTTCTGACACATACCAGGCCAGCGAGCTGACCCCCTCGCGCATCGCCAAAAAGGCCACAGGCCCTGTCGCCGTATAGTGCTGCCAGCAAGCATCCTCGTGATGCCGTGCCGTTTTCACACACGCTACAATAGCCGACTGCCCGTACTCATGATGCTCTATGGGAATATGTGCCAATGCTCTTACCTTGGAGTGCGCTCCATCTGCACCAACCAACGCGCTGGCATAGAGTGAAGCACCGTCCTCCAATCTAACCGTCACACCCTCTTTTTCCTGCTGAAGCTGCGTCAACGATGCCTGTTCAAACAGTGTTACCTGTCCCTTTAGCACTGACCACAACGCAGCCTGCACCGCACGGTTCGGCACCAGCCACCCCAGTGCAGGTGCCCCCACTTCCCGTGCAGAAAATATCACTCGCGCCGCACTGTCTTCACTGCTGACACGCATGCTGGTAAAAGGGTGTGCAAACGCTTCCAGATGAGGCCACGCCCCAAGTTGTGCTAAAAAACGCTGAGAAGCTGGGGTTAAGGCACTGGCTCGCGTTTCACACAGCTTAATATCCGCCTGCTCTGGCAAGGTGCTTTTCTCTACCACGGCCACCTCCAGTCCTGCCTGCACCAGTGCCAGGGCTGTAGCAGCCCCCACCATCCCGCCACCGATAACAATCACATCAAAGCGCTGCATCCTTCAACCCTCCATACCAAACTGAGCAATGCGCCGCTTCAGCATCGGCAGCAGTTCAAGCCCTATCAGCCCCATTCCCCTCAAATGACCAGCCAAAGGCTGCGGCATCTGAAACAGGTCAATCAGGCTGTCTGTCATGCCCATCACGGCACGGTGATCCCGTTGACGCTTTTGCTCATACTCTGCCAGCCACTCGCAAGGTGCACGCCGCTCCTGCGCCAGAAAAGACAGATAATCCGCCACATCCCGAAGCCCCAGATTCAAACCCTGTGCTGCAACAGGGTGCTGTGTATGCGAAGCATTTCCCATCAGTGCAACCCGGCCTTGTGCCACCTTATCTACATAAAATTCTTGCAACGGATAAACAAGCCGGGCACCGGCAGCTTTAAAACCACCAAACCGTGCACCCATCTTTTGAGTAAAAGCCCGCAGGTAAGCTGTATCATCCAGCGCCATCAGCTCCGGCTGCTTTTCCGCAGGCACAACCATCACCGCCTTATGGTGATGGGTTTTATAAGGCAACAGCGCTACCGGCCCCTCATGGGTGAAGCGTTCATACGCCCAATGCCGATGCGGAAGATAGCTTTCCACCTGTGCCAGAATGGCAACACTGCCGTAATCTTTCTTTTCAACCGCCCAGTCCAGCTGCCGACGCACAATTGAGTGCGTGCCATCCGCTCCGACCAACAGTGCCGCAGCAGTGTCCATCTCACCCTGTTCCGTGTGCAGCTTGATCCTGACTCGCTCTGCCTGCTGCTCAAACGCTGTCAGAGTAGCTGGCTGCAACAGCGTAATACGAGCTTGCCCGGCGACCGCCTCCGCTAAAACTTTACCCAAAGCCTGCCCCAGTACGCTGTACCCTAATGCACTCAACCCCATCGCTTCGGCATGGAGTGTTGTCACCCCCATAAATCCTTGCTGACTGACATGCACATGCTCAATCGATGTTAAAAAAGGGCGCAATGCATCTTCAAGCCCCACCTGTGCAAGCAGACGCATACTACTGAGATTCAGCGCCAACATACGGCCATCGAAACTGGGGGCAGGCACCTCTTTGACAGAGGTTTTCTCTGCTACCAACACCTCAAGTCCCAAGCGTACCGCGCCAAGCGCCAGGCTCAACCCTACCGGCCCACCACCTGAAATCACCAGATCATAATGCGGCTTCAGCTTTAAACTCATGTCATAAAGGCCTCTATCTCATCTACCGTGCGCGGCAACCCTTCAGTTAATACTTCATGGCCAGTTTCCGTGACCAGCAGGTCATCTTCAATACGGATACCGATACCACGCCATTCGGGGGCAACGGTTTCATCATCCGCCGCTACATACACCCCGGGCTCCACCGTTAATACCATGCCTGCTTCCAACGGCCGCCATTGACCTTTCAGGCGGTACTTGCCCACATCATGCACATCCAGCCCTAACCAATGCCCCGTTTTATGCATGTAAAAACGGGTATATGCCTTCTCTTCGATCAAAGTTTCCACTGAGCCTTTTAGAAGCCCCAGCGCCACCAGTCCTTCTGTAAGCACCTGTACCGCTGCCTGATGATACACATCATAAGGCTCACCCGGTCTGACATGACGCTTGGCGGCTGACTGTGCCGCCAGTACCAGCTCATACAGCGCTTTTTGCTCAGCACTGAAACGCCCCCGGGCAGGAAAGGTTGTCGTAATATCTCCAGCGTAATAGCCCTTTTCCGCACCCGCATCCACCAGCACAAGTCCTTTTGGGTCAACCGGTGCATGATTCTGTGTATAGTGCAAAATGCAGGCATTTGCACCGCTGGCCACAATAGGATTGAAAGAAAGCGCCTCAGCTCCCTGGTCATACAAGCCACAGACCAGTGCAGCAGCAATCTGCCGCTCAGTTTCCGCACGACAGGCCGCACGCATGGCCGCCAAGTGCCCCTGTACGCTGATTTGTGCTGCCTGGCGGATATGCTTGACTTCCCACGGTTGCTTGATCAGCCGAAGCTCGTGCAATATACCGTCCAGATCCTGCAGCTGTTCCGGCGGTGCAACACCTTCGCGAACATACTGTTTCAGTGCTTTCATAACTGGCAGCAGCACCGGCCACCAGTACGCCGCCTCGGAAAAACTGACATAAAGCCGCTCAACGCCTTTTATCAGCTCAGGCAGCTTTTCCGCACGCTGCGCTTTTTCATAAGCCTCATCAACGCCCAACACCTCAGCAGCCGCTTCGACTCCCAGCCGCCGCCCGGTCCAAGTCTCCGCTTTCGGATCCTTGGGACGGACAAACGCTATCGACTTTTCTTCTCCAGCAGCTGTTTTCAGCAGCAGCAACGTCGCTTCCGGCTCATCAAAGCCTGTCAAATAATAAAAATCGCTGTGTACACGAAATAGGTAATCCGCATCTCGATTACGAAACTGCTCGTCCCCTGAATAGACCAGCGCCGCACTGCCCGCCGGTAGATTGGCCATCAGGCGATTTCTGTTTTCTTGAAATTCCATTATTGAATCGTCTTATGCGTAGGTTCAGGAATCGTATCCATGGTAACTTTCTGTGACGGCACGGGGTGCAAGAACTCATAAACCGCCATCGCGCCAACGCGCAGAAACTCCACAATCTCCTCCAGTTGCCCCTGCAGCTGATCATCTTCCTGCCCTTCAAGTGCCGCCAGATCAATCGCCGCCACATCTGTTAGAGTTTCCAGGTAGTCCTGCACGTCTTCCTGCAAGGGGGCTTTGTCCCGATAACTGATACCAAATCCATATAAATAGCCTTCACACCACTGTTGCACTGCCGCTGCACGCTCATGCAGAGCTGCCTCTTCTGGGATGCACAGTTTCAAATTACAGTCACTGCTGGCAATTCCCTTGGCTGTCTGGTCAAACAACCCGTATAACAGCGCCAGCTCTCGCTCTTGCAGACGCGTCACCTCCAGCTCCTGCAAGAGCGCACCGATAAAATCCGAAGGGGTAAGCTTCTGTGCACCGCATAACTCACCGATCAGAATCCCCTGAAGATAGGATGATGTAATATGACGCCCCCATTTTTGCGCCAACACTTCCAACTGTTCACAGATTTCTTTCACTTCGACTTCCACCTTGGTAATATGGTCAAAATCTTAACACACGGGTATAGCACATGCCGCCGAAGACCTTAAAAATCACCTTGCTGAACCACACCTTTCACCTGCCGGTTGCGCCCGAAGATGAAGCTCGTCTAATCGAAGCGGCCGAACTGGTAGAGATGCGCCTGGGCGAATCCAAAAGCCGCTCTAATGAGCTCAAAGCACTCTCCGTAGCCCTCAATCTGGCCTATGATTACCTTTTACTGCTGGAGAAAAGCCAACAGGCCGCCCAGCAAGCTGATGCCACCCTTGAAGAAGCCATGCAGGCGCTTTCTTCCATCGCTGCGACTCAGCCGGCACAAAACACGCAAAATCAGTAAACACAAGCTATAATAATCAACGTGCGACCCCGTATAGCCCGAGTGCCCCTGTGCCGATGACTTCAAATCTCGGGGTCAGCGGGGCTGGTGGTGAGCCGCCCGCATTTGTCCGGGCAGCCTAAGCCAGTTTCCAAGACCGCCACCTGAACCAATGGGTTCAGGGACCAAGGGTTAACGGGGTCGCCTATGTCCAACACACTCAAATCGCTACGCCAAGCACTTCGCCAGCAGCGGCGCACACTTTCCCAACGCGAACAAGCTCAACATGCTCATGCCGCAACACAACACCTTTTGCGTATGCATTTTTGTCTGCGCCCAAGCACGGTCGGTATTTTCATCAGCGCAGATGGCGAGCTCCCCACCGCACCTTTAATTCAAGCCCTCTGGCAGCGTGGGCACAAGCTTTTTCTGCCCGTCTTGGAACATGGCCTGCCCCACCCGATGTTATTTGCGCCTTACGTACCCAATACGCCCCTCAAACCAAACCGTTACGGCATCCCGGAACCCCGTTGCCGAAACTATCTCACCGGCTGCCAGCTCAAGCTTGTCATCACCCCCTTAGTGGCTTTTGATGCCTATGGGCACCGCTTAGGCATGGGCGGCGGCTTTTATGACCGCACATTCGCCTGCAAAAAAAATTCAATTTTAAAAAACAGGAGGAAACCCCTGCTGGTTGGCTGGGCACACGCTTTTCAGCAGGTGGACAACCTGCCTGCATATCCCTGGGATATCCCGTTAGATGCAGTGGTGACTGAAAAGGGAGTTCAGCGTTTTTCAGGCTGAATCGCCCCGGGCATGGGCTGTAAAAACAACTGATAGCCCGGGTTGTTTTGTTCATTGACAAACGGGTAACCCAGGCTTTCCAAATACATTTCAAAATCCTGACGCTGAGAGGGAGGAACCTGTACCCCCACCAGCACACGCCCATAGGCAGCGCCATGATTACGGTAATGGAACAGACTGATATTCCATTCCTCACTCATATGGCTCAGAAACTGCAATAACGCCCCCGGCCGCTCAGGAAACTCAAAACGATACACCACTTCATTTTCGATGCCCTGCGCATGCCCTCCCACCATATGACGCAGGTGAAGCTTGGCCAGCTCATTTTCCGACATATCTACTACAGGGTAGTCATGCTGCGCCAGCGCTTTGAGAATTTCCTGTTTTTCCACCTCACCCTGCTCAGTGCGCACCCCGACAAACACAACAGCCTGCTCCGGATCGGCAAAACGGTAGTTGAACTCCGTAATCATCCGCCGAGCCCCCAAAAGCTCACAAAAGCGCTTAAAACTCCCGGGACGCTCATCAATGGTCACGGCAAAAATCGCTTCTTTTCTCTCACCGATCTCCGTGCGCTCCGAAATATGCCGCAGACGGTCAAAGTTCATGTTAGCACCGCTAACAATCGCCGCCAGTGACAGCCCTGTTTCAGACTGATGCTGCACCCACTTTTTCAGCCCTGCTACCGCCAGTGCACCGGCCGGTTCTGCAATGGCGCGGGTATCTTCAAACACATCCTTAATCGCCGCGCAGATCTCATCCGTATTGACCGTCACCATCTCATCCACACATTGCCGCGCAATACGAAACGGAATCTCCCCCACCTGGGCGACTGCCACGCCGTCAGCAAACAGCCCCACCTGATCCAGCTGCACCCGCTCACCCGCCTTAAGCGCTTCGGTCAGGCAGGCAGCATCCTCAGGCTCAACCCCGATAATGCGGGTTTCCGGCCACACTTGCTTAAGCACTGCAGCCACCCCTGCAATCAACCCACCACCACCGACGGGAATAAAGATAGCATCCAGCCCATCTCCTTTCTGGCGCAGCAGTTCCAATGCAATCGTGCCCTGACCGGCAATCACATCCACATCATCATAGGGATGGATAAAGGTATAACCGTTATCTTCCGCCATCTGCCGTGCATAAGCGGCTGCCTCGTCATAAGTATCGCCTGCCAGCACCACATTCCCCCCCAGCCTGCGCACCGCATTTACCTTAATCGGCGGTGTTGTCCTCGGCATGACAATGGTAGCCGGGATTCCCATACGGCTTGCGGATAAGGCTACTCCCTGTGCATGATTCCCCGCAGAGGCTGCAATCACGCCCGCTGCCCGCTGTGTCTCAGACAGATGCATCAGCTTGTTATAAGCGCCACGCAGTTTAAAACTAAATACCGGCTGCAGGTCTTCACGCTTCAGCCATACATCCTGTTGCAGGCGCTGCGAAAGCAAGCTTGCCCGCTCAAAAGGGGTCTGTTCCGCCACATCATAAACAGGTGCAGACAAAACTCGGCGTAATAAGTGCTCCGGCATCCATCAGCCTCCAAATTCAAGATAGCTTGCCATTCTACCCAAATTCTCAAACAACCTTCATAGTTACTCAAGATTTTGAAACATGACCTTCTTCTAAAATTAAGATTATCCGCAAGAGTTCGTGATGTCGGCTCTATCACTGAACCCAGACGAACCTTTTACGCTAGCATCACGGCAAAATTTTAAGGAATCAAAACATGCGTAAACCCACTCTGGCACTGATCATCCTCGGCCTTGCAGCACTGAGTGCAGTCTTTTTCTGGTGGCAGAAGACCCAAACGCCTCAATCTTCTCTCAGCGCACCACCCAAAGGGGGGGATTTCACCCTCACATCTGCCGCGGGGCCTGTCAGCCTGCACGACTTCAAAGGCAAGGTTGTGTTGCTCTACTTCGGCTACACCTATTGCCCGGATATCTGTCCCACCTCACTGGGCAACCTCTCTCTTGCCTGGCGCAAGCTGGCACCCAAGCAACGCGATAAAGTTCAAATTCTATTTGTATCCGTTGACCCGCGGCGCGACACACCCCAACGTCTTAAACAGTATGTGGATTTCTTTGAAGCCAATATCATCGGTCTGACCGGCGATAAACACACATTGGATGAAATCACCCGGCGCTATGGTGTGGTGTATAAATTCACGCCAGTAAAAAACAGCCGCATGGACTACCTGGTGGATCACTCTGCTTTTATCTATGTCATCGATCCTTCTGGCAAGCTGGTCACCCAGCTGGCGCACGGTGTATCTCCTGATTCGATTGTGCAAACCCTTACACCACTGCTCTCAGAATAACCCTCCTGCCCCTGGTTAGGGGGTCTCCCCTTTTTTTAAAATTTCATTTTTTCTTTCAAAGCCTGAATAAAATGGCATTATCCTTGCATTAAACGCTTTGACCATAAGCTTTATCAGGAGTTTTTTATGCTTAAAAACATGTCTATTCGCACCAAGCAGATTCTGGCCGTGGTTCCACTGGTGGCGGCACTGATTTTTTACGGCGGTTTAGTCGTGATGGAAAAATGGGAAACCTACCTTGATATGGATCGTACCGAAGATGTGGTGGAACTGGCTGTCAAGGTGGGAGAGCTTGTGTATGAGCTACAGAAAGAACGTGGCATGAGCGCGGGGTACCTGAACTCCGACGGGCAAAAGTTTGCCACACAATTGCCGTCTCAACGGCAAAAAGTGGATCAGAAGCTGGCTGCCGTGTACCCGGTTTTGCAGGATATTGAAGAAGAATTTGGAGAAGTCCCCGGGCTTCCAGAATATAAAAAAGTCTTTGCGCACCTCAAACACTTAAAAACTTGGCGCCAGCAAATTGATGCGCTGCGCATGCCAACCCAACAGATGGTCAAAAACTACTCAAGTGTCATTCAACACCTGGCAGATGCCGCACTGATCGGTCTCAAAGAAAATGCCAACCACGATGAGCTGGTTGCCCTTGGGTTTGGATATTACGCTTTCTTAATTACCAAAGAGCAAATGGGCATTATGCGTGCTATCGGCGCGGCTGTTTTTACGAAAAAAAGCATTTCTCTTGCTCAGCAAAAAAAACTGACTGAACTTTTCGCAACGCGCAAAAACTTCCTGCATCTTGCCGAAATCAGCATGCCGCCCACCTTGCATAAAGCGTTAGCTTCTCTTACACAAACCCCTCAAGCACAGCAAATGGATCAGCTGATCCAGCTGATGCTGAAAAGCACTGGGAGGATCAACACAGAAATCAGCGCTGAAAACTGGTTTCAGCTGGCCACGCATGTGATCAACCAGTACAAAACCTTTGAAGACAAACTGGAAAAAACGTTCATTGAAAAAACCGAAGTGATTAAAGCCGCCGCATACCAGGCACTGATTCTGCAAAGCCTGCTGCTGGTATTTACACTCTTGTTCGGGCTGGTGTTCTCCTGGATGATTATCCGCAAGATTCAATCACAGCTGAATACCATTACCGAAACAGCCAACCGTATTGCCGAACATGCCGATTTGACTCTGCGTCTGCCGGCAGACGGCAAAGATGAGCTCCATCAGATCAGCCATGCCTTTAACCATATGCTCGGCCGCATTCAACAACTGGTCGCGGATGTCCTGAATATTTCCGGGCAGGTAGATCAGGCTGGCTCACAGCTGGCCGATGCTGCAGACAATACCAAAGGCTCCATGCTGAAGCAGCATGATGCAGTTAAACAAATCTACAACAATATTCAACAGATGGTGCAAGCGATCAATACCATTTCTCAGCATATTGAAAGCGTGAAACACCAGGCAGATGAAGCACTGAAAGAAGGTCGCACCGCACAGCAACAAACCAGCACCTCTGCCACCCAAATCAAAAACCTGGCGGAAGAAATTGAACAGACGGCTCGCGTTGTAACTGAAGTAGAACAGCGCAGTCAGGAAATTTCCGGTGTGCTGGATATCATTCGTGATATTTCCGAGCAGACCAACCTGCTGGCACTGAATGCCGCTATCGAAGCGGCGCGTGCTGGCGAACATGGACGCGGGTTTGCAGTGGTGGCGGATGAAGTGCGCTCACTGGCCGTACGTACTCAGCAGTCCACAGAAGAGATTCAGGCGATTATCGAGCGTCTGAAAGATGAAACGGCTCGCGCAAGCCAGGCCATGCAGCATGCAGAAACCGTTGCTACCGATGGTGTAACACAAATGCAGCAAGTGCAGACAGCGCTTAATGCAATCCTGCATGCCATTGAAGCCACGGTTAATGCCAATGAAGAAACCGTGCAGATTGGTCACACCCAACAGAAGCGCGCACAACAGGCCAAACAGAATGCCGATACCGTACAGGCACTGGCAGATGAGGCACAGGCCAATACAGAGCAAGTGTACAAGGCTACTCAGACCCTGAAACAGCTGGCACACCACCTGAAGGAAAAAGCGCGTCTGTTCCGCACCTGAGCGCTGCTTAATGCTGCAAAAGCTGCCGCACCGGTTTAAAGCTGGTGCGGTAAATACCTTCAATCACTCCCAGCTGTGCCAGCTTTTCCAAGTGTGCTTTCGTAGGATAACCTTTATGACGGGCAAAGCCATAAGCGGGATAGCGCTTATCCAGCGCCATCATCTGGCGATCTCGCGTCACCTTGGCCAGAATCGAGGCCGCTGCGATCTCATCAACCTTGCTATCCCCTTTGACAACCGCCTCACAAGGGCATGAAAACGTTGGGCAGCGGTTACCATCCACCAAAATCTTATCAAAGGGAATACCAATACCCGCCACCGCCCGCTGCATGGCAAGCAAGGTCGCCTGAAGAATATTCAATGCATCAATCTCTTCCGGCAATGCCTCCCCCAACGACCAGGCAAGCGCTGTCTGCTTAATGTGCACTTCCAGCTGCTCCCGCCGACGTGCGCTGAGCTTCTTGGAATCCCTGAGCGATAAACCATGGTTAGCAGGCAAAACAACAGCCGCTGCCACCACATTCCCCACCAAAGGGCCACGCCCTACTTCATCTACTCCCACGATTACAGACGCATGCTCTAAGCACAACGACTGCTGCTTCAAGGCAACACCCCCCACTCACGCATGGCAGCTATGGCTCGCTTTCCAGCAGGCTGTGCCAACTGGTGGTGCATCACCTCAAAAGCTTCCAATTGCCGTTGTCGCTGCCGCTGATCCAGCACCAGCTGCCCCAGCTTGACAGCCAGACGTGATGCCCGTGCTTCCTGTTGAATCAGCTCCGGCACAACCTCCTTGCCTGCCAACACATTGGGCAAGCCCACCCATTGCGTTGTGACCAGGTGTTTGGCAATCCAGTAAGTCAGAGGATGTACTTTTGCCGTAATGAGCATGGGGCACTTATATAAAGCTGTCTCAAGCGTTGCCGTACCCGAAAAAACTACCGCCTGATCAGCCGCTTGCAACACATCCCCCATACCTTGAGCAATCACTTCTACAGGCAGACGCTCCGGCCAGTCGGCCAGCGCTGTTTTGACATAGTGGTCTATCTGCGCATTGGCTGTTGGCAGTAAAAACTGCATCCCCGGGTGTATATCCAGCACCAGCGGGATCATTTTGAAAAATTCCGGCAGAATACGGCTCACCTCCCCTGCACGGGAGCCTGGCAATAAAGCCGTTACCTGTGTACCTTCCGCAAGGCCGAGTTTTTGCCGCGCCTGTTGCCGATTCGGTTGAAAAGGAATGCGCTGCGCTAAAGGGTGCCCTACAAATGCCGCGGGAATCTCATATTTTGCATACAGCGGCGGCTCAAAAGGAAATAACAGCAAGACTCCGTTGACTTTTTCCTTGAGTTTCAGCAGGCGCTTTTCACGCCATGCCCAGACAGAAGGCCCTACGTAATGAACAGAAGGGATGCCCTTGTCTTTTAAGGCACCTTCTACGGTTAAATTAAAATCCGGCGCATCAACTCCGATAAACAGGTCCGGCTGAAGCAGCAAAAGCTGTTGAATAAGGGTTTTACGAAGTTTTAGCAAACGCGGCAGATGGCGGATCACCTCACCAAAACCCATGACCGAAAGCTGCGCCATGTCATACCAGCTTTCAAGCCCTTGTGCCTGCATGTTTTTACCGCCGATCCCCACAAACCGCGCTTCAGGATAGGCCGCTTTCAATGCAGAGATAAGCTCTGCCCCCAACTGATCTCCAGAAATCTCACCTGCAACCAGTGCGATGGTTAAAGGGCGGTGCATTTAACGCACAATGCCTCGCTTTGAGTGTTTAAGAAAGGCGATCAGCTCATCTAGTGTGCCTTGTTCGTCATTGATCAGCTCGATTTCTTCAATAGCCTGCTCCATGCGATTACCCACTCGATAGAGCGCGCGATAAGCCTTTTTGATGATACTGATCTGGGTACTGCTGAAGCCGCGGCGCTTCAGACCTTCCTTGTTAATACCGCGTGGCTCGGCCAGATTCCCCGAAACGACAACAAAATTCGGCACGTCCTGGTTAATGACACTTCCCATACCGCAAAAACTATGGGCACCGATATGACAAAACTGATGCACCAGAGTATAGCCTCCCAGAATTGCCCAGTCGTGCACCACCACATGCCCCGCCAAAGCGGAAGCATTGGCGAAAATCGTATGGTTACCGACTACACAATCATGGGCAATATGTACGCCCGCCATCACCCAGTTATCATTGCCAATGGTTGTTTCCCCCCGGTCTTGCACCGTACCGCGGTTTAAGGTGACATTCTCTCGGAAGGTGTTGTTGTCTCCAATAACCAGTCGGGTAGGCTCTTGGCTGTATTTCTTATCCTGAGGCGCAGCACCGATAGAGCCAAACTGGAAAAAACGGTTGTTTTCACCAATAACCGTCGGCCCCTCAATCACCACATGAGGACCGACAACCGTCCCAGCCCCGATTTTCACATCGGATCCGATAATGCTATACGCCCCAACTCTGACCCCTTCGTCCAACTCTGCTTTTGGGTCAATCAGTGCGGTTGGATGGATCAGCGCCATAACACTTAAACCTTACGTTCTGCACATAGCAGATCTGCATTGGCAATTTCTTTGCCATCCACAAAGGTTTTGCACTCAAAGCGCCAGATTCCCCGTTTATTACCGGAGGTTTTAACCTCAAAATCCAGCCTGTCGCCCGGAATCGCCGGACGACGAAAGCGGCAGTTATCCACGGCTGCCAGGTAGTACATGGAAGAGCCGTCCGGTTTCACACCTTTCGTTCTGAACGCCAGAATACCCGTACACTGCGCCATGGCCTCGATAATCATGACACCGGGGAAAATAGGATGCTTGGGAAAGTGACCGGTGAACTGAGGTTCATTGTAGGTGATGTTCTTATAAGCCTTCAGGTAATCGCCTTCTACACACTCCACAACACGGTCTACCAGCAAAAAAGGGTAACGATGAGGCAGGTATTCAAAAATATCCGTAACAGTTAACATAGTTGATCGTTCCTTAATCGAGTTCTTCTAATTTTTTCTGCAACGTGGCAAGCTGTTGTTTCAGCGCTTTAACCTCTTTTGCCAATTTGGGCAGGTTGCGTTCATAAACCGCCTTTTTCTGCCACGCTTTCTGGGGCATCAGCGGAAAACCGCCATACTGTCCCGGTGACTTAATATCCGTAGAAGCCACACCGCGCCCCATAATCTGAACGCCATCGGCAATTTTCAAGTGCCCTGTTGCAGCAGACTGCCCGGCAAAAACACAATGAGCGCCTATTTCCGTACTGCCGGAAATGCCAACTTGAGCCACAATTGCAGAGCCTTGTCCCACTTTAACGTTATGCGCTAAGTGCACAAGGTTATCAATAATGACATCATCCCCAATCACCGTATCTCCCAGCGCTCCGCGATCAATCGTAGTATTAGCACCAATGGAACACCGCTTGCCGATTTTTACACTGCCAAGCTGAGGCACTGGCTGCCAACGCCCCTGACGGGGTGCAAACCCAAACCCATCCGATCCAATCACCGCACCCGCTTTAATGCGGGTTTGCTCACCAATCTGCACACCTTCATATAAGGTTACATGGGGTTCCAAATGCACTTGCGAAGCCAGATGTACGCCCGCCCCAATCACGCAATGCGCTTCAATCCAGACATTCTCATCGATAACACTGTCATCTCCGACAACCACACCCGGGCCAATCACAGCACTGTCTGCCACCTTTGCTCGGGGAGAAACCAGCGCTGTAGGGTGAATACCTGCAGCCGGCCTTTTTTCAGGGTGCAGCAAACGTGCCGCAATGGCATACGCAAAATAAGGGTCATCTACTACGATCGCAACCACACCGGCTGGTACGGATGCCGCATGCGCTTCTCTAACCAGCACAGCCCCTGCTTGAGTATGCGCCAACGCCTTCAGATATTTAGGGTTGGCCAAAAAGCTCAGAGCAGCCGCATCAGCTGTCTCCAAGTCAGCAACACGCTCTAAAACAAGTGGAGATTTTTCATCAGCTTCACATGCCAGCACTTCAACACCGGCCTGTTGCAACGCCGTGCACAGATCCTTTAATTGCATCATGGGCTATTTACTGGTTGAAACTTTTCTTTTTCTGCGCCTGAAGTTTTTTCAGGTACGCTAAGATTTTCTGAGTCAGATCAATACGTTCACTGCTGAAGGCAATCCCATCATACAGAATCAGATCATACTGCTCCTGCTTGCCGATCTGACGAATTGCCTGGTTAATTAGAGCCTGTAGCTTTGCCAGCTCCTCATTGCGACGTAGATTCACCAACTCCTGAATATCCGCTCTACGCCGCTGGACTTCACGCGTCAGCAGAGTGATCTCCCGCTCCTTTGCCAGTTTCTGTTCTGCCGAAAGCGCCAGGCTGTTTTTCTGATATTCCGACTGCAGCTTTTCCAGTTTTTTAATCATCTGCTGCAACTGCGCCTGCTGTGGTGCAAACTCTTTTTCCAAGCGCTGACTGGCTGCCTGTGCTTGCGGTGCCTGCTCAATCAGCATATTGACATTGACCACACCTACTTTTGCGCCTTCTGCCGAATGCACAGGCAGTGCCAACACGGAAAATAGGGCACATGCCCCTAAAAAATGTTTTAAAACCTTCATCAGAACGGCATCCCTAAACTAAATTGAAACTGCTGCAACCTGTCATTATCGTCATAGCGAATCGGTTTCGCAAATGATAACGCCAAAGGCCCAACTGGTGTGATCCAATTCAGCATCACACCCACTGAAACTCTCAATTCATCTGCATTGAACTGCTCCACATCAGGATAGACATAGCCATAATCCGTATACAGACTCACCCGTAAGTTGCTGGAATCCTCAATAAATGGAAAAGGTGAAATCAGCGCAAAGGTGCCAACCAGTTTGAAATCCCCACCTTTGGCTACATCCGTACCATCTGTGATTAAATCATAGTGTTCACCCAGACTGTTCGGCTCAAAGCCTCGTACAGAGCTGATTCCCCCCGCATAAAAACGCTCATAAAACGGCAAATTCTCCAACGCACCAACCCCCGCGCCATAAGCAGCTTCCGCTTTTACTTTCAGGCTGAGCGCCCGCGTAAGCGGAAAAAATACACGCCCGGATAAAAACAGCTTGCCATATCCAAAATCCTGGTCAGACGTGGGGGTGACATCCAGCGAAGCACTCAAGCGATACCCTTTCGTGGGAAAATAAAAGGCATTGGTAGAATTCAGCGACCACCCCAGGTTCACCGACGGTGCCACCACCTGCTCGCCAAACTGCGCAACAAAATCATTACAAGTTGTAAACGTTTCACCGCATACAAGTTCATCGCGCTTCAACTGCACACCATAGCTGAAGCGGCTGTCCTCATCCAGTGGAACACTGCCAAATACCTTCCCGCCCAACGTATTCAGTGTGTAGTTGGCAATATACAACTCATCCGCATTCACTTCACGCCAGAATCCGCCCACCCCCAGGCTGACTCCATTCGGTGTGAAATAAGGATTCGTCAGGCTTAAGTCCAAGTTTTTGCTGGAGCTGTTGGTGGTCGCCTTAATACTCATGGTGGCACCACTGCCCAGCACGTTACGCTCGGCCACACTTAAAGAAAGGCTGACACCATATAATTGAGAGTATCCGATCGAAGCTGTTAACGAGCCTGTCGGCTGCTCTTCCACCCTCACGCGCAAATCCACCATGTCTTCCGCAACCGGGGTTGGCATAATCTCAACCTGTTTAAAGTACCCCAGTTTACGCAACCGTTTTTTAGACAGCTTCACCATTGTTTGAGAGTAGGGGGCGGCTTCCAGCTGGCGAAGCTCGCGACGAATCACATGATCCCGTGTGCGCGTATTGCCTTCCAGTTTGATATAGCGCACATAGACACGGCTGCCTGGCTGCACATAAAAGGTCAAATCCACGGTACGTGCCGCATCATCCAGGATAACCTGAGGCACAACCCGTGCATTGGCATAGGCATGCTCACTATATTTGTCCAGCAAGGCGTTCATGCTTTCGATAATGGCCTGCCGTGAAAAGCGCTGCCCCGGCTGAACCGTGATTAGCGACTCCAACAATGCTCGTGGCAGTTTCAGCTCACCTTTCAGCACCACTTGCTTGAAATGATAAACTTGCCCCTCATGCAGGTTAATCGTGAGGTAGACCTTTTGTTTATCCGGGGACAGACGCACCTGGGTAGAGCGTAATTTAAAAGCCGCAAAGCCTTTATTCAGATAAAAGCTCTGCAATGTATCCAGGTCACCGCGCAGCTGATCTTGCGCATATTGCGCTCCAGGGTGCAGCTGCATCTGAGCACGCAGTGTCCGATCATCAAAAGCCTGGTTGCCTGTAAAGGTAATGCGCCCTAATGTCGCCGACTGCCCTTCGTTAATTTTCAGTAGCAGCGCAACGCGATTACGCGGCAGCGTCTCTGTTTTAATTTCAATTTTCGCACCGTAATATCCCATGTTCTCATACTGATGGCGTAATTCCTTCACCATCTGATCGGCTTTGACTATACTGAACAGCTGTCCTTTCTTAATACCTATGGCTTCCAGCCCCTTCTCCAAATCTTCCGTATTGATCAGGCTGTTACCCTCAATCTTTACATCGGCAATCGTCGGACGCTCCACTACTTTAATCACCAGTACACCATTCTCATTAAATAGCGCTGCCGTCTTAAAAAAGCCTGTCGCATAAAGTGCCCGTAACGCATCTGCTGCTTTGTCGCTGTCTAGAATCTGCCCCTTTTCAACCGGCAGATAGTTAAAGATCGTTTGATCCCCTATACGCTGATTGCCTTTAATTTCAATCTGGTGCACTTTAAACGGCGCGAATGCCGCCAAGGCCGCCGCCACCCACATCCAACACAAAACACCCGCTATCCATCTTGATTTAATCATGCAGCAAACGCACCATATCGTTGGTCAACGCCAAAAAAGTTAAAAAAAGCAGCACCGCTAATCCAAGTTTATAAGCACCGTTTTGAATCGTTTCAGGCAAAGGCTTCCCACGTATCCAGGCATATAAATCCATCACAATATGCCCACCATCTAACATAGGAATAGGCAATAAATTCAACACCCCAAGGCTTAAACTTAACAGCGCCATCAAAAGCACAAAGCTCACCCAGCCTTGCGCCAGCGCCTGCCCCGAAAACTGCGCAATACTAACGGGCCCGGACAAATTCTGCAAACTCGCCTGCCCCGTCAGCATTTTCATCATGACATCCAACGTCATGGAGAGCATATCCATACCGCGCTGTAACCCTTTTTCAAGCGCTTGCGGCAGCGCATAGGCCACATGAGATTTAAACTCGGGGGGAACCGCCTCGGCAACATCTACGCCCACACCCAAAAACCCTTTTACCTCGCCGCGCTTATCTGGATGTACACCGATGGTGACAGGCAACTCCAACACCACGCCCTGCCTCGACACCTGCAAGATCACCTGTTTATGTGGATATTGCGCAATCATCGCTACCAGTGCCTGCCAGGAGGAAACAGGGCGATCATTTACAGCCAGGATCATATCCCCTGCACGTAAACCTGCCTGTTCAGCCGGACTGTCCGGCATCACCTGCCCCACCCGCGGCAGCATCGGCGGTGAAGCTGGCTGCAACCCCTGAGAGGCCAGCCATGCATACAGCCCCTGATCAATATCAAAGGTTTCCAGTGTCACCCATTTTTGCCAAGGCTGCCAATCAGGCCAAATTTTGCCTTGAAGTGTAAGTTGTGTAGGCGCTCCCTGCAGAGCAGCTTTCATCACCTGTGTCTGCACATCTCCCCAGCTCCAGACAGGTGTTGCATCCACATGCGAAAGCACAATGGGCACATCCGGACGTTGCTGTTCACTGATTACCGGACGAATTGTGTCATACCCCACCCAATACACCAACGCAAACAGCACCCAGGCAAACAGCAGGTTAATCAACGGCCCTGCCAGCACAATTAAAATGCGCTTCCAGGGAGCCAGTGCACTGAACGCTCGATCTCGCTCGGCAGATGAAACAGGCTGCTCTCGCTCATCCAGCATTTTGACATACCCCCCCAGAGGAATTGCACTGAGCGCCCACTCAGTCTCTCCCCGCTGGAAACGGGCAATTACAGGACCAAACCCAATGGAAAAGCGCATGACTTTTACATTAAACAGACGTGCAACAATATAGTGCCCCCACTCATGCACAAAGACTAGCACGCCCAGCATCAGCGCAAACCCCAATAGGCTATACAGAATACTCACACACCCCCCATCATCACCAGCCACATCCAAGGCAGCGCAAATAGAAGGCTATCGATACGATCCAGCACACCGCCATGTCCCGGAATCAAGTGGCTGCTGTCTTTTAAGCCGGCCCAACGCTTCAGCAAACTCTCCAGCAGATCCCCCACAAAGGAAACCGCAGCAATCCCCCCCAGTAAGAGCACCTGCCACCAAGTGGTCTCGAACCACAGCCCTCCTATGCCTGCGACACTCATGGCAGCCAGTGCACCCCCTGCAACGCCCTCCCAGGTTTTGCCGGGGCTGATCATCTGTGCCAGCTTATGCCGCCCAAACTGACGGCCGGCAAAATAAGCACCTGTATCCGCTGCCCAAACCATCGCCATCCACCATAGTACTTCTAACGTGCCAAAACGTATCAACCCATGAAATAGCGACCATGCAAATGGAAACAACACCACCACCCCAAGCATTAACAGCGGCAGCTGTCCCAAACGCCACTTTCCTGCCGAGCGAACATGCTGATAAAACAGTATTGGCACCACCCCCAGCCAGGCCACCAGCAGCCAGACCAGCAGGCTGTCATGCACATGCTGCACCAGCCCCCAATAGGTAAACAGGGTCAGTGCAATGCCATATCCCCAACGCCCAGACTGTGACTCAAGCCCACTTAGACGCGCCCACTCCCAGGCTGCCAGCCCAACCAGTACACTGAGTGCAACCTGCCAAATCCCACTATGCCCCATGCCCAGCAGAAAAGCGAGCAACACAAGCAGGATAACAGCAGAAATAAGACGTGTTTTCAACACCGCTCAGGCCTCCACCCGGCCAAAACGCCGTTGGCGCACCGCGTAATCCTCCAAGGCGGCCTGATAAGCACTCCGGTCAAAATCCGGCCAGAAGGTATCGGTAAAATAAAGCTCGGTATAAGCCAATTGCCAGATCATGAAATTACTGATCCGGTGCTCTCCCCCCGTGCGAATCAGCAGATCGGGCTCTGGCAGCCCAGCCGTAGAAAGATAAGCCTCCAGCGCTTCGGCGGTGATCGCCTGCGCCTGCTGCTGACCCTGTGCCTGATAATAACGCTGCACAGCCTGCACAATATCCCAGCGTCCGCCATAATTCGCCGCAATATTTAGCACCATACCGTGATTATTTTGCGTCAGGGCTTCCGCTGCTTCAATTTCCTGCTGAATTTCCGCTGCAAAGCGGCTCCGATCGCCTATCACCCGTAAACGGATATTATTCTTATGTAACGCATCCCGCTCTTTTTTGAGCGACTCCAGAAACAGGCGCATCAGCCCGGACACCTCTTCCTGTGGGCGCTGCCAGTTTTCCGTACTGAATGCAAACAGGCTTAAAACTTCAATACCGCATTCCACACTTGCCTGTACAACTTCACGCACACGCACAGCCCCCTGCCGGTGTCCCATAATGCGTGGCATCATGCGCTTTTTAGCCCAGCGCCCATTACCATCCATAATAATGGCAACATGGCGAGGGCGCCGAGTATGTGCCGACTCAGACATCCAGCAACGCTGCTTCTTTTTCCTTCAGGCGCGCTTCCACCTGCTCAACATATTTATCCGTGAGCTTCTGCACCTGCTCTTCCGCACGGCGTGCTTCATCTTCACTGATCTCTTTCGCTTTCAACAGATCTTTCACGTCGCCATTAGCATCACGACGAATATTGCGGATAGCAACCCGCGCATGCTCAGCCTCCGCACGCGCCACTTTGATCAACTCTCGACGACGCTCTTCGGTCAGTGGTGGCAGTGGAATCCGCATCACATTGCCCACAGTCACCGGATTAACTCCCAGATCTGATGTCATAATGGCCTTTTCAATCACCGCCACCATCTGCTGCTCCCAAGGCTGCACAACCAGTGTCCGTGCATCTTCTACCGTTACATTAGCCACCTGAGATACCGGCACTTCCGAGCCGTAATATTCCACCTTGATCGTATCCAGAATGCTCGGGTGTGCACGCCCTGTACGAATTTTGGAGAACTGGTCTTCCAGGCTCTCAATACTTTTTTTCATGCGGCTTTCCGCATCCTGCAAAATTTCTTTAATCATACTTCTGCTCCTGTTACTAATGTGCCTTCCGCTTCACCTGAAACGATTTTCAATAGTGCACCAGCTTTAAACATGTCGGCCACCACGATCGGCATATTCTGTTCACGACACATGGCAAAAGCTGCCAGATCCATTACCTGAAGGTTGCGACGAATCACTTCGTCATAACTTAAAACATCAAAGCGTGTTGCCTCGGGGTTTTTAAAAGGATCGTCCGTATAAATGCCATCTACCTTTGTAGCTTTAATGACCACATCGGCTGCGATTTCCACACCTCTCAAGGTGGCTGCCGTATCCGTCGTCACAAAGGGGTTTCCCGTACCGCCCGAAAAAATCACAATCTTGCCTGCTGCCAGCGCTTCCCGTGCGGCCATAGCATCGACAGGCCGCGCAACCTCCTGCATGGGAATAGCAGACATCAACACCGTCGGCATACCGTGGGCAGACAATACATCACGCAAGGCCAGTCCATTGATGACAGTTGCCATCATGCCCATCTGATCCTTGGTCACCCGGTCAATTTGGGCATTATCAATCTGTGCACCCCGAAAAATATTTCCGCCACCGACAACCAGTCCGATTTCCACACCACGGTCATAGACCTGTTTGATCTGAGCCGCCACCTGTGCAAGCGTCGAAGCATCCAATCCAAATGCCTCAGACCCCTGCAAGGCCTCACCGCTCAATTTCACCAGAATTCTTCCAAATTTCAGCGCCATGCTCTGCTCCCTGAAAATTTGCCATATGATACCACGCACATCTGCTTGCTTTGATACTTGAAAAGGAATCTTTTTACCCCAATATTTCAACCTTTCACTCCCTTAAGGCACCTCCGCAAAACCCTGAACGGTCGCGACAGTGGCGATTTTGGTTCAGGCCAAGGCGCGCCGAACGTGGCATAGTTATTCTATGCGAGTGAGGCGCAACACAGGCATTGAGCCGAAATCACCCTGTCCCTGCGGGTTGCGGTGGGATGGCGGCATCTGCTGTGTTGCTCGCCTTGAATTGGGCACACAATCCTGCGACTCGCGTCTTGCATCTGCCGCCATCGCACACGCAACGCGAGCACATTCAAGGTTTTGCGGAGGTGCCTTAACCACTTTAAAATAACGCCGCATACAAAGGAAATATCATGGGCGAAGTTACGCTAACGCAAGAACAGAAAGAACAAATTGTCGAACAGATTCTCCAGGCGGCAAAAGAAGAGGATGGGCTGAGGCTTGAGGCGCTGCTCAAAGAGCTTGTGCCCGAACAAATTGCCGAGCTGCTGGAGACCACACCGCCTGAACTGCGTCATGTTATCTGGGCACACGTAGATCATGCCATTCACGGAGAGGTGCTGGCGCATCTCAATGACGAGGTACGCGGCAAACTGCTGCAAACCTTGGAAAAAGAAGAGATCGAAGAGCTGGCAGATGGGCTGGATACGGACGACCTGGTTGACATCGCCCAATCCCTTTCCGATGAGCACAAAACCATCTTGCTGGATGCACTGGATGAGGATGAGCGCCACGCAGTAGAAACCGCCATGTCCTACCCGGAGGACACCGCCGGCGGTATCATGAACACAGATCTCATCACTGTCCGCGCAGATGTGACCGTTGAAACCGTCCTGCGTTACCTGCGTCAGCTTGGCAAGCTGCCCGAACAGCTTGTCAGCCTTTTTGTGCGGGATCGTCACAATCACTATCAAGGCATTGTCAAACTGACAGATCTACTCACCCATGAAGAAGACACTTTAATTGAGGCGCTGTTAGACGCCTCCAAGCCCCCTGTGCATGTGCTCACCCCTGTAAAAGAAGTCGCCCGTCTGTTTGAGCAGAATGACTGGGTGGATGTAGCCGTTGTGGACAGTGAAAACCATATTCTTGGGCGCATTACCATCGATGATGTGGTCGATATTATCCGTGAAGAGGCCGAACACGCTCAAATGGCTCAGGCTGGTCTGGATGAAGATGAAGATATTTTTGCGCCGCCGCTGGTCTCAGCCAAACGCCGTGCTTTCTGGTTAGGGATCAACCTGCTCACCGCGGTTTTCGCCGCCTGGGTGGCCAGCCTATTTGAAGACACATTGGACAAAATCGTCGCTCTGGCGCTGATGATGCCCATTGTCGCCAGCATGGGGGGGATCGGCGGCACGCAAACCGCCACCATTGTCATCCGCGCCATGGCCACAGGCACACTCACCAGCTCCAATATGCGCTCTCTGGTCATGAAAGAGGTCACCGTTGGGTTTCTGAATGGATTGCTATGGGCTGTCCTGACCGGCATCTTTGCCTGGTGGTGGTTTGATAATGCCATACTCGGGCTTGTGTTCGGTGCAGCGATTCTTGTCAATCTGGTCTCCGGAGCCGTGGCCGGTGCATTGATCCCCATCATGCTGGAGCGCTTTAAAATCGATCCTGCCCTAGCCTCCGGCCTGATGCTGACCACAGTCACAGATACCATGGGCTTTTTTGCCCTGCTGGGGCTGGCCACTGTTATCATCCTGCAAGGCGGATAATTCAACTAAACTGAA
>CAYRSN010000001.1:126248-131207 GCA_964427185.1 uncultured Piscirickettsiaceae bacterium | reverse complement strand
GTTCATAGTCAATCCTCTGGATGAATTCGGGTCATACCTGCTTTGGCCATAAGCATCAAAGCCTGGAAATAAGGATAACTCCTTATTGCGATCGAATCATCCGGAACCTTACAAATACTATTCTACCGTCACACTTTTAGCCAAATTTCTCGGCTGATCCACATCAGTACCTTTTGCCAAGGCCACATAGTATGCCAATAATTGTAACGGAACATTGAGTACAATAGGGGCGGTAATACGCCCTACATTTTTGGTAACTTTAATGACTTCTATATTTTTTTCTACAACCACTTCAGCTTCTTCATCTTCAAAGACGATCATTTGCCCCCCACGAGCAGAAACTTCCTGAAGGTTGGATTTGAGCTTTTCAAGCAGTTCATCATTCGGTGCTACAGCAATCACCGGCATATTCTCATCTATCAATGCCAATGGACCATGTTTTAGCTCACCAGCTGGATAGGCTTCAGCATGGATATAGCTAATTTCTTTCAGCTTAAGCGCGCCTTCCATGGCAATGGAATAATGCGTGCCCCGCCCAAGAAACAACATATGCTCTTTATTTGATAATTGCTGCGCCAAATGCTCTATGACCTGTTCATATTTAAAAACACCCTGAATCAAACCAGGCAAACGGTGCAGGCCTTCAACAATGCAACCTTCTCGTTCCGTATCCAACCTTGACTGCGCTCGCCCAATTAATACCAGCAATAATGCCAACACGACCAGCTGAGTGGTAAATGCTTTGGTAGAAGCCACACCAATTTCAGGACCCGCATGGGTCAAACAAATCAAATCGCTTTCCCTTGTCAAACTTGACTCAGGTACATTACAAATAGTTAATGTCGGTACAGCCAAGCCTGATTGTGTTCTGCGTTTTTTCACCAACCGAAGTGCCGCAAGGGTATCGGCAGTCTCCCCAGATTGGCTAATGGTGATAAATAGCGTTTGATCTTCCAGCACTGGATTTCTATAACGGTATTCACTGGCCACTTCCACTTGACATGGCAGGCTAATAATATCTTCAAACCAATACTTGGCAACTAATCCAGCATGATAACTTGTGCCGCAAGCTACAATCTGAGCCCGCTTAATCTGTTTAAAAACCTCATCACTTCCTGCGCCAAAAATATTGGGCAATACTTGAGAATGGGTTACCCGCCCTTCTAAAGTATCAATCACCGCTTGAGGTTGCTCATGAATCTCTTTATGCATATAGTGACGATGCTCGCCCAGCTCAACTGCAGCGGCAGAAAGCGAGGAGGTTTTAACAGGACGCTCAACTGCTGCCCCTGCCTCGTCCCAAATCTGCACAGTCTCCTCTGTCAAAAGGGCAATATCCCCCTCCTCCAAAAAAATAAAACGCTGCGCCACCGGCAAAAGTGCCGCTACATCTGAAGCCAAATAGTGGCCATTTTCAGCCAGGCCAATCACCAATGGGCTTCCCTTACGCGCCGCCACAATACAATCTGGCTGCACAGGTGAAATCACGCCCAGTGCATAGGCCCCTTCAAACTGCGCAACGGCCTGGCGCACTGCCACCAATAAATCATCCATTTTTCGCAATTGCGCCTCAATGGCATGAGCAATAACCTCGGTATCCGTATCAGACGTAAACACATACCCCTGCTTAAGTTGCTCAGCCTTAAGCTGCTGATAGTTTTCGATAATGCCGTTATGCACTACAGCAATACGCTGATTGCAAATATGAGGATGTGCATTGCGCTCTTCAGGTGAGCCATGCGTGGCCCAACGGGTATGGGCAATCCCCACATAACCGGAAAACCCCTCTAGTTGACTAATTTTTTCGGCCAGCGCATTGATTTTGCCCAATGCACGCACCCTTTTTAACCGATTATGCTTCTCCAGAATAGCAATCCCAGCCGAGTCGTACCCTCTGTATTCCAAACGGCGCAGTCCGTCCAGCAACACGGGCACTACATCAACACAAGCAATACCACCAACAATTCCGCACATAGTAAAATTCTCAACTGACACAAGCTAAATTTTGCACGGAAATTATAGACAATCTCCAAACCCACTGTTTTTTTTTGCAATAAATTTTACTTATCCCTCATAAGCCATTCTCACCCTATAATGTGCGGTTTAACGACTAACACCACGAGGCAGGCCTTGGAAAGCTATTTCCTGATTCTGATTAGCACCGTCCTGGTCAATAACTTCGTCCTGGTGAAATTCCTCGGTCTGTGCCCTTTTATGGGTGTTTCCAAAAAGACCGATGCTGCCTTGGGCATGGGACTGGCCACTACCTTTGTATTGACACTCAGCGCCGTACTTAGCTACCTAATTTACACCTATCTGTTGGCACCTTTTGACCTGGCTTACCTGAAAACCATTGCATTTATCATTGCCATTGCCGCCGTGGTAGGCTTTACGGAAATGGCCATTCATAAAACAAGCCCTGCACTGTATCAAGTATTGGGTATCTATCTGCCGCTGATCACCACCAACTGTGCCGTTTTGGGTGTGGCACTATTAAATGTAGGAGAGCAGAATAATTTAATCGAATCCGCCTTCTATGGTCTGGGTGCATCCCTGGGCTTTACCTTGGTGCTGGTAGCCTTTGCCGCCATGCGAGAACGTATTGCCGTGGCAGATGTACCCCGCCCCTTTCAAGGTGCCCCCGTTGCACTGATTACCGCGGGACTCATGTCACTGGCATTTATGGGCTTTAGCGGGTTAGTGAAATGATAAGCGCCATATTGATCTTCTTAGGGCTTGCCGTCTTATTCGGCCTGTTATTAGGATATGCGGCTGTCAAATTCCGCGTGGAAGCGCCGCCAGTCGTTGAAGAAGTTGACAAAATACTGCCGCAGATTCAATGTGGCCAGTGCGGCTATCCCGGCTGCAAGCCCTATGCGGAAGCCGTCGCTAACGGTGAAGCCATCAACAAATGTACACCCGGTGGAGAAGCCGTGATGCTCAAAATTGCCGAAATCCTCGGTGTTGAGCCTCAACCCATGGAAAACGAAGAGGAGAAAGAAAGCACCCGCAAAGTTGCTTTTATCCATGAGCAAGACTGTATTGGCTGCATGCACTGCATTAAAGCCTGCCCGGTCGATGCCATTGTGGGCACCACCAAAGCGGTACATACAGTCCTAATTAACGAGTGCACCGGCTGTGAACTCTGCGTGCCCGTCTGTCCTACAGACTGTATTGAAATGCGTCCCGCACCGGAAACGCCTCGCAGCTGGATTTGGCCCGACCCTGAAACCGTCCTGCCCACTACCATTCCCAAACTGGATGCACCGCGCCCATGAAAGCATTCATTAAAGCACTCTCCCATATTTATCCCATGGCAAAACGCTGGCTCAAGCGTTTTCCAGGTGGCGTGTATCCAGACTACAAAAAATCCCTCAGTGCCCGCCACCCACTGCATGCCCCCATTTTCCCAAAAGAGCTCATTCTGCCCCTGCAGCAACACTTGGGTACCCCCGCTATCCCCACAGTTAAACCCGGTGAAAAAGTAAAAAAACACCAACAAATTGCCAAGGCAGCACCTGGTCTTTCCGCACCCGTACACGCCCCCACTTCCGGCACGATTAAGGCTATTGAGAAGCGCCCCTTGCCCCACCCCTCCGGCCTGCCGGACTGGTGTATTATCCTTGAGCCTGACGGCCTGGATACTACCGGTGATATGCCGCAAGAAATAAAAGCCCCCGTCTGCCCTACCAGCCTTAAAGAAATGATCAAGCAAGCAGGTATTGTCGGCATGGGCGGGGCAGGCTTTCCCAGCTGGCGTAAGCTGCCTATAGAAAAAGGACAAATCCATACACTGCTGATCAATGGTGCCGAGTGTGAACCCTATATCACCTGTGATGACCTGCTGATGCAGACACGGGCGGATGAGATTCTGAAAGGCGCACAAATCATCGCCCAATGTATCGATGCCACAAAAATCATCGTGGGCATAGAGGATAATAAACCTCAAGCCCTGGAAAAAATGCGCCAAGCCGCAGCAAGCACGGATATTGAAATCCAAACTGTTCCCACCGTTTATCCCATGGGCGGCCAGAAGCAGCTTACCGAACAGCTTACTGGCATAGAAGTTCCGGCTCATGCCCATGCCGTGGATGTAGGCCTGCTTATGTTTAATGTGGCCACCGCCGCTGCCATATATCGAGCTGCCGAATTTCACGAACCCCTCACCAAGCGTTATGTCACCGTCAGTGGTGAGGGGCTGACTGAACCCATGAATATTGATGCTTTCTTAGGCACACCGTTTAACGCCTTGGTCAAAATGGCCAAACCTAATACCGAAATTGACTACCCGCTTATTATGGGCGGCCCCATGATGGGGCATGAAGTAGTCAGCCATGAGGTGCCTGTCATTAAAACCACCAACTGCATCCTGGCCAATCCACCCGAACCTGTAAAACCCGCCATGCCCTGCATTCGCTGTGGCGAATGTATGGATGCCTGCCCTGTGCAACTGCTTCCCCAGCAACTTTACTGGCATGCCCACGCCCATGAGTGGGATAAAGCGAAAAAACTACATCTGTTTGACTGCATCGAATGCGGCTGCTGCAGCTTTGTCTGCCCCAGCCATATTCCACTGGTGCAATACTATCGTCATGCCAAAGGCGAGCTTAAAAAGCTGCGGGAAGAACAGGCCTTTCAGGAACACGCACGCCGCCGTCACGAAGCCCATCAGGCACGCTTGGCAAAAGAAAAAGCTGAAAAAGAAGCTCGCCTGAAAGCCAAAAAGGCAGCCGTAAAAAAACAGGCGCCCGCCAAACCACAGGCCACAGAATCCAGTGCTCGTCAACGCGCCATTGAAGCGGCTAAAAAACGTGCGCAAAAGGAAACGAATACCGGCTCACGCCAACATGATGCCCGTAAAGCGGCCATGGGAGCGGCTCGCAAGCGTGTTGCCGCACAAAAAGCCAACATCCCGGATCAGCGCGACCAAAAAACAGCGCAAGATAAACGCAAAGCCGC
>CAYRSN010000001.1:0-126148 GCA_964427185.1 uncultured Piscirickettsiaceae bacterium | reverse complement strand
CCAACATCCCGGATCAGCGCGACCAAAAAACAGCGCAAGATAAACGCAAAGCCGCTATGGAGGCAGCGCGCAAACGGGCTGCCGCTGCACGGGCACACAAACAGAAAGAACAAACCGCAGAAACAGTATCAAAGACAACCTCCCTTTCCCCGGAAGATAAACGCAAAGCCGCCTTGGCAGCAGCACGTAAACGCGCCGCGGCTCTTAAGGCCAAAAAACAGGCAAAAGCAAAACAACAGGAGCAGACACCATGAGTCAGTGGCCTCCACACGGCGCCCCCTTCCTTCATGCAGACACTTCCGTTGCCAAGGTCATGCTCAGGGTGCAGATTGCCTCCATTCTGCCGTTGCTGGTGCATATTTACTTTTTTGGCTGGGGGATTGCCGTTCAGTGGATGCTGGCCATGCTTACAGGGCTGGTGGTGGAGTATGCCATGCTGCATCTGCGTGGCCGCCCCGTAAAACCCTTCTTACTGGATGGCAGTGCCGTCATCACCGTCACTGGCCTGACTTTCTGCATCCCGCCAGAAAGCCCCTGGTGGCTGATTGTCATTGGTGTCAGCTTTGCGCTGATTTTCGGCAAACACCTTTATGGTGGGCTTGGGTTTAACCCCTTTAATCCTGCCATGCTCGGCTATGCCTTTCTGTTGGTTTCCTTTCCGGCGGAAATGACTCAATGGACCCTGCCTTCAGCCGTGAGCGGGCATACCTTAAGCATCATGGACTCCATGATTAAAATCTTCACCGGCCACATGCCACAATCCCTAATTGATCAAGTCACCGGTGCTACCCCGCTGGATCATGTTAAAACAGGATTGACCCAAGGCACCCCCGTGCCTGAAACCTTACAAAATGCCCAAACCATCTGGCAAGGCATTGCTGGACACGGCTGGATACAGGTAAATATTGCCTTCTTGTTAGGTGGACTGTATCTGTTATGGACACGCACCATCCGCTGGCAGTATCCCGTAGGTTTCTTAGGTGCGTTAGGTTTGCTGGCATGGCTATTCCACACCATTGACCCGCTACACTATGCCCCGCCTCTGTTTCACCTGCTCTCAGGCGGCACCATGCTGGCAGCTTTCTTTATTATTACGGATCCAGTCACCGCCTCCACCACACCTAAAGGCCGACTTATCTATGCAGCCCTCATAGGTGTGATGGTGTATATCATTCGTACTTGGGGTAGCTATCCGGACGGCATCGCCTTTGCCGTGCTATTCGCCAATATTTTTGTGCCGCTGATTGACCAATACACCCAGCCACGGGTAAAAGGGTATGTCAAATGAACCGTGAGCTTTTACAGCATATGTTCCGCGCCAGTGGAAAAATGGCTCTGTTTATCGGTGTTGCCATTTTTGTGCTGGTTTCCGTACGCCAATGGGTCGCCCCTAAAATAGAAGCAGCGCATAAGGCCGAATTACTGGCCAATTTCAACGAAATTCTTCCTCAAACGGCTTATGACAACAACTTGCTCCATGACACCCGTAAGATTACCGCCCCCAAATACCTGGGCACCCCCAAACCCGTAACCCTCTACCGGGCACGCAAAGGTGGAAAACCGGTTGCCGTGCTGTTTGAAACCATTGCACCGGATGGTTACAGCGGTGATATTCGGCTGCTGATCGGCATGGATGCTAAAGGCCGGATTCTCGGCGTACGCGTGCTCTCCCATCGAGAAACCCCCGGCCTTGGGGATAAAATAGAAAAAACAAAATCAAACTGGATTGACAGTTTCAATGGCAAGACCCTGACACCACAAAATGAAGCGCAGTGGCATGTAAAAAAAGACGGAGGGGTTTTTGATCAATTCACCGGCGCCACCATTACCCCGCGTGCCGTGGTCAAAGCCGTGAAAAAGGCACTGCAGTTCTATCAGCAATACCAACAGGAGATCTGGCAATGACATCTACCTGGGAGCGTATCCGAGAAATCACCTATGATGGCCTGTGGCAAAACAACCAGGCACTGGTTGCCCTGCTGGGGCTCTGCCCCATGCTAGCGGTTACCAACAACACCGTCAACGGCATCGGCCTGGGCATTGCCACCCTGTTTGTGCTGGTCACATCCAATATCATTGTCTCACTGATTCGCAACTTTGTACCTCGAGAAGTACGCATCCCTATTTTTATCGGCATTATCGCCACCGCTGTCACCTTAATCGACATGCTCATGGATGCCTATGTGCATGAGCTACATAAACTTCTGGGCATTTTCGTGCCCCTGATTGTCACCAACTGTGTCATCCTTGGCCGGGCAGAAGCTTTTGCTTCCAAAAATAAAGTATGGGAATCCGCACTCGACGGTCTGGCCATGGGCGTGGGTTTTTTAATCGTGCTGGTTCTACTGGGCGCCATGCGGGAGCTGCTTTCCCAAGGCACCCTGTTTGACCAGGCATGGCTGATGTTTGGTGAGCATGCCAAAAGCTGGACACTGCATCTTTTTGAGCTGGATGGTGGCTTACTGCTTGCCGCGCTTCCACCTGGTGCCTTTATCGGCCTTGGGCTACTGGTTGCCCTGAAAAACTGGATTGAATTGCAGAAGCAATCAAAACTCAAACGTATTCAAGTTGTTTCTACCACAACGACCGCCACTCCATCATGAACCAACAAAAGCGTGCACAAATTTTTGACAGGCTGGCGGCCTGCATTCCCAACCCCACCACCGAGCTGAACTACACCAGCCCTTTCGAGCTGCTGATTGCCGTTATTCTTTCAGCACAGGCCACCGATAAAGGCGTTAATAAAGCAACGGAAAAACTCTTTAAAGTTGCCAACACACCGGAAAAAATTCTGGCATTGGGAGAGGAAGGCCTAAAGGAATACATTAAAACCATCGGACTTTATAACAGTAAAGCCGCCAATATCATCAAAACCTGTCAAATACTGGTAGAACAATACAAGGGTCAGGTACCCAACACCCGCAAAGCGTTGGAAGCACTTCCCGGCGTGGGTCGAAAAACCGCCAATGTCATCCTCAACACTGCATTTGGAGAACCAGTCATTGCCGTAGACACCCATATTTTCCGTGTCGCCAACCGCACTAAGCTAGCACCCGGCAAAACCGCGCGGGAAGTGGAAGATGCGCTCATGAAAGTCACCCCCAAGCGCCATTTAAAGGATGCTCACCACCTGCTCATCCTCCATGGTCGCTATACCTGCACAGCTCGAAAACCCAAATGTCACCAGTGCTGTATTTACGACCTTTGCGAATGGGGAGAAAAGTCCAGTTTTCTCAATAGCAACAATCCCACGACCACCATCACCAAATAGGCACCAAATGTGCCCAAAGTGATCCCCTTAATACCCATCTGTTCAATGACCACCAACCAGTAATTCAAACCCAAATTGGTCAATACACCGCCAAATCCAGCCCACATCACCCAGAGTAGCTTTCTACGGATCTGAAAAACTTGATAAACAGCAGGCCAAATCATCATAAAAGGCAAACTCAGCAAATAAAGCTGTGCGGACAATGTCACCAAGCCATGATCCAGCGCGCCAAACTTACCATAACCAAATAACAGATCTACTACCCAAGGCATCAAGAAAGCTAATATTACAGCTCCAATCAACCCTACTAAAAAAACTTTGGCTCCAATTCTGACCACATCCTGATAGCGAGTGTGCCCCTCGGAAAGGTAAGTAATGTAATAGTTCTGTGGGCGCACCACATTAAACAGCGCACTTGCCAATAACAGACCATAGGTTAATGCTGTGACTGACTTATTTTCCAAAAGGGAGCCAAATACCTTATCCACCAAGCCATTGAGTGAAAAAATACCCGCCATAATCGCCAACATAAACCAATACTTTCCATACTCCCTTATTCCTGAAAAATCTGGCTTAAATGAGATTTTGTTTACCACAAAAGCCCCCAGCAGCAGCACACCACCCGCAATGCCCAGATTAAATGCCAAAGGCAATGCATAAGAGTGAGACTGACTCAACAGAAGATAAAGCAATCCCAATGTTAAAACAGCCACCAATAATTCACCTATAAAATAAAGCGTAAACAGACGCAAACTACGTAATATCCCTCCAAAAAACTGAAACATGATATTCATCAAAACAAAGGGAAACAGATAAACCAGATAGTTCTGGTAATACTGTAAGTGTGCTCCATCAAACCCTACTGCCGCTTTTACAAAGAGTGGATAGGCCCCTGTAAAAATAACAATGGCCAGCACCTCCACCACAATCACCAGCCCCAGTACTTTAGCAGCCACTTGCCTGAACTGCGTCCAGTTATTATCCATACGCGCTCGAGTAAGTTGAGGCACCCCCAGCGTCTCTAATGCACTGGAAAACACCAACAATAACCCGAGCATCCCCATAGCCAGAAAAAATGCATCCGTTTGTGCATTAAAACCAATCAGCACTGCAATCACCACATAGCGCAGATAATTGATTACCCGCGCCAAGAGATTGATAGCACTTCCCTTAAGCACTGCTGATAAAATTTTTTCTGACTTAAAAATCGACATGAGGTTTCACCATGTTCACACAAGATCGAGATCAACTGCGCCAAGCCTGGGTGGATATCTGGCAAAAGCGCCAAGCAAATCAGCCGCTCAATCCTTTAGAAATGCAAATTGCGGAAATTATACAGGAACACCCCGAGTATCATGCTTTGATTACTGCTGAAAAAATAGGTGGAGAATATCTTCCTGAACAGGGAGAGACCAACCCTTTTTTGCATATGGGCATGCATCTGGCCTTAAGAGAGCAGGTCTCCACCAACCGCCCTCCGGGCATTGCCCATATTCACAGGCAGCTCACCTTACAACAGGGCAGCGCCCATAAGGCGGAACATTTAATGATGGACTGTCTGGCGGAAGCCTTGTGGACTGCTCAGCGCAATAATGCACTGCCCGACGAAACAGCCTACCTGCACTGTCTAAAAAACCTGCTTCATTGAAAAATAGCGCTAAAATACGCGCTTTTAACAGCATCAGGTGCCGCGCGAGCGGAGAATCGGGAAGACCGGTGCAAGTCCGGTGCTGCCCCCGCAACGGTAAGGAAGAAGACACCTCAACAAGCCACCAACCCAGGGAAGGCGAGGTGAAACAGCTTCCAAGCCCGGAGACCGGCCTGATGCAATAGCAGTAAACAAACCACATTGCGGCGGGCAATGGAGGTCGTAGACTTGGCATGCAAATAACATATAGCATGCCTCTGCCCTTCTTTGCCTTTGTTGCCAGACAACAAAGGAGCATTCCATGAAAAAATCCTCATTATCCATTGCAATTGCAAGCATCTTAAGCAGCCAAATGCTTCTGGCAGAAACCCTGCCTCCAGTCGTCGTCACCCCCAATAATCTGCAACAGCCTGAAGAGACTGTCACCAGCATTACACATGTCATTACCCGCGAAGAAATTGAAGAAAATGGCTGGGAAACCGTCGCCGAAGCACTCAATAGCCTACCGAATATTTCCATCAGCAGCAATGGCGGGCTGGGCACAGCAACCAGCGTTTATCTACGCGGTCAAAACGGCAACGGCATTTTATTCCTGATTGATGGCGAAATGATTGCTGATGCCGCCGGCACCACCTTAGCCCCACAAATCGAGAACCTGTTGCTGGACAATGTAGAACGCATCGAGGTGGTTGAAGGCCCACAATCCGGTGTTTGGGGAGCCAATGCCTCAGGCGGGGTGATCAATATCATCACCCGTCAAGCAGGACAAAATAGCGTTAGTATTACGGCAGGCAGTAACAATACCCGCCAAATTTCTACATTTGTTAGCAAGAAATCGAAGATGCTCACGCTCAGCGCACACCTTTCCTCCCTGTCAACAGAAGGCTACAGCGCCCTTAAGCCATATGAAGGCAGTGACAGCGGCCTGGAAAAAGATGGCTTTTCACAAGACAGCCTTGGATTTAAAGCACGCATCACCCCCGTTCAACACCATGCCTTTGAAGTTAAAGTGGATAACACCCAGGCTACTGCCAGTTTTGACAGTACCTCTGACCCTAACAGCACAGCAGACTATAACGAACGTCGCTTTTTAAATAAAAGTTTGCGCTATTTTTATCAAGAAAAGCACTTACAAGGAAAATTAAGCCTCTCTGAATATGTTACCGACCGCACCAGTTACTCAGCCTTTGGTAGCACTCCATTCAAAAGCAATTTAACCACCTTTAATGGGCAGGTTAGCTATCAATACCACCCCAAAAATACGCTCCAGTTTGCCGCGGGTAATCAACGTATTCAAGGTAATAATGAAGCCTACTGGCATGACTATGTCGGGCTGACTCATGTACACACCTTTGACAAACTCAGCCTAACTGAAGCCATCCGTTACGACCATTATGACCGCTTTAAAGATGCCTCTACAGGAAAAGTAGGCTTTAAATATCCTTTTTCAAAAAACCTATCCATTCAGGCAAACTATGGCACAGGCTATAATGCCCCTTCCGCTTATCAAATAGGTGGCCTTACTGAAAACCTAAAGCCAGAAAGCACAGAAGGATGGGATAGCAGTCTTCAGTGGAAAACAATAAACATCAGTTATTTTTATCAAACCACAAAAAACCTTATCCAATATAATAGTGGATTCGATTCAACATTGACATATGTGAATCTAAAAGATAAAAGTACTTTTAAGGGATGGAGCATAGGTTATAAAAATAATTTTTCATACTTTAACATCCAACTCAATTATGATTGGTTAGAAGCATATAATCCATATATTGGTAACTTGACACATAGAGCATTTCAGAAAGGAACTTTACGTTTAAATTACTTAGGATTCAATCGTTGGGATGTTAATACAACAATAAAATATGTAGGCGACTTATATGATGCAAAATATGATTCCCAGAAAAATCTATATGTGCCAAGCTATAATATAGGAAATTACACAACCATGGATATTGCAGCCACGTATTATATTACTAAACATTTTCATATTTTCTTAAAAGCTATAAACCTATTTGATACTGACTATTATCAGGCTGCTGATGGTAACACTCCTCCTAGCTACGGCTACAATACTGGAGGCTTTCAGTGGCGCATTGGCTTGCGCGGCAGCTTCTGATGCTTCAATATTATAAAGCCCCAGTCTTGGGGCTTTTTTTATGGCTCTGTTCAATCAACCTATGGGCGGAAATGGCACCCCAACGGATTGTTGTGCTGGCCCCCCATGCGGGTGAGTTGGTCTGTGCTGCGGGCGCATGTGAGCGTATTATCGGAGTGGTCAGCTATACTGATTTTCCGCCCCAACTTAACCGCCTGCCCAAAGTGGGAGACTATACACGTATCAACCATGAAGCACTCTTAAAGCTCAAACCAGATTTAGTCATTGCCTGGCAAGGAGGCACACCTCAGCCTACCCTGCAACGGCTTAAAAAAATGGGCTTCCGACTCTTTCTATCCGCTCCTGAAAAGCTGGAAGATATTCCCGCAGAAATCCAGCAGTTAGGTCATATACTAGGCACACAGCCCCATGCGGATAAAGTAGCAACTATCTTAAAGCGTCAGCTAGACGCGCTGAAAGCCCGCTTTCATACAGGCCAGAAAGTCTCTGTTTTTTATCAATTATGGTTTCCACCTTTAATGACCATCGGTGCACAGCAATTTATTACACAGGCGATTGCACTATGTGGTGGCCAAAATATTTTTGCGGATATCCAGCATCCAGCCCCTACAGTAAATATTGAAGCGGTGATTGCACGCAACCCGGAAGTGATTCTGTTAGGCGGAGAAAAAAAACGCCACCCTGACTGGCGGCATTTCTGGAAAAAGTGGCCGATGATAAAGGCCGTTCATGACAACCGTATCTATGCAGTAGAGGGCGATCTTCTGCAACGCCCCGGGCCACGGCTTATTGCCGGTACAGCGCAACTCTGCTGGCAATTAAAACAGCACAGATAACGCCGTATGTATTACTCCTGCTCTTCATCCACCAGGTTAAACACATCCACCAGGATAATCACCTTATTCATATAGTGTGCAATCCCCTGAATATAACGGCTGCTTTCTTCCTGCCCGGCTCCCAGAGGCTCAATGCGTTTTTCAGGAATATCTCTGACTTCCAGCACATTATCCACTAACAGGCCAACAGGGCGGTCTTCATCCAGCTCCACGATAATAATCCTGCTGCGATCGGTAATATCCGAAACAGGCACATCAATCATGCGACGCATGTCTACCACGGTGACAATCACACCGCGCACATTGATCACCCCCAGGATTTTTTCATACGAGCCAGGAACATTACGGATACGCCCTACCCGCAACACTTCACGGATATTGGAAACATCAATGCCGTAGATTTCTCGATCCAGGTTAAACAGAACGCAACGCTGCATCGGCCCGATAGCTTCTTCCTCTGCGGCTTCCGCCGCTGTCAGAAATGGGTCTTCCTGTGCAGGTATTTTTTCTTCTACCTTATGCATTTTTCTACTCCTTTAAAAACCTGTCACGCCTGTTTAAAACGCTGTAAGACACCTGGCAGATCCAAAATCAAAGCAATACTGCCATTGCCTGTAATCGTAGCGCCCGCATAACCGGAAAGCTTTTGCAGCATCACCCCCAACGGCTTGATCACCACTTCTTCCTGACCACGCACCTGCTCCACCACCAGGCCTATGCGCTGCCCGCCTACGTTCACGATCACTACTTTATCGTGCTCATCTTCACCTTCTTTTGCTTTTTCTGGCAGCTCGGGGGCAAGCCACTCTTTCAGAAAATAAAGTGGAATACTGCGATCTCGCAGCTGCACCATCACCTGTCCGTCTATACGGTTTGTATTTTCATCTTCAAAATCAAAGATTTCCTGCACACTGGTCAGCGGAATGGAGTAGCTGTCTTCTCCAAAGGCCACCATTAAGGTAGGCAGAATTGCCAAGGTCAGCGGCACACGGATTTTAATTTGCGTACCCTGCCCGGGCACGGAGTCAATCTCAATACTGCCGTTGAGGCGGGTAATCATGCTTTTGACCACATCCATGCCTACACCACGGCCGGAAACATCACTGATCACTTCCGCTGTCGAGAACCCAGCCGCCATAATCAGCTCAAATGCCTCTTTATCCGACATCTGAGCGGCGGTCATTTCATCAATCAAGCCTTTTTCAATGGCTTTACGTTTAAGTTTTTCAGGATCCATCCCTTTCCCATCATCGGTAATGGACAGCAGAATATGATCTCCTTCCTGTTCTGCCGCCAGAATAATCTTACCGACACGTGGCTTACCAGCTTTGACCCGCTCCTCCGGTGATTCAATCCCATGATCCACAGAGTTGCGCACTAAATGCACCAGTGGATCTGCTAATGCTTCCACCAAATTCTTATCCAGATCCGTTTCCTCGCCGCGTAGCTCCAGCTCAATTTCTTTGCCCAGTTTGCGTGCCAGATCCCGCACCACTCTTGGAAAGCGGCCAAAGACTTTTTTCACCGGCTGCATACGCGTTTTCATCACCGCAGCCTGAAGATCGGTGGTCACATGATCCAAATTAGAGACCGCATTGGAAATTTCTTCCAGATTCACATCCTGACCGTTGCGCAGTGTCAGCAAACGGTTGCGCACCAGCACCAGCTCTCCTACCAGGTTCATGATTTCATCCAGACGTTTGGTATCGACACGCACAGTGCTTTCTTGCTTGTGTGCTTCAACTTTAGGAGCCGGCTTTTGTTCGGCTGACTTCGCAGCGGGTTGGGCTGCAGATTTTGAGGCATTTGACATGGTCGTCATTCCTTGCTGTGAAGCTTGTGTGGCTTGAGAGGCAGCCTGACTTTGCTGCACCGGGGGTTCAACAGTAGTTTGAGCGGGCTGGGCATCCGCTTTTTGTGTCTTTTGTGCTGTTTCCCCTTGTAGCTTCTGCTCACGCATCTGCAAGAGCATCTCAAACTCTTCATCGGTGATTTCCTCATCCGGATCCCAGTCTTCCGGTAGCTCTAAAGATACCTCAGCAGCAGATGTCTGATCCTTTTCCGATGTAGTTTGCCCTTCTTCTTCAACAGCGGCAGCGTCTGTCCCGGCTTCCAGTGTTTCACCTTTTACCAGTGTATCCAACTGTTGGAGCAGCCCTGCTTCTACGACATCATCGCTAAACGCCCGCTCCCCATCGGAAAGTCGCTGGATAATATCCTGAATGGTGTCATACACCTGAAGAATTACATCCGCCACTTCCGGCGTATATTCCATCTCTCCATTACGGATTTTGTCAAATACGTTTTCAGCACGGTGGCAGACTTCTACCAGCGGCTTGATACCTATAAAGCCTGCACCTCCCTTGATGGTATGAAATGCACGAAAGATGGCATTGAGCAGATCCATATCTCCCGGTGCCTGCTCCAAATCCACCAGCTGCTCATTCAACTGTTCCAGCAAATCCTGTGCTTCTACAAGAAAATCCTGCAAAATTTCTTCATCCACCGCCCTATCCCTCTTGTTGGTGAATTGACAATATGACCTTATGCATTCGAGAGAGAAGCAATGACCATGCCAGTTATGCAGGCATAAAAAAAGCCCTGACGGGCTTTTTTTACAATCATATTTTAAAGACCTAACGAGTCCAGCAAATCATCCACCTCGTCCTGCCCCCTGACAGCATCCTCCTTGGATTTTCTGGTAACATTCGGGCCGACTCCTTTACTCAGATTGCCCTGCTGTTGTTTCAGCTCTTCAAGATTGTGGCCTGCTGCCGCAATCATTTTTTCCAAAATCTGTTGCAGTTTTTCCATTGCCGGAATCATGCGTTTGAGCACCTGCCCTGTCAGATCCTGATACTCCTGTGCCATAATCAAGGCCTGAATCTGCCCCAACAGGTGATCAATCTTTGCCTGCTGCTCCTCTGCCACCTCATCACGCAGTGCCGCCAACCCTTCACCAATGGCCTCGGCAAGATCCAAGGTATCAACCGCTGCTTTTTCCGTGGTTTCCAAAACATACTGCAGCTGCTCTGAAGCATCTGTCAGCTGAGATGAGGCGGATAAAACGCTTTCGTCCTGCTGCAAGGCTTCAATATTGATCGTCAGCAACTCTCGCAACTCTTTAAGCTGTTCTGCCACCTGAATTTCCCGCAATACCGTCAACCAATCCAAGTGTTGTTCAACAGCTTCCATATCGTTATCTGCCATTGCCTGGCAAAGTGCCTCTACCCGTGGCTTGAGTGTTTCAAATGTTAGCTTCTTCATGTGTGTATCATCTTTCTCTGGTCAGGAATTGATCTGGCTTCATGTATTTATTTTCCAGCCGCTGCTTTCTTTTTGGCCATGCGCGCATTGTAGCGTTCAAACACCTTCTGCAGCTTTTCAGCCAAGGTCGCAGCGGTAAAGGGCTTAACAATATAACCGTCCACACCGGCTTGCGCGGCTTCCAGAATCTGACTTTTTTTCGCTTCTGCGGTAATCAGCAAAAAAGCCGTGTCTTTTAGCTTTTCATCCGCACGTACACGCTTAAGCAGCTCAATGCCCGTCATTTTGGGCATATTCCAATCGCTAACAATTAACTGGTACTTACCGGTTTGAACCATGGGCCAGGCGGTCGCACCGTCGTCTGCTTCATCAAAGTTTTTAAACCCAAGCTCTTTCAGCAGGTTTTTAACAATGCGGCGCATGGTTGAAAAGTCATCCACCACCAGAATATTAATATCGCGATCTATATTCATACTTCACTCCTAAATTTAAAACCAGGACTTCAATCGAGCACGCAGCCGTTTGATCGCCTGACTGTGAATCTGACTGACGCGAGATTCACTTACCCCTAAAACTTCCCCAATTTCTTTAAGGTTAAGCTCTTCATCATAATAAAGCGCCATCACCAGCTTTTCTTTTTCCGGTAAACGTCCAATCTCTTCGGCCAGCGCCCCTTGAAAAGCCTCACTGGTGACTTCCGCAACAGGGGTTGGCCTTTCACTGACCAGCTGATCCTCATCCAGCTCGTTATGATCGGGTTCATCAATGGACAAGAGCTGAGCACAGCTGGTATCCTGCAGGATTTTATGGTATTCAGCCAGAGAAATCCCAAGCTCTGCGGCAACCTCCTCATCGCGCGCTTCACGTCCTACACGCGCTTCAACCGCGGCAATTGCCTCAGAAACCTCCCGCGCTTTGCGGTGTACAGAACGCGGTGTCCAGTCCCCTCTCCGAATCTCATCCAGCATGGCACCACGAATACGAATCCCCGCATAGGTTTCAAACGTGGCACCCTGCCCTTCTTTGTAGTTATTGATCGCTTCAATCAGCCCTACCATGCCGGCCTGAATCAGATCATCCACCAGCACACTGTCCGGGAGACGACCTTTCAGATGCCAGGCAATACGCTTGACTAAAGGGATATAGGACTCAATAGAGCCCACCTGCGGCGCAGTGGTTTCGGCAACTTTCTGATATGCGTGTGCGCCTTTTTTCATGTGGTATCCCATCATCCCTGAAATAAATTCTCTACAAAAAACTGAATATAACCACTGGCACCCTGCGGTACGGGCCATTGCACTACTTGTCCGGCAATATTTTTAAATGCCAGGGCAGAAGCCGCACTGGGCTGATAAAGCGTCACTGGCACCTGTTTTTGCACAGCCTGCTTAAGCTGTGGATCGTAAGGAATTGTCCCCAGGTACGTTATCTGAATATTCAAAAATTTTTCTGTGACTGTTGCAAGCTTCAGAAAAAGCTTGCGACCATGACGCTCATCCTGCGCCATATTAGAAAGAACTCTGAAGTTGGTCAAGTGATAATCTCGATTCAAAACCTTGATAAGAGCATAGGCATCCGTCAAAGAAGCAGGCTCATCACACACGACCACAACCACTTCCTGTGCCGCCTGGCAAAAAGTTGCCACACTGCTGGCAATACCCGCGGCAGTGTCCACAATCAGCACATCCAGCTCATCTGCCAGCTCCGCAAACGCATGCACAATACCTGCGTTTTCCAAAGGAGAGAGCTCTGCCATGCGTTTGATACCGCTGGCGGCAGGAATGATTTTCATCCCCGCAGGCCCAGGAACCAGCACCTCCTTCAGGCTTTTTTCACCATCCAGCACATGGGAGAGGTTATATTTGGGAGTCAGCCCCAGCATAATATCTACATTGGCCAGCCCCATGTCTGCATCCATCAGCAATACGCGCTGCCCCATCTGGCTCAAGGCCACCCCTAAATTGACGGACACGTTGGTTTTACCTACACCGCCTTTACCGCTGGTGACCGCCAGCACACGCACTGGGTGCCCTTTCGGCACAGTAACGGGGTCATCTACAGAAGAGGGGTTAGCTTGCGCCTTTTGCTGCTGCAGGGCACGTAATCCGGCGGCCTGATCATTGTGCATTGAAAAACTCCTCTCCTACCCCTAAACGCAAAGCCTTTTCCGCACGCTCATCCGAACCCTGTTGACCCAATACGATGGCCTGATCCAATAAAGCATCCTTGTTCACAGCCTGAATATCTTCCGGTACACGCTGCCCTTCGGAAAGATACGCCAGTGGCAACTTCGTTTCATAAAGCAGTGTCAGCGCCGCTCCCAGTTGCACCGCCTCATCCAGCTTGGTCAAAATCAGTCCATGCAGGCGCATCTGGGAGAAAGCCTGATACACTTCCCGCATGACACTCAAAGGCGTCGCCGCAGATAAAACCAAATAGTTTTTAATTGGCACCAAACCGCTGTATCCCGCAGTCAGCTGCTGCGTAATTCTAAGGTCTTTCTGGCTCATGCCGGCTGTATCAATCAAAATAAGTTTCCTGTCTTTCAGGCTGATCAATAGCGTTTCCAGCTCTTCTCGCGACTGCGCCACATAGATGGGCACTCCTAATAGATCCCCGAATGTCTGTAACTGTGCTTGGGCACCTATTTTATAACAGTCCGTAGTAATCAGCGCTACCTGCCCGGCACCATGACGCATGACAAAACGCCCCACCAGCTTGGCGATTGTGGTGGTTTTCCCTACACCTGTCGGCCCCACCAGCGCCACAATGCCGCCTTGACGCAACAGGTCATGCTGTACAACGGAAATTCCTTCGCTTAACGCATTCAGAATACCCGACCATGCCTGCTCACCCTGTTGCGCGATCAGCTGCGCATAGGAATCAAGCAAACTCTGCGCCAACTCCCACCCCAGCCCCAAAGAAAGCATTTTTTTCAGCAGCCGCGCCGTTTCTGGTGTTTGCCGAGTTGTCTGCCCCCACGTCAGCCCTGCCAGCTGCTGTTCCAACAACTGGCGCATCTGAGCCAACTCCTGCACCATCTCTTCCAGCTGGGGAGCGGGCTGCTGCACCTGTGGCGTTATCGGTTGCGGTGCCCGTGGCTCATCAGCACTTTCATCCATGGCTGCCACCACCTCAACCCCTTCTGCAACGGTTTGCGTGGAGAGAATCACCGCATCCTCACCCAGCTCTGCGCGCACCTTCGAAAGAGCAGCTCTTAAGGTCTTTCCCTGAAAGCGTTTAATCTTCATGCGCCATCCTGCTCCTGCGGCTGTCCCACGGAGGCCACCACTTCAATCTGCCTGTTTTCCGGCACTTCAGTATAGGCCAATACATGCAGGCTCGGCAGGCTGTAACGCAGCAAGCGCGCTAAAACGGATCGAATCTGAGGCGCCACCAGTAAAAT
The DNA here is from genome assembly GCA_964427185.1 of uncultured Piscirickettsiaceae bacterium. Taxonomy (GTDB): domain Bacteria; phylum Pseudomonadota; class Gammaproteobacteria; order Thiomicrospirales; family Thiomicrospiraceae; genus Sulfurivirga. The sequence continues at coordinate 111,598 of CAYRSN010000001.1, read as the reverse complement.
CGCCGGCTTGCCCTGCGCTTCCAGTTTCTGTGCCTGCTCAGACAAAACCGTATAAAGACGCTCCGCCAGCCCTGGGTCAATCACCAGCTGACCAGCCGGAGAGTTCTGAGCCGCCTGCAATAGCAGCTGTTCCAAAGAAGGATCCAGTGTAATCACCTGAACCGGATCATGAGGCCCCACCAGCTCTTCAATAATGGCACGCCCCAAGGCTGTGCGCACATGCATGGTCAGCTCATCTGCATCTTTAGTCTTCTCTGCCCATTCATTCAGCGCCTGCAAAATCGTGCGCATATCCCGGATGGGCACTTTTTCACGCAACAGGTTCTGCAATACCTTCACCACCGTTGCCAAAGGTATTTTCTCTGGAATCAGCTCTTCCACCAACTTGGGGGAATGCTGCTTGACGCGTTCCAGCAGCGTCTGCACCTCATCAGGCCCCAGCAGCTGCCAGGCATACTCCTGCACAATCTGGCTCAAATGTGTGGCAATCACCGTGCTGACATCCACCACGGTATACCCCATCGCCTGGGCATTGTCATGTTCTGATGCATCAATCCACAACGCATCCAGCCCGAAAGTTGGATCTTTAGTGGGAATCCCCTGAATTTCGCCATATACTTGGCCTGGATTGATAGCCAGCTCCCGATCCGGATACACCTCACCCTCCCCGGCACTGACCCCCATCACCAGAATACGGTACTGTGTCGGCTTCAAATCCAGATTATCACGAATATGCACCGGCGGAATCAAAAACCCAAGCTCCTGTGAAAGCTTACGACGCACCCCTTTAATACGGTCCAGCAACTCACCGCCCTGATCCTTATCCACCAAAGGGATTAAACGATAGCCCACTTCCAGCCCCAAAGGATCCACCTGGCCGACATCATCCCACCCCACATCGGCACTGGCAGGCTCCACTTCCTCTTCCAGCTGTGCCTCTACAGGTGCTTCTGCAACACTGGTTTGCGCCTTTTTATGCACAAACCAGGCTAATAGTGCGATCAACCCTGCCAGGGATAGAAAAGCAAAATGAGGCATGCCCGGAATCACCCCCATAATGCCCATAATGCCTGCTGTCACTCCCAACACCTTGGGGCTTGCAAACAGCTGCAGCTGCATCTGTTTGGCCATATCGTCACTGTCGGAATTCACACGTGTAACGATAATAGCAGTCGCCGTAGAAAGCAGAATAGCGGGAATTTGTGCCACCAAACCATCCCCGATGGTTAACAGGGTATAGGTTTCTACAGCCTGAGAAAAGGGCAGATCATGCTGCATCATCCCGATCATCAGGCCACCGATCACATTGATAAACAGAATAATAATGCCCGCAATGGCATCGCCCCGAACAAACTTACTGGCACCGTCCATATTGCCGTAAAAGTCCGCTTCCATAGCGATTTCACGCCGGCGCTGCTGTGCCTCTTCCTGTGTGATCAGCCCTGCATTCAGATCTGCATCAATGGCCATCTGCTTGCCGGGCAGAGAGTCCAAGGTAAAACGCGCACTCACTTCCGCCACCCGGGTCGCGCCTTTGGTAATCACTACAAAGTTGATCACTACCAGAATCGCGAAAACCACCAGCCCTACAGCATAGTTACCACCGATAACAAACTCTCCAAACGCTTCAATCACTTTACCGGCCGCATCCGGCCCCTGATGCCCTTCCAGCAAAATCACCCGCGTTGAAGCGATATTTAACGAAAGTCGGAATAAGGTGGTAATCAGAATAATGGTCGGGAAAACTGCGAACTCAAGCGGCTTTTTCACATAAAGGGTGACAACCAGCACCACCAGAGAAAGGGCGATATTAAACGTGAAAAAAACATCCAGCAGAAAAGGCGGCAGCGGAATTGTGATCAGCCCCAGCAGCGCCAAAATGGCGATTGGAACCCCCAGCCCCGTGCTCAAATGCGTTTTGATTTTGCTCCATAAGGCTTGGATGGACATACCTACGTTTTATCCGGCTCGGCCATTTCCTTCGGGACTGGCAACTGGTCAAAATCAGGCGGCTGAACATGCCCCCCCTCTCGCAACTGATACACATACGCCAATACGGCAGCCACTGCACGAAACAGCTGCCATGGAATAGGCGCACCTTCCTGGGCATTATAGTATAAGGCGCGTGCCAGCATCGGCGCCTCCACCACAGGCACCTGGTGCTTTTTAGCCAGTGTACGAATCTGAGAAGCGATCAGATCCGCCCCCATTGCAATCACCACCGGCTCACGCATGGTATTCGGGTCATATTTCAAGGCTACGGCAAAATGTGTCGGGTTGGTGATCACCACATCTGCCTCTGGCACTTTCTGCAGCATACGTCTCTGCGCCATTTCCCGCTGCAGCTGGCGGATCCGCCCTTTGACCTGAGGATCACCTTCCTGCTGCTTATGTTCCTCTTTTACTTCCTGTTTGGTCATCATCATCTGCCGGGTGTGCTCCCACAACTGAAAAGGCACATCGATCAATGCAATGACAATCAGCGATAAACTGATCAAAATAAACGCCCAGACGATAATCTCCCCTGCCCCGGCCAATGCCGCCAAGGTGTTCATTTTGCTCAGGTGCATGATCTGCCCTTCCAGCTGCACAATCACCAGCACCGCCACCCCACCGATTAAGGCCACTTTCAAAATAGCCTTAATCAGCTCCAGGAAGTTTCGCATGGAAAACAGCTTGATAAACCCCGTAATCGGGTTCAGCTTGGAAAACTTCGGCTGCAGTGCTTTAGGCGCAAAATTCCACCCGCCCACAAGAATAGACGACACAATGGCAATTACTGTCATAATCAGCAGAAACGGCCACATAATATGCCACCCCTGCACCAGCAGCCCCAGCATCAGATTAAAAGCCTTGTTAATATCTGTGGCATGCTGATGATCAAAATACAGCCCTTTATACAAAAGCGCTTCAAAGGATTTGATCACCTCCGGCCCCAGTAGATAAAAGTAAAACCCGGCCACCAGCATCATAAAGACTGTTGCCAACTCCTTAGAGCGTGGCACCTGCCCCTTTTCCCGTGCCTCACGCAGGCGTTTTTCCGTGGGCTGTTCGCTTTTTTCCTGGCCGTCAGCGTTTTCTGCCATCAGGGTTTACTCAGCTGAAAAGATTGAATCAATTCTACCCCGTGATGAATCAACGTTCGCAGATGCTCCAGCAAAAAGGGGGCGATAAAAGAAAGCAGCACAAGACCTGTGAGCAAGGTAATGGGGAACCCCACCGCAAAAATATTCATCGCCGGTGCCGCACAGGACATAATGCCAAATGCAAAGTTCACCAGTAGCAAGCTGGTCACCACCGGCAGCGCCATCAATACACCGGCAGAAAAAATATAAGCACCGAATTTAATCAACTGCCAGATACTGTCCCGCGACAGCATATCAAACCCTACCGGTAAATAGGAAAAGCTATCCACCAGCACCTGTATCATCAGCAGGTGGCCGTTTAAAGCCAAAAAAAGCAGCGTGACCAAAACCGTAAAAATCTGACTCACAACAGGCGTATTCGTGCCATTTACAGGATCCGCCATAGTCGCAAAGGCCAACCCCATGCCCATGGAGACAAAATAGCCCCCCAGTACAAAAGCCTGAAAAATGATCAGAAACACCAAACCCATTGCCAGCCCGATGCCAATCTGCTGCAGCATCACCACCAGCCCGGCACCGGTAAAAGGATCAATCGGCGGTGGCAGGCTCAGCTGTGGTGCCACCGCCACAGTAATCATCACAGCCAGAATCAAACGAATCCGAGTGGGAATAGCCGCCATAGAAAACAGCGGCACCATCGCCATCATGGCTCCCAAGCGCACAAAAGCCCAGAAATAAAGTCCCAGATACTCTAAAAACGTCTGATAGGATAAAACCACAAGCTCAGTTCGCCAAGCCAATCAAAACTGGAATATTCTGAAACAGCTCACGGGTAAAGCTTTCCCATACATCCAACATCCAGGGGCCAAACACCACTGCTGAAATCGCCACAATCGCCAGCTTGGGAATAAAGCTCAAGGTCATTTCGTTTATCTGCGTGGCCGCCTGAAACATCCCCACCACCAGCCCGACAATCAGCGCAGGAATCAACAAAGGCGCCGACAATAAGACAATCACCTCCATCATCTTCTGCCCAATTTCCAGCACCAGTGTTTCTTCCATTCCCTACACTCCACTGCCTGAAACAATAAAACTATTCACCAGTGTGCCCATCACCAGCACCCAGCCATCCACCAGCACAAACAGCATGAGTTTAAACGGCAGAGAAATAATCATAGGAGAGAGCATCATCATCCCCATGGACATCAACAGGCTGGCAATCACCAGGTCAATAATCAAAAACGGAATAAAAATCAAAAATCCAATTTGAAACGCTGTTTTCAGCTCTGATGTCATAAAAGCAGGGAGCAACACCTTAAAAGGCACCGTCTCCGGCTGCTCCAGCGTAATGTTCGCCATCTCAGCAAACATCCCCAAGTCTTCCTCCCGCGTTTGCTGAATCATAAACTGATGCAAAGGCTTAGCCGCAGCCTCCACCGCCTGTTGAAAGGTCACCTGTTCATTCATATAAGGCAGTAACGCATCCTTATAGATACGATCCAGCACCGGGCTCATAATAAACAGTGTCAAAAACAGTGCCAGACCAATCAGCACCTGATTAGAAGGCGTATTCATCGTTCCCAGCGCCTGGCGCAACAGCGCAAACACAATCACAATACGCATAAAAGAGGTCATGGCGATCAGAGCCGCCGGCAATAGGGTCAGCCCTGCCATCAGCAACAGAATCTGGATCGTCAGGGTATAGTCCTGATTGCCCTCATCATTCACCGTCACCGTAAAAGCAGGAATACCTGCTGCCGCCTGAGCCGACTCAGACCAACTCAGCAACAACAAAACAGGCATGGTAAAGAGTACACCCACTCCCAGAAAAGGGAAGAGAGACTTAGCGCTTGGGAGCTTTTTTAAGCGCATCATTAAACCATTTGGAAAAAGGCATGCCAGCATCTTCATGGGCTTCATTATCAGCCACTGCCACAGGCTCTGCAAGCGTTTGCAGCAAGGTGATTTTCGCCGATGTCACCCCTATGAGCATCTGCTGTTGTCCCACCTGCACCAGCAACAGCTTTTCCTGACGCCCCACCGCCATGGCAGAAATTATCTGAATATGCTGCTGCCTTCCACCAGGTAGCTGAGTAAAACGCTTTAACAGCCAAGCCGCCGCAAAAATCAACGCCAACACAACGCCCAGCGAAAACACCAACTGCCCCACATAATCTCCCGCATTTAGCACTTGGCTACCCACTTCGGTTTCAGCCTGTACATGTGCCACACAACCCAGTAAACACATAAGCAAAAGGGGTCTCCCCCTTTTTTTAAAAAAAATTTTTTCGTGCAAAAGGTGCTTCATCTCAATGTTTTCGGGCTTATTTAAGCTTTTTAATGCGCTCTTGCGGGCTGATAACATCGGTCAGACGCACCCCGAACTTGTCGTTGATCACCACCACTTCACCATGAGCGATCAATGTGCCGTTTACCAGCACATCCAAAGGCTCACCGGCCAGACGATCCAGCTCTACCACAGAGCCCTGTGTATAGGAAAGCAGGTTACGGATAGTGGCTTTGGTACGTCCAATTTCCAGTGATACAGTCACCGGAATATCCAACAGCACATCCAAATCCAGCTTTTCGCCTCCATCATCATTGCGCAGGTGAGCGAACAGGTTTTCTGTTTCAGAGGTGCTGAGGTCTTCATGCTCGGTGGCTTCTGCCTGCTCAGAAAGCGCTTCTACCCAAGGATCCGCTTCGGCGTCTCCGCCTTCGGCAGCCGCCTGCTCTGCCAGTGCATCGCCCCAGTCTAGCGCTTCCTCTTCAGCATTATTGTCGTTTTTTTCATCACTCATCGTCTTCATTGCCTCTCATTGGATTGTTTGGCGTAATCGGTGGCTCCGAATAGGCCGGATGGTGAATAATTTCTTCAATTTTAATGGCTTTTTTATCCCGCTCGTTGACACCCAGCTTACCACGGGCAATGGGGACATCTTCCGCCAGCAGTGTGACCTGATCCGGCATGTCAAATGGAATAATGTCGCCATCGTTCAAGCGCATCAGGTCGCGAACATCCATGGTCAGTTCAGCCAAAGTGGAGCTGAGCTGCACCTGAATATTTTTCACCTCATCCCGTATCGTGCGACTCCAGCGGTTATCACTGTCACCCTGAAGGTTTTGCAAGCCTTCTTCCAGCTTATCCCGGATCGGCTCCAGCGCCGCATAGGGTATGACAATGTCCAGCCGCCCTTCTGCGCCTTCAAAACGCACATGCACTGGGCTGACGACGACCATATCGGTCGGATCGGTAATGGAGGCAAACTTGGGGTTCATCTCGGAGTGCATGTACTCGATTTCCAAATCCATCACCGGTGCCCAAGCCTTGTGCATGTTTTCGATGATGATATCCAGAATACTGCGAATCATACTGGTTTCCACCGGGCTGTACTCCCGCCCCTCGATTTTAAAAGGCAGCAGCCCTGTGCCACCGAAGTAAATATCTACGGCGGTAAAAATCAATTTGGAATCCAGCGTGAACAAAGAGACTGTATTTAATGGGTTCAGGCGATACAGGTTCAAACTGGTAGGAAAAAACAGGTTGCGCTGATAATCAATCATTTTGATGATTTTGATTTCACCCGCAGCCACCTCTATGGTGGACATGATCAGTTCATTAAACTGGCGCTGAAAACCACGGGTGAAGCGCTCATTGATAATATCCAGCGCGGGCAGACGCCCGCGAACAATGCGTTCCTGATTGGAAAAGTCGTAAGGCTTGATTGCCAGCTCGCCTTCCGGCTGATCACTCTCAGCTTCTACATCGCCATCGTCCAAACCGCGAAGGAGCGCATCGACTTCATCTTGACTGAGAATATCATCCATCAGGCGCTGACCATGTTCATTGCATTACAAAGCGCTCAAGATATACATCTTCCAGAAGATCCGGATAAATCCGGTGCTTTTCCAACACCTGTCGCGCTGTTTCCAGAATCTCCTGGCGCAGCACTTCCGGACCATCATCTGCACTGAGCTTGGTATAGGTCTGTTTACGCAGCAACAGGGTAATATCATTGCGTAAAATTGGGCGCAAATGCTCCATTTCCTGTACCAGCTGCGGGTAATAGGTCATGAACTTGATATTCACTGCCAAAAAGCGTGCCTTGCCCTCACCTTTGAAATTCACCACAAACGGCTTCATTTCAAAATACTGAGGAGCTGCATCTTCCGGTGGAGGTTCAAATTGTTTGTATTTAGGTGAGTACTGCTTGGCATGGCTATTACCGCCAGCTTCCCCGTGTTCCGCTGGCGCTTCATGCGCAGCAGTATCTTTGTTACCGCCTTCATCGCCTCCTTTCTGGCTCAGCAACAGCCATACAACCAGCCCGCCAAGTGCCAGCACAATGATAAACAGCAATACAACCATAATAATCAACAGTGTATTGCCGCCACCTGATTTTTTTTCTTCCTTTTCTTCTTCCGCCATAACAGCCTCCTAAAGCCCAAAATTCAATGATGTCCCGGCTGCGGTGCAGGCAGTTTAAGCTCCTTGCCCAAGTCTTCCACACCCGCTGCTTCACTTAAACTCTTTAAACGGCGCTCAGCATCCTGACTGAGCACAATAATACTGATACGCCGGTTGCGAGAATTATAAGGGTTTTCCTTATCAAACGGCACTGTGTCTGCCAGCCCCACCACCTGTGCGATACGCTTCTCTGGCACGCCGCCTCTCAGCAGCAGCCTGCGTGCCGCATTGGCACGGTCTGCGGAAAGCTCCCAGTTGGTATATTCCTGACTGGCATAGCGCGAGGCATCCGTATGCCCGGCAATGCTGATCGGCCGATCCGTCTGCGCGAGAATTTCACCCACTTCCCGAATAAGTCGGGCGGCATAATCCCGTGGAATATCCACACCACTTTCAAACATCGGACGTTTACGGTCATCCAGGATCTGTATTTGCAGCCCGTTCGGCGTTACATCCAGTTTCAGCTGATCCTTTAGCTTATTGAGCACCGGATCCGCATTGATCTTCTGCTCAATCATTAGCTTTAACTGGTTCATTTCCGCTTCTTCTTGCTCTTTAGCCTTGCCAGAACCGCTTTCATCCCCTTCCTTGCCTGTCGGCATATCCTGAAACCCGCCTGCATCAATAATCGTATTGGTCGGTCTTCCCTGTGACTTGCTTTCTACCAATACCTGTGGCGAGGCTTCAATCACTGCTGGATTACGGAAGTACTCCGCCATGGCTTTCATTTCTTCATCACTGGTGCCGCCCAATACCCACAGCATCAAAAAAAAGGCCGTCGTAGCGGTCATAAAGTCCGCAAAAGCGATTTTCCATGCCCCCCCATGGGCGGCATGGGGGCATTTATTCACCCGCTTTATGATGATGGACTGTTCGTCACTCATGGATAGCTATCCGTTTTATTTGATGCTCTGCAGGTATTCATCCAGCTCCTGAAAGGAAGGGCGCTCCACATGCGGCACGGCCTTTCTACCAAATTCCACCGCTACCTGCGGTGCATAGCCGTTTAAGTTTGCCATCAAACAGGTTTTGATAACACCGTAAAAGTGCCCTTCGTCATTGGCGCGGTTGATAATATCCTGCCCAATGGGCCCCACAATACCGTAGGCCACCAAAATCCCCAGAAATGTCCCTACCAAGGCGACAGACATATGGTGGGCAATTTCCATTGGCCCTGCATCCAAATAGCTCATTGTTACAATAATCCCCAATACCGCAGCCACGATACCGAATGCCGGCAGTGCCTGTGCTACTTCACCAATAGCATGCCCTGGCTGAGCCGCTTCATGATGGTGCAGATCCAGCTCAAGAATCATCAGGTCTTCCAGTTGATATGGGTTGCTGGCACCAGAAATCATCAGTCGAAGATAGTCACAGATAAAATCTACGATGTGATGATCCGCCGCCACCTTAGGTGCTGAATTAAACAGCTCGCTGGAGTGAGGATCTTCCACGTCCGCCTCTATCGACATCAGCCCTTCGCGGCGTGCCTTATTGAAGATCTTGAACATCAATCCCAGAAGCTCCAGATACATTTCCTTGTTATAAGGATTGGGCTTGGCCAGACCAACCGCTTTTCCAAAGCTGGCTTTAACCACCCAGCCCGGATTGGAAATCACAAAGGCGCCAAAAGCACTTCCGCAGATAATCAGCACCTCCAAAGGCTGAATCAAAATACCAAACGAGCCGTGCGGTAAATAGCCCCCCAACACGGAGCCCACAACAATCAGCGTGCCTACAATTGCTTTCATGCTTATGCTTTCACCTCTATGAAAATTGCCGGTTTATCCAACTCAGACAAAATGATCAATGAGCCCATCCTGACGCACCTGTGTCACTGGCACCATGCTGTTTTCATCTTCACTTTCAGATGTATGCCCAGCTTGCATGCCAAATGCTGAAGCTTCTCTGCGCATCTGCGCAAACGCCTGTGCATGTCCTTGTGCATCTGCTTGCACCTGAATATCTCCCAGCGTCAATCCCTGTTGCGCAAACATCTCTTTCAGGCGTGGAACAGCCTGTTCAATTGCATCCCGTGTTAAAGCATGGTGTGCATGCAGGCTGACCTGTACCGCCTGATCCTGATCCAGTTTCATTTTGATCTGAATAGGGCCAAGATGGGCAGGATTCAGACGTATTTGCGCCAGCTGCTGATTGTTTTGCGCTAAAAACAAAACCCGCTGCGCCAGCTGCTCCCCCCACTGGGGATGCTTAACAGGTAATGAGAGAGTGCTTTGCGCCAAGACAGAGTGGCCTGATCCACCGCGGGAAGCAGCCCCCTCCATCCCACGGCTTGAATAGCCACTCTGCGCTTGGGACGCTTCTTCTCCTTCTTCTGACTGCAATAACATTCCATCGCCGTCAACCTGCGCGGCGAGCGCCGTTTGCAAACGCGTCATAGGGTTTAAAGCGGGCTTCTCCCCCAATGCTGACTGCCAACGCAAGCTATTCATCGCACCAGGCATAGCGCCTGGCTGCATAAGGGTGTCTAATAAGCGAGAAGGCTCGGCACCAAGTTTGGCTTTCCCTGCAAATGCGCCCTGAGTGATATGCTCATCAACCAGCACCTGCGCACCCGACTGCCGTACAGGCGGCTTGTCCCCCATCATGCTTTCTTTTTGCGCCAAATACTGCTGCAGACGCACCAAAGATGTTCGCATTGCATCCAGCTGTGATTTTGTCAAAGCAGAAGGGAGTGAATGTTCCGATTCTACCGCATATGCTTCATCCAAAGAGGCGGCAGGCTCCTGCGCAGATGGCGTGCTACTCCGCTGCTCAAGCTGCTGTAGCTGCGCTGTCAGTCTGGCAAGGTGCTGTTGCAACTCTGAGGCGGCTGTCACACGCGCACCAGAAAATGATAAAGCACGCTCCTTTTGAATGCCGATGTCTTCAGGCGTGCTATCCATTACAGATAGGGTGGCAAAATTTGCCGATAAGCCTTCTGCGTTCACTTCATTGAAATGAGCCTGTGCTTCTGATGCAATCTCACCCCTTTGAGAGTGTGCCACATCACGACCAGGCAATGCCTCCGCAACCTGCTCAAGCTGCTGCGCCAATTGCGCCAACTCTTCCATCAAAGATGCTGTGGTGTCGTTTTGCACCAATTGAGCATCAACCTTCCCATCGTCTGTTATCGACCCAGAAACCTCAGCCGCCTGATCCAGCACTTGAGACAGAGCACCTATCAATTCGGCCAAACCATCCAGCATGCTCTGTTGACTCCGGCTTTCTTCAGGCTCAGCTCCCTTGTCAAGCAGGTTGGGTGCAAGCGTGCCTGCATCATGCCGTGTTTGCGACACACCTGATAAATCAAGCTGTTGAAAAGAGGCCATTAACGCGGAAAACGCCTCTCCTTCTGACTGTGCTGGCTGCGCTGTCAGCACAGGGGTTTGCATATCATGCCCTTGTGTGATCAGGATATTTTTTGACATCAGCATCACTGCATCCTTTTTATTTTCTGCTCAGAGAAAAGCAAACACCGTGCCTAAATAAGACCTTTATCTGTTTTTCTTTGATGATGCATCCAGCTGCTACGGGCATCCTCTGCGCGCTGCGCCACCTTGGCTTCCAGCTTTTGTTCGCGCAAGCGGTTGTTTTCAATCATCTTTTCAAGGCCTTTGAGCTCAGCGCGCTTTTGCAGCCACTGCTCACGCATCTGCTCAAGTTGCTGTTGTAACTGTTCAACCTGCTGCTGCTGATGTGCAATAGCGTTCAATACTTGGTGCACAAAAAGCCGTTGCTGTAGCAACTGATGGTGTTCGGCATGCTGCTGAGCGGGCTGCGCAAGCGTACGCGCATACGTCTGCAGGCTCTCAAGCTGATGCTGCGTCGTTTCCAGTTGCCCCGTCAGCTCGGCCATCGCCTGAGTTACCTGCTCATACGCACGTTCTGCATGCTGATACAGCTTCACATACCGGTCAGACATCAACGCACCACCTCAGCTAATTGCCGTTGACTACTGGAAAGATCCACCTGCTCATGCATATCCTGCTGCAAAAACTGACGCAGCGCCGGCATTTTTTGAATCGCGCGATCAATATTCGGATCACTGCCACGCCGGTAAACACCTAAAGTGATTAAATCCCGGTTCTCCTCATAGGTGGAATACAGCTGTCGAAACTGCCTGGTAAGTTCCAGTTGCTGTTTTGGCACAATATCTACCATCACACGGCTGACAGACTGCTCTATATCAATAGCCGGATACTGGCCACGCTCTGCCAATGCTCGAGACAATACGATATGCCCATCCAGCACGCCCCGTGCCGCATCCACAACAGGATCTTGCGTATCATCCCCTTCCGCCAGTACCGTATAAATTGCCGTTAAACTGCCGCCTGGCACGTCACTGTTTCCTGCTCGCTCAACCAGCTGAGGAATTTTGGTAAAAACAGAAGGTGGATAGCCCTTACTAGCCGGTGGTTCACCGATAGAAAGGGCAATCTCCCGCTGTGCCTGGGCATAACGGGTCAGTGAATCCATCAAGAGCAACACTTTATAGCCTTTATCCCGGAAGTCTTCCGCCAATGCAGTGGCCAGCTGCGCCCCCTGAAGCCGCATTAACGGCGGGGCATCGACAGGTGCGGCAATCACAATACTTTTTTTCAGCCCTTCCTCACCCAGGTTATGGCGTACAAACTCATTTACTTCACGCCCCCGCTCACCAATGAGCCCTACCACAACCACCTCAGCCTCGGTAAAACGGGCAATCATACCGAGCAGCACGCTTTTCCCTACGCCCGTACCCGCAATCAATCCTACACGCTGTCCCTGCCCCAGCGTCAATAGGCCGTTAATGGCACGGATGCCCACATCCAGCGGAGTTTCAATCGGCTGCCTTAAAATGGGATTGAGCGGTGCACGCTCCAGACGAACGGTTGTCCGACTGAATAAAGGCCCCTTACCATCCAGAGGCTCGCCCAGTGCATCAATCACTCTCCCCAGTAATGCTTTGCCTGACGGGTATTCCGCAGCATGCTGACGCTGCCAGACCCGTGCACCCGGCTTAAGCCCCATCGTTTGTGCCACAGGCATCAGAAACAGCCTTTGCTCCGCAAACCCGACGACTTCAGCCTCAATAGGCAGCGTATTTTCAGCTGAAGCAACCAGACAACGCGCGCCCAATGGCACTTCCAGGCCTTCTACTTCCAGCATCAACCCCGTGACCCGCACCAAGGTGCCATACTGTCTAATTCCGATCGGATCAGGCAGCTGAAGGTGGTTAAGATGCTGGATCAGGCGTGTGGTCAGAGGGTGCTTGCTCATGGCGGCTCTGTAGCTGTATCTGCAGTTGTTCAATAAAAGTATCCAGCATCCGCTGCCAGTCGATCACCTCTAAAGAGGCAGCCTGTATTACTTCCATGCGTGTTTCAGGCAGCTGAGCGTCTATTTCCAGTGTGATCAATTCAGATTCAGGCAAGAGCGCCTCCAGCCAGCTCTGCCACTTGGGATGTGCACGCAGGGTAAAAGGCACTTTTTTACGCTGCCAACGAGGCAACGCCTGCTGCAGCTGCTGCTGAAAAAAGTAACTCAAGTTTTCCGATTCTGCTGCCATGAGGGTTTTTAAGGCTTTCAGCAGCACATCGCTCATCGCGGTTTGTAAAAGATTGTCCCACGCATCTAAAGGCGCGGTTAAGCTGGCAGCAAAGGTTTCCGCAAAAGCTTTCTGTGTTTCGATAAGTGCCTGTTTTTGCGCCTCAAGCTCTGTCTGTGCCTGCTCTAAACCTGCCTGATAACCGGCCTCAAACCCTGCTTTGCGTCCGGCTTCAAAGCCTGTTTGTTCGGCTTCCTTTCTGAGCTGTGCCAACTCCTCTTCCAGACGCGGCTGCAAAGCCTCTCGCATTTGCGCCAACACCTGTGCCTCTACGGAAGCCTTAGCAGTCTTTTCTGCCTCATGAAAGCTGCCAGGCCGCCATACTCCTTGCGGCTGAACCTGTCCTGCAGCAATGGGCTTAACCGGACGCTTACGCACCTTATCAGGCATTAAACCATCTCCTCACCGGCACCTGGCATCATGATTTTGCCTTCATCGGCCAAGCGTCGAATAATCTGAATAATGGTTCTCTGTGCATCTTCCACTTCGCTGAGCTTGGCAGGCGGTGCGTTTTCCAGGTCATCGCGCATGATATCCGCCTGACGTTTTGACATGTTGTTCAGGAACTTCTCTTTCAGCGTATCATCCGCCCCTTTCAAGGCAAGCAGCAGAACATCGTTGGGGATCTCCGCCAAGGCTGTCTGAATCGCGCGATCATCCAAGCTGTTGATATCTTCAAAGGTGAACATCATATCCTGAATTTCCTGTGCCACCTCTTCATGCTCTTTGGAGAGCTCATCCAGAATTTTCTCTCCTGTGCCGCCACCCAGCATATTGATAATTTCTGCCGCCTGCTTTTTACCACCAATGGCAGCCAGCTTGCCACCCCGTCCGTCACGGGCTGCGCTTTCGATCACATCGTTCAAGTCAAACAGTGCACGGGGTTGCACCGCATCCAATGTGGCAATACGGTAGATAATCTCGGAATGAAAGCGCTCAGGAATACCCTGAAGAACTTCTGCCGCCTGATCCGGTTCAAAATAAGACAAAACAATGGCAATTACCTGCGGGTGTTCATTGCGCAGCATATTGGAAACGGTGGAAGGATGCATCCATTTCAGCGCCTCCAGCCCTTTCAGCTCATCCGAAAGCATATGCGCATCCAGCATGGCACCGGCGCTCTCTCCCAAAGTTTCTGCCATCAATTCCTGGGCATACTCACTCGGATCAATCCCCAGTACATCTTCACCCACCTCATCCAAAAAAGCATGAAAAACTTCATGAATGGTTTCACGGGTGATATTTTCGACCTGTGCCATAGCAGTGCCGATCATCTGAACTTCGCGAGGGTTCATATGTTTGAGAATACGTGCGGCATTTTCTTTACCCACCGCCAGCAGTAGTATGGCCGCCTGATCAAGCCCGCTGAGCTCAACCTCTTCCAGCTCCATTGGATTTGCTTCTGCCACTTAACCCTCCTGCAACCATTTTTTAAGCACATGCGCAGCGGTTTTGGGGTCGTTCTGCACAATGTTTTTAACTTTTTCAAAGGTTTCCTGCTCTTCTGCGCTACCACCCGCCGCTACTTCGGCAACCGCTTGTTCGACTGACTCATTCATCTGGTCAAGCGCTTTATGAATCTCCTCTATACTTTCGGCAGCCTCAACCTCTTCCTCTGCCTCGACTTCTTTAGGGTATTCCAAAACCAAAGCCTCATCCGGCTTGGTCAAATCTTTGATCATAGGACGAATAATCCCAAAGAAGACCAGCAAAATCGCCAATACGGCCAGCACCTGTTTTACCAGATCGAAGAACCAGGGCTCCTTCCAGAATGGGAACTCTTCTTCCTCTGCCGCTGTTTTGACAAAAGAAGCATTGACGACACTTAAGGAATCACCGCGCGCCGCATTCAGCGCCACCGCATCACTGACCAGTTTTTTAAAGCGTTCCAGTTCCTCTTCTGACCAAGGAATTTTTTTGATCTCCCCCGTTTCAGGGTCAACCTGGGTTTTATCATCAATAACAACAGCCACTGACAGCCTGCGCAGCGTGCCGACTTCACTTTTAATATGACTGATTGTGCGATCCAGCTCATAGTTACGCGTTGTTTTTTCTTTAAAGCGCTTGAGGTTTTCATCTCCTTGCGCCCCCGTATAGCCTTCTTCCGGCGCAATACCCGCTCTGGGAGGTTGGTTGGTTAAAGCGCCTGGAATGCCTTGTGGCCCTTTCTGCCCCTCCAGCTCTTTAATTAACTGCTCAGAGCGTACTGCCATCGGATCAGGCTCATAACTTTCCTGTGTTGTTTCTCGCTGTGTAAAATCCAGTTCTGCCGTCACCTGTGCACGGACACGGTGCGCCCCACCCACAATAGGAGAAAGCACATCTACAATACGCGTTGAAAGGGTTTCTTCTACATTGCGCGTGTAATCCAGCCGTTTAAGACTAATTCGCATTTCACTTTGCTGGTTATCGGACAACAGGTTGCCATGCTGATCCACCACTGTTACATTTTTGGGCTTAAGGTTGGGCACACTGGAGGCAACCAGATAGACAATCGCATTTACCTGTTCATCACTCAGCTGCCTGCCCGGGCGCAGTCGTACCACTACGGAAGCCGTAGGCTCCTGCTGCTTACGGACAAATACGGAACGCTTAGGCAGCCCAAGTATGACTTTGGCGGTACGAATTGCATCAATGGACTCAATTGTTTTGGCGAGTTCACCTTCCAGCGCACGCTTATACTGGGTAATTTCACGAAACTGTGAAATACCAAACCCCTGCTCCTGATCCAGAATCTGATAGCCGGTTGGGGCGGATTTCGGCAGCCCTGCCGCAGCCAGCTGAAGACGAAGGTTATAAACATCTTCCTTAGGCACCAACACAGCGCCTGTTTTATCATCCAGCTTATAGGCAACCTGATTTTTCTCCAGAAAGGAAATGACTTCTTGCGTTTCCTGTGGATCTGCACTGCCGAACAGAACGGAGTAATCTGGCTTCCCCGTCCACAAAAACAACGCAACTGTTAAGGCAACAACCGCAGCAATCGAAACCAGCAGGCTGATCTGTTTGGCGACAGATAGTGAAGAGAGTCGATCAACTAAAGTGCTGACCGGATCTTGCTGTTGTGTAGGGGAGGATTGCGGCTGCTCGGCCATGAATACGCTCTAGTGGTTAAATCGGCATGTTCATAATTTCTTTATAGGCCTCAACCAGCTTATTTCTCACCTGTGTCATAGCCTCAAAAGAGAGGGAGGCTTTTTGCGCCTGCAGCATCACCCGGGAGAGCTCCACATTGGGGTCTCCCAGTTCCAGAGCCGTTTTCATCTCGGAAGATTTTTTCTGCTGCTGATTAACAGCTTCAATCCCTTGCGCCAACAAGTCAGAAAAAGCTTCAACACCTTGCGGCTGCGCATTTTCCGCCGATGTTTTTGCAACAGGCTGACTTTGCTGCGCCTGGGCAGCCAACGTGCGCATCTGCATCAGTAAGGACTGAGTATCAACAGGACTCATGTCAATTTTCCTTAAGCTTTTATCTGTTCTGCCGTTACATGCAAATTATATGCCATAAACTATGAACACCTCTGCTTTACAGCAAGCGGCCTCATATCTCATAGCCGTTTTCTTTCATTCTGGCCAGCTTATAACGCAATGTCCGAGGGCTAATGCCTAACGCATCCGCTGTTTTCTGGCGGTGACCATCGAACTTTCTTAACGTCTCCAAGATCAGCTGAGCCTCATGAGCTTTCAGGCCGCCACTGCGGGCTAAAGCACCACCTATATCTTTTTGAGAAGCTTGTAAATGCTGTTGTGGCTTACTTTCCCGTGTGGCCTCCATCTGCTGCTCAAACCAAGTTTCACCATCCAGCAAAATGTCTTCCGGCTGAATGCTCTCTCCATTTGTGAGCACCAGCGCCCGTTGTATCACATTATCCAGTTCACGAATATTACCCGGCCAATCATATTCAATAAGCTTTTTCATCGCTGGGGCTGAAAGCGTCGGGCAGATACGTTTTTGAAAACAGTGGCGCTGTATCAAAAACTCCGCCAAAGCGGGAATATCATTTCTGCGTTCGCGCAAAGGTGGCAGGTGCAGAGGGAAAACATTCAAGCGATAAAACAAGTCTTCCCGAAAGCGTCCTTCCCGTACAGCTTCCTGCATATTGATATTAGAAGCACTTAATATCCGCACATCTAAAGAAACGACTTTTTGACTCCCCAGGCGCTCCACCTCGCGCTCCTGCAGGACACGTAAGAGCTTACTTTGCAGCTCAGGACGCATTTCGCCGATTTCGTCTAAAAATAACGTTCCGCCCTGTGCCTGCTCAAACTTGCCGGGCATAGACTTTACAGCACCGGTAAAAGCACCCTTTTCATAACCAAACAGTACTGCTTCCAGCATATTTTCCGGGATCGCCGCACAGTTGATCGCCACAAAAGGTGCCTCTCGCCGCGGAGAGTGCTGATGAATAAAGCGTGCTAAAACCTCCTTTCCCGTTCCACTTTCACCACTGATATAGACACTGGCATCACTTGCGGCAACCTTCTGCGCAACCTGTTTGATCTGTACCGTACGTGGATCAACCGCTATAAACTCATCTTTTATCGAAGCATCCCGATTAAAAAACCGCTGTGCTTTTTCCACCAGAGACTGGGCATCAAAAGGCTTGGACAGATAATCCACCGCACCGAGTTTCATGGCCTCAACTGCCTGCTCAACCGTGCCATAAGCTGTCATCAATACAACAGGCAGCCATGGTTTATGGGCTCGAATACGCCGCAACAGCTCCACCCCATCCATCCCATCCATACGGATATCAGTGAAGACCATACCGATATCTCCACGCAAGACTTTCAAGGCCTGCTCTGCGCTATCTGCTGCCTCGACTTCAAACCCGTTTAAACGTAAGGTATCAACCAACGCCTGCTGAAGCGGCTGATCATCTTCGACTACCAGTACTTTTGAAACTGTCACGAAGCCATATCCTCATGCATGCTCACCAATGGCAAATACAGGCTGAAAGTGCTGCCTACCCCTTTTAAGGCATGTACCCGCACCTCACCGCCATGCGCTTCTGTCACTGCCCTGACAACAGCCAACCCTAAACCCGTTCCCCGTGCGCGCAAGGTGAAAAACGGCTCAAATATTTTCTGTTGAACACTTTCATCTATCCCAGGACCATTATCCATGACCCTTAAAACCAGCTGGCTCTTTATGATTTCTGCCATGACTTCAATCACAGCCTCCTCTCCGCAAGCCTCGAGTGCGTTAGTCACCAAGTTCTGCAACGCAGTCAATAAAGCCTCTTCATCCCCTCGAAAGGTTCTATCTTCGGCAAGTACGGTCAGCCTGAAGCTGGCATGATACTGCTGAATTTGAGGCTGCACGGCCTCTTGCAGCTTATAGAGCAGCTGATTGACTGAAAAAGGAGTTTCTTTCGCTTTGCCGCCTTTGGCATACTGCAGCATATCTTCGATCAGACGCTCGATATGCCGCAGACTGGTTAAAGCTTTTTCGGAAAACATTGCAGCCTGAGCCTCCGGCAAAGGCGAGCCAAGTTGAGAGACATAGAGCATGGCAGTCGATAAAGGCGTGCGGATCTGATGGGCAAGGGATGCAGCCATCTCTCCCATGGAGTTCAACCGCTGATGACGGCTGGTCAGTTGCTGCAGCTGCCGTGCCGCCGTCACATCCTGAATCAGGATCAACTGCCCAGCTCCCTTTTCCAACGGGGTCTCCGCCACTTGATACACCTGCTCATCATGTGTAATAAGCTCACCTGCCGATGTCTGCCGTAAAAACACATTGCGCTGCACTTCTTCCCAGCTTCTGTCCAATGCATCATGACCCAGTACCGCAGCCGCACTGGGATTCATTTCAATCACCTTACGCTTTTCATCCAGCATGATAACCCCAGCCGGCAATAGATTCAGCAACTGATCCAGGCGCGCTACAGCCTGCTTACGGTGCTTTTCTGTTTCGGCAAGTTTTGCCTGCACAAATGCCAGCTGTTGCTGAAGGGCATTATAGGCCGCTGTCAGCTGCTGGGAGGTTTCATTAAACAGAGCGAAGGCTTCTTCCAGCTCCTGTAGCCGTTTTTGATCAACTGAGACTGTTGCGCGATCAGAGACCATATTTTTTGATTTTCTCTACAAGCGTTGTTCGGTTCATGCGCAGAAGCTTGGCCGCCTGAGAAACATTACCTTTGGTCGTTTCCAGCGCCTGTTGGATTAAACGCGTTTCCATCTCAATCAGATAGGTTTTTAAATCCAACCCTGCCGATAAATCGGGCAGGCTGTCTGAGGAGGTTGCCATGTCGGATATGCCCTCTGCTGTTTTCTGCTTGTCGCTCTCCCTTGCTTCAAGGGAGAGCTTTTCCTCAGAGAGGGGCGCCGGCTGACACAGCCTCATATGTGATTCCAATGTTATCTGATAGCGTGGTGGTAGCTGATCGTAATGCACCGTCTCATCCGGATAGAGGATGGAAAGACGTTCTGCCAAGTTACTCAACTCACGTACGTTGCCCGACCATGAATAATATTGCAAGGCAATCAGGGTTTTTTCATCCAGCTGCGGCGTACCTAGACCACGCTGACGGATTTTTGCAAACAGGTGCTCAAGCAACAGTGGAATATCTTCTTTGCGCTCTCGTAAAGGTGGCACTTCTATGGGAAAAACATTTAAACGGTAAAACAGATCTTCTCTGAAATGCCCTTCTGCAATCTGCGTTTCCAGATTTTGATGTGTAGCGGCGATGACCCTGACATCACAGGAAATGCTTTTATTGGAGCCGATACGTTCAAAGGTACGTTCCTGCAAAACCCGCAGCAGTTTAACCTGCATGGGCAACGGCATATCGCCGATCTCATCCAGAAAGAGCGTGCCTTTTTCGGCCATTTCAAAACGTCCCTTCCGCGCGGTAATGGCACCGGTAAAGGCACCTTTTTCATGACCGAACAATTCGGATTCCAGCAGCTCACCAGGAATCGCACCGCAGTTAATCGGCACAAATGGCTTTGAAGCGCGTGTTGAAGCAGCATGAATCGCCTGTGCAATGACTTCCTTACCCGTCCCTGACTCTCCCAAAATAAGCACTGTTGCATCTGTTGGCGCAACCTGAAGAATCATTTTTTTTACATTTTGAATCGCTTGACTACTGCCGATCAGGTTCTGGAAGGGATTGTTCTGCATATAGATGTAGATGCCACATTTGATAGTGTCTGTGGCCATTTTATAGAGAATCGCCCGCAGAATGTCAAAAATTTGGCGAGGCTTATGATTTCAAATAAGATGCTGCCTGTTTTAATTGGTTGAGATCTTTCTGTTGCTCAGACTGCAGCTGGCGCATAATCTGCTCCAGATACTGCATTTTCTCTTCAATATCTTCTAAAAGCCTGTTCAAATGCTGCAGCGCCTCCGGCTGAGTTTGTGCCTGCTCAGCCAAGATATCAATACACTGATAAGCCTCATGTTGCCACTGCTGCTGCTTTTGCATAAGCCGCTCCCACTGCCTGGCTTCAGCAGCTTCAATCAGCTGCTGACTCAAAGACAGACATGTCAAATAACATGTATTCATCAGGCCTAAGATGCTTTTGTACGCAATTTGGAAAGCGCCTGATCATCCAGATTTTTATATTCTTCTGGCATGCTGTCCCACCCTTCTTTCAGCGTTGTCAACAGCTCAATGACCGTATTAAATTTTTCCTCACTGTTGTCCTTATTGGCTTCCAGCAGGTGGCGCAACATAAAGTCGTACAAGGCATCCAACTGCTGAGCCAATTGTGCGCCCTGCTCATGGTTCAACACAGAGCGCAAGCCACTGATAATATCCATCGCTTTGCCACTATGGAGCGCCTTGGCTGAAACATCTTTACGGTTCATCGCCATCTTAGCCAGGTTAACATGTTTAATCGCACCCTCATATAACAGGGAAACTCGCTTATGAGGGGTCGCGCTGAGCACTATACTCTCCAGCCCTGTTTGCTTATAAGCATTTAAAACTTTTTGCCTGGCAAGTACGTTCATTTTTCTCCCCCTTGTGTGTATGAAGTGCTATAAGTTAGTTACTGGTAGGTTGCAATGCAGCCAGCTGTGCAGACAAATAGCTCTGCGTCTGTTGAAAGCCGTCCAAAACAGCCTGAAGCTGCCCGAACTGAATACGGTAACGCATTTCCAACATTTCATAACGTCTGTCGATTTTTTCCTGTTGCTTTTCATACTCCGCCTGTTTGTCATACAGATTTTGCAGCTTCTGCCCTACGACACCTTCACTATCCATCCAGCCGTTAAAAGCGGTAACTAAACGATCTGCATAGCCTCTGTTAAAGGTCAGTGTACCGCGATCACCTGTGGCCGTGCCTTCCACCCGGAATTCCAGCCCTTTGGGCAGACCATCTAATGTGTAATCACTGACTGTTACCACCTGCCCTTGCCCTACAAATGTGTAGGTATTCCCCGTAACCGGGTCTTTCAGCTGACCGGCCACATCAACGCCGGTATCTTGATCTCCCACATTAAAGCCCAGCACACCGCTGGTAAGTGCTGTGCCGCCTGTAAATTCAATACTGGCTGCACTGCCATATTTATCTGTCGTAATGACAAACCCATCGGATGCCGCATCATATTTCACACTTACCTTACCTTGCTGCGCCGCAATATTGCTGTCACTATTGATTGCGTTTTGAAGCAGGCTTGCCAGCTCATCCTTTGTGTAAGTGCCTGTTGCCAAATTAATCGTAGCTGAGGCAGTACCGTTAATAGATAACTCCAGGCTGTTATTTGTATTATCCAGTGTAATCGTACCCGTGCCCCCTAAAGCCGCACCTGCAAGCGTTGCCTGCTCTGCAGCAGTGCTGACAAACAAATCCCAACTTCCTTCAGGGGTTTTTTCATTAGAGCCAACATAAGACACTAAAGGATCAGTCGCCTCCATCGAAGCAGAAAACAGCTTACCAACCGCTTCTGGATCCGCAGCCAGAGCAGCTTGCAGCTTTGTGCTGTCAAACTCCAAGGTGCCATCTCGTTGAGTCAAAATACCAATATCCGCCAATGATTTCAGTGAGCCTGCACCATCCAACGGCTGCACAATCATTTCCCGCACTTGCGCTTTTAACATGCGCAGGGTTGAATCCCCTTTTAAAGCACCCGATGTAGGATCCTCCGCCGTAGGCGTATTACTATAAGAGCCCAAAATATCAAATACATCTTGAAGACTGTTATAAAGATCTACAAAATCCTGCACAGCTTGCGTAGCTGCTGAAGTATCACTTTGCACAGAAAGAGTGTTCACCTGTCCTGGCACAGCAGACTGCAACTGAAGCGTCACCCCTTCAATCACATCATCCATCACATTCGTGCTGCGTGTAATTGTCAAACCATTAACGACCACCTGTGCATCCTGTGCTGCTGTCGTTTCGGTCATATTGGCATTGATCAGCTGAGAAAGGCCGGCATTATCCGTGTTATTACCATCACTATCGGCCACTGAAATCGAAATCGCATTGGCCGCCCCTGTATTTTCAGCGTTCAACATCAGCTTGTAACCGCTGCCCGTATTCACGATTGTTGCATTTACGCCAATATTTGCACTGTTAATTGCAGCACGCACACCCTCCAGTGTGTTATTAGTCGCATCAATAGTAATGGTCTGCTGGCGACCGCCTACTGAAATTGTCAAACCTCCCTCACCGACGACATCATTTAAAGAGGCGAATGTATTCGCTGTCGCCAGCGTATGCGCCTTGGCAAGCTGCTGCACTTCCACCTGATAAGTCGCATCGACAGCCTGCCCGCTAATACTGGCTTGCAACACATTTTCATCAGAGCTGCTGACCGTCTTCTGACGAAAGGTGTCCATACTCAGTAAACTACTGACCTGGCTATTGAACCCTTGCAACGCCTGATTCAAAAGGTTAAATCCGCTGAGTTTGAAATCCAGTGTCTGTTGCCGCTGCTCCAAGGCAATCCGCTGTGCGCTGACATCTGCCTCTGCCAGCACTCTTGCCATATTGGCCACATCAAACTGCCCTGCACCCATGCTATTTAGCAAAGACAGGCCAATATCACTGTTATTGATCGTACTCAACGCCATAATTTGTTCTCCTGTTCTGGTCGGCTATTTTATCTCTTTATGTGTTTTTGTTAACGACCCCTTTTCCATAATCTTTAAACCATACAAAACACCCCACAGTAAAAGCAAAGTTCATGCCACAAAAAAAGCGGCTTCCTTACGGAAAGCCGCTAACACACAAGGGAACTTTTTGAGCCATAGCCCCCCTGCTCAATACCCTTATTTTAAATCTGAGTGCTTTTTATAATGCTAATTCCTAATTACTGTAACAACTGCATGACCTGCTGAGAGTTTTGGTTCGCCTGCGACAGCATCGCCATACCTGCCTGCTGCAACACTTGTGTTCGAGCCAGGTTCGCAGACTCTCTGGCAAAATCAGCATCCTGAATACGACTACGGGCTGCTTTGATATTTTCATTAACATTTTGCAGGTTACTCAATGTGCTTTCAAAACGATTCTGAATGGCTCCCCATTTGGAACGAATCACATTGATATAAGAAATATCCTGATCCATCAGGGAAATTGTTGCCAGTGCCGCAGATTGCTGTGTCACATTGGCCGAGTCATAATGTAAATCAGCATTGTTATCTGCCAAACTAAATAGCGGAATTGAAATTTCATTTTCCTTTGCAGTTTCCCAACCTGCATGAATACTCAGCCCCGCATTAATGCCGTTTAATAAGGGAATGCCATTGAATTTAAGCGTTTGCCCCACACGGCTGATTTCTATTTTCAACTGAGATACTTCCATCTGCGTTTCATAACGCTGTGCAGAAGTATAAGTATCATTTGTCATCTGCACAGAAAGCTCTCGGATGCGCTGCATCATATTCACCACTTCTTCCACCGCACCATCCAGTGTCTGCACCACACCAATGCCATCGTTGACATTACGAATGGCCATGTCCGTGCCGCGAATCTGGCTATCCATTTTAGTGACGACTGCTTTACCTGCTGCATCATCCGCGGTTTTATTGATACGGAGCCCTGATGTCAAACGCTCCATAGAAACTTTCTGAGAACGAGAAACTTGATCCAAAAGACGAACGGCATTTTCAGATGCCATATTAGTATTAATTACCAGTGCCATGATAATTTCTCCCTTGTGTGTAACTTAATCTATTTATATTTAGTTTTATTTTGAAGGTCTTTTTATCTCGCCTTCATTAGCTTTATCGTCTTACTGGGAGAAAACTTTAGAATTTTTTTGAGCTCTTAATGAGAAAAAAGATGAGAATAAAAAAGACCCGTTTGTAACGGGTCTCTATAAACGCTGATTGATGAGAATACCGGAGATTGCCTCTTTAAGTCGACCATCCGCTCCGACTGCCTGCGGATCCGTATATACATTTTTTTCTAAATAAGACTGGATTTCTTTCAGCCTGGCCAGTGCCTCCTCACTGGGTATTTGGCGTATCACTTTATTTTCCGCAGTATCAACCACTTTAATAACAGTAGTATTTAGCTCCGTGGAAACTTCAAACTTCAGCGAGCTTGCCTGAAGTTGCGTGTTCAGCGCCTGTGTCTGAGCGTTTAATTGCTCAACCTGAGCCTGCTGAGCCGCCCTCTGCGAAACTTCATCTTGTGCCGCCTTATCTTGGTTGCGACGCGTATCCGGCGGTTTCTGAGAATCCCGTTGTGCAGAAACGGACAACGGGAGCTCAGAAACAAGCTGGGGGTTTTTAATCTCCATGCTCATTTCTGATCACTCCCTTTAACACTCTATGATGTATTAGTAATTATCTTAACAGACTCAAAACCTGCTGAGAATTCTGGTTAGCCTGAGACAACATAGCCATACCAGCCTGCTGCAGCACCTGAGTCCGCGCCAAGTTAGCCGATTCGCGAGCAAAGTCGGCATCTTGAATCTGGCTACGGGCACCTTTAATGTTCTCGTTCACATTCTGCAGGTTGGAAATGGTGCTTTCCAGACGGTTTTGCGCAGCACCCCATTTTGCACGGATTTTTGTCAGATTAGAAATGTCAATATCCATCTTAGCCACTGCAGACAACGCCCTAGACTGAGTCGTTACATCAGCTGTGCCATAACTATTGACACCTGCAGACAGGTTATACATGGAGATGGAAATCTGATTGACTGCCGCAGTCTCCCAGCCTACATGCAGTGAGATTTTAGCATTGGAACCATTCAAAAGTGCTGTACCATTAAACTTCAATGTTTTCGCAATCCGGTCAATTTCTGTTTTCAGCTGAGACACTTCCATCTGTGTTTCATAACGTTGCGCAGAGGTATAGGTATCGTTCGTCATCTGAATAGCCAGCTCACGAACACGCTGCATTATATTTACAGCTTCTTCCACCGCACCATCTACGGTCTGAATCAAAGAAATACCATCATTGGCGTTACGGATAGACATATCCGTACCACGCACCTGGCTGTCCATTTTAGTGACTACGGCCTTACCGGCTGCATCATCAGCGGTTTTATTGATACGCAACCCGGAAGTCAGGCGTTCCATGGAGGTTTTCTGAGAACGGGAAACCTGATCCAGCAAGCGTACTGCATTTTCAGACCCCATATTAGTATTGATCACTAGTGCCATGATCGATCTCCTTTTTGAACATTTTTTATATGTGTTGGAAGGTAAAGCCCTCCTTACTCACTGGTTATATCGGCCAAACATGCAAGACTTTAATTTTTTTATGGCACAACAGGTGCTATGCTTTGCACATCAGCACTTAGGAGTCAGAAACATGACACAATGGCAAACAAATTCCCATGGGGAGCGATGGCTTACCCAAGTAAACGGCAATGCCTTTTGTAATCAGACAAGCAGCGTGCTTTTCAAGCAGTTAATTGGCAGCCTGTTCGAAAAACCTAATCATCTATATGTTATCGTTGGCAGTGACAGCGGCCTGTTGGCCAAATTTGTTGCCCGGCATTACTGCAACCAGCATCGCATGTTTGTATTTATTGAGCCTGAGTCCATTCTCAGTCAACTTCAGTCAGAGCAGATTTTGACTGAAACACAGTGTGTGCGGTTTTATACACTGGAGGACTTTTCTTTTGATAAATTAGATGATGATTTTCCAACCTATATCACCCACAACAGGTTCTCTATTAACCGCTCGCTGGCGGTGCTGGATCAAATCGACCCGCAATATGCTCAGGCATGGGATGAGATCGTCACACAATATAAACTTTTTCGCTACCGCCAGTCTTCTCTTTTAGGGAATCGAAACTTTATCAACAAACAACTGCTCAATGCAGCTTTCAATGAAATACCTGCCGGATCACTTCAAAACTTGCTGGCCGACAAACCCGTGTTGCTCTTGGGCGGCGGGCCGACCTTGGATGAGGGAATCTCCTGGGTGAAACAGCATCAGAATGAAATATTTATCGCAGCAGTAGGGCGCATCGCCAAACGATTACAGCATGAGGGGATAAAAGTAGATTTTTATGCCTCTGTTGACCCAAATGATGTCAGCTATGACAACAGCAAGTGGTTACTACTGGAAAAAGAGAGCCTGCTTTTTCATACACCTTACACACACAGTGCACTTTTAGGAGAGTTTCCGGGAGCGAAGGTT
Organism: uncultured Piscirickettsiaceae bacterium; assembly: GCA_964427185.1. Classification (GTDB taxonomy): domain Bacteria; phylum Pseudomonadota; class Gammaproteobacteria; order Thiomicrospirales; family Thiomicrospiraceae; genus Sulfurivirga. The sequence goes on along the minus strand of CAYRSN010000001.1, from coordinate 84,894 downwards.
TTTACAGATCAACGCTATCCATGGAATACAGCACAGAATCCTCCTAACATCCTTACTGCAGGCCCTACGGTAACAAATACCTTGCTTGCCATTCTGGTCACGCTGGGTGCCAAACAGATCTATTTACTCGGAGTAGATATGTGCTATGGTGCAAGCGGAGAAACCCATGAATCCGGTAGCTTAGAAGCCAAACAAGGCAAGCTTGGACACTCAAGCGATCTTCAGGTAGAAACCTACAGTGGCCGTCTGGCTATTACCAACTCTATTTTTTATGAAGGCATTCAAGCGCTGGAACAATATGCACAAACCGTCCACACCCATTCTCAGACGCGCATCTATCAGCTGGGTAAAGAGTCCGCCAAGATAGCGCAGATCCCTCTGATCCACTTTAGTGAAGTGTCTCTTCTTAAACAAACGGATAAAGCCGCACTGCAAAAATCCTTCAAAGAAAAAACACACCTCCAGCTTGCACAAAGAAAGACATTTCTGGCCGAACAGCGCACAGAGCTGCAAGAAAAAAGGCGCTGCTTTCGTGAAATCGCCTCACTGGCTGAAAAGGCCAAACATACTGCAGAAAACTTATTTAAAAACTATGACTTACTGGACAAACAGACCCAAAAAATCACCAAAATCCAACATAAACTTAAAAGTGAAAAATATAACTGGGCGCAGATTTTTCTATACAGCTATGCCGTGGGTAACTACGCCAAGTTTCTCTCGCCTGAGCATGAAGACAACCCTGAAGATGAACAGGCTATCCGCACCAATCTGATCAACTACTTTTCCGCACTGAAAAAAACGGCTGAAGACCTGCTGGAAATACTTGAAGCCAGCCTGGAGCGTATCGAAATCTGCTTAAAAGAACTGGATCGAAAACACTTTAAAACAGTTGCCAGCTACTGGCTGAAAGAACAGATGGAAGGCAGGTTGCATGTTTGGCTGAGCTGGCATCAGTGCACTTTGTCAGAATTAAGCGAAGATGAACGCGCCCTTGCAGAAACCTTACAACAGGCCTTTGAGCATAAGCTGAACAACGAACAGGAAACCAAACTGGCACAAAAACTCAAAAAAGAAGCTGAGCAGCTCACCACACAGTTTGAAGCGGTACAAAACGCCTTTGAAACTAAAAACAAAGCAACACTGCAAAGCATCATAGATGCGCTTTCAGCAGCAGCCGATACGCGAGGTGCCTCCTTACGTGCACTGGCACAGGGGTATCTCGCTGAGCTGGATCAGGCTCCGGCTGAAAAAGCACTGACACACTATCTCAGCATTAAGGATCATCAAATCACTCTGGCAGGCCTTAATCGTATCGTACAAATAGGCTTACAAACGCACAACCTGGATATGGCCATGGAAGCCTTGGGGATGCTGGCACAATACAATGACCGCTATCTGGTCATGTATGCTGATCTTCTATCTGCCAGAGGCGATATTGGCGGTGCTATTCAGCTTTATGATCATTATTTAAATCAACATCTGGACGATTACAGTATCTGGCTAAAAGCTGCTAAAGTCGCTTTAGCTGGCAAAGACTGGCAGGCAGCCGAACAATGTCTCAATGAAGTAATTGACAAATCTGATGAACCCTCACTGGTACAGGAAGCTCAAACGCTAAAGCAGTGGATGCAGGAGCACCAAAACTGATTCACTTTATCTCTCAGAAAACAGCCCCACACTCCTGCTGGGCGCGTTGGAAATCATCCATGCGCCCGATATCCAACCAGTATTCATGCAGCGGAAATACACACACGGGCTTACCGCCACACCGCGCCTTTTGAAACAGTTGTGGAATATCCTGATACCCTTCAGGCACACTCCGCACAAAATCAGGACTCAGTACATAAATTCCGGCGCTGACAAAAAAATGCTGGGTGGGTTTTTCCTCAATGCTCACCAAACGATTGCCCTCTGTCTCCACCACACCAAAGGGTACCTGATAACTGTAATCCCGTACACACAACGTGGCATAAGCGCTTTCCTGCTCATGAAACGCCAACAGCTTGGAAAAGTTCACCTTGGTCAGCAGATCACCATTCATGACAATCATGCTCTGCTCAGGCACCTGTGGCAGCAACTGCAAACATCCGGCGGTGCCCAATGGCTCATTTTCTTCCAAATAGGTAATGTCACATCCCCAACGGCTGCCATCACCAAAATAAGCCTTGATCATCTCCGCCTTGTAATGAACGGAGATATAAAATTTACGAAACCCTTCTTCCAAAAACCCTTCCAGAATATGCTCCAGAATAGGCTTACCCCCCACCTTTAAAAGAGGTTTGGGTGTATCATGGGTTAAAGGTCGCAGGCGCGTGCCAAATCCCCCTGCCATTAACAACACGGGGTTTTTCTTTATCTCCGGCTGCACCAGATCACTTAAGGTTTCCAGCCCTACCAGCCTGCCCTGTTCATCCACAATAGGTAATTGCAAAATACTTTTCTGCAGCATACGGGTGCGTAATACGGATATGGGCTCATCACGCAATGCCACCACCGGTTGAGTATTCATCACCTCCTCAACTGGAACATCCAAGTGGCGGTATGCGAGCAAAGTCCGGCGAATATCTCCATCTGTCACCACCCCCAGTAACTTGCCCTGCTCGTCCACCACCAAACCAATTTTTAAGGCAGCCTGATCAATCACCTCAATGGCTTGACGCAATGAGTCCTGCGGAGAAAGACAAGCCTTTTGCCAGGATTTTTTAGCCATGGTGTATACCCTTTTTTGTCAGAATGGTTTCCGCCAGTAGAAAATCCAGTTCAGAGTCAATGTCCACACTGCGCACAGGATCCATCACATATGCATAAATTTGTTCCAATGACCAGAAATCCTGTTTCTGCCTGACAGCCTCTGCAGCTATCACCGATACCGCCCCATTCAGGCGATAATACTGCGGTAACGTTTGTGAACGCCTGCCAATTACATCCTGAGATAAAAACCCTTTCAGACTCAAATTCTCCGGTAGGGTATTGATCCACTGGGGCGGATGCTCCACCGATGAGACACTTGCTACACCTTCCGCCTGCTTCTGCTGATAAAGCCTTATGGCACCATCGATATCCTCAGCCGTGCGTAAAGGAGATGTGGGCTGTAAAATCACAACAGCATCATAATGTACACCCGCTCGCTCCTCCTGCGCCAACGCATGCTCAATCACAGACTTGGTAGTCGCCGTATCACTGGCCAGCTCCGCAGGTCGCAGCCAGGGCACAGGCATGCCATGGTCCTCACAAATGCGAGCAATTTGCTCAGAATCGGTAGAAACCACCACTTTGGTCAAAGCTGAGGCCGCTTGTGCCGCCTCCAATGTCCAGGCAATCATCGGCTTGCCCGCCAGCGGCAGAATATTTTTCTCCGGCAGACGCTTACTGCCGCCACGGGCTGTAACAACAGCCAATATTTTTGGAGCTTTTATATTCATGTTTTAAGCAAGTTCATAATCTTATTTAAAGTATCAGGCTGACCATAAGGATTCTGCGCACTGCTCTTATTCCCTATCAGCGCCTGTTCAATAGCCTGTTTTATGCAAGCGGCCTCAGCAGGTACATCCAGCACACTTGCGGCACGCTCCCGCCTCGCCTGACGCTGGCCGATATTCACCGTGGGCACGCCGAAGCTGGGCACTTCCAGAATCCCGCTGGAGGAGTTTCCGATGACCACATCGGCATATTGCAGCAGGCTGTGGTAGTTCTGCTGTCCCAGAGACGGCGTGAGCCATACCTGCGCACAATATTTATCGGCATAGGCCTGCCATAGTTGATTGATCTGCCCGCCGCCTGCGTCCATATTGGCATAGGTGATAATCTGTGTACTTTCCGGAAAAGCCTCAAGCGCTTTGATCAGTTCGCTGACCTGCTGTTGCGGGGAGGCGGCTGTTGCGGTTTCCGGATGAAAGGTGATGACAAACAACGGCTTGTTCAACACGACGGGAATGAGCTTTTGCAGCTCATCCAACGATTTCAGCGGCTGATTCAGTGCGTTCCACACCCCCAGCGCCCCCACATGGTGCACCTGCTCGGCAGGCAATCCCAACTGGATAAGCCTGTCCCGCGCGCTGGCCGTGGCGCTCAGGTGCATATCCGCCAGCTGACTGATAGCATGACGGAAGCGGTTGTCCAGCGAACCCAGCGATACCTCACCGCCATGCAGATGCACAATGGGCACATGCAGCAGCGCCGCCACACTGGCCGCTGCCAGGGTCTCGAACCGATCCCCCAGTAGCACCAACTTGTCAGGCTGTAAATCCACCAGCACAGGAGCCAACCGCTCGGCCATGCGTCCGAAGGCGCAAGCATTGCCCAATGGCGTGGCATCCTCTTCATCAAAAATAGTCACTTCAGCGGCCACAGGCAGGCCATCCGCCTCAATTTCCGTCAATGTTCTACCTTGCCCTGCCAGCAGATGGCTGCCGGAGACAATCAATTGCAACTCAAGGTCTGGCGCTTCATGCACCGCACGTGCCAGGGTGCGCAGAATGCCGTATTCAGCCCGGGTAGTGGTAAGGATAGCGATCTTTTTCACCATTGAATGCCCTCACCTTTAGTAAAGGTGCGAGGGGCTTTCTGCCCCAGCACCGCATCCCAGCGGTCGCCAAACCAGCCAGAAGAGGCGCGCATGAGCGTGATGTTCTCCTCACACAACCGTTCCCCTGCGGCAATGTCCCGTGCGGCCACAATGCGCTTGCGCGCCACCTGCGCCGTCTCCCGCTCCGCGACCGTGGGACGTTTGATGCCATCGCCCAGCATCACTTCTGTGGTGCGCACCGCTTCAATCAGTTTTGCAAGCTCATCGGGGTTCAGGCTGGCCTTGTGATCCGGCCCAGGCAGGGTTTTATCCAGAGTGAAATGCTTTTCCAGCACCGTTGCGCCCAAGGCGGTGGCAGCAATGGCCGCCTCCAGCCCTTCACTGTGGTCGGACAACCCGACGGGCAAGTCGAATGTCCGCGCCAGCGTCTCCATGGCACGCAGATTAACCGCTTCCGGTGGGGTGGGATAACTGCTGGTGCAGTGCAGCAGGGTGAGGTGTTGACGGCTCAGCCCCGCATTTAACAGTGTTTCCACACCATGGCGTACCTCCTCCAGTGTGGCCATGCCGGTGGAGAGAATCACCGGACGGTCAAGCTGGGCGATCTGGCGTAGATAAGGGGTGGAGAGTAGCTCGCCGGAGGGAATTTTGAAGCGCTGCATGCCCAATTCCGCCAGAAATGTCACACTCTCTGCATCAAAGGGCGTGGACATAAACTCTATGCCCGCATCGTCACAATGAGCCTTCAGCTCGGCAAAAGCCTCAAACGGCAAGGCCAGCTGCCGCAGCATGGCCAGCTGGCTTTGACGGCGACCCATGTTTTTCACCTGATAAGCCGCCTGCGGCGTGTCCGATGCCACCAGCTTTTCCGGCACGAAAGTCTGGAACTTGACCGCATCCGCACCTACCTCTGCTGCCACATCGATCAGCCGATGCGCCAGTGTCAGATCCCCATTATGATTCACGCCCGCTTCAGCAATAATCAATACGCTCACTTGATCCTCCGTGCCGGGTTGCCCACATAAACGCCGGGCTGGGTGATATCTTTCACCACCACGGCGCCTGCACCAATCACCACATCTTCACACACTCGCATGCCATGCCCGACTATCGCCCCGCTGCCTACAAACGCACGGCTGCCAATGACCGCACCGCCATTGATCTTCGCACCGGTAGAGATATGGCAGTGATCCCCCACCACCGCATCATGCTCTATCAAAGCTTGAGAATTGATAATGCAATTGACGCCAATCCGTGTATAGGCATTCACCAACGTCTGCTGCAAGACCGCGGTGCCTTCCCCAAGATGAGCCGTCTCCGCCACGGCAGCATTGGCAGCCACCACTATGGCCAGCGGGGCATTCATGGCCTTGAGCTGTGCATACAGGCGCATGCGCGGCTGAGGATTGTCAATCTGCCCCACGGCAATCAGCACGCCATCAGCCTGTGCCACCAGCTGGGGTAAATCCTTTTCAAAGCCAATCACTTTAAGCGGCTTGTGCCGCCTGCAGGGCGCGCCGGGCGTAATCACCGCCCCCATGGCACACCAGCCGGTGCCCGGCAAAACGGCCACAATGCTGGCGGCATGGCCGCCATTGCCGATTAGAAGCAATTGCTTAGCCATACTGACAAGCCTTTCCTGATGGCAGGCAGACACAGGTTTGATACAAATGCTCAGAATGGGTTAGCGAGCCAAACCTTAATGCCCGTTTATAGAGGGACTGCTGATGCAGCGGCCGCCAGAAGGGGCGCATTTGGATCTGACGTTGCATACCCCATTGAATCAAGGCATCCCGCTCTGCCACACCGCTCAGCTGAAGGGCGTGCAGCCAATAATTGGGCATCTGCTCAAGGGGGCTTTCTAGCATTTTTGGCAAAGGGTCTCCCCCTTTTTTTTGAAATTGAATTTTTTCGCGTAAGGAAAAGTACTTGTTTTGCTTATATTTCAGCAGTTCTGGCACCTTTTTAAGCTGGGAAAGCCCCAAAGCGGCATTCAAGTTGGGCAAACGCAGGTTATAACCCGTCTCATCGTGCACGAACTCATAGGGATGCGGCTGTTTGGCGGTGGTGGAAAGATGACGGGCATGCGCTGCCAGCTCAGCATCATCGGTAAGCAGCATGCCACCACCGCCGGTGGTGATGAGCTTGTTACCATTAAAGCTGAGAATCCCTACTTTACCGAAGGTACCGGCGTGCTGCCCGTCCAAGGTGCTGCCCAGAGCCTCTGCGGCATCTTCCACCACGGGAATATCATGCTGCACCGCAGTCTCCATGATGCGGGGCATATCCGCCATAAACCCCAGGGTGTGCATGGGGACTATGGCACCAATGCGTTTACCGGTGGCTTTATGAAGCTTGCCGTCACACTCGGTGCGCAAAAAGGTTTCCAGCGCATCAGCCGATAGGCAAAGCGTTTTATCCACGTCCAGCAGCAATGGCTCGGCACCGACATGAGCAATGGCATTGGCAGTGGCAATAAAGGTGAGGCTCTGGGTGATGACCAGATCGCCAGGGCGCACGCCCGTTACTTTCAGTGCCAGCATAAGGGCTGCGGTGCCATTGACCACAGCCACGGCATGGCGCGCGCCCGTGTAATCCGCCGCGGCGTTTTCAAAAGCACTTACTTGCTCGCCCACGCTGGAGACAAAACCGCTGCGCACGCAATCGGCCACGGCTTGCACATCGTCTTCATCCAGACAGGGGGCGTGCAAAGGGGCGGGGCGCTCAGAGTAGAAGGCATCCAGCAGGCTTTGCAGCGGTGCAAACTCAGACATTGTATTGATCCGCCTTATACAGCCTGAGGTTGTCGGGATTGGTGAACCAGTCAATAGTGCGTGTGAGGCCTTCGCGGAGTTCCACCTGCGGCTGCCAGCCGGTGTGTTGTCTGATTTTGCTATTGTCGCCCCACAGGCGGAAGACTTCTGATCCCTTAGGGCGCAGGCGCTGGGGATCCTGAACAAATTCTCCCTGCCAGCCCATGATTTCTTTTATCAAATTCAGGGTATCTGCTACGGAGATTTCATAGTTGGAGGCGATATTGACTACCTCTCCCACAGCTGTATCTGCCTCGGCCAGCGCCAGCATGCCATGGCAGGTGTCTTCCACATAGTTGAAATCCCGTGTGGGCGTCACATCACCCAGCTGAATGGTCTCAGCCCCTGCGGCGATCTGGGTGATAATGGTGGGGATGACAGCCCTTGCCGACTGCCTTGGCCCGTAGGTGTTGAAAGGCCGCATTACCGTCACCGACAGCTCAAATGCGTGCCAGTAGGACAGGGCCATCTGATCCGCACCGATTTTGCTGGCACTATAGGGCGACTGGGGCTGAAGGGGGTGGTTTTCGTCAATGGGCACATACTGCGCCGTGCCATAGACCTCGGAGGTGGAGGTGTGCATGAAGCGGCGCACGCGCGCCTCTTTCGCCGCCTGCACCATGTTCAGGGTGCCGGATACATTGGTGTCCACATAGCTTTGCGGCGCACGGTAGGAGTAGGGAATGGCGATCAGCGCGGCCAGATGAAAAACCGTGTCCACACCCCGGCAAATCTCACGGCAGCAGAGCGGGTCGCGAATATCGCCGGTGATGACTTCGATCTCATTTTTCAGCGGTGAGCTGTCCAGCCACCCCCAGCTGTTGAAGCTGTTGTACTGCACCAAAGCACGCACTTTGGCACCCCGCTGCACCAGAAGCTCGGCCAAGTGTGAGCCGATGAAGCCATCGGCACCGGTGACCAGTACCGCCCTGCCCTGCCAGAAATCAGATGACATTGTCTTTTATCCACTGTTGATATCGGGTTTTAGCCTGCACAACCTTTTCTAAATAACGACGGGTTTCATCCCGAGGAAACTGATAACGCAGGATACGATATACCGAATCGGGCGCCATCTGGTTGATGCGTTTGATAGCCTGTGCATGGGTCGCGCCAAACTGTTTCAATACTGCATTGATACCACCATTGTAGGCTGCAATAGTGAGATATTCCCGGCTTTGAGGGTTTTGCACCTGTGCCAAATATTTGTTTTGCAATAAACGCACATAGTGTGCACCGATATTAAGGTTGGTATCCGCATCCCAAAGTGCCGCCTTTGAAAAGCTTGCACCCAGATGCCGGGCCACATCTTCTACGGCATGCTCCGGCTTAAGCTGCATCAATCCAATCGCACCTGTACGACTCAGGGCTTTAGGGTTAAAACCACTTTCCACCTCCATAATCGCCAGCAACAGCGCCTGCTCCTTATTCAGACCAACCCGCGCCAGATGATTTGACCATGCTCTTGCTCGATTCAACTGCCATGCAGGCTCAAGGGGAACCTTGACGCGAACCCAGCCAGGCGCGTGCGGTTGTGCATGGGTCAACAACTGTTGTGCATAGCGCATCGCCTGATAGGGATAGCGGATCGGGTCGCCTTGCGGGGTGAGGATACGTTGATAAAAATAGGGCAGCTTCAATAAAGGCACTCCTTGCTCTGCCAATAGCGATGTTTCAGAAGGAGGCTGTGGCAGCAACATCAATCGAGCCAATACACGGAGTTGCTGTGTTTTGCTAAGCACTGCCTGATTAAAATCAAGGATCAACTGATGAGGTGTGTAACGAAGTGAAAGTGGCAATGCCTGATCTGCAGAAACGACATCAGCAGCCATATGCACCGCAGGGAGGCTGTTTTGTGCCGGTGTTTCAGTCTTGACAGAAAGCTGCCGTTGCTTGTCAAGTGCATGAGAGGTTTCTTGCATGTGTACACGCTGCAATTCAGGTGCAGTATTCACTCCGACGACTCCATGCACACCTCCAACAGCCTGCACAGCTGTTACATGCTTAGAGGACTCATCCGCTTGCAAAGCAAGAAATAACAGCCCCACTAATGACAGCAGACTCAGAAAAATCAGCCCCACAAACAAGCGGATTGCTAATACCTGCATGGCAGGGCGCACCTTTACTGTCGCCATTTTTCAGCTTATATCTGTTAACGAAGGTAATCAAATAGGGAAATTTGCTGCACCTTGGCAAAAGTCTGCTGAGCGAACTGCAGCGCCGTTTGCGTCTGGGTAAAATCGGCTGTGGCTTTGACCACATCCACCTCCTCCAGGTTCATCTTATGCTCTTTCAAGGTGAGCTGGAAAGTCTGCAACGCCTCATACTGGCTGTCGATACGGTTAATACGCCCCCCCAGCTGCGCCTGCACCTGCGAGATATTATTAATGGACTGATAAAGCTGATCACCAATCTCAGCCGGCGGCTGCTCTCCTGCTTGCAGCCAGTCACGCAAATTGACCAGCACATTCAATACATTGTTTTCAACCGAAACTGTTGTTCCATCCGGACGAAGAATATCGATATTCCCGCCTTCTGCACCTGTAACGGAAAATGCCTGTGTCCCCCGGTCACCGATACGCACCCTTGAAGGATCGCCTTCATCATTCGGCGCCACATAGCTGTCATTGTCAAAGCCAATCTGCACAAAACGCTGCCCTGAAGTATCCCCCTGATACTCGTAAAAGCCGTCACCATTTGAGTCGGCAAACACAGCTGCCACATCACTGGAAAACCCAGCGAACAGCAGCTCTTTCTCCGGGTTGCGCGTATTGGTCAAATTCAGCACCTGCTTGATAATCTGGTCAATTTCGGCTGCGGTTGCCTGGCGGTCTGAGGCATTGTAAGTGTCGTTCATCATTTGAATCGTCAACTCACGAGCACGCTGAAGGCTGGCTGTTGTGTCATTTAACACCACATCTTCCAACTCCAGTTGTGACTTGGCATAGCGCCCGTTTTCTACAAAGCGGTCGATCGTCGCTAAGGACTTATTCAAGTTATGCAGCTTGGCAACAGCTACCGGGTCATCACTGGGGCGATTGATGCGCTTACCGGTGCTCAGCTGCTCTTGAATCTTGAGTAAGTCGCTGCTGTGCTGCTCCATGGCATTCAGCCCGGTATGGTAAAAAAGATTTGTTGAAATACGTGCCACCATGTCAAACCCTCCTAACGCATCACGCCGATTAAGGTATCAAATAGTGTATTGGAGACCTGAATCATCTGTGCCGCTGCCTGATAAGCCTGCTGAAAACGCATCAGATTAGCAGCTTCCTCATCCAGATTCACACCCGACATGGACTCCACACGCTGTGATACCTGATCTAACACATCTGTCTGTGCATCCAGCTTAATTTGAGTCCCATAAGTATACAGCCCTACCCCAGATGCCATTTTGGAATACCCTTCCAACAAAGTGGAAGAAGGCTGGTCATTCGCTCCGCGATATAACAGCTTCAGGGTAGATAAGTTGGCCAGGTTGGCCACATTGGTATTATCCCCTACCGAGGCAGGAGTGCCAGCATTGTTAGGGTCTTCTCCCCGTGTAGCAATGGCATCCGGATCGGTAATAATGTGCTTGAAATCCTTTAACATCTGCTGATGCGGCTGCAAGATAAACGAATCTCCTTCCGCATAAGTGCCAACCCCAACATTTACCTGCAGCCCGTCCACCACAGCACTGCTGCCCGGGGCGATGGTAACAGGTGCAGGCGGCGTGCCGTTATCCGTTATAGTCTCACCGGTAACCCGGTCAAAAACATTAAACACACCCGCTGCAGCATCATAAGTCAGCCGATAATCCCGTGGCTGATAGTCCGCAATTGCAGAAAAGTCTGCAGGGGCACCCGGTGTTGCAGTAACCGGCACAAACTGGGCAGTGATCAAGGCGCCATTGGTTTCTGTATTGTCAGCATGAGCAACAGATGCCACATTCAACGGCTGAAAAAAGTCTCCCCCTGGATTATTATTCAGATCCCATCCTTGCGCATGCTGAATATTAAAGCTATTGACCAGTCCATTTAGCATCAAACCCAGCTCTCTTTGCGCGGGATCCAGCATATTTTTGCGGTAATCCAACACCCCGCCCAGCTGCCCACCGCTAATTAAATCACTCACCACCCTTTTTTGGTCACCGATCTGCATATAAACTTCAGTGCGTCCTTCTTGGGTATAGGGGCCTTGTTCAGCTGTCAAAGGGGTGCGGGTATTATCTGATAATAAAGGTAGGCGTCCATTGCCAATATAAACATCCATCATGCCATTAGGCTGCTCAAATACCCGCACATCCACCAGCTCCCCCAGCTTCATAATCGCCTGATCACGCTGATCCAGGATATCATTAGGCGGGAAAGTGCCTTGTGTGTTTGCCTGAAACACTGCTTCATTGGCACTTTGGATGACATCCAGTTGCTGATTGATAGAGTCCACCAGTGAGCTGACCTGAGCATTGGCTTGAGACTGCTGATCATTAATAAACGTTGTAATATTCTGAATATGACTTTCTAAATTTGTTGCCTCATCCAGTAGCATCTGCCGGTTGGTGGTGGAGAGCGGCTCATTCGACAACGCCTGCAAGCTATCAAAAAAACGCTGTAAAAACTCCTGCACTCCACCGTCATTGGCTGCAATAATGCCTTCCAGTGCTTTGGCGTTTTCCAAAGCACTGTCATAACGCTCATTCAGGCTCACAGCCTGCAGCTTCTGTTGCCACAGGTAGTCTGCATAGACACGCTCAATCGTATCGACCGTACTGCCGCCGCCATTAAAGGTGGCGCCCACAAGCTGAGGGCTATTGCTGACTATCTCCACACGCTGCCGGTTGTAACCTTCTGTGCTGACATTAGCAACATTATGCGAAGTCACATCCAGTGCCCGCTGAAAGGTGCGGGTGGCACTGGTTGCAATCGTGAGTAAATCTGCCATAGTTCAGTCCTTTTCCGGTCGGTTACGGCTGGCGCAGTTTTAACGCATAAGCCGCAGGCAGCTGATCGGCCTGTTTTAATTGTTGGTATTGTTCTGGTGTGACTACAGGCTGTTTGGGGGTCAACTGCTCCACCAGTTGATCGGCCAAACCAATTGAACCTTTAGATGCAACATCCTGTGCCAACTGCTCATAATGCCAGGTCTGGAAAAACTGGGTGCGCTCAGAGCTCATCATGCCCTCATCGTCAAAATTCACCTTTTGAGACTGTTTAAGCATCATTTCCAAAAACAGTGCCTCAAACTGCTTGGCTACAGCCTTAAGTGCAGTTTTCTCATCCTTGTGAGACAAACCTTTAAGCTTCTGCAAGCCTTGCAAGTTGCTATAAACTTCCCAGTCCTGTGTGCCTGTTAATGTTTCCATATCAGATCACCATTAGCTCCGCCTGTAAAGCCCCCACCTGTTTGAGCGCTTCCAAAATGGCTACCAAATCAGAGGGAGAAACGCCCACCTTATTGACAGCCTGCACAATTTCATCCAAATTCACCCCCGGTGCAAATTTGAACATACGCTTATTGCCTTGCTCTATTGCAACAGCAGACTCCGGAGTAACTTGTGTTTCACCGCCGGCCAGCGGGTTGGGTTGAGATACAGCCGGATTTTCTGTAATTCGCACCGTCAGGTTGCCATGACTGACGGCAGCAGGCTTAACTCTGACGGTTTTGCTAATGACCACTGTCCCTGTGCGGGAGTTCACAATAATACGGGCAGGCCCATCATCGGGATCCACCTCGATATTTTCCAGCATGGCAAGAAAGCTTACCCGCTGGTTACGCAAACGCGGCGCACGCACTTCAACCGATTCGGCATCCAATGCCCGTGCCGTCCCCTCGCCAAACAACTTATTGATTGCACTAACCATTCTTGAGGCGGTTGTAAAATCAGGCTGTTTTAAATTTAAGGTAATCGTATTGCCGCGCGCAAACCCGGTTGGCACACTACGCTCCACCATTGCACCATCGGGAATACGTCCGACACTGGGCACGTTGATCGTAATACGAGAGCCATCCGCACCGGAGGCATCCAGCCCGGAAACCAGCAAACTCCCTTGGGCAATCGCATAAACCTGCCCGTCAATCCCTTTCAGAGGCGTCATCAACAAGGTGCCGCCACGCAGGCTTTTCGCATTGCCTAAAGAAGACACCGTCACATCAATTTTCTGCCCTGGCTTAGCAAACGCGGGCAGATCCGCATGCACAGCCACCGCAGCGATATTTTTCGAGTTTGTTTTCAAATCCGGTGGCAAGTGAATGCCAAACTTTTTCAGCATGGATTTCAAGCTCTGCTCTGCAAAAGGGGTTTTATCCCCGCTACCATTGAGCCCTACCACCAGGCCATATCCCACCAGATGATTTGAGCGCACACCTGAGACAAAAGCCAAGTCCTTAATACGCTCCGCATAGGCCTGCATACTGACTGCCCACAGCAGCAATAACAGAAGAAGTTGTTTTCTGGTCATGGTTTTTCCCTTATGTGTCAGCAATTTGTCATAGACCATATACGCATATTTCATGCCAAACGGCTCAAGATAATAAAAGCACTGCCGATATCTAAGGATAAGGGAAGATAAAAAGAAAAAACCGGCCTGCCAAAAAGGAGATCAGAAAAAACAGACCGGTGGGGAAAGCTTGCCACATTTTAACAGAAATCAAAAAGGCCAGTATTTCGCCAACCACTGCTGAACAGCACTGGGACGGTTAATCATGCCTGCATAGCCTGTGTCTTTGTAAATTAAGCGCACATCAGCAACCTTGGTGGAATCGATCGTATTATCCGGTTGAATATCCTGTGGACGTATAATGCCCGCAAAACGCACCACCTCCTCACCATCAGAAATGGTGATCCATTTCTCTCCCCGAATAACCAGATTACCATTCGGCAACACTTCTGTCACCATAACAGCAATTTTACCGTCTATACTGGAATCCTGCTTCACATTGCTTTTACCCTGAAAAGCTGTTTTAGAGCCTGTAACTCTCAACGGCGAAAACACCCCTGCCGCTTCCTTTAAAATCTGACTGTCCGTACGACCAAACAGGCTAACTCCACCCGGGTCTATATCGTTATTGCGCGAGTATTTAGACTCGTCATTTTTCTTGGCTCTAAAAGTTTCAACCAGATTGATGGTAATAATATCTCCCACACGATGCGCCCTGGCATCATCCCACAAACTCAACCCATTCTGATCCTGAAACAAGGAGCCATTTTTAGGCATGGGTTTTTGACCGATACCCGCCAGATAAGCTGGCTCATAGCTGAACTTTTCCATACGCTCAGGCACACTTGAGCAACCTACCAGCATCACCGCCACCATTACCACACCAAGCGCTTTCATCATCTGCCTCTTACACCGTGTTGTTTAAAAATTGCAACATACCGTTCGCCGCCGCAATGGTTTTGGAATTCATCTCATAAGTACGCTGTGCTTCGATCATATTGATTAACTCTTCTGCCGTATTGACATTCGAGGCTTCCAGCGTGCCTTGAAGCACGCTGCCAGCATCTTCTATCTGAGGGTTATTAACCGTTGGCGCACCTGAAGCAGCAGTTTCCCGATAGAAATTCTGACCAATAGACTCAAGCCCCGCCGGGTTAATAAACGTGGCCAACTGAATTTGGCCGATGATATTCGGCTGAGTATCCCCGGGGATGCGAACAGATACCTGCCCATCTTGAGAAATCAAGATTTCGGTCGCATTTTGCGGCACATTGATATTCGGCTCAAGCAGATAACCACTGGAGGTGACAATATCTCCGTTCTGGTTCAGTTGAAAGGAGCCATCCCGTGTATACATGATCTGCCCATTCTGATCCAGCACCTGAAAAAAACCCTTACCGTTAATGGCAATATCCAGCTGCTGCTCGGTCATAATCAGGTTACCCTGAGTATGCAGCTTTTGCACACCAATCGTTTTAACCCCTGTACCCAACTGAAGGCCAGAAGGTAAGGTATTAGCTGCATCTTGTGTACTTTGCGCACCTGGCTGACGCACGTTCTGATACAAAAGATCCTCAAATTCAGCCCGCCCTGCTTTATAGCCGTAAGTATTGGCATTAGCCAGGTTATTGGAAATTGCAGCCAGCCGCATCTGCTGGGCTTCCAATCCCGTTTTGGCCACATACATTGCCCGAATCATGATCTCACTCCCTTTAGCAATTTAGCTGATTAGCTCATTCTAAGCAGCTTGTCGGATGCATCAGAATGGTCTTTGCTGGTCTTCATCATTTTGACCTGCATTTCATACTTGCGTGACAATGCCAACATATTCGTCAAAGCCTCTGTCACATTAACATTCGAGCCTTCCAACGCACCTTTAATAATCTTAATATCCTGACGCACCAAATCCCCCTGCCCCTGTAGCGCCTCTGGCTTCAAGCGGATAAACCCATCCAATCCCTTTTCTAAATCTTTTATATCAGGCTGCACCAGGCGCAACTGATCAATCACAACGGGGTTATTATTCGGTGCATCTGCCGGCACAATGGAGATGGTGCCATCATCCCCAATGTCAATTTTCCGATAGGGTGGCAGAAAAATTGGCGCACCGGTGATATTGAGAATAGGATTACCCCTCACATCCACCAACGAACCATCTTCCAATACACTCATACTGGCTGTGCGGGTATAGGCCTCATCACCATCTGGCGCCTGAATGGCCAAAAAACCATTGGGCACTACAACATCCAGATCCCGACCGGTAACTTTAACCGGCCCTGGGGTAAAGTCTGTCGCAGGGCGCTCATCCAGTGCATAAGCCCGGTCATTCCATCCCGGCCCTTCCACATGCATGGCACGAAACTGGTTAAAGTCCTTTTTAAACCCATCGGTGGTGGCGTTTGCAAGGTTGTTGGCATTATTAGCCTGCGCCAGCATGACCTCTTTCGCACCACTCATGGCGATATAGACCATTCTATCCATGGGTTACCTTCCTGCTTATTCGGTAAAAACCGGGTCGTTTCCGACCCGGGACACCTGTTGTTATTGTTTATCCCCTTGTGTGTCAGCGGCTTGACGCCTTCTTGAGGTGTCAACAAGACTTTAGCGAATAGCGTGCCAACTTTTTATTAAAGTTTTAAAAATTTGGCCGATAAAAGGCTCAGGTGGTTTTTGCCGATACAAAAAAGGCGGCAAAAATTGCCGCCAACCGACCAGAAAAAGAAGGTTTTAAGAAATTACAGGTTCAGAATTGTCTGCGTCAGCTGCTTGGAGGTGGAGATCACCTGTGCACTAGCCTGATACATGCGCTGAGTTTGAATCATATTCATCAACTCACCGGCTGTATCCACATTGGAATACTCCAAAGAGCCCGCAATAACCGCTCCAAAACCGTTTTCCTGCGGCGAGCTCAAGCTCGGCGGACCAGACTGGAAAGTTTCAGCGTACATCTGCCCGCCCAGTTTATCTAACGCATTTTTATCCGTAAAATCAGCCAGTGCCAGCTTGGCAACCGCAACCGAACGCCCATTAGAATAACGCGCTTCGATTGTGCCATCCCGATTAGTGGTCAACCCCACCAAGTCTCCAACGCTATAACCGTTTTGAGTAACACCTCTGACGTTATAGGTGCCCGCATACATGGTCATTTGAGAAAAATCCAGATTAATCTCCAGCGTGGTCGCCACAGGATTACCCAGCGGATCTGTCGCACCTGTCGTAGGTGTAAAGGTGTCTGTACCCGGTGTGTAGATATTATTGTTATCCGTATCCTGCCAGCGACCTACAATCCACTGCAAAGAAGTCTGCCCTGTCACATCCACCCAGTCTGTTCCATGAGCAAAAGGGTCATCCGGCGTACCGTTTCCATCCACATCAGCAGGTCCGTTTGCATTTTCCGGATCTGCCGGCTGATAAGCCCTGACCAGCTGACCGTTGGTATCGAAAATCAGCTCAAAAATCTGGCCAGATTCTGCAGTGGCACCATTGGGATCGGCTGAGTTGGGGTCATAACGCCATCCAGAAGTCACCCATTCACCGGTTACTGGGTCTTTATCTTCCACAGTGTACTGCACAATCCAACTGGTATACTTATCTTCACCTGCTACGCCATCCAGATTCAAATCCGAATTAGCCGACACCACGCCGCGCATGTAGTAGTTAGCCGTCAGACGGTGCTCCCCTCCCAGGGAGTCATAAATAATCTTATTGGTGGAGAAATCCGGAAACCCGTTAAATGTCCCGTTTTGCGTACCCCCAACAATGCTGTCTCCATTGGGTGCAATCAGTTTTCTTAAGTTATCCGTATCACCCACCGAATCGCCCAACTGCACATTATTAGGATCCGCACCTGTAACCAAATTAGGCGGCTCTTCGCCATCTAAATTGATGTCATAACTCATCTCATCTGTTGCACGAGGGGTTTTATTCAGCTCATCCAAATCAATCGGACCCAGACTGGTTTCAAAAACCGGGTTCGTTTCTGTAGATAAGGTGTCGTTTCTCAAATACCCCAATACCCGGTTACCGTTTTGTGTGGTCAGAAAGCCATCTTTATCCACCTTAAATGACCCATTACGGGTATAGAGCTGAGGATATTTCCCTGTCTGATCTTCAACAATAAAAAAACCAGTGCCATCAATGGCCATATCCAGCTCTCTACCTGTGGCATTGATTGTGCCCGCACTGAAATCCTGAGTAATAGCATCTACCCGCACACCTCTCCCCGGTGAGCTTTGCGCACCTGAAAAAATATCTGAAAACTCTGCTCGAGAGGCTTTAAAAGCCGTCGTTTGCGCGTTGGCCAGGTTGTTGGAAATCACCGCCAACCCTTGTGAGGCACCATTGATGCCACTAAGCGCTGTTAAATCATATGCTACCGCCATGGTTTTTATCTCCCTTGTGTCATATGTTTTTTATTGTCACGCCCGCTTATTCCGTAATCTCTCGGATAGAATCCATATTGACCACCTCACCGGTCGCCAACGTCAGCTGCAACAACCCACCGGGCTGAATAGCTACACTGTTTACCCGAGTCGGCACGACCGTTGTCACACTGGCAACTTCACCGTTAGCATCCAGGCCATATGCCGTCAGCTGATACTCGCCTGATGGTGCTATCTGCCCCAACGCGTCCTGTCCATCCCATGTAACAATCTGCTCTCCAGCACTAACCGTGCCAACAAAAATTTCTCGCACAGGCCCTGATGCATCACTGACAATTAACCGCACATCCTGCAAACTCTGTTCTGTAACCAACTTAATCTGTGCTTGATCGCCCGCTGTATATTCAATCATTTCCCCTTCTACCTTGACAGACTTGCCTATCAGATTAGCCGCTTGCATAGTCTGAAGATTTGTAAATCCTTGCACCGCCTCTGCCATTGATTTGTTCAGTTTTAAAGTAGCTTCCAACTGGTTAAAAGCTGTCAAATCAGTAGTCATATCCTTGGTATCTACCGGATCTGTGGGATCCTGATTTTGCAGCTGGGTTGTCAATAAACGCAAAAAATCCTCCTGTCCCAATTGCGTATCCGGCGCCTGCGCTTCACTTGGTGCATTTAATGCAGCCAAATAATCTTCAGCACTTAACTGAGTGGTTGGCAATGATGTGATGGTGGCCATTTTTTATCTCCCTAATTATTTACCAAGCTGTAATGTACGCAGCAAAAGCTGCTTGGAAGTATTCATCACCTCCACATTGGTCTGATAGGTGCGCGATGCAGAAAGCATATCCGCCATCTCCTCTACCACATTTACATTGGGACGAAAGATATAACCATCTTCATTGGCCATGGGATGGTTCGGGTTATACTCCATTTTCAAAGGCGCTTTGGATTCCACAATTTCCTTAATACGCACACCACCTTTTGGCTCACCGCTCGTCTCATCCAAAATGGTTTGAAACACCGGTTTTTTTGCACGATAGGTTGTTTCAGCATTGGAGCTGATAGAATCCACATTCGCCATATTCGAAGCAACCGTATTCAGACGAATGGTCTGCACATGCATCCCTGTTGCTGAAACGTCCAGAATGTTAAACAAACCCATCAGCCACCTCCTTTTAACGCTTTGCGTATTCCTTTAATCTTGCCACTGACAAAATCCAATGTCGCCTGATATTGAATTGCGTTTTCCATAAACTGAGCTTTTTCAATATGTGTTTCCACCGTATTTCCATCCAGCGATGGTTGCGTAGGCATACGATATTTAACAAATCCCTCTTCAAACCCCACCTCGCCCTGCGCTTCGATATGCCTTGGATTGGTACGTGTCAAATGCAAAGGCGGCGATGTTTTCATACCTTCTTTTGCGGCTTTCAGCGCATTGCGCCAATCCAAATCCTGCGCTTTGTAATTCGGCGTATCCGCATTTGCCAGATTATTCGCCAGTAATTGCGCACGCTGCGCTCGTATCTGAAGTGCATGGCCGTGAATACCAAACAGATCCGCCATTTTTTCTACACTCTCGTTTATGGATGAAATCTCAAAAGCAAAACCGATGCCAAATAAGGGCTTTCCTTACAGTTTGCACTCAAGCCTGACAAAATTTGCCGCTATCGGCAAAAAGTGACAAAACTTTAGGGTGTTTTAGGCTTTTTTCGGGCACAAAAAAACCGCGTGCAAAACGCGGCATACTCTCCTAAACAAAAGGTCTTACTTACCAGCTTCTAACCCAGTCGTTTACTTCAACACGCCCCTTTTTAGCAACAACCTCCCCTATGGCAAATAGATCCTCCATCCTCTTAATACGTATAAATCCTACAGGCTCAGTGCGCTGCCCCAGCACACGCGCACCCATGCGCACAGGGTTGCCCTCGGCACGATAAAGCGTTAATTGATCTCCCTCCCGCAAACCTGAGGCCTTGGTTGCAAAAAATAACACTTCCTGCCGCTGAGGCTGATTGTGCACTTCCAAAATACGTGCTTCGAAAGGCGCACACTTCAAATAGTTGACTATCTCCGTTTTCAAGGCCTCTAACAAACGAGCAAAAGCATGACCTGTCTGGGTCTGATAAAAAGCTGCCGTATCAAAAGGCTTATCCCGCCCCACATACACATCTCCTCTGATCTGCTCACGCAACTCTCCCTGTGCCGCGACACGTGCATGATTCAAGTCAACCAAAAACCACGTCAGCGTCAGGCTACGTCGGTTAGGAGGAGACTCGTAACTGTAAAATCTACGCCCCTGCTCCAGCGTCTGATCAAGTGTTTCAAATCCGGTGAAATCAGGTTTTCGTCGTAAATCCGCATCTTTTAACAAACTGACCAGCATAAACTGTGCGCCGGTTTCTTCTTGCAACGACTGAACCACCTCGGGATCAAGCGGCAATGGCACATCAGTACGCCCTATCATAAAACCAGGCGTATCAGTCAGCTGCACATTACCGTAGTCTCGTTTTAGCTTACGCACCAACGCGCTGACAAATCCCGCTTGCAAATCCCGAATATCCCGCACAGCATAAGCCTGATTCACTGCCAAGTGTCCCACAACCAGGCGCGGCTTTAATCCGCTTGCAAAAGGGTTCGGGCAAGCATCTTCCAAAGGCTGCATACACACATTTAAGCGCACCGTATACAGCGCTTCTTCCGGCTCTTCTTCTTCAGCCAGAATCGTAAACCCTCGCACCTGCCCTTTTCCATGAACCGTCAGCTGACTGCGCGTCAGCTGAAACTTTTCCACCTGTTGCTGGCTGCGCACCTGCGCACCCCATTGAATCACCGCCAACTGTAGAGCATCTCTGATGGCCATTTGCCGCGCATAGGCCTTATCGGTATGCGCATAACTGGCTTTTCCTGTCACTTTAATACAGCTTGAGTCTTCACAACAGGTTGCCGCCCACCCCTGGACAGCGACCAGTGTCAGCAATATGACACAGTATTTAAGCAGACTCTTGAGCAATGCGCTTACTCTCCAGCTCTTCAAGACGCTGCATCACCAGATGCGCCAGCTCATCCGAGTGCCATTTGGATAGAAAGGCATTGGCGCCAACTTTGCTGGTCAAATGCTCATTAAAACCACCACTCAATGAGCTGTTCAGCACCACAAACAGATCTTTCAGGCGATCATCTTCACGAATCTTACGTGTGAGCGTGTAACCGTCCATTTCCGGCATTTCAATATCGGAAATCAGCATCAAAACACGCTGTGGCACGGGCGCTGCCATACCGTCTTCTGCATCTTTCGCCCACTTTTCCAACAGCTCATAAGCACGCTTACCGTTATCGACAATCTTATAGTTAATCCCCAGGTTCTCAAAAATCGTCCGCAATTGCTGCCGCGCAACAGCCGAGTCATCCGCTGCCAGAATAAAATAGTTCCCGGCTGCCTGGCCGATTTTCTCTTTTGCCATGGCGATGGTTTCTTTGGTCACCACATCCGTCATGCCAGAGACTTCGGCCAACACCTTCTCCACATCCAAAATTTCGATAATATGATTCTCAAAACGTGTTACAGCTGTCAAATAAGTGACATGTGCCAAGGTATCCGGTGGCGGCATAATGTCTTCCCAGCGCAAATGCACAATTCTGTCCACACCTCTGACAAGAAAACCCTGAATCGCGGAGTTAAATTCCGTTACGATCGTCAGCGTTTCAGGCAGCTCTTCTTCAGATACAGGCGTCAAATCCAGCGCCTTGGGCAGATCAATAATCGGCATGGTCTGCCCCCGAATATCTGCTACCCCCACAATACGGTCATCCGCCTTTGGGACAGGTGCAATCTTAGGCGTTTGAATAACTTCTCTCACCTTAAAGACGTTGATCCCATAGAGCTGCGTACCATCCAGCTGAAACATCAACAGCTCCATGCGGTTCATCCCCGCAAGCGAGGTTCGCATATCGACACTTTTCAGAAAATCAGACATCGCTGTTCACCTTATCCTACAATTTAATTCCATGATATCCGCCCTTACACACAATGCAACGCATCTTTCTGACTAACCTGCTCTTTTTGCTATCGGGCTTACTCTCTGTATGGGCTGAAACCTCAAACGGCTTTGAGCCGCTTGAACCTATTTATGCTCGCATCCAAGCACTCATCAAGCAAAACACAGACCAAAATATCAGAATTGAGAAGATCCATATACAAAAACTGGGAAAAAAAATCCGCCTGCCCAAGTGCAACCCCCCTGTCGATATTGTTCAGGTACAACGAGGCAAGCAATCCTTTTCCACGCGCCCCACTTTTATCGTGCGCTGTAAACAACCTGCCTGGAAACTTTTTATTCGCACCAGCATTCAGGCAAGCCGCCCTGTCATTATTGCCGCACACCCCATCCCACGTAACACACTCATCCAAGCAGACCAAATCACTCAGCGCTGGATGAATATTTCACAAATTCGTCCCCAGGTGCTTTCACAACCAGAACAAGCCATAGGCTTTCGAGCCAAACGCACCATAGCACCGAACACCCTTATTACGGCACAGATGTTGCTTCCACCTTACTGGGTACATAAAAACAGCCCTGTGACGCTGATTACACGCATTGGCAGCCTTGAGGTGCGCACCAAAGGCATTGCCTTAAAAAATGCTGTAGAAAACGAAATCGTTGCCGTTAAAAATGAAAGATCAGGCCGCACGGTACGAGGTATCGTCATTGCGCCGAATACCGTGCTTGTTCCATAAAAAATATTAAACTTTTGCCAGACTTGGCCGATTACAATAACAACCAACAAACAAATACATTAAAAAGAAAAATAACGGCCAGAAACTAAAGGGAAACACATAACATGGATATCAAAACACTAAATGCTGTGCAACCCCCTCGCCAGGCGGATACAAGCCGCAAAGCGGAAAAACCGGCAGAGGCTCAAACACGCACCATGGCACAAACACAGACAATGGGCGATAAGGTTTCCATCAACCGTCTGAGCGCAGAAGCCGCAGCACAAACGGAAAAGGTTGGCACCATGCCGGAACAGAGTGAAAAAGTGCAGCGCCTGAAACAGGCCATCTCAGAAGGCCGTTATGAGGTAGACACAAAAGCCGTCGCTAAAAAACTGATGCAAACAGAGGCGCTGTTCAGTACACTTTAAGGCATGTCTTTATCCCAAACGCCTCAACCACTTATATCAACACTACAAAAACTGCTCCCGTTGCTGGAGCAGTTTTTGCATATACTGGAAAAAGAAAAAGTAGCGATTACACAGCTGGATGCTGCGCAGCTGACTGAGTTAAGTCAGGCCAAAACACAAGTACTGGACAAAATCTTTCCGCTCAGTCAGCAACTGAAAACCCACCTTCCCCCAGATCAGACACTGAAAAAAATGCTTCAATCAGGCAACCTGACCGCTGAAGACAAATCGCTAATCAAACATTTTATTCAAGTTAGTGAAACGGCAGAGCAGCAACACCATAGAAATGGCCTGCTGCTCATGCACACGGTCAAAATCAATGAAAACCTGCTCAACATTCTGCTGGGCAAAGAGCAAGACCCCACCTATCAGGGAAAAATCACCGGCAAAAACTTCACCGCTTCTAAGAAAACCCTCGGAAAAGCCTGACGTCTTCATCGTTTCAGTCACGCAAGTTGCTATTTTTTTACTTTCGTCCAAACGGCAACCCTCCCATACCGGGCAAACCGGGCATGCCAGCTCCGCCCCCCATCCCGGGCATTTTACCGCCCAGTCCACGCATCAGATTTTTCATTCCCCCTTTAGAAAGTTTTTTCATCATCTTCTGCATCTGCTCAAACTGTTTTAAAAGGCGGTTTACATCTTGCACTTTAACCCCCGCCCCACTGGCAATACGGCGTTTGCGTGATCCTTTAATAATAGCCGGGTGCCTGCGTTCCTGAGGTGTCATGGAGTTGATAATAGCCTCCATACGCTTAAACTCTTTTTCTGCTACCGCGGGATCAACCTGGTTGGCCATCTGCCCCATGCCGGGCAGCTTGCCCATCAAACCACCGATGCCTCCCATGCGATGAATCTGCCCCAACTGCTCTCGAAAATCCTCCAGATCAAATTGCCCTGTTTTCTGTACCTTTTTGGCAAACCTTTCTGCTTTTTTCTTATCAATCTTTGCTTCGGCCTCTTCAATGAGGGAAAGCACATCCCCCATACCAAGAATCCGGCCTGCCATTCTGTCCGGATAAAAAGGCTCCAAGCCGTCCAACTTCTCACCGGTACCCAAAAACTTAATGGGCTTACCGGTGATTTCCCGAATAGAAAGTGCCGCTCCGCCGCGCGCATCACCGTCTGCCTTAGTGAGAATCACACCGGTCAATGGCAATGCCTCATGAAACGCTTTGGCAGTATTTGCCGCATCCTGACCTGTCATGGCATCCACAACAAAAAGCGTTTCAATCGGATTTAATACACCATGCAAACGCTTAATTTCATCCATCAGCGTTTCATCAATATGCAAACGCCCTGCCGTATCCACAAGCAAGACATCTACAAACTGCTTACGCGCCGCTTCCAGAGCGCTCTGGGCGATTGCTTCCGGCTGCTGATCTGCAGAAGAAGGATAAAAAATTACACCGGTTTGCTGTGCCAGGGTTTCCAACTGCTTAATGGCTGCAGGCCGGTACACATCAGCCGATACCACCATGACTTTTTTCTTTTCTCTTTCCTTCAGCCAACGGGCAAGCTTGCCCACAGTGGTGGTTTTACCCGCCCCTTGCAAGCCGGCCATCAAAATCACCGCAGGCGGCGTTGTCTTGAGGTTGAGCGGAACAGCCTCTCCCATCACCTGCTCCAGCTCTTCACGTACGATTTTGATAAACGCCTGCCCCGGATTCAGCGCATCACTGACTTCCTGACCGATGGCACGCGCACGCACGCGCTCGATAAACTGTTTCACAACGGGCAAGGCAACATCCGCTTCCAAAAGCGCACGACGCACATCGCGTAAAGCTTCCTGTATGTTGCTTTCTGTCAGGCGCCCTTTGCCCGTAATGTTCTTAAAAGTACGATTTAAACGGTCTGTTAAATTCTCAAACATGCGCCACTCCACTTTGACGTTCAATTTCGGCTATTATAACGGGATTATGGCAACCACTTTATGCAACCCATGCTGACTCCTGCTTTTCTCGGCACACTGGCCGCAGTGTTATATCTGTATGCGACGCTGGTCGTATGGATGCGCATTCGCTTTGATCTGGCTGAAACTTTCCATCGAAAGCGTATCGTCAGCGCCGCGCTGATTGCCACTTTTCTGCACCTAATCAGCCTGACAAGCACCATGTGGCAGGATAATATCCTGATCTTCAAACTTGGCATCGGGCTTTCTATTATTGGCTGGTCGGCCGCAGTCACGCTACTGTTAGCCACTTTTATACGGCCGGTGGAGTCCCTTGGCCTGTTTGTCTGGCCTGTTGCCGCAGTCGGTGTGATTGCACAAGGCATACTTGGTGTAGAACACCCTCTGCCTAAGGAGTATGGTGCGCATATCGTGCTGTCCATGCTCGCCTTCAGCATCCTCATACTGACCTCGGCACAAGCGGTTCTCTATCTTTTACAGGAACAGCGTTTTAAAACGCAGCGGCTTAACCGCCTGCTGCATGCACTGCCACCTCTGGCTCTGATGGAAAAAACGCTCTACCAGCTACTCATTATGGGGTATATCACTTTAAGTTTTGCGCTGTTGACAGGGCTGTTTTTCATTGACAACCTTCTGGCACAAAACCTGATACATAAAACCTTTTTTGCCATATTGGCCTGGAGCATCTACAGCATCGTACTTTGGGGACATTTTTTCCGCGGCTGGCGTGGGCCTAAAGCTGCCAAAGCCATTCTGATTGCTTTCGTTGCGCTCTTACTCAGCTATGTAGGCTCTCAATTCGTTCTTGAAATTCTGCTGAAACATCCCTAATCCTTTCTTTTCAATGTCATATGTAATGAGGAATCACGCTTCATGAATGAAATGCCGCTTTCGGTTTTATTCGGCATTCTGGCCGTGCTTTTGATTCTGTCCGCCATGTTTTCAAGCTCTGAAACGGGCATGATGGCCTTAGACCGCTACCGCCTCAAAGCCTTGGCGCAGGAAGGCTATAAACCCGCTATCCGCGCCCTACGCCTGCTGGAACACCCTGACAGGCTGCTGGGCGTTATTCTTCTGGGCAATAACTTTGTCAATATTCTGGCCTCTTCCATTGCCACAATCATCGCCATGCGTCTT
Organism: uncultured Piscirickettsiaceae bacterium; assembly: GCA_964427185.1. Lineage (GTDB taxonomy): Bacteria > Pseudomonadota > Gammaproteobacteria > Thiomicrospirales > Thiomicrospiraceae > Sulfurivirga. Next base: position 58,522 of record CAYRSN010000001.1, on the reverse strand, counting down.
GCCGGTGAAGCCGGTATTGCCATCGGCGCGGGGATTTTGACATTAGTCGTACTGATTTTCTCTGAAGTGGCACCCAAAACCCTTGCAGCCATGTATCCCGAGAAAATTGCCTTCCCTGCCACCTATTTTCTGGAGCCTTTGCTGAAGCTGCTATCTCCGCTGGTGCTGATGGTGAACTTTGTTGCAAACAACTTTTTGCGCCTGTTAGGTGTTGAGCTGAAAAAAGGCAGTCAGGATCACCTCACACCACAAGAGCTGGAGGCAATTATTGATAACACGCCTCAAATTCCAAAGCAGTATCGTGAAATGCTCAAAAGCGTTTTGCGCCTGGAGCAAGTCAGCGTAGAAGATGTGCTCATCCCCAAGTCAGAAATTTACGCTGTTGATGTAGAACAACCGCTGCCAGAACTGCTTAAACAGGTGACGCGCTCCCCTTATACACGTATTCCGCTTTATCGGGGCAGCCTGGATGAAGAAATTATCGGCATTTTGAATATTCGCAAAACACTTCCGTTGTTACTGGAAAAAAATCCGGAAGATATCAGCCTGAAAGACTTAATGAAACTGGTGCGCCCCGCTTATTATGCACCAAATACCACTCCGCTAAATATCCAGCTGGCCAATTTCCGCAAGCACCGTCGCCGTATGGCCTTAGTCGTAGATGAGTATGGTAGCCTGATCGGCATGCTGACCATGGAAGATCTGCTGGAGGAGATCGTCGGAGAGGTGACACTGGATAAACAGGGGCACCAACAACGGGAAGATGTCATCGAACAAGAAGACGGCGCACTCATCGCAGAGGGGGGTGTTTTTATCCGTGACTTAAATAAAGAATATGGTCTTTCTCTCCCGACAGATGGGCCTAAAACGCTCAACGGTCTGGTGCAGGAAATCATAGAATCCCTACCCAACCCGGGTACCTGTATCAAACTGGAAGACGATACTGTCATTGAGGTACTGGAGCGCTCAGATAGTGCCGTTGAGAAAGTCAAAGTAATTCCTAAAAACCCGGAGCGTGTTCATGATTAACTGGAAAGATGATACCGACTGGCAACATCTGCAAACAGCCTTTCGCCACCTGACGCAGCAGGAAGTCTATCAGCGCTTTCGTCATGTTCAGGCAGAACAAAAGCAAGATGGCTCACTGGTAACAGAAGCCGATCAGGCCATGCAGCAGGCCATGCGCCAGTTCCTGAAAGACATGGCGCCTGAATATGCCTTTCTTGGAGAAGAGTCCGACCCTAAAGCCCAGCTAAAAGCCCTTCACCACACAACAGGCTGCTGGATCCTGGATCCACTGGACGGTACGACAAACTTTGCCCATGGCTGCCCTATTTATGCCGCCTCACTGGCATTAAGTGTCAAAGGTGAAGTTGTAGCGGGCATGGTCTATGACCCTGTGCGAGACGAACTCTTTTCCGCCCGAAAGGGTGCCGGTGCCTGGCTGAACGATACGCGCATCCAAACCAGCCAACACCATGGCAGCTTAAAACACACACTTGCACTGGTGGATTTCAAACGCCTTCCAACACACATGGCTGCCAGCTTAGCAACGCAGCCACCTTTTTCTTCCCAGCGCAATATTGGGGCTGTCGTGCTTGACTGGTGCTGGCTGGCCGCAGGCCGTGCCGAGCTGTATCTTCACGGCGGCCAGGGCTTGTGGGATTATGCAGCAGGGCAGCTGATTTTACAGGAAGCAGGCGGTGCATCCTGCACCCTGGAAGGCACGCCTGTCGCAAACGGCACTTTGGAAAAACGTTCTGCAGTAGCCGCCGCAAACCCGACCTTACTGGCACAATGGCTGGAGTACCTGCGTAATATGCCTGCTTAAACCAGGAACTTACGACTCAAACAGCAGCATTAAACCAATGGTTAACACCCACCTGATGCCAGCGGGCAAGCCCCCGTCCCTCTTTAGCTGGGACGGCCTGCCACCACCATTGCCGCTGCGGTTTTGGCGATGGCACGCCCCACCAAGGGTCGATTACATCCACAACACGCCCTTGGCGACGCTCTTCAATATGGCGATCCGCAATCAGGCATATCTGTGCACCGGTAAACTGATTCAAATAATCAAGATGTGCTTGGATTAATGCTCGCCCATAAGCATCAATACGCTCAGGCGCGACCCCTTGCTTTAATAAAAACTGTGCAGGCCGCAACGGCAACTGTGTAACCAAGTTTAAAGATACCACCAGGGAAACCGGTGTTTCACCATCCCAACAAGGCCGTTGCGGCTGATGCTGCCCTTTGAGCAAAGCCTCCAAAGCACCCGTCACATCCTGCTGCTGCAGTATTACATTTTTATATTGTGCAGCACGCCTGCGGGCTTCTCGCAAAAACACCAAATCAATCAGCACAACCTGCTCAAAAGCTCGCGCCAAAGCCTTCAAAGGCAGATCATGCAACAAGCCTGCCCCCAGTATTAAAGCGCGCTTACGACAGGAGGATTTCTCAATTGCATGTGTAATTTCTTCCCGACAAACCTGATAGTGTGCATCCCATGCTGGTTGGCAACGCCTGTAACGCGCTGACAAAGCGATTGCTTCCTGCAAATGCCCCAGCTTACGCGCACTGGAGGGTACAGGTGTCGTACAATACTGCCACAGCTCCTGGAGCATTACATTTCCAGTTCCTGCATTTTGCGCGTTAGAGTATTTCGCCCCCAGCCAAGCAGTTGAGCCGCTTTCTGCTTATGCCCTCCACTGGCTTGCAAGGCCGTCTGAATTAAAGTTTGATCCAGCTTTTTCAGGGCTTCACCATGCACGCCTTTTGCACCCTCCTGAAGCCTGCGCCGTGCCCAGCGGGCTAAAGCAGCTTCCCACTGGGTGCCCTCCGCTTCAGGGGCTGAGAAATCCAGCTCCCTCAGCTCCAAGGGCAAATCTTCAAGATGAACCAGTTTATCTGGCGCCATAATTGTCAGCCAGGTGCACAAGCTCTCTAACTGGCGCACATTTCCCGGCCAAGGAAGCTGCGTGAGAAATTTCTCAACCCGTTTGTCCAGCACTTTTTCTTCTTCACCCAGGCGCTCTGCCGCTTTATGCAGATAATGGTGCAATAGCAGAGGAAGATCTTCCCGGCGCTTGCGTAAAGGTGGCACCTGAATACGAATCACATTCAAACGATAGAGCAAGTCTTCCCTGAATTTCCCTTCTCGCACCAGCTGCTCAATATTCTGATGCGTTGCAGCTAACACACGGACATTCACCTTAATCGGCTCACGTCCGCCCACACGATAAAAAGTACCATCATTTAAGACACGTAATAAGCGGGTTTGCAGATCTACCGGCATATCCCCTATTTCATCCAGAAAGAGGGTTCCGCCATCGGCCTGCTCAAAACGTCCCAGCCTACGCTCTACCGCACCGGTAAATGCACCTTTTTCATGCCCAAACAGCTCCGACTCAAGCAGCTCTTTGGGTATCGCAGCCGTATTCAGTGCAATAAAAGGCTGTGTTGCACGTGGGCTGAGTGCATGCAACGCACGGGCAACCAGCTCCTTCCCCGTACCGGTTTCCCCATTGATCATGACCGTAACATCTTTTTTCGCCACACGACCAATAATACGGAAAACTTCCTGCATAGCGGGCGCCTGACCGATAATCTGCACACCTTCCAAGCCTGTATGCCCACCCTCCGTGCCACGTGATACTCTGGCTACGCGCTTTCCACCCGATAAGCGCTTGCGCAGTGCTCGCTGCACCAATGAGACCAACTCATCCATTTCAAAAGGTTTCGGCACATACTCAAAAACCTGACGGCCATAAGCATCTACAGCGGTTTCCAGATTAGCATGAGCAGTCATCACAATCACTGCAATACGTTCATCCACCTCATGCAGCGCCTCAACGAAGGTCAGCCCGTCCATATGAGGCATACGCACATCCGTTAATACGACATCAGGCCGCTCCCCCTTTCTCAGCTGCTGAATCGGCAGCTCAGGCGATTCAAAGCTACGTACCTGACACGCCATCTCTTCCAAAGCCGCTTCAAGCACCCAACGAATGGAAGCATCATCATCCACAATCCAAACCAAAGGCGGCTGATCAGGTTTTTTCATACTTAGCCTTCCTTTTTATCATCCAGCGTAATCGGCAGATAAACACTAAACACCGTTTTGCCCGGCTCACTCTGTGCCGCAATCAAACCTTCATGGCGGCGTACAATCGCCTGAGAAATCGCCAGCCCCAGACCAGTGCCTTCCGCCTTACTGGTCACCATAGGATAAAAAATAGAATCAAACAGCTCTGGCGGAATCCCCTCGCCTTCATCAATCACCTGCACGACTGCCACCAAAGGCATGATGCGATCTCCCAAGGTGAAACGATGGGTTACCCGTGTACGCAAAGTGAGCATGCCGCCATGATGCGCCATCGCCTGAAAAGCATTGCGCACCAGGTTCATCAGCACTTGAACCATCTGATCAAAATCAATCATCAGCTCAGGAATGCTCGGATCAAAGTCCAAACGCACCGCGACCTGATCCGGCTTTTCTGCCGATGTCGCTTCCAGCACATAAGCAATCACATCATGAATATTATGTGGTGCCTTATTTAAGGCACCTTTAGGCCCCAGCATCCGATCCACCAGCTGCTCAAGACGCTTGACCTCTCTGGCAATCACCCGTAACAGCTGCTGAGCTTTTTCATCTTCTGATTTTTTTTGCAGCAATTGCGCCGCTCCATATATTCCGGCAAGTGGGTTTTTAATCTCATGGGCTAAGGTGCGCACCAACTGCACGCCGGCTTCATACTGCAACCAGCGCTCCTCTTCCTCGAGAATTTGCGTATGCCGCGCTGTTTCGATTAACTCTATCAGCCAGCCGCTTTTGCCCTGGAGCTCATAAGGCGTCAGCGTAATACTGACCTCAACACGCACGCCATCTTCCCGTTCCAGCTTTTGCTCATAAAGCGTCAGAATCCGGTTTTCACATTTACCCCAGTCAATCTGCGTATCGGGAAAAAAATATTCCAGTGGCCGCCCGATTGCACGGGCAGGTCCACTGTACAGCAATGCCGCCGCTGCCTGATTCATATACTGAATCTTGCGCTGCTGGTCGAGCCACAGTACGCTGGTGGTCAGCCCATCAAGAAGCTCTTTTGCAATTTCAGGCATCGTTATGGTTCAGTAGAAATAAAAATAATGATTCTATTATATAGCTGCATCAAGGACGTTCTGGCTGGTTCAAAGAGGCTCGAGAAACCTCATCTGCCGAATCATATGACATACTGGTCGGGAAAGCGAAAACATACATAATGGCAAACAGCACCAGAATCACCTGACGTGTCAAACCACTAAACTTCAAACCAGGAAAACTGATCAGAGCAAACCCGAACGCCGCACTTGCCGCACTCCAGGCATCCAAACTCAGCGCCAGTCCCATTGCCAGCACACCCAGCGCCATCGCATAATAATGCCAGGTAAAAGGTGGACGTTGCTTCTGTTTCATCCTTCCCCCAAAACAAAAAAGCCCCGGCAGTGCCAGGGCTTGAGAAATATGGTGGGTCGTGAAGGATTCGAACCTTCGACCAACTGGTTAAAAGCCAGCTGCTCTACCAACTGAGCTAACGACCCGTTCGATGAAGCGGTATTATACGTACCCATTTTAAAAAAACAACTTTTTTATCAGGTTTCTGACGGCCACCAAGCTGAAATGGCTGCAATCCCCTGAAAGCCATGTTGCTTTGCAAGTGCCAAATCCGTCTCCTGAAGCCCACCCAACGCAAAAACCGGCACAGGATAGTCCTCAATAAGCGCCTGTGCCCGCGCCCATCCCAAAGCTTCCGCCTCCGGATGTGTTTGGGTTTTTTGAATCGGGGATAACACCACATAATCCGGCGAAAGACTCAATGCCTGTACTAACGCCTCTGCACTGTGCACAGCACAGCCGAAAAGCTTATGCTCTGGCACGGGTCGCTGGCTTAGATAAGCGAGATAACGGCTGGGCAAATGTAGCCCATCTGCCTCTGAAAAATAAGTCAGCAAACTGGGGTCACCATTTAGCAGAAGCTTAGCGCCTGCCCGATGCACCATAGGCATCATCTGTTTGGCATGCTGTAAATAGGTACCCCGACTCAGATGCGGTGCACGCCACTGAATCAGGCGATGGTGATGCAAGCTGAGCAATGCAGCGACTTTGTCATACAAAGCCTCCGGTGTTTCAAAGCCCCCCGTAATGGCCATACGTGAAGGCAGCCGCAATGCATTTAAAACTGGGCGGTTTGCCTCAGGCATTTCCAAACCCGTCAACTGGCTCCGTGGCATCCACACGAGCTGCTGCTGATCAGCCTTGGCTTTTAAGGTGCCACGATAATGCTTTGAAATAAATACATGCAAGCGCACCTGACCAGTATCGTATGACCAGCGTAAGCGAATCAAAGGCTCCCAGTGCGTTGTGATGAGCCCCGTTTCTTCTTCAAACTCCCGTATTAAAGCAGCAACAGGGGGCTCGCCTGCTTCTATTTTCCCGCCCGGAAACGCCCATTTTCCGCCTTGGGATTGCTGAGCATGACGCAGCTCCATCAAGACACGATCCTCATGACATAGCACACCGATGGCTACGTCGGTCAGGGGGTCTCCCCCTTTTTTTAAAAAATCATTTTTTTTCATTTTATTCATACATACAAAAATACCGCGCTAAGGCGGTATTAGAATAAAAAACTGCTGAAATCGATCAAGTACGGTATTCCGCGTTGATTTTCACATAATCATAAGACAAATCTGTCGTCCATACGGTCTCTTGTGCCTCGCCTCGACCCAGATGAACCCGAATTGTCAGAGATGATTTATTCATCACCTGCTGCCCGGCTTCTTCCGTATATTCCGGCGCACGACCACCTTCACGTACGATACAGACATCATCCAACCAAATATTCACCCGCCGAATATCCAGTGCCTGAATCCCAGCACGCCCAACTGCCGCCAGGATGCGTCCCCAGTTTGGATCGGAAGCGAACAGGGCTGTTTTGACTAATGGAGAGTGTGCAATGGTGAAAGCCGTCTTCAAGCACTCGTCCTCGGTTGCACCCGCCTCTACGTGCACAGTGACAAACTTGGTGGCGCCTTCTCCATCCCGCACAATCATCTGTGCAAGCTCTACCATTACAGACACTACCGACTGCTGAAAAGCCTGCCCGGAAGCTGTATCCAAGGTGTCAATTTCCGGCATAGTAACATGCCCTGTTGCCGTCAGGGTGCAGGCATCATTCGTGGAGGTATCCCCATCAACGGTAATGCGATTAAAACTTTGTTCCACCGCCTGCTTTAATACCTGGTCAAGCACCGGCTGGCTGACACGGGCATCTGTGGCAACAAAGGCTAACATGGTGGCCATATTGGGGTGAATCATGCCTGAGCCTTTTGCCATGCCTGTCAGCGTGATTTCATCATTCCCTATGACAACTTTTCGGCTGACGACTTTGGGCACGGTATCTGTGGTCATAATACCGTAACAAGCCTGCTGCCAACCTTCTATACTCAAACCTGCCAGTGCAGCCGGAATCCCTGTCCTGAATCGATCCATTGGCAGGGGCTCACCGATGACACCCGTGGAAAACGGCAGGACTTCTTCTGCCGCACAGCCCAGCTCTTCTGCTACTTGTGCACAGATTGTGCGCGCATCTGCCAGACCTTGCTCTCCAGTTCCCGCATTGGCGTTACCGCTGTTGATCACCAGCGCTCTGGGTTGCGCCACTGCCAGATGGGATTTGGCGACGACAACCGGTGCGGCACAAAACGCGTTCTGTGTAAAGACAGCCGCTGTTTTAGCCCCCTGCTCCAACTGCATTACAACCAGGTCGGCCTGATTGTTTTTCTTGATGCCTGCTGCTGTGGTTCCCAGGTAGATGCCTGCCACAGGGTGCAGCACCGGTAATTGATCACTTAGTCCAACCGCCATCTGATATGCCTCAAGTTAATCTGCCACAGCAGTGTTTGTATTTTTTGCCTGAGCTGCAAGGACAGGGCTCATTACGCCCGACTTTAGGTGTTTCACGGCGAATAGGTGCCTGAGCAGCCTGAGCCGTTTCGTTTTTCTGCATGGGCTGGGGCAAATCCTGAACATTCTCACCGATGACAGAAACAGCATCATGGGTTACTTCCAGTTTTGCCAGCCGCGCCTGCTCCTGCGCTTCCATTTCTGCCACATCGGCTTCGCTGGCGATATTGACCTTGGAAAGCACATCGATTGTTTCATGTTTTACGTTATCCAAAAAGGCTTGGAACATTTCAAAGGCTTCCCCCTTATACTCCTGGAAGGGGTCTTTTTGTGCATAGCCTCGCAGGTGAATACCTTTGCGCAGATAGTCCATCGCCGCCAGGTGTTCGCGCCAGAGGCTGTCCATGGTTTGAAGCAGCACGGCTTTTTCAAAGCTGCGCATGACCTCTTCGCCTATTTGGGCTACCTTCTCCTCATAGGCCTGCTCGATCGCGGCTTGAATTTTCTCTCTCAGCGCCTGCTCATGCAGAGAAGTATCCTCTTTCACCCACTGCGCCACAGGCAGTGTCACATCAAAGTGTTCTTGAAGCGCCTGTTCCAGTCCTTTAAGATCCCACTGTTCATCCAGACTACCTGGCGGCACGTAACGGTCGATCAACTCTGTCAGCACATCTTCGCGCATGGCCTGAATGACATCGCTGATATCTTCAGATTCCAGCAGCTCATTGCGCTGTGCATAGAGCACTTTACGCTGTTCGTTGGCGACATCGTCGTATTTAAGCAGGTTGGCGCGAATATCCTGGTTACGGCCTTCTACTTTTTTCTGCGCACTTTCAATGGCACGACTGACCATACGGTGCTCAATCGGCTCTCCCGGCTCCATGCCCAGCTTCTGCATCATGGCTTTGATGCGGTCTGAAGCGAAAATACGCATCAGATCATCATCCAAAGACAGATAAAAACGGCTTTCACCCGGATCGCCCTGTCGTCCTGAACGCCCACGCAACTGGTTATCAATACGACGGGATTCGTGGCGCTCGGTACCGATCACCTTCAACCCACCGGCTTCCATTACACGCTGATGACGTGCTTGCCAATCGGCTTTTACCTGCTCACGCGCAGCTTCATCAGCATCTTCACCCAATACAGCCAACTCCTGCTCCAGGTTGCCTCCCAGCATGATATCCGTACCACGCCCGGCCATATTGGTCGCAACCGTCACGGCACCGGGGCGTCCCGCCTGAGCGATAATCTGTGCCTCACGCTCATGGTTTTTAGCATTCAGTACATTATGTGGAATCCCAGCTTTCTTCAATAAGGACGAGACGACTTCGGACATTTCGATAGAAGCGGTGCCCACCAGTACGGGCTGCCCTTTTTCATGGCTGATCTTCACCTCTTTGACCACCGCCTCCAGCTTGGATGGCATATCCAGAAACACTAAATCGGGGTGGTCAATGCGCTGGGTAGGTTTGTTCGGTGGGATTTGCGCCACTTCCAGGCCGTAGGTTTGCAAAAACTCTCCAGCTTCGGTATCTGCCGTGCCAGTCATGCCGGAAAGTTTTTTATACAGGCGAAAGTAGTTCTGGAAAGTAATAGAAGCCAGCGTCTGGTTTTCCGCCTGAATCGGCACGCCTTCTTTTGCCTCTATGGCCTGATGTAACCCTTCAGACCAACGGCGCCCTGGCATTTTGCGTCCGGTGAACTCATCGATAATGACAATTTCGTTGTTTTCGATAATGTAGTCCCGGTTGCGCTCATATAGCACATGTGCACGCAAAGCCGCATTGATATGATGCATCAAAGAAATGTTTTTAGCATCGTACAGGCTTTCATTTTCATGCAGCAGTCCAGCTTCTTGCAAAAGCTGTTCGACCTTTTCGTGCCCTTGGTCGGTTAAATAAACCTGCCTGTCTTTTTCATCAACGGTGTAATCCCCTGTGGCAGTTTTGTTTTCCTCATCTTCTTCGCCCTTGTCAAGATGCGGCACAATCGCATTGATCTTCTGATAAATTTCTGCTCTGTCTTCTGCCGGGCCGGAAATAATCAAAGGCGTACGCGCCTCATCAATCAAAATGGAGTCCACTTCATCCACAATGGCATAATTTAAAGGCCGCATCACCCGTTCTTCCGGGCTGAACACCATGTTATCCCGCAGATAGTCAAAACCAAACTCATTGTTGGTGCCGTAGGTGATATCCGCCTCATAGGCATAACGTTTTTCTTCCGCACTTTGGCCACTGGCAATTACCCCCGTACTTAAGCCCAGCCAACTGTAGAGTTTGCCCATCCACTCTGCATCACGCCGTGCAAGATAGTCATTCACCGTCACCACATGCACACCTTCTCCAGAAAGCGCATTCAGGTAAGCAGCCAAGGTGGCCACCAGTGTTTTTCCCTCCCCTGTACGCATTTCGGCAATTTTTCCTTCATGCAGCGCCATACCACCTATGAGCTGCACATCATAATGGCGCATGTTCAACACTCGCTTACTGGCTTCACGTGCCACGGCAAAAGCTTCTTCCAGTAGATCATCCAGCGTTTCACCGGCCTGAAGACGCGCTTTAAAAGTGTCTGTTTTCTGTTGCAATGCCTCATCGGAAAGCTTTTCCATTTCCGGCTCAAGGGCATTGATGCGCGCTACTCTTTTACGGTACTGTTTTAACAGGCGGTCATTACGGGTGCCAATCAATTTGCGGAAGATGTTTTTGATCATAGATACTATGCTTTAATTATTAGGTTAGGAAACTTGGAAATCATACCATATGAAATTACTTCGTGAGCATACACAGTTTCAGCACCTGCTGGAGCAGGCAGAGCAATATGAGGCCTTACTGAACGTAGTGCGAGAAGCCTTGCCGGAGGCATTCAGACAGCATATCATGGGCGCAACATTGCGTTCACCCGCCTTGATTATTCAGATAGAGCATCCTCATCTTGCAACCCAGCTTCGTCTTAGTGAACAGGCATTACTCCAAGCTGTACTGACACACTGGCCACACTTAAAGCTGAATCAGGTAAAAGTGCGCCTGCTTCAGCTACCCAAGCCCCAGAGATCTGTCATGCACCAACCTTCAGCACCGGGCAAAGCCACTTTGCAGCAACTCAAAAGCTTGGAAAAGGAGGTTACACAGGAGAAGCTCAAACAGAGTTTACAACGACTGATTCACACCTTGGAAAAACGCTCTTCCTGAAACACTAAAGCACAATTTTGCTGCTACCATAGGAGATAGGCGTACTGCCCTCACTCAATGGAGTCAATGTCCAGGCTTCTTCATCAGCCTTCAGTGCACGTAACAGCGCGTTATTCAACGCATGGCCGGATTTATGCGCTCTGAATTCCCCTAAAACAGGATGCCCCAGCATATACAGATCACCGATGGCATCCAGAATCTTATGGCGCACAAACTCATCCCGATTGCGCAGCCCCTCTTTGTTCATCACGCCCTGCTCATCCAGACCAATCGCATTTTCCAGGCTGGCGCCCAATACCAGATTATGCTGTCGCAAGGTTTCAATATCCTTATAGAACCCAAAGGTGCGTGCACGGCTGACTTCTTTAAAATAAGCCGTAGAGGAAAACTCAAATGTCATCTGTTCCGCCGTCTGCCGAAAGGCAGGATGATCAAACTTGATGGAAAAGCTCAAACGGAACCCTTCATAAGGGAGAAATTCTGCCCAACCACCTTTTTCGTTTTCTACCCGCACACGCTTTAAAATGCGCACAAACTGTTTGGGTGCGGGCAGAAGCTTAATCCCCGCCGCCTGCAGTAGAAAAACAAAATGCGAAGCACTGCCATCCATAATAGGTACTTCATCTGAATCCAGGTCAATATAAATATTATCTACCCCCACTCCGGCCAGCGCAGACATTAAGTGCTCAATGGTGGCGATTTTGATGTCATCTTTAACCAACGTCGTGCACAGGGTGGTTTCACCTACTGCTTCAGGGGTCACGGGGATTTCAACCGCCGGTGTGTGATCCACACGCCGGAAGACAATACCTGTGTTTTCAGGTGCTGGACGGAGTGTCATGACAGCTTCATGCCCCGTATGCAGGCCAACACCGTGGGCAGTAATGGAATGGGCGAGAGTACGTTGCTTCACATCTTTATCACATGGTTTTTGAGGAAAAGGATTTTAGCACGGCCACCTTTGATTCTAAAAATTATTGGCAAACCACTGCTTCATACGCGCCAGCAAGCTGCTCGCTTGACGAAAGTCCAATGATTTTCTCTCTTCTCCCATATGAGAGCCTTTTTTAAGGGCATGTACCAACAGCCCCGCCGTTGTCGCATACTCAGGAGACTCCAGATGATCCGTTACCCCTTTTAAACCATGGGGCATTCCCAGCCGCACGGGCATATGAAAAACTTCTTCGGCCAGCTCCACCGCGCCTGGCATGCGACTGGTACCACCTGTCAACACCACACCGGCCGCCGTCAAATTATGAAACCCATGCTGTTTCAAGTGATCCTCCAGGATAATCTGAAACAGCTCTTCATAACGTGGTTCTATCACCTCAGACAACACTCGACGGCTCATACACCGTGCAGGGCGGTCACCGACACTGGGCACTTCGATTTCTTCTTCATCCGTAACCAAGGTGGGCAAACACGCGCCCCACTTCTTCTTGATCTCCTCAGCAGCCGGCGCGGGGGTTCTCAAAGCAACGGAAATATCATTCGTCACCTGATCTCCCGCCACATTAATTACACCCGTATGGTGAATCGCGCCTTGGTAAAACACCGCAATATCTGTCGTACCGCCACCAATATCCGCAAGGCAAACACCAAGATCCTTCTCATCTTCAGACAATACTGCTTCTGCAGAAGCAATCTGCTCCAGTACGACATCCGCCACCTGCAGGTTGCACCGCTCCACACATTTGACAATATTCTGCACAGCACTGACTTTTCCAGTCACAATATGCACTCGAGCTTCCAAGCGCACACCCGCCATGCCAACAGGTTGCTTAATACCCTGCTGGCCATCAATCGTGAAGCCTTGCGGCAGTACATGGAGAATTTTTTCATCACTGCCGATTGGAATGGCTTTCGCCGACTCCAATACGCGTTCCACGTCTTCTGGTGTCACTTCCTGATTACGAATAGCAACCATACCCTGTGAATTTCTACCCTGAATATGATTGCCAGCAATCCCCACGTGCACAGCGCGCACCTCGATACCGGACATGCGCTCTGCTTCATCCACTGCTTTTTCTATCGACCGGGCTGTGGCTTCAATATCTGTTACCACCCCCTTTCTCAAGCCTTTGGATGGGTGTGTACCGATACCAACCACTTCCAAAGCACCATCTGCTTTGACCTTGCCGATGACTGCTGCGATTTTGGATGTGCCTACATCAAGCCCCACTACAATGTCATCTGTCTGTTTCTTCTGCACCATGGGCAATTTAATCTCTTTACTGCTGCTTAACCGTAAAGCCGTTACTATATCGTAAATCTATTTCATCTGCCTGCTCTCGCAATGTATCCGACACATGCGGCCAGGCTCTTACAAACCGCTTAAATTGCATCTTATAATGCGTCTCACTCATCCATACCGTACGCTTAGGCAGCCAATGCACCTCTACACTTCCACCCGGATGTCGCGTCAACGAGATCACATGCCACTTTAAAGCAGCTGCCTGCTGCACCAACCACTGCGCCTGGGATAACAGAGCCGGTGCAGCTTTAGTATCTGCCGCCCAAAGCGGTAGTAAATTCTCATACCCCGATAAATCCTCAGGAAAAAAAACTTCTCCCATTGCATTCACCAAGCCACTTTCTCCCCAGCGGGCGACCGGCACCTGAGTATGAACACTTACCTGTAACGTGCTTGGCCAAACTCTGCGCACCGTAGCAGATGCAACCCAGGGGTGGCTGTTCAGCTGGCGCTGTACTTCCGTTAACGATAGCTGTAAAAACCGTTCGCCCTGAAAGGACGTCAAAAGCTGTTCCACCTCCTGTTGACTGACAGGACTTTGAGCCGGCAGCTCAATATTGACATGCTTGATTTTGGGCACCCATAACAGTGCCATCATAACCAGAACCAAAAAAAGCAATACTCCGCCCCAGAGATAAAACCTGCTCATGGTACCTTTGCCGTCTCCAGAATCTGTGCAACCAGCTGCTCAAACGACCAACCGAATGCCCGTGCCGCCATAGGTACCAGAGAGTGATCCGTCATACCCGGTATCGTATTTACCTCTATCAGCCAGGGTTGCCCCTGGTCATCCAACATAAAATCTACACGCCCCCAGCCACGGCATCCCAGCAATGAAAAAGCAGCCTGTGCCAACGCTGCTATTTCACCTTCTTTAACTGGATTCAAGCCGCATGGACAGAAAAATTGCGTCTGCTCACTTTCATACTTCGCCGCATAATCATAAAAACCATGGGGGGGCTCAATTCGAATCAAAGGCAGTACTTTCTCCCCAACGATCGCCGCCGTATATTCCGTACCGACCACCCATTTTTCAATCAACACTTCATGATCCAGCAATAAAGCCGCATCCACTGCTGCTTTGAGAGCCTCTGGCGTTTCAACTTTTGCCACACCAATACTGGAGCCTTCATGCGCAGGTTTCACAATAGCGGGAAATCCCAGATTGTAACGGCTCAAATCAAAACCTTGAGCAGCCGTCACCATTTCAAATGCCGGTGTAGGTAGTCCTGCCGCATGCCACACCCATTTACTGCGCACCTTATCCATCGCCAGCGCTGAAGCCGCCAGCCCACTGCCTGGGTAAGCCACTTTTAATGAGTCCAGAATCCCCTGAACCGTACCATCTTCACCCCATCGCCCATGTAACGCCAAAAAGGCCTTATCCACACTTTCTACGGCACTGACCACCTCTTTCAGTGTGCGCACATCGCACGGCTTAACGTCATAGCCCAGTTTCTGTAAAGCAGAGGCCACCGCAGCGCCACTTCTCAGCGAGACAGTACGCTCTTCCGAGATGCCCCCCATCAATACTGCAATGCTTTCATCCTTCATCAGCTTCTCTCCAGCGTTTGGCCAGCTGCGCAATATCCCCCGCCCCCATGACCAACACCACATCATCTTCTCCCAGCATGGGCTGCAGGCAAGCTTCAACCTCATCCAACGACATCACCGCACGCACCCGATCATACCCCTGCATGCGCATCGCCTGCGCAAGATCCGTGTGCTCCGCACCCGACAACAAAAGCTCACCTGCCGCATATACTGGAGGCAAAATGACACCGTCAGCCTGCTGCAAGACCGAAACAAAGCGGTCAAACTGCTCTGCCATCCGGCTATAACGATGTGGCTGAAACACCAACCATAGCTGCTTACTCGGCCAAACTGAACGCGCCGCCGCCAATGTGGCTGCTACCTCTGTTGGGTGATGTCCATAATCATCCACCAATATAAAATGCCGTTTCCCTAACTGCCCCTGTGCCACATCAAAGCGGCGCCCCACACCGGCAAAGGACTTCAAAGCCCGCTGAATCGCCATCACCGGCACATCCAGCTCCAACGCAACCGTAATGGCAGCAAGCGCATTCAATACGTTATGTTCACCAGGCATGTTCAAACAGACAGAAAACTCCCCCTGGGGTGTCACCACTTCAAAATGGCTCTGCGTGCCCATATAACGTATCCCGCGTGCATAAATATCTGCCATTTCAGACACACCATACGTCAACGTACGGCGTTCAAAACGGGGCATCAACTCTCGTATGACCGCATCTTCATAACAGACGATCACCTGCCCATAGAAAGGCAGCCGCTGCACAAACTCCACAAAAGTATGCTTCAGTTTTTCAAAGTCCCCACCATAGGTGCGCATATGATCAGGTTCAATATTAGTAATCACCGCCATATGCGGCAGCAGATGCAAAAAAGAAGCGTCCGATTCATCTGCTTCTGCGACCAGATACTGGCTGCCACCCAACTTAGCATGTGAACCAGTCGCGTTCAAACGCCCGCCAATCACATAAGTAGGGTCCAACCCCCCTTCAGTCAAAATCGCCGCCGTCAGGCTTGTTGTCGTCGTCTTCCCATGGGTACCGGCAATGGCAATGCCAAACCGCATCCGCATCAACTCTGCCAGCATCATCGCCCGCGGTATAACAGGGACGCGGTTTGCCCGAGCCCATTGAATTTCCGGGTTCTCCTCCGGTACAGCGGAAGAAACCACCACCACATCCGCACCAGCAGCCGCACGCGCATCATGCCCCAGCGTGATCTGTGCTCCCAGCGCCTGTAAATGCGCCGTATTTGCGGAAGGGCGCAAATCAGAACCACTGACTACATATCCCAGGTTCAGGCACACCTCTGCAATCCCAGCCATGCCCACACCGCCAATGCCTACAAAATGAATATGCCGAATGGAGGATTTCATCGATTCTGTTCCAAAATGTCCTTGACAATACGTTGCGCTGCACCGGGTTGATAAGCATCTTTCAAGTGAGCGCTGGCCTGCTGCAACCTCTGCACATCCAGCCATTGGTGCAGTACACCTGCCAAATGCTCACTTGTTAACATCGTCTGAGGAATCAACTCACCCGCCTGCAGATTTACCACCGTCATAGCATTCGCCATCTGGTGATCATCTACCGCATGAGGATAGGGTACAAAAACCGCTGCGCGTTTCGCGGCCATCACCTCACTCACCGTCAAAGCCCCAGCACGGCAGATGACCAAGTCAGCCCACTGATATGCCTGCGCCATATGCTGAATAAAGGGCACCACCTTGGCACGAATGCCCGCCTTTTTATAAGCCATTTGAGCCTGTGCAAAAGTCAGCTTACCGGCCTGATGCCAGACTTCAAAAGGCACCTCCAAGATGCGTAACGCTTCAGGCACCGTTTCATTCAGTGCCAAAGCACCGCGGCTCCCTCCAAGTACCAGAATCCGCCAAGGCGCCTTGTGAGGCTGCCAGATACCAATCTGCTCAATTTCCGACCTGACAGGATTCCCCACAATCTCCGCATGCCTGAGTGCCTTTGCCTGAAACGGAAAAGCAGCATACACCCGCTGACTGAACGGTGCTAACAGGCGGTTGGTCAACCCGGCAATGGCATTTTGTTCGTGAATAAACAGAGGCAGCCCTAATGTTTTGGCGGCCAAGGCACCTGGCCCGCAGACAAAGCCCCCCATTCCCAGCACAGCCTCCGCCTGCTGAGCCTTCAATATAGTACGCGCCTGGGACATGGCCGCCATTACCCGTCCAGGGGCTTTCAACCATCCTGCCATACCTCTGCCTCGCAGCCCCTCAATGCGAATTGCATCAAACGGCACCTCCGCCTGTGTTACCCAGGTACGCTCCATCCCGCCTTCAGTCCCCAACCAGCTTACCTGCACACCTGCCTGCATAAAGGCCTGTGCAATCGCCAGCCCCGGAAAAACATGACCGCCAGTGCCCCCGGCCATAATGGTCAAACGCCTAATCGCCGCCATGACGGTTCTCCCAATCGACACGCAATACCAGCCCCATCGCAATGGCAAAAATCATCACGCTGGAGCCGCCATAGCTTATAAAAGGCAGCGTTAAGCCTTTAGTGGGGAACAACCCAAGATTAACCCCCATATTGATCAGCGCCTGCAACATAAACCATACCGCAACTCCGAATGCTAACAAGGCAGGAAACAGGCGATCCTGCGCCAACGCCGTACGTGCAATAGCAAAAATTCGCCAGACAATCAGCAAATACAAGCCTATCAGTGCTGCCACCCCCACAAATCCGAGTTCCTCCCCCAAAATAGCGAAGATAAAATCCGTATGTGCATCCGGCAGATAAAGCAGCTTCTGTACACTACTGCCCAGCCCGACACCCCACCAGCTGCCACTGCCCAATGCAATCAACGCCTGCACCAACTGATAGCCCGCACCGAAAGGATCCGCCCAGGGATCCAGAAAACTGATAACACGCTGCATCCGATAAGGTGAAAGTGCCACCAATAACGCCAGCATCACTGCCATAGGCACAACCGTCAGGACAAAATACCGCCAAGGTGCCCCTGCAATCAGTAGCATGGCTGTCAGCACCACCATAATGACAAAAGTCGATCCATAGTCCGGTTCCAACAGCAGCAGAAAAGCCATCAGCCCAAACGGCAGCGCCAGACGTAACATCGCGCTCAGTTTTTCTCGCACACTGCTTAAGTGCTTTTCCAGATAACCCGCCATGAAAACGACCGTCACCAGCTTCGCCAGCTCTGCTGGCTGAAAGTTCATAAACCCAAGACTGATCCAACGCTTAGCGCCATTGACTTCACGCCCCACAACCAGCACCAGCATCAGCAGCATCAACGTACCCAAAAGCAACCAGCCACGATAACGCATCCAAGTCTGCAAGGGCACACGCATCACCGCAACCAGCAGCCCCAAACCCAACCCCATTGCAATCGCCTGTCGCAGTACAAAATGCCATGCATCACCATAGACACGCTGAGCATAAGCGCCTGAAGCAGAAAGTACCATGGTCAGCCCCAGTGCGGACAAAACCAATAAAGCGCCAACCAGCCAACCATCCAAAGTGGCTTGCGTACTGCTCACCCGTTCATGACGAGACATGCTGCTTTACCCACTGTTTGAACGCCTCACCACGCGCCTGGTAATTGGCAAATTGATCAAAGCTGGCACAAGCAGGTGAAAACAGCACCGTATCCCCTGGCAGTGCAGTACGTGCAGCTTCCTGCAAAGCCTCATCCAAACGCTTCATAACACACAACGGTTTCACACCGACTTGTCCAAATGCCTCTGCCATCTCTACCGCACTTTCACCAAAAAGTATCACATGTCTGCATGACCGTGCACCTTCTGCAAGTGGGGCAAAATCCTGCCCCTTCCCCACACCGCCGGCCACCAGAACCACTGGGGACTCTGCAAGAAAACTCTCTAAAGCCGCCAGTGTGGCGCCCACATTGGTGCCTTTGGAGTCATTCACCCAGCGTATTCCCTGATGTACACCCACCACTTCCGTACGGTGAGGCAAGCCGGAAAAAGTTTCCAGCACCCCGGTTACAGCTATCAGCTCCTGCACAAAAGGAGAAACCAATGCCAGCGCCGCCAAAGCATTCAGCTGCATATGCGCACTGGGCAGGCGCATCTTTTCTATGGGAAACAAACGTTTATTCCCCTGTTGCAACCACCCTTCTACCACACCGAATACATTGGGGTGAGCCGGATCCGATAACCCAAACCGCAAGAGCGGCTGTTCAGGGTATGCCCAGTGAGCCAGTGCCTCCGGCAGCACAGCCAACGCTGCCTGCGCCAGAATGCGGCGCTTTGCCGCCCCATATTCAGCCATAGATGGATAGCGATCCAGATGATCTTCACTCAAGTTCAAAACTGCCGCTGCTTGAGGTTTCAAACTTTCAGTCGTCTCCAGCTGAAAACTGGACAGCTCCAACACATACACCTCAGCATCCGTTTGCAACAAATCCAGCGCGGGTATACCCAAATTCCCGCCCGCCCGAGCCTTAATCCCCGCAGCATTCAGAAAGGCCTCCACCAAAGTGGTGACTGTACTTTTACCATTCGATCCGGTAATCGCGATCACAGGCTGCCGCACATGACGGGCAAACAGCTCGATATCCCCCCACATAGGCAAATGACGCTTCCGGGCAGGCTGAAGCTTAGGATCTGACACGGCAATGCCCGGGCTGACAATCAGAGCATCCACCTCCGCCCAGGCCGTTTCGGGTAAGTCGCCCGCATACAGAGGCACATCCGCCATTTTCTGCAAAGGCTCAAGCTCAATATCTCTACGGGTATCCCACCCCCACGCCACTTGCTCCGACGGTAAAAACCGCAACACAGACTGACCTGTCAGCCCCAGTCCGACTATTCCGTATCTCATCGTATCTTCAAGCTCGCCAATCCAACCAACACCAGAATAATCGTAATAATCCAAAAGCGCACAATTACCTGAGACTCATGCCAGCCTTTCTGTTCAAAGTGATGGTGAATAGGCGCCATCAGAAACACACGCTTACGCCGCAGCTTATAAGAACCGACCTGAAGCATCACAGACAAAGTCTCAATCACAAAAATCCCCCCCATGATCACCAACACCAGCTCCTGACGTGTTGCTATGGCCAGCACACCTAAAGCCGTCCCCAGTGCAAGCGATCCCACATCCCCCATAAAAACCTGTGCAGGATGCGCGTTAAACCACAAAAATCCAAGCCCCGCACCTACAATGGCACCGGCAAAAATGGTCAGCTCTCCTACACCCGGCAGATAGGGAATATTCAAATACTCCGCAAAGACCGCATGCCCCGTGACATAAGCAAACACTCCCAACGCACCGGCCACCATTGCTGTCGGCAAAATCGCCAGGCCATCCAGACCATCTGTCAGGTTCACCGCATTTGAAGTACCCACAATGACAAAATAACCCAATACCACAGCGCCTACACCAAGATACAGCCAAGTATCTTTCATAAAAGGAATCAGAAGCTGTGCCATCACCTCCTCCGGCCCCAGCTGGTACAGCACCCAGGCAGCCACAATGCCCACTACAGACTGCAGCAGATACTTGTGCCGCGCCTTCATACCGTTCGGATCACGATAGACCACTTTTTTATAGTCATCCACAAACCCTATCAAACCAAACGCCAAGGTCGTCAATAGAGCCGTCACCAGCCACGGATTAGTCAAATCGCCCCACAGCAGCACAGCCAAAGCGATAGAGAACAAAATCATCACTCCACCCATTGTCGGCGTGCCAGCCTTAACCAAATGCGTTTGCGGCCCATCTTCACGAATCGCCTGCCCCACCTTTAAGCGGGTTAGCCATCGAATTACTGCAGGGCCGATCAAGAAGGAGACAACCAGTGCCGTCAAAGTGGCCAGAATAGTGCGCAGAGTAATATAGTGAAACACACGAAAAGCTGGCTCAAATTGCGCCAGCCAGTCAAACAAATAAATCAGCATCCATCTGCCTCATCAGGTTTATGATCTTTTCCATACCCGCACTGCGAGACCCTTTTATCAATACCTTAGCCGGTGTCTTACGCAGCTGATATACCAAAGCTTTTGCCATCGCCTCCGGTGACATAAACAATTGAGCCGAAGAACCAAACGCCTCAACCGCAGGATACAGCGGCAAATCCAACCCCCAAAGCACCACGCCTTTCTGCTGACGCAGCCAAGCGCCCAGCTGCATCAACAGCTGTTTTTCTTCAGCACCCAACTCAGCTAAAGGCCCCAGGCAGACAATCACAGGCTGTGTGCCGTCAGCCAATGTCTGAACCGCTGCGCGCACGGAAGCGGGGTTGGCATTATAACTGTCATCCAGTAACAAACTGCCCCCGGCCAGCGGAACCGGCTGCATGCGTCCTGGTGCGCCCCGAAACTGCTGCAACCCCTGCTCGATCACCGCCCAAGGCACCTCCAGCAGCTGGGCAGCCGCCACCACCGCAGCTGCATTCCAGCCTTGATGTACCCCCCATAGCGGCAACATAAACGCTCTTTTCTGGCCGTATAGGTCTACCAGGCTCACTTTCACGCCTTCCGGGCACTGCTCTGCACCCAACAGACGCACTTGGTCATCTGCCTGCTGACCGAACGAAACCACTCTCACTCCCCGCGCTTTAGCACGCCTACACCACTGTGAAAACCCCGGGCTATCGCTATTCAGCACAATGGGCGCACCTGAAGGCAAGGCATCAATCATCTCGCCTTTCGCCTCAATAATCGCTTCCAGCGAACCAAACTCCCCCACATGCGCTTCGGCCGCCTGCGTAATAATGCCTAATGTCGGTGCGCTCCAGCTCGCAATACGGGCAATTTCACCCTTATGGTTCGCCCCCATCTCAACCACTGCATAGCGATGCGCAGGCGTAATGGCCAATAAAGTATGCGGCACGCCGATTTCATTATTCAGATTGCCTGCTGTCGCCAGTGTTTCCCCTTGCAAGGCTAAAACTTCCGCCAGCATCCCCTTGGTAGAAGTTTTACCATTACTGCCCGTAACCCCCACCAGTGCACTCAACGGCATGCGACGACGGTGCCATGAGGCAATCTGCCCATACGCTTCCAAGGTATCTTCGACCACACACTGCGGTAGCGCCAAGTTTGGGTTTTTCTGCTCTACCACTGCCCCCACAGCCCCTTGTTCAGCAGCCTGCACCAAAAATGCATGTCCATCAAAACGCGCGCCACGCAGTGCCACAAAAAGATCTCCAGGCTGTAGCTGGCGTGTGTCCGTACTCACTCTTTTTGCCACACCGGAACAGGTACTACAGCCAAGCTGAGGCCATAATGCATTTAATGGAAAGTCGATCTGTTCACCCACTTTTTCACCTCATCACGGTCACTAAAAGGCCGCTGTTCATGACAGAACTGCTGCACCTGCTCATGCCCCTTTCCGGCGATAATCACAACATCTTCAGGCTTTGCACACTGTAAAGCTGTCTGAATCGCCCGCGCACGATCCGCAAACAATTTATAGGGCTTCTTACCAAGCCCCTGTGCGATCTGCCGCATAATGGCTTGAGGCTCTTCACAACGTGGGTTATCACTGGTCAGAATGACCCTGTCCGCATAACGTGCCGCCACCTCTCCCATCAACGGACGCTTCCCCTGATCACGTTCACCGCCGGCACCAAACACCAGCCACACCGTTCGGTCAGGATAGTGAGCTCGCACGCTCTGCAAGAGCGCCTTCATACCATCTGGCGTATGCGCATAATCCAGAATTACCACAGGCCGTTCAGCCACCTTCTCCATACGCCCAACCACTGGTCTTAATATACTTAAAGCTGAGTGCAAGGTCGCCAAAGAAGGTTTCCCCCTTTTTTTCAAAACTGCGAGCGCCGCGCTTAAATTTTGCCCGTTGAAAAGCCCTAAAAGCGGGGTTTTACAGCTGAACTCACCCTCATCAACCCTAAACGTGCCTGCCAGCCCCTCAGGCGTTGCGACCAGGCGAGTACAATTAACCTCAGCATCCTCACAGGCAATGCCATAACCTACCGGGTGTACACACTGTTCCCAAAAATTGTGCACCGCGGGCTCATTCAGATTCAGCACCTGAAACTGACTTTTCCAGTGAGTAAACAAACGCATCTTGACTGCATGATAAGCAGCCTCACTGCCATGGTAGTCAAGATGATCCCGACCCAGGTTAGTTAAAACTGTCGCAAAAAACCGTATACCCTCGATACGCCCCTGATCTATGGCATGGGAAGAAACTTCCATGGCGACCAGCTCAATGCCCTGTGCAGCAAATCGGTTAAGCGTACGATAAAGACTGACCACATCCGGTGTCGTATTAAGCGTCACTTCCAGATCATCCAGCGGCCCCTGTCCCAAAGTGCCGATCACCGCTGATGCAATGCCACCTGCCTGCGCCAGCTGTGCAATAAACCAGGTTGTTGAGCTTTTCCCATTCGTACCGGTCACCCCCACCACATCCAGCTTCTGATCCGGATGATCATAAAAAGCACTTGCCAGTGCCGGCAGGCGTGCTTTTAAACCCGGTATGACCCATACGGGCACATCTGCCTGATAAGGTTGATCAGTCAGAATCAATCCGGCACCTTGGGCAATGGCCTCCGGCGCATAACGTAAGCCATGGGTGCGATGCCCGGGCAGCGCGATAAAAACATCATCCGGTTCAATATCACGGCTGGAAAGACGCAGCTCACCTATGAGCTTATCTTCTTTTGCAGAAACAGGATAGTTCAGTAAATGCGCAAGTGTTTGCAGTGTTTTCATTCTGCTCGATCCGGTGGCACATTACGCAGGCGAAGCGCCTGCATCATCACTTCTTTAAAAATAGGTGCAGCCACGGCTCCACCGTAATAAACCCCTCGTGCTGGCTCATCCACCAGCACCACCATCACAAACTCCGGCTGATCGGCTGGCACTATCCCTGCAAACAGGCTACGGTATTTTTCAAGGCTATATCCTCCGCGACGGCTTTTATGCACCGTACCTGTCTTACCTGCCACACTGTATCCGGGAATATGCGCTTTGGGTGCGGTGCCGCCCTGAACCGTCACCTGTTCCATCATGCTGCGCACCTGACGCGCGGCTTCGACGGAAAAAACTCGCTTCACCGCTTCGGGCGGATGTTCCGGTACAAACAGGCTCAGCGGCAGCAGTGCACCATCATGCGCCAGTGCCAGATAAGCCCGTGCCAGCTGTAGAAGGTTTACCTGCACGCCATAACCAAATGCGGCCCACGCTTGCTCTACTGGCCCCCACTGTATCGCGGGCGCCATGGCCGCACTGTTTTCCCCAAATAAATACAGCCCACTGTCCCGATTAAAGCCTAAATCTGCAAACAGCTGCCACTGCTGTGCAGCAGGCATTCGCAGGGCGACTTTACTGATACCTACGTTACTCGAATATTTAATAATATCCGCCAGGCTCAGCACACCCTTATCATACTCATCTCGCACAATGCGATCACGCACTTTCAAGCGGCCTGGGCGTGTGTCAATTACTTCTTCAGGTGTTACCACCTTCAAATCTAATGCCTTGGCCATCACAAAAGGTTTTAGTGTGGAGCCCGGCTCAAATAAATCGGCCACTGCATGATTACGCGTCAACTTTGGTTTCAGCTGACTACGATCATTCGGGTTAAAGCCAGGCTGGCTGGCCATGGCGAGAATCTCACCGGTTTTTGCATCCAGGACAACCGCCGCCGCTGCCTTGGCCTGATGCATGATCATGGCTTTTTTTAAGGCACGATAAGTAAAGTACTGAATACGCTGATCCAGTGCCAGTGTCATATCCTGCCCCGGCTTGAGCGGCTTAAGTTCATCATAAAACTCAACCACCTCACCTTTAAGGTTTTTGATGACACGAATCTTGCCCGAGGTGCCACTCAGCCAGTGATCAAATACGCTTTCCAAGCCAGCCTGACCACGATCATCAATATCCGTGAACCCGATCAAGTGTGCTGAAACTTCAGCTTGCGGATAATAACGCTTGTAAGTGGGTGTCACATAGACTCCGCTGAGCTTAAGCTGTGAGATTCGCTCTGCCACTTCAGGAAAAACCTGCCGTTTAAGATACATGAAACGGCTGTCACATCGGCTGAGCATGCGGTTTTGCAACACTCGCCAGTTTAAATGCAGCTGCTGAGCAACCGGCCTTAAGGCCTCCGGTGCATGACACAACACCTTAGGATCTATCCAAATATCCGCTACAGGCGCGGAAAGTGCTAAAACTTCACCGTTACGGTCATAAATCACACCCCTTGAGGCTGAAAGTGTCAACGTCTGCACATGGCGCATATGTGCCTGCTGCTGCAAAAAATCAGCCTGAACAATCTGCACCTGCCACGCACGCCACACCACCACAAGCGCTGCGATAAAAATAGCGGCCAGCACCCAGTGCTCCCGCCGCAAGACTTCAAGCCGCTGCTCACTCTTCATAAATCGTAATAATCTGTGCAGGGGATTTATAGGTCATATTCAGGCGCTGCCGTGCAGCCTGCTCCAGTGCAAGTGGCGCTTTCAAATGCCCGTATTCAAGCACCAAACGGCTCCACTGCACCTGTGCCTGGCGTTGTGCCTGTAATGCATGCGCATACTGCGCAGTCGCTTCCCGAACGGCCTGTTCCGTCAAAATCACCGCCCAGGCTTCTATCAGCACAATCACAAATAACCCAAATAATAAAAGCCCGCGCCTCATCCAATGAGAGGGCACAGGCTTTTTAAAGAACAGAGGCGAGCGTTTCATTCAGACATCAGTCAGCCTGACGACGCAAAAACGTAGGGATATCCAAAAACCCTTCACCAAATCCGCCAAATGTATCTGGGCCATTGGCAACTTTTTTACGTGTATGAGCTGCTGCAACCGGTTGTGGGGCTGCACTATCAGGCTGCCCGCTCAACACCTGCGCCTGTATTTCTTCTTTTTCTAAAGAGGGTGCTTCAGATGTCACGGCATTTGAAGCAGCCTGCTGCACAACAGGAGGCTCCTGCTCTGCTTCAACTCCAGGCTCCACTTTACGGCGGCGACGCGCGGCACTGACCGGCGCTTCAGCCTGTTCGCCAGCTGACTCCAGTCCGGTTGCCACAACCGTTACTCGCAGCTCGCCTTCCATCGCAGGGTCAATAGAAGTGCCCACAATGACTTCCGCATGTTGGTCTGCCATCTGATCAATCATATTACCAACATCATCCCACTCAGCCATCGTGAGATCCGGCCCAGCAGTTACGTTCACCAATACACCTTGCGCGCCATCGATTTTCACATCTTCAAGCAAAGGATTGTTGATCGCCTTTTCCGTAGCCACCAATGCACGGTTTTCTCCACTGGCAACGCCTACCCCCATCAGGGCATACCCACGACAGCTCATCACCGTGCGCACATCTTCAAAGTCAACATTGATCAGACCCGGGCGGGTAATCAGCTCTGCAATCCCCTGCACCGCGCCATGCAGCACTTCATTGGCATAATCAAACGCATGCGCCAGCTTAAAGTCTCCGCCCAGTACCTTGATCAACTTATCATTCGGCACCACAATCAAAGAATCCACATGTTCGCTAAGCTCCCGAATGCCTTCATCCGCAACACGGTGACGACGCTCGAAACGGAACGGGCGTGACACCACCCCTACAGTCAACACACCCATCTCCCGTGCTAACTGCGCAACAACTGGCGCTGCCCCTGTCCCCGTACCACCGCCCATACCTGCGGTAATAAAAACCATATCCGTCTCTTCCAGATACTTACGAATCTCATCCATATCCTGCATGGCAGCCTCTCTGCCCTTCTCAGGGCGTGCCCCCGCACCCAGCCCACTTTTTCCCAGCTGAATCCGGTGCGGCACTTCCAGCATCTGCAAAGCTTGAGCATCCGTATTGGCGCAGATAAACTCCACGCCTTCCACGTGTTTTTTAATCATGTAGTTAACCGCATTACTGCCACCACCACCCAGGCCAATTACCTTGATAACTGGCATGCCCGGCACATGCACATGCTCTTCTTGCAAATCGAAACGCATCACCTCTCTCCTCTGTTTTGAGCCTCAAACCCAAATACCTTTTTGTAAACGGCTCAATTCACAAAAAGGACAAACCAATTTAAACCTTCTCCGCTACACGCATCACAGCACTTCTTGAGCGCGGATTCTCTTCCAACTCCCGCTCACTTGGAAATACGGGCTTGCCCAGCGGCCTCAACTGAGGCTCGGTGTTTTCAACTGGCAGCCCCCTGATTTCCGGAAAAGCCTGCTGATTACGCATAAAGCGCTTTACCAAGCGATCCTCCAAAGAGTGAAAGCTGATCACCACCAGTCTCCCTCCAGGTTTTAAAACCCGCACACTCTGCTGCAGTGCAGACTGCAGTGCCTCCAACTCTCCGTTCACTGCAATACGAATTGCCTGAAATGTACGCGTAGCCGGGTGCTTATGACGCTCTTTCCTCGGCACCGTCTCCGACACAAGCACCGCCAGCTCCGTTGTTGTCCACAGTCGGTTTTCAGCCAACGCTTCCTTAATACGGCGCGCAATACGCCCGGCAAAACGCTCCTCACCATAGTGGCGCAATACTTTTTCCAGCGTTTTCTGATCCACCCGCTTCAACCAGCTCCTTGCATCTAAACCCGATGCCGGATTCATGCGCATATCCAGCGGACCTTCACGCAAAAAACTAAATCCCCGTTCCGGCTGATCCAGTTGCGGCGATGAAACACCTATATCCAAAAGAATGCCGTCTACCTGACCTTGCCAGCCATGCCCCGCCACAATCTCTTCAAGCTGTGCAAAATTACCGTGCACAATACTGAAACGTGGATCCTGTATATGCTGTTCAGCCCATGCCACCGCCTCAGGATCCTGATCAATCGCAAGCAGATGCCCCGTAGCACCTAACCTGTTCAAAATGGCTCGGCTATGTCCCCCGCGCCCAAAGGTACCATCCACATAACACCCTTCAGGCTGAATGGCCAAGGCCTCTATCGCCTCCTCGAGCATAACTGAGTAATGCTGAGCATCCATTTAAATACTCAGCCCTGCAATCGTATCCGGCACAGGCATCTTCTTAACATCCTCCAACATGGTCGGACAGCTTTCGTCCCATGCCCGCTGCGCCCACAGTTCAAGCTTGTTACCCTGCCCCAGCAACACACCCTGCTTTTCCAGGCTTGCATGCTCCCTCAACACATTTGGTAAAAGAATACGCCCCTGTCCGTCCATTTCCAGCTCATGGGCAAACCCCACAAACATGCGCTGATATTGACGTGTTGCCAAATCTGTATTAGGAAGGCTCATAACTTTTTGTTCAATTTCACGCCACTGCTCAAAGGGATACAGCAGCAAACAAGGGCTTTGCAAATCTATTGTGGAAACCAAAGTGGTGCACCCGTTCTGCTGAATCATTTCGCGCAGACGCTTGGGGATCGCCATCCGCCCTTTCTGATCCAAGCTAACCTGGTGCAACCCCCGAAAAAACACAATTCCCCACTTTTAACCACTTATTTCCACTTACCACCACTATAAAAACTTTAATCAAACATGTCAACTAAGATAAAGCATGATTTTTATTAGCAAACTCAATTAGTTACAGAAAAAACAAATCCGAAAAACAAAGCTAAAAACAGGATGTGCCAACCAAAAATTTCTTTTATTTCATGACGTTAAAATAATTTATGAAACACTCAAGCAAAAAACACCGCTATCTCAACAAAAACCCATACGTAGATATAGACAAGGTCTTTCAAAAAAACACGAGATATGGACATTCAAATAAAAAGAACAGCAGAAAAGAAAAAATTGAAGAAAAGAGAAGAGAGTGGGTCTGTAAGCCGGGTTCTGTCTCCAAGTCATTGGAGGGCAGCCATTCATCTAGGCCTGCATTTGCACACAGGCTCAAGCGACCTACCCGCGCACCAGCCCGAGCCAAGCTGTGCAGCAATGCTGCATGTGCGCCTATTTGGTCTTGCACCGGATGGGGTTTACCCTGCCACAACAGTTACCTGCTGCGCGGTGCGCTCTTACCGCACCCTTTCACCCTTACCTGTGCCTAATGAAATATCAAGCCATCGGCGGTTTGCTTTCTGTGGCACTTTCCGTCGCTTTACAGCGCCCAGCCGTTAGCTGGCATCCTGCTCTATGGTGCCCGGACTTTCCTCCAACACTTTCGTGCTGGCGACTGCCCGACCCACTCTCTTTCCATTATGGGTGGCCGTTAGCACTTTTTCAAGCGCTGCACCGTAGCATACACTTCATTTTTACGTAATCCATAAGCAGATGTCAGCACAGCAACAATCGTCTTAGGAGACACCTGATGCGCCAGTAACTGCTCAATTAAAACAAGCTGGGTCGCTTCAAGTTCCGTTTCCGCCTGAAAAGCGTGATCCGGGCCCAACAACAAGACAAACTCCCCCCTTACCTTCTCAGGATGAGTGCCGAAATAATGAACGACCTCATCCAGCGTCTCTCCCACAAACTGTTCAAACTTCTTCGTCAACTCACGCGCCACCACACATGGGTGCATACCGCCCCATATGTTACGCATAGCCTCCAGTGTCACCACCACACGGTGAGGTGCCTCATAAAACACCAGCGTTTCCCCCCGCCCCTTTAAGCTCTCCAGTACCTGTTGACGCTGCTTTGCTTTTGCTGGCAAAAACCCTATGAAAGTAAAACGCTCTGTAGGCAACCCCGCAGCACTCAAGGCTGTCACTACAGCAGATGGACCCGGCACAGGTGATACGATGACACCGGCCTGCCTCAATGTGCGCACAAAAATAGCACCCGGATCACTGATTAACGGTGTACCCGCATCACTGACCAATGCACCATTTTCTCCTTCCAAAAGCCGTGGCAATAACATTTGCGTGCGATGGGACTCATTATGGGCATGCAAACTCAACAAGGGAGTCTGCACACCAAAATGCTGAAGCAATTGACGCGTATGACGCGTATCTTCCGCCGCAATCCAGTCTACCTGACGCAAGGTTTCCAATGCACGCTGAGACAGGTCATCCAGATTACCAATCGGTGTTGCCACCACATAAAGTATGCCGGGCATCCTCACTCCTTTATAATTGAGCTGTTTATGCAGACAACATCTATATAACCCCTAATCAGGCAGATGAGATTGTATGCGACTGTTATTAGTTTTAGGGCTGTTCATCTTAGCAAGCTGCAGCCAGCTTGATAAACAGCACCCCCCCGTTCAAAAAGTTGCCTCCCCCCCCAAAGCTCCTGCACTCCCGCCTGAAGTACAGCTTCAGCAAGCTGCTGATGCAGCTCTCAAACGGGGTGACCTTATTCAAGCAACAAAGCTTTTGACGCAACGCTGGTCTCTGGTTAATCACACACAGCAAGCACGTATTGAACAGCAACTTTATCAAGCCTGGCAGCAGGCAGATTCCTCAATGCTTGAACAAGGTGCCTCAGACTCTTTTTCACAGCCCTGGTCGCTGCTCATTGAGCTTGAACACACTCAAGACCCTGCAGCGCTGGCAAAAACACTCGCACTTTACCCTGATGCTTTATTTTCCCATCACCTATCCTATCAGCTGCAACCCTCCTTCCCCGCACTTCAGAAAATCGCTATTTTTCTTCCTCTGAGTGGCCGTTTTGAACAGTTCGGTAAAGCCGTACGTGCCGGCATGATAAAAAAACTCCTACAACAGTCCCATCCACTTGAGCTGATTTTTTACGATAGTGCTCAACTGGATCATATTCAGGAGGCTTACCAGCACGCCGTATCTCAAGGTGCTGAAGCCATTGTGGGCCCCATTCAAAAAGATGCTATCTCCCGTCTGGCTGAAATCAGCCAACTCCCTACCCTCTTTCTTAACGAAGCCTCTGCTGAAGCCGGCTGGTTTTTTCCATTCAACACCCCGTCAGAAGCCGCCCAGATTGTCGGAAAACTCCATCAGATTAAAGTTGAAAGAGTCGGTGTGTTCTACAAACAGTCTGGAAAGTCCGCTCAACTTCAAGCCACCATTGATGCCTTATGGTATGAAAGCGGCAAACGCATCACAGCACAGTATTACTCCGGCAATACCCGTGACATACGGCGCGCTTTTGATCAATTAATGAACATTGACAAAAGTAAGCAGCGCAAAGGAAACTTGCGCTACCTTTTGCAACATCCGCTGGACTTTGAACCTCGCCCAAGAGAAGACTTACAAGCCATTGTCCTCCTGGCCAATCAACAGGAAGCGGCCATTATTAACCCCATGCGCAAATTTTACGGCCTCAAAATAGCCCTCATCGGCAGCTCACTGATGATGCCACTTCAGTTCACCCCGAACCCGGCTTTACACCGAGATTTAGCAGGGGTTCGTTTTCCTGCATTTCCGGCACTGCTCACCCCTCACACGCTTTCCTCCCCTTTAGAAGCCTGGGGCTGGGATGCCATTACTCTGATTCAGGCTCTCCCTTTGCCTCCAAACACTTGCCTGCATGGACAAACCGGCCAGCTACAACAAACCGAAAAGCATCTAACCCGTACTTTAAAATGGTTAAAATACCGCACCGATGGTAACCTGACGCAATGGAACGCACCATGAAACCAAACTCTCAGTGCTCATTTTTAAAACCCTTGGTACTTCTGGCATGTAGTGCCTGGCTGCTCTTGCAACAAGGCTGTACGTTACCTTTACTACTGGCCGGAGGCGCGGCCGGTGTTGGTTACTACATTGGTGCCGAGCGCCGGGATGCAGACACCATCACCCAAGATGAAAAAGCTGAGCAATATATGCTGGATCTCATACAGGATGCAGGCATTGACACCCAGCAGATCATCGTACGCACCTTTAATCACAAAATGCTACTGTTAGGCCGCGTACCCGATGCCGAAACCATACGCCGGCTGACACAGCTCGCTCAAAAGCTACCCTATGTCCATACGGTTTACAACCGTGTGCATATCGGCACCCCACTGAATGACAAACAGAAAACCGAAGATGCCCTGCTGGCAACCAAAATTAAAACTGCCCTCATTGCCGAAAAAGGGCTGAATAGCGCCACTATCAAATACGAAGTGTTCGATGGCAGCGTTTACCTGATGGGACTGGTCAGCGAGCAAGAAGCACAAAAAGCCATCGCTGCAGTTCGAAAGGTTAAAGGAGTTAAAAAAGTCATCGACGCTATGGATCGCCTCTGACCCACCGTGCTTAATCCACTCCAGCTGGGAAATCATGCCTTTTATCCTTTAATTCTCGCCCCAATGGCCGGAGTAACTGACCGGGTGTTCCGTCAACTCTGTCGCCAACAAGGAGCGGGCTTGACTATTGCTGAAATGAGTCACAGCCACCCGCAACTGCTGCAACAGAAAAAATCTCGTACACGTGGCGTCGATACCAGCGAACCTGCCCCGCGCGTCATACAGCTGCTGGGCTATGATGCCAGCATGCTGGCTGAAGCTGCACGTTACCATGCGGATCGAGGCGCAGATATCATTGATCTCAACTTAGGCTGCCCGGCCAAAAAAGTCTGCCGGGTCAGTGCAGGCTCCGCTCTGATGCAGCATCCCAAAACCGTGGCCGAAATCTTCCGCGCCTTACGCAAAGCCGTCAGCCTGCCACTCACCGTAAAAATACGAACAGGCACGAATGAACACCATAAAAATGCTTTAGAAATTGCCCGCATGGCGGAAGAGGCTGGCTTTAACATGTTGACTATCCACGGGCGCACACGTGAACAAAAATTCACCGGCCAGGCAGAGTATGACACAATTGCAAATATCACACATCACCTGAGTATTCCAGTGATCGCCAACGGTGATATCGACTGCGGCAGCAAAGCTGCTTCTGTATTAAAATACACTAATGCTGCGGGCATTATGATTGGGCGCGCAGCGATGGGTAACCCTTGGATTTTTTCAGAAATACGCGCCCACTTTGAAAACAGGCCTTGGCATCCGCCTAATACGATAGAAGTACTACTTATACTGCAGGCTCATATAGCAGGATTACATGCACTTTACGGTGAACCAGGTGGTGTACGTATTGCTCGAAAACATGTCACCTGGTATGTAAACCGGTGGTCACTCCCCACTGCTTTAAGGCAAGGCTTCAATCAACTGGAAAGCGTTCTGGATCAAACCCAATATATTGAGTTCTGGATAAATGAATACACCACATAGCCCTCCTTCATTATCCAGCACCATTGAAGAGGTGCTGGAAGCTTACTTTGCCATGCTGGAAGAAGAAGAAATCACCAACTTACACAGCCTGGTTGTCTCACAGGTAGAAGCGCCCATGATTCGCTTTGTTCTACGAAAAACCAATGGGAACCGCACACATGCTGCCCGTATTCTCGGCATTAACCGTAATACGCTGTTACGCAAAATCACCCTATACAACATCGAGCTTTAAGAAAAAGGAGTCTTTATGAAAACCATTCGCCGCGCGCTGATCAGCGTTTCCGATAAAACCGGCATTGAAGCCTTTGCAAAAGCCCTGCATGAAATGGGCGTTGAGATTCTTTCTACAGGCGGCACCTACCGCGCTTTGCAAAAAGCCAGCATTCCTGTCACAGAAGTTTCGGATTACACAGGCTTTCCAGAAATGATGGATGGACGGGTTAAAACGCTTCATCCTAAAATTCACGGTGGTCTGTTAGGACGTCGCGGCATCGATGATGCCGTCATGGCAGAACACGGTATTCAACCTATCGATATGGTGGTTGTAAACCTCTATCCCTTTGAACAGACTGTCGCCAATCCAGAGTGCACGCTTGAAGAAGCCATTGAAAATATTGATATTGGCGGCCCAACCATGTTGCGCTCAGCAGCTAAAAACCATAAAGATGTCGCTGTTGTCACTGACCCTGCTGACTACGCCCGTATTTTGGATGAAATGCGCAATAACCAGGGAGCGCTCTCCTTCGAAACACGCTTTGATCTGGCGATTAAAACTTTTGAACAAACTGCACGATACGATGGTGCCATTGCCAATTATTTCGGTACACGCTTTAATACAGAAGGCAACGACCCTTTTCCTCGCACGTTTAACTGTCAATTTAAGAAAAAACAAACACTGCGTTATGGAGAAAACCCTCACCAGCAGGCCGCCTTCTATGTAGAACGTGATCAAAAAGAAGCCAGCATCAGCTCGGCCGAGCAGTTACAGGGCAAAGCCCTTTCCTACAACAACATTGCGGATACGGACGCAGCGCTGGAGCTGGTCAAAACCTTTGAGCAGCCCGCCTGTGTGATCGTCAAGCACGCCAACCCTTGCGGCGTTGCAGTAGACACATCCCCCAAAGCCGCCTATGAGCGTGCTTTTAAAACCGATCCCACCTCTGCCTTTGGCGGCATTATCGCCTTTAACCGCCCTCTGGATGCACAAGCCGCACAAGCGATTATCGAACGTCAGTTTGTAGAAGTCATTATTGCTCCTTCCATCACACCGGAAGCATTAAAAATTACCGCCCAGAAGCCCAATGTTCGTGTTCTGGCCTGTGGCGAACTGACCTCTCCCGTACCATCATGGGATTTCAAACGTGTCACCGGCGGCCTGCTTATTCAAGATAGAGACTTGGGGAACATCACACAAGCTGATCTCAAAATCGTCAGCAAACGTCCCCCTTCAGAACAGGAAATCCATGACCTGCTCTTTGCCTGGAAAGTCGCCAAATTTGTAAAATCCAACGCAATCGTCTACGCCAAAGACGGCATGACCATCAGTATTGGCGCAGGTCAGATGAGCCGTGTTTATTCCGCCAAAATTGCAGGCATCAAAGCTGCAGACGAAGGCTTGGAAGTACGAGGTTCCGTTATGGCTTCCGATGCATTTTTCCCTTTCCGAGACGGAATTGACGCAGCAGCAGAGGCTGGGATTACTGCAGTCATTCATCCCGGTGGCTCAATCCGTGATGAGGAGGTTATTCAGGCTGCAGACGAACATAACATGGCCATGGTATTAACCGGCATGCGCCACTTCAGACACTAAGGAGAATCGCAATGAAAATTTTAATTATCGGAGGCGGCGGGCGTGAGCATGCGCTGGCCTGGAAAGCCGCACAGTCCCCAAAAGTTACAAAAGTCTATGTTGCCCCAGGTAACGCCGGCACCGCACTTGAACCTTCGCTGGAAAATGTAGCCATTGAAGCAACAGATATTCCCGCACTGGTTCAGTTTGCAAAAGAAAATGCCATTGAACTGACTATTGTTGGCCCGGAAGCCCCTTTGGTACTCGGCATCACAGATGCTTTTCAGGCTGCCGGCCTGAAGTGTTTCGGCCCCACACAAAAAGCAGCACAACTAGAAGGCTCCAAAGCATTCACCAAAGACTTTCTGGCCAAATACAATATTCCTACCGCTGATTATGCAGTCTTTACAGACATTCAACCAGCCATTGACCATATCCAACAAAAAGGTGCCCCAATTGTCGTCAAGGCAGATGGGCTTGCTGCTGGAAAGGGCGTTATTCTGGCACAAACAGAAGAGGAAGCTATCGCTGCCGTAAAAGACATGCTGGCTGGAAATAAATTCGGCTCTGCCGGCAGCCGCGTCGTTATCGAAGAGTTTCTCACAGGAGAAGAAGCCAGCTTCATCGTTATGGCAGATGGCCAACATGTCATTGCCATGGCCACCAGCCAGGATCACAAAGCGCGTGATGAAGGAGATACCGGCCCGAATACAGGCGGCATGGGTGCCTACTCCCCTGCCCCCGTTGTTACACCGGACATTCACCAGCGCATCATGGAAGAAGTCATCTGGCCCACCCTGCGAGGTATGCAAGCAGAAGGCGCACCCTATACAGGTTTTTTATATGCCGGCCTGATGATCGCACCAGATGGCACTCCCAAAGTGCTTGAATTCAACTGCCGCTTTGGAGACCCGGAAACCCAACCAATCATGATGCGCATGCAGTCTGATCTGGTAGAACTAGTTGAAGCTGCACTAAATGGCGAGTTAAGCAAACATGAAACTCAGTGGGATTCCCGTGCTGCGCTGGGGGTGGTCATGGCAGCCGGTGGCTATCCCGACAGCTACCGCAAAGGCGACCTTATCCAAGGCTTGGACGAAGCTGCCGAATTACCGGAGGTCAAAGTCTTTCATGCCGGCACACAAATAAATAAGGATGGGCAAGTATGCACCAACGGTGGACGTGTGCTATGCGTAACAGCCTTAGGTAACTCCGTTTTAGAAGCGCAACAAAAAGCCTATGCCGCGGTTGATAAAATCCATTGGCAGGATGCCTACTTCCGCCGGGATATTGGCCACCGCGCCATCGCCCGGGAACAGCAATCAACCTAAAGCACACCTGCCCTTTGTTTAATTTTTTAAGCCCCTGCCGGGGCTTTTTATGTTTTATTTGGCGTGATCCAAGCGCCAGATGCCATACCAGCCTATCGCTCCCAGAAGCAAAGGCGGCAAGAAAACACCCCACCAGACAGGCAGATGATATACCAGCGTTAAATTTCCAATCAGCTGGCTAATATAGTGATACCCCAGCCCTAACAAAACTCCCACAAAAATACGCTGCCCCATACTGACCTGACGAATGGAGCCGAACACCAGCGGAAAAACAATCAGCAACATTGCCAGTAGCGTCAGCGGGAGTGCCGCCTTCCGCCAAAGCGCCAGTTCATAGGGGCGCGTATCCAGATGATTAGCTTTTAAAAACGTTATATAACCCAGCAAGTCCTGAATCCCCATATACCGAGTATCTACCTGCAGTACCGTCAACATTTCAGGTTTCAAGGTAAAGGATACGGGCAAGGATGCCTGTTTTATCTGATCCACTTCCAGCAATGTAACAGGCTTATCCTGCCAAGGTGACTCTGCCAATGGCTGCCAACGCAGCTGATATAGGCGCACATGATGCAAAACCCACTGCTGCCGCTCGGCATCCCAAACTGCCTTGGGTGCATACAAAACTTTTACTGGACGGTGCGCCTGCTCATGGTATTGCCAAACACCTGCCAACTGATGTTCATTGACAACCTTGGTAATTTGAACAAAATAACTTTGATCCCCCACTTTCTGCCGCAACCACAGTCCCTGCCCGGAGCCAATCGAAAAGTTCTGATGCAAAGCCTCCGCACGCAATTTCTTTGCCAGCACCTCACTGGGAGGTGCTACATATTCCCCAACCGCCACCATCAGCAGGCTAAATAGCAGTGCACTCTTAGCCACCCCCCAGAAAATACGCTGCACAGACCACCCGCCCGTTCGTAGAATAATCAGCTCACTGCGGCTGGCCAACGCACCCAGCCCCATCAACGTGCCCATTAACAGTGCAACTGGAAAAATCTCATACCCATATACCGGCAACTTCAACAGGGTGTAAAGCACGCCCTTTTCCAAAGTGTAGTGCTCGTTCAGCTTACCCAGCTGAATACTGAGCTCCACAAACCCCAACACCAACAGCAGCACAAACAGCACCAGCAAGGTGTGCGCGATCACCGTACCGCCCAGATACCGCTCCATACGTAACCACATCATAAGCGCCTCCGCACGGCCCAAACCAAAAACCCAACCGGCACCAGCCACAATGCCCAGCGCCACTGAACACTTTCATGAATCATCTTATCGAGAAACAGCATCACCAGCTGGGTATACAACACATAAACCACCAGTGCCAGAAATACCTTCGCAAAACGCCCTTCCCGTGGACGCGTACGGCTCATGACCAACCCCACCAAAGCCATGACCAAAACACTGATTGGTGCCAGCAGCTGCTGGTGCAGCATCGCCTGTGCCTTAGGAGAAGGCTGCGCCCAGAGTACATCCAGCGTCTGCTCTCTGACAGAAGGAGCCGGGGCACGAATGTCCAGTGCGGGCACAAATCCTTCAAAAGTCTCAAAGTGGCGCACCTTAACCTCCGGCTGATCCACCCCCTCCAGTACCCAGGCATCTTTCAATGCCAGCGCCAGCCGCCCTTCAATCCATTTAAAGCGCCCTTCCGGCGCACTAATACTGACCCAGTGCCGCTCCACCGGGTAACGTAACCACAAGTCATACATAACCCCTTGTGCATCACGTTCAGACAGATAAAACACCCCTCCCTGCCCCAAAGGATTAAAGCGCCCCGGCTGAATAGCAGCAAATGGCTGCTTAGTCTGCACCTCTGTCAACAGCACACGTGCCTGCCGCTCACTGCTCGGTGCCAGCCAGGTACTGTTAACCAGAGCAAACACCACAACAGGTAAGGCAAAAATCAGCACCTGCCGTTTAAAATAACCAGAAGAAACGCCACAGCTTTGCAGCACAACCATTTCCTGATCCTGATACAGCCGCCCGAAGGTCAGTAACGAAGCCAGCAAAATACTCAGCGGCAGCACTACATTCAAAGCCGGCGGCACCTTCAGCAATAACAGCACGCCAAGCAGGTCAGGTGCGATGCGTCCCTGCATGGCCAGCACCAGCAATTCACTGGCCTGCGTGCCGAAAATCACCAGAATCAGCACCATCAGCACCGCAAAAAAAGTTTTCCACAGCTCCAGCAGTAAATAACGATCAAGTATGCGCATTTAAATAAGGCTTCTATATAATGAACGGAACACATTTTATAGGACAGGAGCCTGAACCATGAAATCAATCCAATTTCACTGCACCCATACCTTAGAGCAAAACAAGTTTGACACACTCATATTGCCCGTCTATCAAAACGGCGAAAGCAATGCACTGGCTGCAGAAACAGGCACCAACGGTCTGATCAAAGCCCTGGTAGAACAAAAAGACTTTAAACCCGGTGTGGGTAACACACTAATGCTACATAATGTCGATGCCTTAAGCTGCCCGCGCCTGTTGCTGGTCGGTTTAGGCGAGGCGGATAAACTCACCACCAAGCAATATCTAGATGCCGTCCGCGCCGCAGCAAATGCCCTGGATCATTCCGGTGCCCAGCACGCATACAGCGGCCTGAATGCAGAGCCACCTCAAGGCCAAGACAGCACCTGGGCACTCTATCAAAATGCCCTGCATACCCAGCGCAGCTTCTACGATTACAGCCACGAAACACGTGGCGATAAGCCTCAAAAAGACCCGAAACTTTCTGCTATTACCTTCTGGGCAGAGGATAATGCACAGCACCAACAAGCCATCCGAGAAGCACGTGCAACTGCCATGGGCATGGCGCTGACGCAAGATCTGGCCAACCTGCCTCCTAACATCTGTACCCCGCAATATCTGGCAGATACTGCAATCTCTCTCGGGGAAACCTACGGCTTTGAAGTCAATATACTGGAACGCGAAGACATGGAAAAACTGGGTATGGGTGCTCTGCTTGCCGTCGCCCGCGGCTCGGAAGCACCGCCCAAGCTCATCACGCTCAGCTACCGAGGCGCTGGCGATCAAGCACCTGTCGCCCTTGTCGGAAAAGGCGTTACCTTTGACTCCGGCGGCATCAGTCTGAAACCGGGAGCCGGCATGGATGAAATGAAATATGACATGAGCGGTGCCGCCGCAGTGCTGGGCACTTTCAAAGCGCTGGGAGAGCTTCAGCCAAAACTGAATGTGGTTGCCGTCATTCCCGCAACGGAAAACATGCCTTCTGGCAAAGCCGCTAAGCCCGGAGATGTCATCCGCTCCCTTTCCGGCCAAACCATCGAGATCCTGAATACGGATGCGGAAGGTCGCCTGATTTTATGTGATGCACTCACTTATGCCCAGCGCACCTTCAAGCCTGCACAAG
This sequence comes from uncultured Piscirickettsiaceae bacterium, assembly GCA_964427185.1. Lineage (GTDB taxonomy): Bacteria > Pseudomonadota > Gammaproteobacteria > Thiomicrospirales > Thiomicrospiraceae > Sulfurivirga. The sequence goes on along the minus strand of CAYRSN010000001.1, from coordinate 19,036 downwards.
TGGTGGATCTGGCCACCTTGACCGGTGCCTGCATCATTGCATTGGGGCATCATATTTCCGGGCTGATGAGTAATGATGATGCACTAAGCACCGCCCTGCAACACAGCGGGGAATGGACTTATGACAGACTCTGGCGCTTGCCGCTCTCTGAAGAATATGACGAGCAGCTCAAATCCAACTTCGCCGATATGGCCAATATCGGCGGCCGTCCTGCCGGCACCATTACAGCAGGGCAGTTTCTGGCGCGTTTTATTGAAGATAACCGTCCGTGGGCTCACCTGGACATCGCCGGAACCGCCTGGATCAGTGGCGATAAAAAAGGTGCCACAGGCCGCCCGGTACCCACACTGGTACACTGGCTGCTGACACAAGCCGATTGATTCCCATGACCCGAGTGTGTTTCCATGTGCTGCCAACGCAGGCACCTGCCGCGCGCCTGCGTTACCTGATTCACCTGTTGAACCAGCCTCTCAGCGGCACCTGCCACCTGCGTCTGCCGGATGAAGCGGCCGCGCAGCGGCTGGATCTTCAGTTATGGAAAATACCCGCAGAAAGCTTTTTGCCCCATGCTTTGGGATCGGAACACCTGCCTGCCCCCATTCAGCTCTGGGGTGCAGATATCCCCTGCACAGGCGATACCTTGATCAACCTGCATCCGGATTTTCCAGAACACGCACAGGGCTACCGCACGGTTATTGAGCTACTTGATCAGTCCCCTGAGCTGATTGAAAGGGGGCGGCACCGCTATAAACGCTATAAAGCATTGGGGATTACCCCTGATGTCATCAAACCACAGGAGTGCTGAGACGATGGATATTACCGACCTGCTTGTTTTTTGCGTGCAACAAAAGGCTTCCGATCTGCATATTTCGGCAGGTGAGCCTCCCATGATCCGCAAAAACGGTGATATTTTCAAAACCAATGCGCCCGCTCTGGAGCCCGGAGAAGCACGCACCATGCTGTTTGACATTATGAATGATCAACAGCGCAAACAGTTCGAAGAGTTTAAAGAGATCGACTTCTCGTTCTCTCTGCCCAACACAGCCCGCTTCCGTGCCAACATCTTCATGCAGGATCGTGGCATGGCGGGCGTATTTCGTGTTATTCCAGATAAGGTACTCACATTAGAACAGCTCAATGCACCCGATATTTTTAAACAGATTGCTGAACTTCCGCGAGGCCTGGTGCTGGTTACGGGTCCTACCGGCTCCGGTAAGTCCACCACTCTGGCCGCCATGATCAACCATATCAATGAAACCCTGCCGCACCATGTGCTGACCATTGAAGACCCCATTGAGTTTGTTCATACGCCTAAAAAATCCCTGATCAACCAGCGGGAAGTCCACCGGGACACCCTTAACTTTAACAATGCTTTACGCTCCGCCCTGCGGGAAGACCCGGATGTCATCCTCATCGGAGAAATGCGCGATCTGGAAACCATCCGCCTGGCGCTTACCGCCGCTGAAACCGGGCACCTTGTTTTTGGCACCCTGCACACCAACTCCGCCCCCAAAACCATCGACCGTATCATCGATGCCTTCCCGGGTAACGAAAAAGCCATGGTACGCGCCATGCTTTCCGAGTCTCTGCAGGCAGTCATTGCCCAAACCCTATTGAAAAAAGCCGATGGTAATGGACGAGTGGCCGCCTATGAAATCATGCTGGGCACCTCCTCCGTGCGCAATCTGATTCGGGAAGAAAAAACCCCTCAGCTTTACTCTGTCATTCAGACCTCTTCACAACAAGGCATGCAAACACTGGATCAACACCTGAAAACCCTGGTCGCACAAGGAATCATCACCCAAGCAGAAGCCTATAAAAAAGCCGCTAACAAAGCCGAATTCAGCTAAGGAGTAACCCATGAGTGATACAGGCAAAACCACCTTAAATCAACTGCTGGATACACTGCACGCCCAAGACGGCTCGGATCTTTTTATCGAAGCCAACGCTCGGGTGCACATCCGCAAAGACGGCCGCCTCACCCCTATTACCGAAGAAAGCCTGACCCCGGAGATGGCGCGTATACTGACACTGGCAGCCATGTCTCCCGTACAGCAGCAGCAGTTTGAAGCGGAAAAAGAACTGAATTTCGCCTATAGCCTCAATGAGGCCGTCCGGTTTCGTATCAACGCATTTATGCAGCGCGGCACCTGCGGGCTGGTCGCCCGGATTATCCGCACCGAAATCCCCAGTTTCGACAGCCTTGGCCTGCCTGAAGTTCTAAAAGAACAAATTTTAAAAAAACAAGGCCTCATTCTCTTTGTAGGCGGCACAGGCACGGGAAAATCCACCTCCCTGGCCAGCCTGATCGATTACCGAAACAGCACAACTGCCAGCCATATTATCACCATAGAAGACCCTATTGAATTCATTCATCCCAATAAACAATCCCTGGTGACACAACGGGAAGTAGGTACAGATACGGACTCTTACGAAATCGCCCTCAAAAACACCCTGCGCCAGGCGCCCGATGTCATTCTCATGGGAGAGATTCGTGACCAGGCCACCATGGAGTACGCCGTACAATTTGCAGAAACTGGTCACCTATGCCTCTCCACTCTTCACGCCAATAATGCCAACCAGGCCTTAGACCGCATCATCAACTTCTTCCCAGAAACACGCCGCCCGCAACTGCTGATGGATCTTTCCTTAAACCTGCAAATGATCGTCTCCCAGCGGCTGGTGCCTAAAATTGGTGGCGGCAGAGTCGCTGCCATCGAAATTCTCATTAAAACCCCCCGTATTTCAGATTTAATCTTTAAAGGCGAAGTACACGCACTCAAAGATGTCATGGCAGAAAACAGAGAAATCGGCATGCAAACCTTTGACCAGCATCTCATTGAACTTTACCAACAGAACTTAATCTCCTACGAAGATGCCCTGCGCTTTGCAGACAGCCCCAACAATGTACGCCTTGCACTCAAACTGACAGGCGAGGCTGGCTAATGCACAGGCTGCTTACAACACTGACACTTACCCTTCTTCTTTTTCAGGCACCAGCATGGGCTGCTCCGACACTCCCTGCTGCTTTCTGTGACGCACTGGCCAAAAAGCTGCGTACCGTCACACTCCAAGGCTGCCGTGCTCTATCACTAACGCCCAGCGGCCATTACAGTCATCAGGGCTGGCCTCTGGCAGAACGACACATCCATGCATCACAGCACCCTAGTACCCCTGAGCGTATTCTTTTTATCGGCGGCATTCACGGCGATGAGTGGGCAGCCGTCAGCCTGGCCTACCTGTGGCTGCAAAACCTCATCCGCCATCAAAACCAGCTTAAAAATCACTGGCTGGTCGTCCCTGTCGCCAACCCGGACGGGCTGTTCAAGCGCCCCTCCACACGTACCAATGCCCGTGGCGTTGATATTAATCGCAACTTCCCCTCTCCGGACTGGCAAACCCTCGCACTGGACTGGTGGCAGCGCTACAAACGCAAAAATCCCCGCTACTACCCAGGGCCAAACGCCGCCTCAGAGCCTGAAACACGCTATCTTGTTTCCCTGATCAAACACTTTCAGCCCACCATTATCATCGCCCTGCACGCGCCCTACCGACTGCTGGACTATGACGGCCCTCACCATATCACCATTCCAGAAAAAATAGGCTCTCTCAAACTGCGTCAGCTGGGCACTTACCCTGGCTCTCTGGGACGCTACGCCGGTGAATACCTGAAAATTCCTGTCGTTACCATCGAGCTGAAAAGCGCCAGGCGCATGCCCTCGGCACAGGAAATCGAAAGCATGTGGCATGATCTGAACCGCTGGATCGACAAAATCCACACCCACCCCTTTTAATTTCCTCAAAGCATGTTATAAAAGAAGAAACCCTCAACAAAAGGAGAGCACAATGAAAAAAACCTGGATTGTTGTCGCAGATAGCGCTCATGCACGCCTGTTCAGCGCCGAAACACCCACCGGCGGTCTAATCGAACAAGAAGACCTTCAACACATCGAATCCCGCATGCACAACAAAGATCTGATCACCGATGCCCCCGGCCGCCACAGTAATGATACTGGCATTGGAGCCCACGGCTACGAACCCAAAATCCCCCCCACCGAAGAAGAAGCCATCCGCTTTGCAAAAGAGCTGGCGCAAGAGCTTTATAAAGCCTTCCATGCGCAGAAATTCGAACAGCTGATTATCGTTGCACCGCCCAAATTCCTCGGTCACCTGCGCAGTGCACTAGATAAAAATATTAAAAAAGTGGTTTCTCTGGAAGTGTCCAAAGATCTGGTCACAGAAAAACCGGAAGAAATCCGCAAACACCTGCCGGAGTATCTCCCTCAGCTGTAAAAACAGGACTTTTAAGCCTTTTAACAGCACGAAAATGCCGCTTAAACGCGGCATTTTTTCTGAAAATACAAATTTTTTTGCTTTTCAAAAAAAGGGGGAGACCCCCTCACAGGATTGCTACAGCCTTAATCACCACCCAAATCCGCCTGCCCGGTGCCAAATCCAGTGCCTTTACGGACGCATGTGTCACGGTCGCCCACAGCACTTGTGTCTCATCCAGTGCTAATTTAACCAACGCCTGATTTTCTCGTATATACACCGCACGGACTTCCAGCGCCAACTGATTCAGTGCAGAAACCCCCGTCAGCCGCTCCTGAGCCAATAAAATCTGCCTGGCGGCAATGCGCACTCTGACATCAGAGCCTGCAGGCAGTGACTGCGCACAGGTAAACAAAATATGCCAACCGACACGCACCTCTGCCAACCCTTGCATATTCCGAGGCTTCAGCAGCTCACCCTGCAGCAAAGCCACAGGATCCTGCTCACTAAACAAAGGGGAATCTGCACAGGAAACCGCCTGCCAGATTGACACAGGCACTTGCCGCTTTTCCTGCTGTTCGCCATACACGCGTCCTTGCGAGATAAACAGCACATAGTCTCCCAAACACTCCACCTCATCCAGCGCATGGGTCACCAACAATGTCGGCAGTTGTGAAACTTTAACCACATACTCCAACAAGGCGAGCATTTCCTGACGTGCCTGCCGATCCAGCCCTACCAGCGGCTCATCCAAAAACAACCACCGTGGCTGGCGTAACAGTGCCTGCCCTAAAGCCACCCGCTGCCGCTGCCCACCGGAAAGCTGGCTGGGACGATGATGCAGTAAACTGCTTAGCCCCAACCACTGTACCACCTGCTCAAATGTAAACAGCTGCCTGCGCGCATACTTAAGCGGGAAACGCAGCAACGCCTCCACCTGCATATGCTCAAACAAAACCCCCTGCTGCTGCACCATACCAATTTCACGCTGCTGCGGCGGCAGCCAGTGATGCTGAGTCTGCCACGGCTGCTCACCGCAATAAACTTCAAATGCCGAGGCTCGCAAAGTTCCTGCTACAGCTTTCATAAAAGTGGATTTCCCACTCCCCGAAGCCCCAAACAGCACTGTCACGCCTGTTGCAGGCAAACAGACCGACGGCACCTCCAGCGAAAAAGCCTGCATACGGATCTGACCTGCACAACGCAACTCAGCCATGGCGCAATTCCAGCCTTCGGCTCAGAACATACACGCCTACCAGGGTGACCAGTGAAAATATCAACAGCACCAGAGACAACGCATGCGCCTGAAGGTAATCCATATTTTCCACAGCATCATAAATGGCGATAGACGCCACCTGTGTGATACCCGGGATATTCCCCCCCACCATCAGAATCACTCCAAACTCTCCCACCGTATGGGCAAACACCAAGGTAGTGGCCACCAGATATCCAGGCAGGCTTAAAGGCAGAAGCACACGCCAAAACTGATCCCAGCGCCCTGCCCCCAGCAAAGCGGCGGTGTGTAAAGGCGCGACCCCTACCTGGAGAAAAGCCTGCATTAAGGGCTGAACCGCAAACGGTAACGAGTAAAAAAGCGAAGCGATTAAAATACCGGTAAAACTGAACGTAAGCTGTGCACCGCCTGTCAATGCCGCATACCACCGTCCAATCATACTCTCCGGAGCCAGCGCAATTAACAGATAAAACCCCAACACCGTAGGGGGCAGCACCAACGGCAGGGCGACAATCGCTTCCCACACTGGCTTAAAACGGCTGCGGCTGAATGCCAGCCACAAAGCAATAGGCGTGCTTAACGGAATGAGCAACAAGGTTGTCAACGCAGCCAGCTTAAAAGTCAGCCACAAGGCTGTCCAATCCAAACTCATGGTAAAGCATACCCCTGTTTTTGAATCAGTGCCTTCGCTTCAGGCGCATGCACCACCCAGTGCAAAAACTGCTGAGCCGCTTTTTGATTCGGTCGCTGATGAATAACTGCTGCCTGCTGTATCAACGGCTGATGAAAATGCACGGGCACACGCCAGCTATGGTGTGCACCAGTTAATCCTGACAGCAATACTTGACTCAGTGCCACAAAACCCAACTGTGCATTACCCGAATAGACATACTGAAATGCCTGCCCTACATTCTCCCCACGCACCAGTTTGGCCTGCACCTGCTGCCAGCGTCCCAGCGCCTGCAAGGTTTCCTGCGCGGCTCGACCATAGGGGGCTGTTTTTGGATTGGCTATACTTAGACGCGAAAAATCCCCCTGCATCAGGCGCTGCTTGGGAGATATAGCACCTGACTTCTGCCACAATACCAGCACACCTACGGCATAGGTCAGCGGGCGCTCGACCCGCTTCTGACGATAAAGCCATTGGGGACGCTCAGCATCCGCAGAAAAAAAGAGATCATAAGGTGCACCGCGTGCAATCTGGAAGGCCAGTTTGCCGCTTGAGCCGGTTATCACCTGTACCTGCACGCCTGTTTTGGCTTTATACGCTAAGGCCAGCGCTTTTAAAGCAGGCGCAAAATTCGCTGCTGTTGCAGCTCTTAATATCGTCTCAGCCCAGAGTGCCGAGCTCCACACCCACAAACATAAAAACAACCCGGCTCTTACCATTGCGTGATTTCCTTAGGGAAACAACGCTATTTTAGGGCAAAAAAGGCTGCAATAACGCCAATCTTTCCATCAATTCAAAACGGCTCTGCGCCAGTATATTGATATGCCCCAGCTTGCGATCGGGGCGTTCGGCCTTGTCATAAAGATGCAGGTGAACACCGGGCAGGCGCAATACCTGCTCAACCGGCCCTGTTTCGCCAATGATATTCACCATTGCGGCATAAGGCATCACAGGCTGTGTGCTGCCCAGAGGCAACCCACAAATAGCGCGAATATGGTTTTCAAACTGGGAAGTAACCGCACCTTCTATTGTCCAATGGCCGGAATTATGTACGCGTGACGCCATTTCGTTTGCGACCAAGCCGTTTTCCGTTTCGAACAGCTCCAGCGTCAGAACCCCCACATGATCCATCTCGTTCATCAAACGCGCCATATACGCCTGAGCACATGCCTGAACAGCTGGAGATACCTGCTCAGCCGGTGCCAAAGTCAAACGCAAAATACCCTCGTGATGCCGGTTTTCCACCAAGGGGTAAAAAACCATCTCCCCAGTTTTGCCTCGCACGGCAATCATAGAAAGCTCCCGCCGAAAAGAGACGAAGCCCTCTAAAATCGCTTCGCGCTCGCCCAGCGCCTGCCAGGCCGCCTCAGCCTCTGATGCAGCGCGCAGACGATACTGTCCTTTACCGTCATATCCCTCGGTTGTGGTTTTTAAAATAGCCGGCACCCCTATATGTTCAACCGCCTTACGCAGTGCCGCTAAAGAGCTGACCACCTCATAGGGTGCTGTTGGAATACCTAAGCGTGTAAAGAGATCTTTTTCCCGTCCTCGGTGCTGGCTGTAATACAGCGATGCTACGCCCGGATAAACCGGCACACCAGCTGCCTCAATTGCGCGCACCTGTGCCACATCCGTATTTTCACTCTCATATGTGACCACATCCGCCCATGCCACAAAAGCATCCAGCGCATCATCTGCCTGTGCAAATACCTGCCCGAGCATGGCAGCCGGTGCCTCTTTTACCTGCCCGTAAAAGCCAAACCGCTGACCCAATGGATAGCCTGATATTGCCAACATACGGCCCAACTGTCCTGCACCAAGCACGCCGATATGATGTGTGATAGGCGTCATAAAGCCTTGCTCCAAAACAAAAAAACCGCGGCCATTTTACCGCAGCTTCAGATCAATCATGCCCGAGGGTCAGGGTTATTCAACACCGTTTCCGTTTGTGCCTGACGCCAGGCACGCAAAGCCTCTCGCACCTTTGGCTGAACGTTTCCAACGATCTCTGCTGCCAGAATCGCAGCATTTTTTGCGCCAGCTTCACCAATGGCCAGCGTACCCACCGGCACACCGCCTGGCATCTGCACGATGGAGAGTAAGGAATCCTGTCCATTGAGCGCCCGTGATTTCACCGGCACACCCAGCACAGGCACCAGCGTTTTAGCCGCAACCATACCGGGCAAATGTGCCGCGCCACCCGCACCAGCAATAATGACCTGCAAGCCACGTGACTCCGCCTGCTCGGCATACTCAAACATCAGATCTGGTGTGCGGTGTGCAGAAACCACCTTGACTTCATAAGACACACCCAGCGTATCCAGCATGTCCGCTGCATGCTGCATGGTGGGCCAGTCTGACTTGGAACCCATAATAATGCCAACCATCGGTTGCTGTGTCATAACCTGTCCTGCTTCACTGAAAAGCGGGGCATTTTACCTAAAAGATCAATAAAATCAATATCTTTTGATTAAAATCACCCAGCCAGTTATGACTTCCACTTAATAGAGCACCCCATAGAGGGGATCTGCTCCGCAGGGCCGCGTCCTGTCTGTGCCACCTGCACCATCGCTTCAAACAGCTCTCGCCTGGCATCTTCAGGCGCAGCCTCTTTGCGTGAAGCATCCAACCGTCCGCGATACTGCAGCTTCAAATCTTTGTTGTAGCCAAAAAAGTCCGGTGTACACACCGCACCATAGGCTTTGGCCACCTCCTGTGTCTCGTCATAGACATATGGGAACGGAAAATCCCACTCCTCCGCCACCCTCTTCATGTTCTCAAAGGAGTCTTCCGCATACAGGCTGGGATCATTGGACATAATGGCAATGCTGTGAACGCCATACTCATCTCGCAATTGACGCGTATCCCGCACCAGCCGCGGCAAAATGGCTTTTACATAAGGACAGTGGTTACAGATAAACATCACCAGCAGCCCGTTTTCTCCTCTGGCTTTATCCAGTGTCCAAATGTCGCCATCCACACCAGGCAATGCAAACGCCACTGCAGGTTTATCAAACTCACAAACAGGGGTTGTCAAGCTGACCATTTTCTCCTCCCGATACTAAAAAATATGATATATTCTAAAATCCGAATAAACACAAGCAAGTGCCCACTCGATGACACATCTTGAATATTATCCACAATGGTGCAAGGCATTGAGCGACCCTTTACGGGTTCGGCTCACCTATCTACTGTCTCAAGTCGAACAAGTCTGCGTATGCCATCTGGTCGCAACACTTAATGTGCCACAAAGCACCGTCTCCCGTCATCTGGCGATTTTACGTAACGCCCATATTGTACAGGCCACGCGTCAAGGTACTTGGATGCACTACCAGCTGGAGCCCATTCTGGATCCATGGCAGGCACAACTGATTCAAAGCCTGACCGCCTTTGCCCAAACGGATACAACCCTGCAACAGGATTTGGAAAAACTTAACACGCTCTTAGTTGAAAAGGAATCTGTAATATGACAATTCGTATCGCTATTAACGGCTTTGGCCGCATGGGACGCCTGGCGCTACGCCAAGCATGGGACTGGCCGGAAATCGAGTTCGTGCATATCAATGAAACGGCTACTGATGCCGCAGGCTCCGCTCACCTTCTCAATTTCGACTCCACTCACGGTCGCTGGCACCATGAGGCCATTGCTGCCGACGATGAAATTCATATTGGAGACAAGGTAATTGGCTACAGCCAGAATCACGCTATTTGTGATACGGACTGGCGCAATATGGAGCTGGATATTGTCATTGAGGCCACTGGCCGTTTCCGCACCCGCGAGGCGCTGCAGCCCTATCTGGATCAAGGCGTGAAACAGATTATCGTGGCCGCGCCCATGAAAGAAGGCATCAAAAATATCGTCATGGGCATCAACGATCACATTTTCACTCCGGGCGAAGATCCGATTATCACCGCAGCTTCCTGCACGACCAACGCCATGGCACCGGTGATTAAAGTGCTGCAGGAAAATATCGGCATCCGCCACGGCATGCTCACCACTTTACACGACCGTACCAATACACAAAAAGTGGTGGATCACGGCCATCAGGACTTACGCCGTGCCCGCGCCTGCGTAGAATCTCTGATCCCTACCACCACAGGCTCCGCCAAGGCCATTGGTACCATCTTTCCGGAGTTGAATGGACGACTCAACGGCCATGCAGTACGGGTGCCGCTGATGAACGCCTCACTGGTAGACCTGGTGCTGGAAATGAAACGCCCTGTCACAGCAGAAGAAGTAAACAGCTTTTTCAAAGCCGCCAGCGAAACAGACCTGAAAGGCATTTTAGGGTATGAAACCCGTCCTTTAGTGTCTGTGGACTTCAAAGGCGAAACACACTCTTCGGTCATTGACGCACCCTCCACCATGGTGGTCAACGAAACGCAGCTGAAAGTCTATGCTTGGTATGACAATGAAATCGGTTATGTCACCCGCATGATGGAGCTGGCACATAAAGTAGGGCTGGCCAATCGAAAGCATTGAATCACCATGAATACCTCACTGAAACAATATCTGGTCATTACCTGTAACTATTGGGCTTTTACGCTTACGGACGGCGCTATCCGCATGCTGGTGCTGTTCTATTTTTATCAGCTGGGTTATTCAGCGCTGGAAGTGGCAACCCTGTTCATACTCTATGAACTGATGGGCGTGGTCACCAACTTGGTCGGTGGCTGGTTAGGTGCTAACTACGGCCTCAACCGCACCATGAACGTGGGGCTAGGGCTGCAAGTCATCGCCTTGCTTATGCTTACCGTACCGGACGAGTATCTCGGCGTGCTCTATGTCATGTTGGCACAGGCACTTTCCGGCGTAGCAAAAGACCTCAACAAAATGTCAGCCAAATCCAGTGTAAAGCTACTGGCTGACCAAGTCAGCGGGCAGCTTTATAAGTGGGTAGCTGTGCTGACCGGCTCTAAAAATGCTCTAAAAGGTGTCGGCTTTTTTTTGGGGGCAGCACTGCTGGAGTGGATAGGTTTTCGTCCAGCACTCTATTTAATGGCAGGCATGCTTTTTTTAGTGCTGATAGCCTCCCTGTTCTGGCTGCAAAGTGATTTAGGCAAAGCCAAACAAAAAAGCAAATTCAAAAGTCTTTTTTCTACTGAACGGGCACTCAACTGGCTGGCGGCCGCACGGTTATTTCTATTCGCCGCGCGGGATGTTTGGTTTGTAGTGGCTGTGCCGCTATACCTTGAAAGTATATTGGGCTGGTCTTTCAGTGAGGTGGGGGCTTTTATGGCATTCTGGATTATAGGGTATGGTTTTATCCAAGCCGCCACACCTCGACTCACTCAAAAAATCACCACACACCCAGATCACAAGCTTGCCTTTCAGCTGGCTCTGATACTGGGGCTGGTAACCGCAGCCATTGCGCTCTGGACAGAAAATGCCTGGTGGCTGGTAGGCGGACTGCTGGTTTTTGGCATGGTGTTCGCGCTGAACTCCGCCGTGCACTCCTATCTGGTGGTAGCCATGGCGCGGGAGGATGGTGTCTCCAAGGATGTGGGCTTTTACTACATGGCCAATGCCGGCGGCCGCCTGATGGGCACCCTGCTTTCAGGCTGGCTCTATCAGCAAGGCGGCATCAGCCTTACCCTCTGGTGCGCTGCAGGCCTCATTTTGGCTTCTGCACTGCTGGTGCGAGAAGCCAAAACCTAACAGATAGCCTGTAAAAAAAACGTGATGAGAATCACCTAAGCTTTAGCCTCAATCACCGCCCAAGTATTGCCGCCTTGCGATTTCGCCTGTTTTTTAGCTTTCGTCACCAGCGATGAAAGCCTCTGCTGATGTGAAATAGCGCCTTGCGCAACCTTTAAAATACCAATTGAAATGCTCATCATGGGGAAAAACACTGAGTGCCCTTGTCGATCCACCCCCTGAATACCACCCGCCTGCCGATCTTCTTTGCTGTAAAAATCCTGTACACCTGCTTTAAAGCGCTCTACTAAACGCGCCGCCAGAGATTCTACCCGCTCATCCTGCCACGGCAGAATCACCATAAAATCGTCTCCACCAATATGCCCTAAAAAGGCGTCCTGTGGTACTTGTTCACGCAACAGGCTACTTAAAAAGCGAATGATCTTGTCGCCATCCTCGTAGCTGTAAAAATCATTAAATGGTTTGAAGTGATCCAAGTCGATATAAAGCACGGAAAACGCTACTTTGCGATCCAACAGCCCTTGAATCTCCGCCTGAATCGGTACGTTACCTGGCAGGCCGGACAAAGGGTTGGCATATTGCGCGCTTTTGACTTTCAGGTCAGTAATGACTCGCAACAGGTCGATAAAAGTGCCCACTCCCTCATAACGTCCTTCTTTCAAAAGAATAAACGCTTCACGGTGCCCACTGGTCAAGGTATCTGTCAAGCGGCGAGACAGGTTTTCCAGAGAAACGGATCCCTCCACAACAATCGGATGCTTATCCATGAGCTCTTCAATCTTTTTGCGGTAATTCAGCTCATATCCAAACCGCTGCAATAACTGCTGCATTAAGTCACGCCGCCAGACCATGCCATGTACCTTCCCAGCTTCATCCACAACTGGAAAAAAATCATGCTCCGGCATTTTCAGAATGCGTTCTGCCACGGCACCTACCTTTTCATCCGGCCTCAAAGTTAACGCAGGTTTTGCCAGTATAGCCGCGGTATTTTCTTGTCTAATATCTCGTAAACGAGCCTCCGGCCAACTATAGGCCAGTTTTATCCCGGGCGTTGGCTCTGGTCGTCCCAACAAAAACCCCTGGACATAATCCACACCCAGCTGCTCCAAAACGCGCAACTCTTCTTCACGTTCCACGCCCTCTGCCACCACCTTGGCATTAAACCCATGTGCCAAATTCACCATCGTCTCTAAAAAACGACGTTTTTCTCTGGCTTGATGAACACTATCAACAAAATAACGATCAATTTTGACAATATTCGGGCGTATTTCTGACCACAGCCGCATACCGTTATAACCCGCCCCCACATCATCTAACGCAACAACAAATCCTTGTTTTTGATAATGGTTGATAGCCTCAACCAAAACTGGCAAATCATCCGTAGGATGAAGCTCACTGAGCTCAATCACCACCTGTTCACTGCGCAAACCTGTTTTGGCCATACAGTGCTGCGTGATACCCGGCGAATGCTTGGAAGCAGAAAGGCTACTGATCAGAACATTGATGAACAGTTTTTCATGACGTTGATAATTCGCAAAACGCTCGATGGCCAGCATACGAGTTAACATATCCAGCTCCAACAAACAACCCATCTGCTCGGCCACATAAAACAGATCCAATGGCCGATGCAGCGGGCTATGCAAAGGCCCTCTCGTCAACGCCTCCCATCCCATGACTGCTTTGCTCTGCAGACTCACAATTGGTTGAAACAACGTCGTCAGGCTTTGCTGTTCAAATACACGATACAGCTCCGTTCCCAAAGGATTGCCCAAATCAATCTTTTCGCGAACTGCACTTAACAGCTGCTGAAACGCTTCCTGCTCACAAATTATCACCGCCAACCCCTCTATTTTTTGACAGGTTAGCACTTTATCAAACCAATATGACAGCAAAATAAAACACTTTTCATACCAGCGCAAATATGAGTAATACGTTATAATTAAAAAACTGCGCCGATTTGAGTCTCAGCTTGCGGGCGCGTAATAAATGCGGCTAAAGCGAGAAGAAGCCTTCTCTTCTTCCCGCCCCAGCCGCTCAATTTTTCAAAAAGGAAGAAAAATGAGCGAAACGATCTTTACTTCAGAATCTGTTTCCGAAGGCCATCCGGACAAAATTGCCGATCAAATCTCCGATGCCGTTCTGGATGAAATTCTCAAACAGGATCCCCATGCACGCGTGGCCTGTGAAACCTTTGTCAAAACTGGCATGGTACTGGTAGGTGGAGAAATCACCACCGAAGCCTGGGTGGATCTGGAAGAACTGGTGCGCCAGGTAGTCAAGGATATCGGCTATGACAAGGCGGACTACGGCTTTGACGGTGACACCTGCGCCGTACTCTCCGCCATCGGAAAACAGTCTCCTGACATCGCCATGGGTGTTGATGAGTCCGAAGACCATGAAATGGGTGCCGGCGACCAAGGGCTGATGTTCGGTTACGCTACCAATGAAACCGAACAGCTCATGCCAGCACCCATCTACTACGCCCACCGCCTGATGGAGCGACAGGCTTTTCTACGCAAAGCCAAGCACCTCCCCTGGCTGCGACCGGACGCCAAAAGTCAGGTAACCCTGCGCTACCGTGATGGCCAGCCCGTAGCAGTGGATGCCATAGTGGTTTCCACTCAGCACGATCCCGACATCTCCAATGAGGTACTGCGGGAAGCAGTCATGGAGGAGATTATCAAGCCGGTCATCCCGGCCGAGTGGTTGCGTAAGGGCACCAAGTTCCACATCAACCCCACCGGACGCTTTGTCATAGGCGGCCCCGTGGGAGATGCCGGGCTAACGGGACGTAAAATCATCGTGGACACCTATGGCGGCATGGCGCGTCACGGTGGTGGCGCCTTCTCCGGCAAAGATCCATCCAAGGTGGATCGCTCCGCCGCCTATGCCGCCCGCTATGCGGCCAAAAACATCGTAGCAGCAGGGCTGGCCGACAAGTGCGAAATCCAAGTTTCCTACGCTATTGGTGTGGCAGAGCCCACCTCCATCCGCGTGGATTGTTTTGGCACTGAAAAAGTGGCGCTGGAGACCATTGAGCAGCTGGTACAGGAGCACTTCGACCTGCGCCCCAAAGGCCTTATCACCATGCTGGATCTGAAACGCCCCATCTACCGCAAAACCGCCGCCTACGGACATTTTGGCCGTGAACAACCCGAATTCAGCTGGGAGGCCACCGATAAAGCCGAACTGCTGCGGGATGCAGCGGGACTGTAAGAGGATTATCAGATGCAATCACAACAGAAATACCCGCAGCCTATCAGCCTGGAGTTTTTCCCGCCTCGTACAGATGCGGGATTTGACAAGCTGAAAAACACCATCCATGAGCTGGGGCAACTCAACCCCCAGTACATTTCCATCACCTATGGCGCCGGCGGCACCACCCAGGCACGCACCGTAGAGACGGTGGAATACATCCAGACCCAGACGCCATTTGATGCCGCTCCGCATCTGACCTGTATCGGTCAGACGCGGGAAAGTGTACTGGAACTGCTGCACACCTATGACCAGCTGGGCGTCTCCCGCATTGTCGCCCTGCGAGGCGACCTGCCCTCCGGCATGCTGGATCCGGGGGGGTTTAAATATGCCTCGGATCTGGTGCGTTTTATCCGTGAGGAAACGGGGGAGCGCTTCACTCTGGAAGTAGCGGCCTATCCGGAGACCCACCCACAGGCAAAAAACTGCGAGGAAGGCATTAAGTGGTTCAAATACAAGGTGGAACAAGGTGCTGATGCGGCCATTACCCAGTATTTCTACAATGTGGACAGCTACCTATACTTTGTGGAAAACTGCGAACAGGCGGGCATCGACCTGCCCATTGTGCCCGGAATCATGCCCATCACCAACTATGAGCAGCTGATCCGTTTCTCCAGCATGTGCGGTGCGGAAGTGCCTCGCTGGCTGCGCTGTCGCCTGGAAAGTTTCGGCGACCGCGGCGACCGAGAAGGGCTGATCTCCTTTGGACGGGAATTTGTCACCACCCTTTGCCAGCGGTTGCTGGACGCAGGTGCTCCCGGGCTGCACTTCTACACCATGAACCAGGTGGAACCCACCCTGAACATTGCGCAGAACCTGACCATCCACCGCCCCGCATGAGCACCCGTCTCTATCTGCCCGCTGCCTATCAAGCAGGCGCTACACTCCCGCTGACAGGAGATGCCGCACACTACTTACTGCGAGTACTAAGGCTGAGTATGGGGGACTCAGTGGAAATCTTTGACGGTAAAGGACAAGCCGCTCATGCCACCTTGGCAGAAGCCAGCAAAAAACACGGCCTGCTGCGGGTAGAGACCTTGCTGCCCCCAGCCGATAATGAATCTCCGCTCAAAACCATACTGGCTCAGGGCATCAGCCGTGGCGAGCGCATGGACTGGACTTTGCAGAAGGCCACTGAACTGGGTGTGCACACCCTCCAGCCCCTGTTTACTGAGCGAGTAGAAGTCAAACTTAAAGGCGATAAGCTTGAGAAAAAACGTGCTCACTGGCAAAAACTGGTCATCTCCGCCTGCGAGCAGAGTGGCCGTAATGTGGTTCCCAAAGTGCTGCCCCCTGCCCCACTAAACGAGTGGCTGCAGAGCTTCCGTCCTGGTATTGTACTGGCACCTACTGCTGAACAACCATTTTCCAAACTCGATCAGGCGCCTCATCCCATGCACATACTGGTAGGCCCCGAAGGGGGTCTGACAAAAGAAGAAATCATTCATGCCCAGCAGGCAGGGCTGACAGCCGTACGGCTTGGCCCACGTATCCTACGCACGGAGACCGCCGGCTGTGCCTTATTGGCCGCTGCCCAAGCTCGCTGGGGTGACTGGTGATAAAATAACCCTACGTTAACCCTTGAGAACACTATGCCATCTACTCATACCGTTCCCCATTTACAAACCTCCCTGACCGGTCCACTATTAGACCTTGAATATCATCTACTTAATCACCAGGCAAAAATAGAGGCCTGGTTGCGTCAACAGTTTCGGCATACACCTGCACCTTTTTATGCCTCTGTGGATCTGCGTAACGCTGGTTATAAACTTGCACCGGTTGATACCAACCTCTTCCCTGCCGGATTTAATAATCTCGCCCCCGAACTAATGCCCCTCGCTGTGCAAGCAGCTCAAGCTGCTGTCAGTCAAGCCTGCCCCACCACAGACGGTGTTTTACTCATTCCGGAAAACCATACGCGCAACACGTTTTATTTAGAAAATCTAAAGGCACTGCAAAATATTCTTTGTGCCGCAGGCTATGAAACCCGAATAGGGTCTCTTCTGCCCGATCTAAGCACTCCGACAAAAATTGCTCTTCCCTCCGGGCAAACCTTAACGCTCGAACCTTTAATACGCCGCGACAACCGCGTGGGTGTGGACACCTTTTTCCCTTGTGCCGTGCTGTTAAACAATGACCTTTCCAGCGGCCGACCCGAAATACTGGAAAATATCGAACAGGTGCTTTTACCCCCTCTGGATATGGGTTGGGTCAACCGTTACAAAACACACCACTTCGAGCACTATACTCGTGTCACACAAGAGTTTGCCGAACTGATCGAAATTGACCCTTGGATTATCACTCCTCTCTCTATTCAGTGCGGCCCTGTTAATTTCAAACAGCGGCAAGGTCTGGAGTGCCTCGCAGGTGCAGTCAATCAAGTCATTGAGGAAACTGCTAGACAATATGATATCCACGGCATCCATGAAAAACCTTTCGCAGTTGTAAAATCAGACCGTGGCACCTATGGCATGGCTATTATGAGCGTGCAACATCCTGATGAAATCCTTAATCTGAATAAAAAACAGCGTAATAAAATGAGTTCTGGCAAAGAAGGTTTAGTTGCCGAACACATGATGGTACAAGAAGGTGTTTATACTTTCGAAACCTATGAAGGGGCTATCGCAGAACCCGTTGTTTACATGATAGGACAGCGTGTCGTTGGCGGTTTTTACCGTATCCATACGGGCAAAAGCGCAACAGACAACCTCAACAGCCCTGGCATGCACTTCAAGCCGCTTTCTTTTGCCGAAGCCTGTACACTTCCCAACCAACAAGCCGCACTCGATGCACCACCCAATCGTTTTTATGCATATGGTGTCGTCGCTCGCCTGGCGCTTCTGGCAGCAGCGCGTGAAATTTGCGAAACTCAACCTGCATGCCAGACTCAAAATCAGGAAGCAGCGCTATGAAACTGTTATTTGTGATGGATCCTATCGAATCCATCAAACCTTGGAAAGACTCTACATTTGCCATGATGTTGGCCGCCCAAAAACAAGGGCATAAAATATTTTATGCAACACCGAGCAACCTATGGCTAGATCAAGCCACCCCCATGGCGCATACTGCGAATATTCAGGTAAAAGATCAACGCACACACTATGCTGAATTAGGAAAGTGGCAGCATCATCCCTTGCAGAACTTCCATGCTATATTCATGCGCCAAGATCCCCCTTTCGATCAGCATTACCTCACCACAACACACCTACTCTCTTTAGCAGAAAAAGAAGGGGCTTTAGTCGTTAACAATACACAGGCCGTGCGTGACTGTAATGAAAAACTTTTTACCGCCTGGTTTCCACAATGCATGCCGCCAACACGTGTCAGTGCACAGGCTGAGCTGTTGAAAGATTTTATCAATCAACATCAAGACACCATACTCAAGCCTCTGCATGCCATGGGAGGCGCCGGTATTTTTCGTATCAGAGCAGGCGATCCTAATACCAATGTAATTATCGAAACCTTAACCCAGAAAGGCCATATGCCCATTATGGCTCAACGCTACCTTCCAGAAATTCGTCATGGAGATAAACGCATTCTCATGATCAATGGCAACCCCGTTCCCTATGCGCTTGCACGCATCCCGCAAGCAGGCGAAACGCGTGGCAACTTGGCAGCAGGCGGTACAGGCGTTGGCATGCCCTTAACAGAAAGAGAAAAATGGCTTGCCCAACAAGTCGGCTCGCTATTAAGAGAAAAAGGGTTGTTCTTTGTCGGACTAGATGTCATCGGTGACTATATTACAGAAATCAATGTAACCAGCCCCACATGTATTCGAGAACTGGATCATCAGTTTGATCTGGATATTGCCGGCGACTTAATTCATTTCATCACACAGAAAATCAGCAATACACAGTAATAGCTACTCTGTCTTTTACTTTTCTTTCCCCCCCAACGCAAAAACCCCCTGTCTCTTTCGAGGCAGGGGGTATGTATTTGGTATGGC